>NZ_MDED01000040.1 GCF_002939885.1 Xanthomonas cucurbitae
TCCACTTGGTCGTGTAGGGGCTCAGGCTACGACACCTGGCCCGCTACGTTATAGGACTGTTGCACTTCGCGGGCGAATCCACCCGGCCTCACCAAACACACGAGGGACCAACAGATGCTCAAACGGATTACTTTCAAGCGAGGCTCCACTTTCCAAAAACCCCCTCATGCGGTGAGCCCCTCGTTCCTAAGTCTTTCCCGGATGGAACCAATGATGTGCAACTGGTCAAAGCAGTAAACAGACGGGTTGTTGAGGCCGTTGTCTTGACTCCACCGATGAAGCGGCATCCCGCCCCCGCACACCGGCAACTCGGCGCATGACCGGCACCTTGACGCCGTCGGGCGTTGGATTTCATGGTAGCGGGCGAACTCCTCGCTTTGTACCAATTCAGAAAAGCCATGAGTGTGCACAGACCACGCTTGGTCGAACCGGTCGGCCCCCGGCTTAGTGCTCTTGAGGGTGTCATTCTTGGTGATGCTGCCATCAGTGTCGACGATGAGGATCCCATAGTCCATTTCACCCAACCCTTCCTTGACGCCCTTCCCGCCCAACACGAGCTTGATGAGATCGTCCAGGAAGCGAATCTTGGGCGGATTCATGTCGGCAAGATAGCAATCCAAAACTACTTCCAGCCACCTGCCATACTCGACCGATTGCGCTGCTGCCTTCCCATATGGGAGAATAGAGTGGTTGCCGTCCCGATAGAGAAAGTCGATTGAAGGCGAACCAAGCGACGTTAGGTAGGCATATACCTCGGCAGGCGGAGAGCGAGGATCGATGACAGCCAACACCCCGGAGAAAATGCGCTCCGTGGAGGGGTGGGCCTTCAGCAAAGTAATGCCGGCTCGGGTCTGGCTGTGCGTCCCCTGACCCTTTTTCCCAACCCTAAAGCGATCGTGGACCTCCTCCGGACCATCAATACTGATGGATAGCGAGACATTTGCCTCATCGCAAACGTCGAGGATTTCCTTAGTCAATAGGACGCCGTTGGATTGGATGGCAATCGGATAATCACTAGAAAGCCCCCCCCCCTTAACGCGGTCAACAGCTTTTTCAACCGCCTCGGCCCCATCATCATCGGCTCTCCGCCGTGAAGCACGATAGCGAACTTGCGTGCTTGGGCTAGCGCTAGTTCTGAGAGACGCTGACAAAGCGCATCGACTGTTGCGTCGCTCATGAGGGCAGGCATCCCACGCCAGCCTTCATCCCCCATATTGTAGACATAGCAGTAGGTGCAATCGATATTGCACCTACTGGCTACTTTCAACAGCACAGTGTCGACTTGAGTAGTCGACGAGCTCATCTGTTATGCCGGTTGTGCGTCCGATCATAGCGACCCATGGCCAATTCGTTGTTGCGAACCTCTTCAACCAAGCGAGTAAGCGTCGCGCTGGACACCGTTTTCAAGTCAACCTCCACCTCAACGCTAGTGTTTGGGGCGTCGATACTATCTTCGCTACGCAGGTAGTCCATATCTGAGCTCTTTATTGTGTAGGAGTGGTGATCCTAGCCGATGGAAACAGCACTGTAAATTATAATCATAGATAATTATCAGCACTTACAGACTTTCCGCATGTCGGACTCAGCCGTTCAATAATTGGAGAATCAATAAATATCAAATGCTTGCAACGTAGCTATGTTAGATCATTATCGACCGGTCCATCGGGTAACTCAACACGACGAAAGGGGGGCTCAGTCCTCTGGACTTTTGAACCTTAGACTCGGGGTGACGTCGGCAACGCGCCACCAGCAAGTAGGGCATGCACTCGTCAAAAAGCTATTTGACTAGCCCCATCGATCAGCTTGTCTTTACTGGATTTGCGACCATGCAGTGCACGAAGCCAAGTGCGCTTGGCGCTACTTGGCTGAAGCGGCCTATCGATTCGACCGCCGATCTCGCTTGGAACCGAGATGAGTGCGACTTGCACTGATGCGTGGCAAGCACTGACGAGAGCCAGTTTTGCTTACTGCGGGCAACTCTTATGCCTGAGCGAGGAGGCTTATCACGAAAACTCATCTCACGCCTGAGTGCAGTGCAGACAAGCGCGCGATGCAGCAAGTCGGACCCACATGCGCTCATTGATCGCCAGGCTGCTGGACAGAAGCCGGTCGACGTTGAGCCGGGAGCTGTCCATGGAGGACGCCAACGCTCTACTACGCACACGATTCAGGCAAGCGTTACTCAGCGATGCATTCGGCCACGGCGGTTTACATCAAGAACAGGCCTGTTCCAGCTGGTGCGCGATGATTTTGTCTTGACCTACGATTGCAGCACGGAGATGAAGTGATGTGCCGAATGTGGACGTTTGGTTAGTGGATCCGCATGCACCATGTCAGCGTGGAAGCAACGAAAACATCAACGGCCAGCTTCGCCAGTTCTTGCCCAAAAGCGTGAACAGACGAGTCAACCTTGCCAATCCGCCATGAACCGGTAGGTAGCGCTACTTCTCCCGCCGCCAATTGATCGAGCCCTTGGTCTCCACCGTGCTGGATTCGGCTTCCACGTCGAAGCCGCGGCTGAGCAGGTATTTGAGCGTCAGCACCGAGCCGCTGCCGATCATCGAGACGCCGTAGCCGACGTAGAGTTTTGGCGAGAGGTACTTGCCGAAGCCCACCACCGAGCCCAGCGTGCTGGATTGGCTGACGCCGGCGTCGTCCAGGCCGAGCTTGGCGCCGATCTGCGAGGCGATCAGGCTGCTGCCGGCCGACAGCGCGGCCGAGGCGGCGCTGACCTGCTGGGTTTCGTCGCTGCTGGCAGTGGAGAGGCCGCGGCCGAGCACCAGGTAGGACAACGCTTCGGATTGCGACATCGCCGGGTCCGACCACACGTCGGCACGCGGCGATTCGGCGCGGCCGCTGACGTCGATGCCGGCGGTGACGTCGCCGATCTTGCGTTCGGCGCGCAGGCTCACGCGCGGGTCGGAGACGATGTTGTTGTTCCAGGTCAGCTGGCCGCGGCTGATGGTCAGGTCCTGGCCGTAGGCCTTGTAGCGGCCGCGCACGTCGAGCCCGCCGTTGGCGGTCATTTCACGGCCCGGGCGGGCGCGGATCTGCATCTGCCCGCTCAGGCCGCCCTTCAGGCCGAAGCCGCTCATATTGACCTTGTCGCCCAGCACGATGGCCAGGTCCATATCCAGCGGCGAGGCCGGGGTTTGTTCCGGGTCTACCGGGTCCAGCACCACCACGTCCTCGGATACGGAGGTGCCGCGGTCCAGGCGTTCCAGGTCGATGTCGGCCTCGGGGACGCTGACCTTGCCGCGCAGTTGCATGGTGTTGTCGGTGATGCCGAACTGCATGTCCGGGTTGGCGATGATACGCAGCTCGCTGGTGTTGTAAGCCAGCACGTTTTCGCCGCGGATATTGAGCAGCAACGGCGTGCTGGTGCCGAACCACGACAGCCCGCCATCGATGGTGAGCGTGCCGGGGCCAGACTTGGCCGAGGCGGTGATCTTGGCCGAGCCGTCCGGCAGCGCGTCGAAGCGGCCCTTGCCCTCGCTCAAGGTCAAACCCATCGACGGATATTCGGCGGTGAAGTGACTCAACGTGGCATCGCCGCCCAGCAGCGGTTTGTCGCGGGTGCCGCGCAGGCTGACATGGCCTTCGACCAGGCCCTTGGGCTGCACCACATCGGCCACCACCAGCTCCAGCCAGTACAGCCGCGACATATTGAGATATAGCTCGCCGTTGAGTGGCGCGTAGGCATCCCACCCGGTGTTGAACTTGGCATCGACAAAGCCGGCGCCCTGGAAGCCGATACCCAGCTTGGCCTGGATCTGCTGCTGGGTGAAGTCGGCCTGCATGCTGAACTGGTCGTAGCGCAACACTTCGCCACGATTGGAATTGCCAGCCACCGCCGCATAGCGGGTTTCGCCCAGGCGGACGCCGCCTTCGGGCGAGGCGATGCGGAAGCTGCCTTCCCAGGCATTGCCGCGCGGCTTGAAACTACCGTCCAGCGTCAGCTCGCCACGCAGGTAGATCTGACGGCCTTGCTGCTTGGGCAACCACGGCTGCACCAGCGACAGCGGCAGCGCGTCGCCATGCACCACCATCCCCTCGCGCGGCCAGTTGGCGCTGGCGCACAGCGCGCCACCGGTGGCGGCACCCAGGCAGGTATCGGACAGCGTGAACGCTGCGCCGTCGGTGCTGAACTGCGCCGGCTGGCGCAATGCCCAGGCATCGCCTTTGGCCGGTGCGATCCGCAGCGTGGCGACCTGGCCCTGCCAACGCTCACCATTGCGCCGCACATCGCCCTGTAGCACGACGCTGGCCATGCTGTTGGCGATGTCGGCATCCAGACGCAGCGCTTCCACTGCGCCGCGTGCCTGCACGCGCACGCTGTCCAGCACCGTGCCGGCCTCGATCGCGCTGCCCTGCAAGGCCAGCTGCCCGTCGCTGCCGCGCCACGGCAGCCGGCCGCGCAGGCTGAGGCTCTGCGCGCTGTAGGTATTCCAGCGCAGGCCGTTGCCGGCGATGTCGGCGGTGATGTCCGGTGCAGTGCGCTTGCCGCTGACCTGCAGCTGCCCGCGCACCACGCCGGTGGCGCCCGGCAGCACATCGTCCAGCTGCAACGGTTGCAGTTGCGCGGCGATCTCCAGCTGGTCGCCGACCTTGCCCTTGGCGGTGATGCGGCTGGCACCCAGCGCCAGTTGCAGCTCGCCCTCGCCCTGTTCGCCACGCAGGGCGAACTTGCCATTGGCCGACAGCGCGCGCTGGCGCAGCTGGCCGGTCAGGCTGGGGATGTCTGCAGTGGCCTCGAAGCCCGGCGACACGCCGCCGGCCGGCGCCGGCAGCTGGCGGCCCTTGGAGGCGACCTTGCCAGAGAGGTTGCCGTTCCAGCCTGGGACGAAATAGCCCGGGTCGAACTTGGCCAGTTGCGCGGCCAGGTCCCAGTGCAGTTCCGGCGTCCAGCCCACCTCGCCGGTCACATCCAGCGCGCCACCCGGGGTGGTGGCCTGCACCTGCTTGAGCTGGGCGCGTTGGTCGTTGCCGCGCGTGTCGAACACCAGCTTGGCCTGCTGCCCGTCGCGCTCCACCATGGCGCGGCCGATCGCGGCCCACGCCTTCAAGGTGCCGGCCACGCCCAGCCGCGCCTGGCGCAGTTCCACCGGCACCAACGGCGCATCCGGCGTGGCCGGGTCCGCAGGTGGAGTGAAGCGCAGGCCGCTGGCATTGACCGCAAAGCGGAAGCTCGGGTTTTGGGAATCGCGGAAATCGGCGGTGCCGCGCAGTTGGGTGCGGCCTTCGAAGGTGTCGATCACCAGCGGTTCGACGGTCAGCACCTGATCGACCAGGCTGATATGCGAGGGCTGCAAGGTCGCGCTCAACTCACCCTGTTTGACGCTGCCTTGCAGGTCGGCCTTGCCGCCCTTGCCGGAGGCCTGCAGGTTTAGTGCGATCGGCGTGGCCGGGGCGGCGTACTGCCCATTGGTGGCCGGCATCAGCAGCGAGGTATCCAGCGCTTCGGTGACGGCCTTGAAGGCCCACGTGGGATCATCGCGACCGGTGAACACCAGGCTGGCCTGCAGCGGCGCCGGTGCACGGCCGGCGATGGCCACTTCCATCTTGTCCAGGTCCCCGCGCGCCACCAGCCCCAGGCTGGCCGGGGTACGGCCGCGTGCGGCCGGCAGCACCGCCGTGGCGGTGAGATCGGCGCGGTAAGCGTCGTTGGGGAGGTAATCCCCGTGCAGGCGGAAATCGCCCATGTCGGTGTCGATCACCAGATCGCGCGTCCGCAGTTCGCCGGTGGCCACTTCCAGACCACCCTGCATCTTGCGCAGTACGATCATCGGCTGCTGCAACTGGGTGATGCGCAGATTTTGCACATCGATCTTGTCGGCCTGGATCGCCAGCGGCACGGTGATCTGCGGCAGCGATTCGGGCCAGCTGGGGAGCTTGAACGGTTCGTCGCTCTTGCCCAGGTTCAAGGTGGCGTTGCTGACCTGCACCGCGTCCAGCTGCAGCTTGCGGCCGAGCAGCGGGCGCAGGTCCGGCTCCAGATACACGCGCTCGGCGGTGAAGTGGATGTCCTGATATTTGAAGTCGACATTGCGCAGGGTCAGCGGGCCGGCGACCGGGCCTTCGACGCTGCCGTAGGTAAAGGTCGCGCCAACCGGCAGGCGCGCAACGACTTGCGCCAGCAACACGTCACGCCCGGCCACGGTCTGCAGCAGCCAATAGAGGGCGACCAGGGCCAGCAGCACCAGCCCCAGCACGGTCAGGCCCGATCCCATCCAGAAGCGGCGGCGGCGATAGAAACGTGGGCGCGGAGCGGGCGGCGGCGTGGGCGTGCTCACAGGTTGGCCCCGATATCGATATAGAGCTGGAATTGCGAGTCGGGGTCGTTTAAGCCATGCGCGATATCCACCCGCACTGGTCCCACCGGCGAGCGCCAGCGCAGACCGAAGCCGATACCGGTGTGCCAGTCCGGGCGGTTGTCGAAGGCGCTGCCGCCATCGACGAAGACCGCCCCGCCCCAGGGGCCACCCTTGAGGTAATGCTCGTATTCGGCACTGGCGGTGACCATGTTCTTGGCACCGAGCGCGAACTCGTCCGGCTTGGGCGTGCGCGGGCCGACTTCGCGGAACGCATAGCCACGGATGCTGTTGGCGCCGCCGGCAAAGAACCGCAGGCTGGGCGGCATCGCCACCAGGTCGCTGGTCCAAGTGGTGCCGCCCTCCCCGCGCAGGATCACCCGGCCGTTGTCGCCGGCACCCAGGAACCAGCGCAACTGCCCGTACAGCTGGCCAAAATTGGTGTCCGAGCCGGCCCCTTCGGCACCGCCGCGGAGGAACATCTGCGCCGACACGCCGCTGCGCGGAAACAAGCGGTCGTCGACATTGACGTAGTTGGCCTGCAGCTGCGGGTAGACCAGGGTGGAGGTTTCGTACACCGCACCTTCGAAGTCATCACCACTGCTGAAGCGCCAGCGCTCGCGCAAGGCGTTGATCGAGGCGATGGCGCTCCAGCGTTCGTTGATCTGGCCACTGCGGCTGCCGGTGAGCTTGACGTTGCGCAGGTCGATGTACTGGGTCTGCTCGTCGTACAACCGCGCCGAGGCGGTATACCAGCCGTCCAGCCAGCGGAATGCCGGTACCCGATAGCTGGTGGTCAGGCTCTTGCGGTTCTGCGCGTAGTCCAGTTGCGTGTCCATCTTGTGACCACGCGAATTCACATAGCGCCGCTCCACGCCGCCGCGCACACCAGCCCCGCTCTCGCTGCCGAAACTCAGGCCCGAGGTGTAGATGGTGCGTTTGGCGCGGGTGAGTTTGACGTCCACCGGCACGCGGCCCTGGTCGTCGGCTTCTTCGGGCTTGGGCTGGATGTCGATGGTGCTGAAGTAGTCCAGCTTGGTCAGCGACTCGCGCAGCCGGTCCAGCTTGCCTTCGTGGTAGTAGCTGCCTTCGTCCCAGTAGACCAGGGGATCGAATAGCCCATCGCGGAAGTAGTCGTAGTCGAAGCGCACCTTGCCCATGTCATAGCGGCGGCCGCTGTCCCAGTTCAGGTCGATGTCGGCGGCGTGTTCGGCGCGCGTCACCTCCACCCGCCGCCGGGTGAGGTCGGCATCGAAATAGCCACGCTCGGCCAGCCGACGGGTGATGCGCACCTTGCTGGATTCATACTGCGGGTGGCTGAACACCTGGTCCGGGCGCGGCTCGAATTGCTTCAGGTCCTGGCCCAGGTAGCGGTCCTGCTCGGCCCAGCCGGTGATGGAGATATGCGAGGTGCGCACGCGCACCGGCTCGCCGCGTTCCACCGCGATCACCACCGTCACCCGGTCGCCGCTGCGCGGTGCCGCCAGGGTGATGGTCGGGGAGTAATAACCAAATGGTTCCAAGGCCTCGCGGGTCTGCCGTTCGGCCTGGGCCAGCAGGTACTCCAGGCGCGACTCGCCTTGTTCCTTGCCCACGGCCTCGTACAGGGACAGGGAGACCTGGATGTTCTCGATCATCTCGGCGTCGTCGCCGTCGTCCAACCCCTTGATTTCGATCTTGTCGATGGTTGCACGTGCAACCGCTTGCAGCGGCAGGAACACGGTACACAGCAGTGAGAGAGCAAACGCGGCTTTGAGCATCCGCCAAGGATACCCAGCCCCGCTGTGAAGGGACAAAAAATGTCGGCCATTCTGACTATACGGCGGGTAATGGAATGGCTACAGTCGGACAGTTGTTAACGTTTCGTTGACACGCATTGCGCGGCCCCTTCGGCTTGCCGCGCCCGTTCGGCACCTTTGGAGAGAGGTTTTCATGAAGCGTCATCTGTTGGTTACCGCCGTGTGGACCGCCCTGGCGATGCCGTCGCTTGCCACCGCGCAGCAGCAAGGCGAAGTCACCCAATTGGACAAGGTCACCGTGACGGGGTCGTTGATTCCGCGTTCCCAGGTCGAGACCGCCACACCAGTGTTCTCGATCACCGCCCAGGACATCCAGCGCCGCGGCTTCAAGGACGTCTACGACGTGCTGCGTTCGCAACCGATGGCGACCGGCTCCGTGCAGGATGGCCAGTTCAGTGGCGGCTTTACCGCTGGCGCCAAGTCGTTGAGCCTGCTGGGACTGGATCCCGGCTTCACCCTGGTGCTGATCGACGGCCGGCCGATGGCCGACTACCCCTTGCTCTACAACGGGCAGAGCAACTTCGTCGACCTGGCCAGCGTGCCGGTGGGCATGGTCGAGCGCATCGACGTGGCGCCCGGCAACCAGTCCTCGATCTACGGCTCCAGCGCGATCGCAGGCGTGGTCAACATCATCCTGAAAAAGCGCATGGACGGCGTGCAGATGAATTACCGCATGGGCACCTACGACGGCGGTGGCGGCAACAACCAGCGCTTCCAGCTCACCGGTGGCAACGAGATCGGCGGCGCCAATATCGTGTGGGGCCTGCAGCTCAACAACCAGGACCCGATCTACGGCTTCCAGCGCCGCGATTTCGATTCCACCAACGACAATCCAGACCCGACCCTGCGCTATGGTTCACGCATCGCGCTGCACAGCCTCCCCGGCCCCCCGGCCAGCTATGTCGATCCAGGCGCGGACAACTGCGCTGCGCTGGGTGGGCTGTTCAATGGATCGGTGCAGTACGACAACCGCGCCAACCGTGGCAACTTCTGCAGCAGCCGTGCAGTGCCCGGCTATGCCAGCATCCTCAACAAGGAACGCAGCGCCAGCGGCTATGCCAACCTGAGCTATGCCTTCAACGACAACGCCGAGCTGTACTCGACGCTGCTGCTCAACCGCACCAAGGTCGAGGTCAACGGCGGGCCGCGCTTCTGGCAAACCTCCGCCGATACCGGCGGCCTGTTCTACAACCAGAACAGCCAACAACTCGAAGGCTATCAACGCGTCTTTGCGCCGGAAGAGGCCGGCGATCTGGATTTCAACAACGACCGCCAGACCGCCGATTCCTACAACATCGCCATCGGCATGAAGGGCGGCCTGGGGGCCAGCAACTGGACCTATGACACCTTCTACTCGCGCTCGGAGTACCGCATCGAAAGCCGCCAGCAATGGCCGTTGGCGGACCGCATCGAAGACTTCTTCCGCGAACAATTCCTCGGCGCTCCCCAGGGGGATTATTACGGCTACCCGATCTACTCGCCCAACGATGCCAACTTCTATCGCGCGTTGACGCCGGCGCAGTACCGCAGCTTCAACGATGAAATCCGCACCAAGTCCAGGACCTGGACCCAGAACGTCAACCTGCAGCTGACCAACACCGAGTTGTTCGACATGCCGGCCGGGGCAGTGGGCATCGCCGGCGTCTTGCAGGCGGGCAATCAGTACTGGACCAATCCGACCGACCCCCGCGTCATCGCCGGCGACTTCTACCAACTGACCGGCACCCAGGGCAGCGGCAAGCGCGAAAACTGGGCGGCCGCCTTCGAGATGCGGGTGCCGATCCTGAGCACGTTGACGGCCAACCTGTCCGGCCGCTACGACGACTACAAGAACCAGGGTGGCGGTGGCGATTCCAAGTTCACCTACAAGGCCGCGCTGGAGTTCCGCCCGATCGAGTCGCTGCTGTTCCGCGGCAACTACGCCACTGCGTTCAAGGCACCGGATATGGCGTTCTCGTTCGCTGGCGACAGCGGGTTCTTCCAGGGCGTCAACGACTACTACCGCTGCGCGGTCGAAGAACCCAGCGTGCCGATTGCCGACTGTACCTATAGCGGCACAACCATCCAGGGCCGTCGGTCCGGCAATGCGGATCTGAAGTCGATCACTGCCAACTCCTGGGGCGCCGGGGTGGTGTGGTCGCCGAGTGCCCGCTTCAGCGTCAATGCGGACTACTACAACATCAAGATCGACCAGAAGGTCAGCGATCTCAGCACCGACAACCTGCTGCAGACCGAATCCGCCTGCCGCCTGGGCAGCCTACCCATCGGCTCGCCCACCTGCGTGGACGCGCTCGCGCGGATCGATCGCACCGCGGCCGATGCACCGGTGCCCAATCGCCTGAGCAATATCCGCATCAATCCGGTCAACATCTCCAACGAGGAAATCTCCGGCGTACTCACCAAGGCGACCTACAACCTGGCAACCGACTCCTGGGGCCTGTTCGTGTTCGACGCGCAGTACAACCTGACGCTCAAGCACGAAAGCCAGCAGTTCCCGCAGGACCCGGTACGCGACCTGCTCAACGAACCCTTCTTCTCGTCGGAGTTCCGCAGCATCACCAATGCCTCGATCACCTGGCAGAAAAACGCCTGGACCACCACCTTGTTCGGCCAGCGCTACGGCCGCACACCGAACTTCCTGGCGCAGCAGAGCACCGATGGCTACGCGGTGGAAGGCGCACGCAAGGTCGGTGCCTGGACCACCTTCAATGCGACGCTGGACTATGCGGTCAACGACGACATCTCGCTCACGGCCACGGTCAACAATCTGACCAACGAGCGGCCGCCGCGCGACCGTACCTACACCGACTACCCGTACTACAACATCTTCAACTACACCGGCTACGGCCGTTCCTACATGCTGGAACTGAACTGGCGTTTTGGCGCGCACTAACGTCTTGCGCAAGGCATGACCCAACGGCAGCCGTGACGGCTGCCGTTGGCGTTTCAGGCCGCGTCGCCTGCGCCCACGCGCGGTGCAATGGGCTGCATTGGCATGCTCAGGTAGCGCTCGTATCGATCAACCCGGCATGCGCCAGCGCCAGCCGTAACGGTTCCAGTTGCACCGCATAGCGGCGCCACGCTTCCAGATTGCGCCCGTGCACGCCTTCGCGCACCTGCACGCTGCTCAGCGTGGCCGATGCCGCGACATTGCGGGTGATATCCACCTGGCCAGGCTCGCAGTGCAGTGCGCAGCGCGCCATCAGCTGTTCCAGCACTGCGCCGGGGTCGCGCACCATCTGTGCATAATCCACGTCGATCACCCGCCCGGGCAACGCGGCCCGCCACTGCGCCATCAGCGCGTGATAGGCCTGGTAATGCCGTGCCAGCGTCTGCAGATCGTAGCTATACGCATAGGAATCGCCGAACAGCGCGCGATAATTGGAAAAGCACACCGCCATCGGCTCACGCACCAGATGCACGATCAAGGCATTGGGCAGCGCGCGTGCGATCGGGCCGATCGCCACTGCATTGGCTGGTAGCTTGTCGATGTACCAGCGCGCCGCGCCGGCACGCCACTGCGTCTGTTCCAGATAGCGCTGGCCGATCTGCGCGTAATCCAGCGTGGGAAGCGCCTGCAGCAGGCCTGTTTCCAACAGGCTGCGGCCGGCCTGGTCGGCGCCCCAGCGGAGTTGATGGCCGAAATCGTTCAACTCGCCGGCCGACACGATCTGCGAATGATTACCCAGCAAGCGCTCCAGCACCGTGGTGCCCGAACGCGGCAATCCAAGCACAAAGATCGGCTGTGGACCCTGCACCGCCATGCTGTCGCCGGTGGCGAACACGCCCTGCGCGGCCAAGGCACCCAACTGTGCATACTGCGCCGCTTCGGCGTCGGCATCGTGACGCAGCCGCGCGTGCATCGCCGCATTGCCGTGCTGCAGCGCGTCCCAGGCGGCCTCGGTCTGGCCGAGATCCTCCAGCTCCTTGTACAACGCGAACGCCAACCCGGCGCGGTCTTCGCTGTCCGGGGCGGCGTGCTGCAGCTGCTGGCGCAGTTGCTCGACATGCTGGCTGTCCGCCGTTTGACGGCGCAGCCGCGCTCTTGTCAACGCGGCGCGGCCGTAGCCGGGCTTGAGCGCCAGGGCGTGATCGAGCGCGTGCGCCGCTTCATCGAGCCGGCCGTTGAACTGCAACTGCACCGCCAGGAAGAAGCGGAAATCGGCACCATCGAAGCCGCAGGCCTGCGCGCGTTGCATCATTGCCAGCGCCTCGGGATGCTCACCCAGGGACTGATGCACATGCGCCAATAGGGCAAGCGTTGCACCCTCGGCGCACCGCTGCACCGAGGGATGACGCAGCAGCAGGTGCAACTGGCGATGCTCGCCCACGCGCAGCAAGGCCTGCGCCAGCCGACAACGCATGGCGACATCGGCATCACCTAGATCCCTGGCCGCCAACAGCAATTGCGCGACCGCCTCGCGCATCCTGCCGCGTGCCAGCACGGTGCCGGCCAACAGAATGCGCGCGGCCACATGCGTGGGCTCCACCTCCAGCAAGGTCTGCAGCGCCGCTGCCGCCACGCCCAGGTCGCGCCGTGCCAGCGCCGCCTGGGCGTTATGCCAGTGTGTCGCGCCGGCGGGGCTGGACATCAGCTGGACAGGTGCTCGATGGCGGCAACGCTGCCCAGGCGGTCGCCGAGCTGTTTGAGCAGGGCCAGGCGGTTGGCACGCAGCTGGGGGTCGTCGGCATTGACCATCACACCGTCGAAGAATGCATCCACCTGCGGGCGCAGGCGGGCCAGGCGCGCGAGCACGGCGACGTAGTCGTGGCGGTGTAAGGCATCACCGGTATCACCGATGGCCGCCTGCACCGCTTCGGCCAGCGCTTGTTCGGCCGGTTCGCGTAGCAGGCTGGTGTCGATATCGCCGGGGATCTCGACATCGACCTTGCGCAGGATATTGCGGATGCGCTTGTTGGCGGCAGCCAAGGCTTCGGCTTCGGGCAGCGTGGCGAAACTACCGATGGCATCGATGCGGCGGTCGAAGTCGTAGAGGGAGCCGTGAGTCGCGCCCAGGTGCGCTCCTACGCTATCCGGTGTAGGAGCGCCCCCGGGCGCGACCGAGAACAATGCAGCGACGGCGTTGAAGTGGGTTGCCGGCACTTTTTTGTCGGCGTAGTAGCCACGTAGGCGGTCGAGGATGAAGTCGAAGATTTCTTGGGCAAGCTGTGCGTGCTGCGCTGAGTCGATTTCAGGAATCGTTGCCTCGTTCGGCAGCGTAGCTTTTCTGACCAAGCGATCCCATGGCAGCAACTTGGATGCAGTCACCAACGTCGCCTTCAAATCCAGATCAAACCCCGACTCAATCACCGTCCGCGCCAACCCCAACGCATTACGCCGCAACGCAAATGGATCCTTGTTGCCGGTCGGTTTAAGCCCAGCCGCAAACCCGCCGGCCAATGTATCCAGACGCTCGGCGATCGCCAGCACCTTGCCCAGCGGCGACAGTGCGATGTCGTCGCCGGCAAACCGTGGCTGGTAGGCCTCATCGATCGCCAGCGAAATTTCGCCAGGCTCGCCAGCGGCCTTGGCGTAATGCCGGCCGGCAATGCCCTGCAGTTCCGGAAACTCGTTGACCATGCGCGATTGCAGATCGTTCTTGGCCAGTTCCGCAGCGCGACGCGCCTGCACCGGGTCGGCACCGACCTGCGGCGCAATCGCTTCGGCCAGCGCCGCCACGCGCGCGACCTTGTCGGCCACGCTGCCCAGCTTGGCCTGATACGTGACGCTGGACAGGCCTTCACCCATCGCCTGCAGGCCCTGCTTGAGGTCTTCGTCGAAGAAGAATTTGGCATCGGCAAAGCGCGGGCGGATCACGCGTTCGTAGCCCTTGGCCACTTCGGCCACGTCCCTGGAGACGATATTGGCAATGCCGATGAACTGCTCGGTCAACTTGCCGCCGTCGTCCAGCACGGGGAAGAACTTCTGGTTGATTTCCATGGTTTCGATCAGCGCTTCCTGCGGTACCGCCAGGAACGCGCGCTCGAAACTGCAGAGCACCGCCGACGGCCATTCGACCAGGTTGACCACCTGTTCAAGATTATCGTCGCTGATACGCGCGCTGCCGCCGGCCTGCCTGGCGGCCGCTTCGACCTCTTCGACGATGCGCGCGCGGCGCGCATCGGCATCCACCAGCACGTGCGCGGCGCGTAGCGCGTCGATGTACTCGCCCGGCGCGGCCAACGACACGGCGCCGTCATGCATGAAGCGGTGGCCGCGCGTCACGCGGTCGCCACGCACGCCCAGCAATTGGGCCGGAATCACCTCGCTGCCGAACAGCAGCACCAGCCACTGCACCGGCCGGGCGAAGGCGTAGTCGTGCGCGCCCCAGCGCATCGGCTTGGGGATCGGCATGGCGGCAATGGCCTCGCGCAGGATCTCCGGCAGCAGCGCGGCGGTGCGCGCACCCGGTGTCACTGCGCGGTGTACGAAGCGCTCGCCCTTGGCATCGCTGGTGCGCTCCAGCGCGGTCCAGTCGATACCGGCCTTGGCGGCGAAGCCGGCCAGTGCCTTGGTCGGCTGGCCGTCGGCATCGAGGGCGATGTTGAGGTACGGGCCCAGCACTTCGGAGCGCTGCTCCGGCTGCTCGGTGGCCACGCCCGGCAACAGCACCGCCAGGCGGCGCGGGGTGGAGAGGGGTTTGGCAGCGCCGCGCGTGACCGCCACGCCGCGCTTTTCCAGACCGCTCAGCACGCCATCAAAAAAGGCCTGCGCCAGACCCGGCAGCGCCTTGACCGGCAGCTCTTCGGTGCCCAGTTCGATCAGCAGGGGAAGTTGTTCGCTCATGTGACATGGACCTTTGCGTATTCCCTTCTCCCGTCGGGAGAAGGTGCCCCGAAGGGGCGGATGAGGGTACGGGCGAAGCTCTGTGGAGTTTGGGTGCGTGAGGGCTTCGCCACGTACCCTCACCCCAACCCCTCTCCCGTTGGAGAGGGGCTTGTTGCTTCCTTCTCCCGTCGGGACATTGTCCCCCTTCATGGGGGAGAAGGTGCCCCGCAGGGGCAGATGAGGGGACGGGCGAAGCTCTGTGGAGTTTGGGTGCATGAGGGCTGCGCCTCGTACCCTCACCCCAACCCCTCTCCCGCGGGAGAGGGGCTCTTGGTTACTTCTTCACGCCAGGAAACCCCAGCTTCTCGCGCTGCGCGTGATACGCCTGCGCCACGCCTTGCGCCAGCGCGCGCACGCGCAGGATGTAGCGCTGGCGCTCGGTCACGCTGATGGCGCGGCGCGCATCCAGCAGGTTGAAGGCGTGGCTGGCCTTGGTGACCTGCTCATAGGCCGGCAACGGCAGGCCGACCTCCACCAGATGCTTGGCTTCGGCTTCGCAGGCATCGAAGCGATGGAACAGCTCAGCAACATTCGCATGCTCGAAGTTGTAGGTGCTCTGCTCCACCTCGTTCTGGTGGTACACATCGCCATACGTCACTGCGGTGCCATCCGGGCCGTAGGTCCACACCAGGTCGTAGACGTTGTCGCAGCTCTGCAGATACATGCACAGCCGCTCCAGCCCGTAGGTGATCTCGCCCAGCACCGGCTTGCACTCCAGCCCGCCGGCCTGCTGGAAATAGGTGAACTGGGTGACTTCCATACCGTTGAGCCAGACTTCCCAGCCCAGGCCCCAGGCGCCCAGCGTGGGCGATTCCCAGTTGTCTTCGACAAAGCGCAGGTCGTGCACCAGCGGATCGATGCCCAGTGCCTGCAACGAGCCCAGGTACAGGTCCTGGATGTTGTCCGGATTGGGCTTCATCGCCACCTGGTACTGGTAGTAACGCTGCAGGCGGTTGGGGTTGTCGCCGTAGCGGCCGTCGGTGGGGCGGCGCGAGGGCTGCACGTAGGCCGCATTCCACGGCTCCGGTCCCAGCGCACGCAGGAAGGTGGCCGGGTGGAACGTGCCCGCGCCCACTTCCAGGTCCAGCGGCTGGATCAGCACGCAGCCCTGCTCGGCCCAGTACTGGTTGAGGGTCTGGATCAGGCCCTGGAACGTGATTGGAACGCGGGGGGAATCGGACATGCAGCAAGGGCCGTGCGAAAGGGGTGCGCTAGTATACCGACCGACCCGCAGCGCTTTGCCGCGGAGGATCGTGGCAGGGGGCAACCAGCATGGAACAGCGGCGTAGCGCCGACCCGGACAGCGCAGCGGCACTCCTGCCGCGCGGCCGGTTGATGTTCGACCCAGTGGCAGCTGCCCTGCTGGCCGATGACATGGTGGTGCCGCACGAACACGAGCGCGTGCAGTTCTCCGCCGCCGGCGTGCGCAACGCCAGCGAGGTGCATCCGCTGGTGCTGCTGGCCAACCTCAAACTGCATGCCGCCCAGCCGCCAGCCGGCGAGCTGGGCCTGGAACGGCTCACCGAATGGCTGGCCACCCGCACCGGGCTGCGCTATCTGCGCATCGACCCCACCCGCATCGATGTGGCCGCCGTCACCGGCGTGGTCTCGCATGCGTACGCACGCCGGCACCGCATCCTGCCGCTGGCGCTGGATGCCGAGCGCGTGTTGATCGCCACCAGCGAGCCGCTGGCGCTGGAGTGGCTGGCCGACGTGCAACACCTGAGCCGCCGCCGCATCGAGCTGGCCCTCATCAATCCGCTGGACCTGCATCGCTACACGATGGAGTTCTTCGGCGTCACCCAATCAGTGCGCGGGGCGCGTGGCGATGCGCGCAGCACCGAATCCAACGTGGGCCTGCCCAGCTTCGAACAGCTGGTGGAACTGGGCCGCGCCGGCGACGTCAACGCCGACGACCACCACATCGTGCATATCGTCGATTGGCTGCTGCAGTACGCCTACGAACAGCGGGCCAGCGATATCCATCTGGAGCCGCGCCGCGAAGCCGGGCGCATGCGTTTCCGCATCGACGGGGTGCTGCACAAGGTGCTGGAAGTGCCGCCGTCGGTGATGACCGCGGTGGTCAGCCGCATCAAGGTGCTGGGCCGCATGGATCTGGCCGAACGCCGCCGCCCGCAGGACGGCCGCATCAAGACCCGCTCGCCGGGCGGGCGCGAGGTGGAAATGCGCCTGTCCACCATGCCCACCACCTTCGGCGAGAAATGCGTGATGCGCATCTTCGATCCGGATTCCGCATTCAAGAGCATCGAGCAGCTGGGTTTCAGCCCGGAAGAAGCGGCCGGCTGGAGCGCGCTGGTGGAACGCCCGCACGGCATCGTGCTGGTCACCGGCCCGACCGGCTCGGGCAAGACCACCACGCTGTATTCCACGCTCAAGCGCTTGGCCACGCCGGACGTGAACGTGTGCAGCGTGGAAGACCCGATCGAAATGATCGCGCCCGAGTTCAACCAGATGCAGGTCCAGCAGAACATCGACCTGGATTTTGCCAGCGGCGTACGCACGCTGCTGCGGCAGGACCCGGACATCATCATGATCGGCGAGATCCGCGACCTGGAAACCGCGCAGATGGCGGTGCAGGCCTCGCTCACCGGGCATCTGGTGCTGTCCACGCTGCATACCAACGATGCGGCGTCGGCGATCACCCGTTTGCTCGATCTGGGCGTACCGCATTACCTGGTGGCCTCCACGCTCAACGGCGTGCTGGCGCAACGGCTGGTGCGCACGCTGTGCGTGCATTGCAAGCGCCCGCACACGCTCAGCGATGCCGATTGGGCGGCTCTGCGCGAACCCGGCGAAGCGCTGCCGGAGCCGCTGAACGTGCACGCGCCGGTCGGCTGCCTGGAATGCCGCCGCACCGGCTACCTGGGCCGGGTGGGCCTGTACGAACTGCTGCCGGTCACCCCGCGCCTGCGCACCCTGATCCGCCCGGACACCGAACTGGCCAGCTTCAGCCACGCCGCCCGCAGCGAAGGCCTGCGCACGCTGCGCCGCACCGGCCTGGAGAAGGTTGCCGCCGGGCTGACCACCATCGAAGAGGTGCTGTCGGTGTTGCCGCCGCGCGAGTAGGCGATCCCCTCGGCAGGCCGGGATTTCAGGTCCAAGGCGTCCAGTGGCGCCATTGGCGGCCGATATCCAGGGCACGCCACCGCCGTGGCCATCCCACCGACCCCACTTGCAGGGAATCAGGACATGTCATTCGGCAATGACCCGCAACGCCCGGACCGGGGCGCGGCTTGAAAAAAACCCGCCACTGCCGCCTACAATCGGGGGCATCTGTGGTGTCCGGGTGTTCGCGCATGTCCGTTTTGCCGTTTCTCATCATCGAAACCGGGCAACCCGTGCCGGCGATGAAGCGATACGGCCGTTTTCCGCACTGGATCCGCGTGGCCGCAGGGCTGGCCGAGCATGAGACGGTGGCCATCGACGTCGCCAATGGCGATGCGCTGCCCGACCCGGCCGGCTTTGCCGGGATCATCGTCAGCGGCTCGGCCGCCTTCGTCACCGACCGCGCCGACTGGAGCGAACGCAGCGCCGAGTGGCTGCGCACCGCCGCGCACCAGGGCATGCCGCTGCTGGGCATCTGCTATGGGCACCAGCTGCTGGCGCATGCGCTCGGTGGCGAGGTCGACTACAACCCAGCCGGGCGCGAGTCGGGCACCATCGCGCTGGAACTGCACCCACCGGCCGGGCAGGACCCGTTGTTTGCCGGCCTGCCGGCGCAGTTCCCGGCCCATGCCACCCATCTGCAGACGGTGGTGCGCGCCCCGGACGGCGCCATCGTGCTGGCCCACTCGCGCCAGGACCGCTGCCACGCGTTTCGCTGGGGCCGGGCCACCTGGGGCGTGCAGTTCCACCCGGAGTTCGCCACCCACCACATGCGCGGCTACGTGCGCGCGCGCGCCGAGTGCATCGCCCGCCATGGCCACTGCGCCCGCACCGTGGCCCGCGAGGTCACCGCCGCGCCGGTGGCGCGCAAGCTGCTGCGCCGGTTCGTGCACCACGCACGCGGTCTGCAGACAGTGAACATTCGTCCCGCCGCGCACACGTAAAAGCAGCGATAATCGCCTCACGCCGGATGGTCCGGCGCGCGTATCGAGCCGGAATGGGAATGAGCGAAATTCGTAAGGTGCCGGCGTCTGCCGGCGCGGAGTGGCTGTTGACCGGTTTCTCGCTGTTGAAGCGGGCGCCGCTGGCGCTGGGCTCGCTGGGGGTGATCTGGAGCGTGGCCGCCTCGCTGGTGGTGTCGCTGTCGGTGCTGGTGCCGTTGCTGGGCCCGGCCCTGCAGTTCCTGCTTGTGCTGGCCGGCCCACTGTTCATGGGCGGCTTGCTATGGGCGATCCGCGAAGTGGACGAAGGCCGCATCGCCAAGCCCTCGCATCTGCTGCACGGCCTGCAGGACGGCCGCGCGCCGCACCTGCTGGTGTCGCTGCTGCCGCAGCTGATCGCCGGCCTGCTGCTGGGCGTGCTGCTGCTGGTGATGATCGGCTCCAGCGGGCTGCAGCAGCTGGCGGAGGTGATGAACAAGATCAACCAGATCAGCCAGTCCGGCGCCCAGCCGGACCCGGTGCAGATCGAACAGCTGGCGGCCAGCCTGCCGGCCGGGCGCATCCTGCTGTGGCTGCTGCTGACCATCGCCACCTTCGCGGCGATGACGCTGGCGCTATTCGTGATGCCGCCGCAGGTGATGTTCGACCGCAGCACCGGCGGCCAGGCGCTGCGCGAGAGCCTGCGCGCCAGCCTGCACAACCTGCCGGCGATGCTGGTGTTCTTCGTGCTGGCCTTCATCACCCTCTTCGCGATCTATTTCGGGGCGACCATCGTGGCGTTGATCGTCGCGATGGTGGCCGGGCAGACCGTGGCGGTGTGGCTGTTGCAGCTATCGATGATGGCGGTGCTGATGCCGGTGTTCGCCGGCTCGATCTACGCGGCGTGGAAGCAGATGTTCGCCCACGAAGGCGCCGCCGCACCGCCCGCACCGCCCGCACGGCCGGATGTCTTCGCGGCCTGACGGCTTGCGGCCGTAGGAGCGCACCCGGGCGCGATGGGCCCTCCTGGGAACGCTTCGTCGCGCCCGGGTGCGCTCCTACGCCATTGGCTCGATGGTGCGCGCGCAGGTGCCGCACGCCGCTGAAGTTGGAATAGGCCACTTGCGGCGCGGCCGGTCGTGTCGATCCGGACCTTCAGTCCGCCGTACATCGCGCTCAGGAGGATGGCGGTGTGATGCCGGTGTTCGCCGGATGTGTCGGCCTGCCGCCGTAGGAGCGCACCCGGGCGCGATGGGCCTTCCTGGGAACGCTTCGTCGCGCCCGGGTGCGCTCCTACGCCATTGGCTCCATGGTGCGCGCGCAGTGCCCCACGCCGCTGAAGTTGGAGTAAGCCACTTGCGGCGCGGCCGGTCGTGTCGATCCGGACCGTCAGTTCGCCGTACATCGCGCTCAGGAGGATGGCGGTGCTGATGCCGGTGTTCGCCGGATGTGTCGGCCTGCCGCCGTAGGAGCGTACCCGGGCGCGATGGGCCTTCCTGGGAACGCTTCGTCGCGCCCGGGTGCGCTCCTACGGGAAATGTCGGTGGCTTGGGACGGCCACGCGATGACTAGCTTTCCTTCGGCCCCACCGCCCGCGAGGCGATGATGCCCAGCTCGTAGAGCAGGCACATCGGGATGGCCAGCATCAGTTGCGAGACCACGTCCGGCGGGGTGAGCACGGCGGCCAGGATGAAGATACCGACGATGGCGTAACCGCGGCCCTCGCTGAGCTGTTTGGGGCTGACCCAGCCCAGCAGCACCAGGATCACCAGGGCCACCGGCAGTTCGAAACTGGCACCGAAGGCGAAGAAGATCGCCAGCACGAAATCCAGATAGGAATTGGCGTCCGGGGTAATGGCGATCACGTCCGGCTTGAACGTGGTCAGGAAGTGGAACACCGCCGGCAGCACCAGAAAGTAGGCGAACGCACAGCCGATGTAGAACAGCGCCACCGCCGAGGCCAGCAGCGGGAAAGCCAGCTTCTTCTCGCGCTGGTACAGCCCCGGCGCCACGAAGGCCCAGGCCTGATACAGCAGCCACGGCACGCTGATGAACACCGCCACGAAGAAGGTCAGCTTCAACGGGGCGAAGAACGCGCCGGCCGGGTTCATCGCGATCATGGTCTGCCCCAGCGGCAGTTGCGAGATCAGCGGCGCGGCCAGCCAGGAATAGATCGCCCGCGAGAACGGCAGCAGGATCAGCAGCACTACGCCCAGGCCGATCAGCGCGCGCACCAGGCGGGCGCGCAATTCCACCAGATGTTCGATCAGGCTGCTTTCGGCCTGCGCATCATCGAACAGGCTCACGGCTGCTTCTCCTGCAAGGTGCTCGGTGCAGCCGGAGCCGGTGCGGTCCCCGGCTCGTGCGCCGGTCTGCCCACTGGCATCTGTGCGCTGGCAGTGTGCGCGGCACGCGGTGCCGGCACCAGGGTCTTGTGCGGCGCCGGTATCGGTGCCTGATGCGGCGCCGGAGCGATCGGCTGCGCCTGTGCAATCACTGGTGCGGCAGCCACATGGCCGGAAGCCTCTGCCGCGACGGCGACCGATTGGGCATTGGCGCCAGCCGCCGGATCCGCATGCGCCAGCTCCAGCGGCGTGGCCGCCGGCGTGGCGCTGCTGCGGATGTCGATATCGCGGCTGACATCCTCGTGCAGCGCGCGTGCGCCCTGTTCGACCTGCTGCTGCGTGTTGCGCAACTGGCCTTCGGCCTCGCGCAACGAGGCCTGCACGTCTTGGAGACTGCGCTTGAGTTCTTCGGCCTCCAGTTCGCGTTCCAGTTCCTGCTTGACCGAATCCCACTGCATGCGCGCGCGGCGCACCCACAGCCCGGCAAAGCGGGCGGCCTTGGGCAGGCGCTCGGGACCGAGGACCACCAAAGCGACGACCGCGATCAGCGTCAGTTCGCCAACACCAATGTCAAACACCGACGCTGCTCCGGGTCAGCGCGCGTCGCGGTCGCGTTCGGCCTGCGCCTCACGCGCCTGCTCGGCAGTGCGGGAGTCGTCACCGAGCTTGCCGGCCGGCTTGTCGTCGTCGTGCATGCCTTTCTTGAATTCCTTGACCGCGCTGCCGAGATCCTTGGCACCGCTGGTGAGCCGCTTGGTACCGAACACCAGCAGCACGATCACCAGCACGATCAGCCAGTGCCAAATGCTGAAACCGCCCATGATCTGCTCGCTTGCTGAAGAAGAAGGAAGACGCAGGATACCCCAGCGCACCGCGCAGGGGGATGACAGCCCGTCAGCGGGTGCCGTCCAGGGATTCGGTGCGGATCTCGCCCTCGGAGACCGGCTGGAAGCCTTGCTGCGCCGGCGGTGTGGCAGCGGGCTGCATCGGCACCGTGCTGGCGGCGTTGGCCGGTGGCGGCGGTGCGGGCGATGCCGAAACCTGCGTAGCGGCCGCTGCGTGTGGCGGCGGCGGCACGGTGTCGTCGCCGTCGCTGTTGCGATTGGCGCGTGCGGTGTAGGTGACCTCTTCCAGACGGTCGCGGAAGGCGACCACGTCGGTGGACGGGCGCTCGTTGGTGCGGCCTTCGAAGATCATGCGCGGGGTGGCACCGCCGCCGTAGGCGTTGAGGTCGGCGGCATCGTCGATCTGCAGCACCGCGCCATCCAGTGCCACACCGGCGAACAGCCCGCGCGCGCGCGACCACGACCAGATCTCGGCCTTGAGCTGGCCGTCGGTGGCGGCGGCGGCATTGCGGCCCACCGGGCCTGCGGCCACGCCGGCATCGGCGCCCAGGGTGAACTTGCCGTTGACGATATTGTCCAGACTGCGGTCGTTGCGGAACACCAGCACCACGTCGGAGGACTGCACGCCGGCCTGGAAGCCGATGCTGGCGCCGGTGAGCTTGACGAACACCGGCTGCGACCAGCTGCCGTCGGCGTTCTTCATCGACATCAGGCCATGACCGCGGCGACCACCGATGACCAGGCCGGCCTTGAGCGTGTCGGGGATGACCACGATGGCGCGTGCCTCGTCGAGCAGCTTGTCCGGGATGGCCTGCTCGGGAATCTTCATGATCTCGTTGAGCACCCGCACCGCGTTGCGCGCACGCTGGTCTTCTTCCGGGCCGGCAACGGCATGGCCGGCGGCAAGGGTCAGCGACAACAATAGCGCCAGGCGCGACAAACGAGGCATGACAAGCTCCAAGGGGCGGTCCGTCAAAGATAGCAATGGGGCGACGTTAGTGGTGAGGCAATGAATCGGTGGTGAGCGCAACCGGCGCCCAAGCGCGCGCCGATCACACCGATCGGTGCGCTGGTGTCGGCAGGGATGCCCGGCTCTGCCAGAATGGCCGGCATGAACACCTCCCCCGAATCCGCCCTGCTGGTCGTCAACCTTGGCACGCCGCAAGCGCCTACCGCGCCGGCCGTGCGCCGCTACCTGGCCGAGTTCCTCAGCGACCGTCGCGTGGTCGCGATTCCGCCGCTGTTCTGGAAGCCCCTGCTGTACGGGGTGATCCTGCCGATCCGCGGTCCCAAGTCGGCCGAGAAATACGCCAAGGTGTGGCTGCCCGACGGCTCGCCGCTGGCGGTCTACACGCGGCGCCTGGCAGAAGGCCTGAAAGAAGTGATGCCCGGCTGGCAGGTGGAATGGGCCATGCGCTACGGCGAGCCGGCGCTGCGCAAGACGCTCGATGGCCTGCGCGCACGCGGTATCCAACGCATCGTGGTACTGCCGCTGTACCCGCAGTATTCGACCACCACCACCGCCTCGATCCAGGACGTGGTGGACGCCTGGCGCCGCAGCGCGCCGGAGATCGCGGTAGAGGTAATCCGGGAGTACTGCGAAGACGCCGGCTGGGTGACGGCGATCGCCGACTCCATCCGCGCGCACTGGCAGGTGCACGGGCGCAGCGAGAAGTTGATGTTTTCCTTCCACGGCCTGCCGCAACGCGTGGCCAATGCGGGCGACCCGTACCCGCAGCAGTGCGAGCGCAGTGCGCAGGCGATCGTCTCCGCGCTGGGCCTGGGGCCGGACGAGTGGCAGATGGGCTACCAATCGCGCTTCGGCTCCGAGCGCTGGCTGCAGCCGTACGCAGAACCCACGCTCTGGAAACTGGCCGAGGGCGGCGTGCGCAGCTTCGACCTGGTGTGCCCGGGCTTTGCCACCGATTGCCTGGAAACCCTTGAGGAAGTGGCGCTGGGCTTTGCCGAAACCCTGGCCGAGCGCGGCGCCACGCTCCGCTACATCCCCTGCCTCAACGCCACCCCGGCACATGCGCAGGCATTGGCCGCATTGGCGCGTCGCGCGTGAGGCTGGAACCGTTCGACTGTGAAGTGACCATTGGCCGTGTCACCGGGTTGCGCAATACCGAGCGGGGACCGCGCCGGGTACTGGCATTGCATGGCTGGCTCGACAATGCGGCCAGCTTCGTGCCGTTGAGTGCGCACCTGCCGGCGCCGGACCTGGATCTGGTGCTGCTGGACCTGCCCGGCCACGGCCACAGCGCGTGGCTGCCGGTGGGCGCCGAATACACCCTCAGCAGCGCCATTCACACGCTGCTGCAGGTCGCCGATGCGTTGGGCTGGGAGCGTTTCACCCTGCTCGGCCATTCGCTGGGCGGCGGGGTGGCCAGCCTGATGGCCGCCGCCGCGCCCGAACGCATCGAGGCGCTGGTGGTCATCGAGGCACTGGGCGCGCTGGCCGAGCCGGTGGAAAGCACCGCCGAACGGCTGCGCGATTCGGTGCGCTCGACCCGTACCCTGTCGCAGCGGCCGTTGCGGGTGTTTGGTTCGATGGAAGCGCCGATCCGCGCACGCATGATGGCCAATCAGCTCACCGAGCCGGCAGCACGGCTGCTGGTGGAGCGCGGCCTGCGCGTGGTCGAGGGCGGCTACAGCTGGTGCACCGATCCACGCCTGACCCTGCCCACCGCCATCCGCATGACCGAAGCGCAGATCGACGCGCTGCTGGCCTCCATCGTGTGCCCGACCCAGGCGATCTTCGCCACACCGGCGCAGCCGTATTTTTCCGATGAACTGCGCGATCACCGGGTGGCGATGGTGGCCGATGCGCGCCTGGCGCTGCTGCCGGGCACGCACCATGTGCAGATGGAAACCCCGCAGCCGGTGGCAGCGGTCATCACTGGATTTCTGGGGTCATTGCCCGCGCCGCACGTGTGAAAAACGCCGGCTCGCGTGCGCGGTGATGCCGTCAAGCGGTGGCGCAAGTCGCCTGGACTAACTGGGTTGCAGCAAGCGCCGCAACTGCGCCTTGAGCTGGCGGCCGTGTTCGTGGAAGTAGCTGCGTTCGTCGCGCCATGTGGGAAAACGCCGTTCCACCTCGGCCCAGAACGCCGGTGAGTGGTTGGCCTGCAGCAGATGGCAGAGTTCGTGCACCAGCACGTATTCGAATGCCGACGAGCGGCCGAGCACCAGCGCCAGATCCAGCGCCATCGAGCCGTCCGGTGCCAGCGAGCCCCACTGCGAGGACATCACCTTCAGCCGCAGACGCGCCGGTGGACGCGGCAGCCCCGGTAGATAGCTGGGTAGCCAGCGGCCGACATCGGCGCGCGCCTGCGCTTCGTAGAATTCCTTCAGGGTGCGGCGCAGGCCCGCTTCGCCCAGCCGCGCTGGCAGATGGAAGTGCGCGCCGTTGTCATCGAGTTCGATGCGTGCGTAGCGGCCCTCGTGCCAGCACAGGGGCAGCAGCGCGCCGCGCAGGGGCAGTAGCCCGGGCACGCCACGTTGCAGCGCCGGAAACGCATCGGCCTGCTGGTAACGCGACAGCTGCGTGCCCAGCCAATCCAGATGCGCGTGCACGAAGCGCTCGCCGGCCACCAGGCTTGCCCGCAGCGGCAAGGTGAGCCGCGCGCCCCGCTCGTCCACGCTGAGCTTGATCCGCCGCGCACGCGGATCGCGCACGCGCAACACCTCGATCGCCTGACCATCCAGCTGCACGTGCAGGCAATCGCGTTCGACGACGTGCGGGGCGGGCGCGATCAGGCGGCGGACGGGCTTGAACATGCGCACAGGATAGCCCCGCACTGGGTCAGGTGGTGAGCGCTTGCAGGCCAGATCCTGGCACGGCATGCGATGCGGCCACCGGACTGCGGGGCACGGGGGGCGGCGCGGTGCGCAGGCCAGGTGGCACTCCGGTGCGATGCGGCCGGGCGCGTGTCCGCCACGCCCGGCCGCACGCCGCATCACTCGGCCTTGCTGAGCTTCAGCGCGGTTTCCAGCAACAGGAACAGCCGGCGGATTTCGGCGCTCATCAGCGCAAAGCGCGCATCCAGTTCGGCGCGTGCGCCGTCGTCCTCGCTGTGTTCGAGCTGGTCCAGCGCGCCGTCGAGGAACTTGAGCTTGCGGATCACCAGATCGTCGCCGAGTACGAACGACAGGTTGTCGTCCAGCACCAGAGCCAGTTTGGTGACCTGCTTGCCGGCTTCCAGGTGCTTGTCGATCTCGTCGCCGCGCAGTTCCTGGTGCTGGCACTTGACCACCGCGCCGCCTTCGATGGGGTCCTTCATCTCGCATTCTTCGCCCAGGCTCAGGCCTTCGGGCAGCGGCTCGCCGGCGATCCAGCCGGTGAGGATGGCGCGCGGTGCGACTTCGGCATTGAGCGGCAGCGCCGGGAAGCTGCCGAGCGCGCCGCGGATCTCGCTCATCACGTTCTCGCCGCTCTTGCGGCTGGAGGTGTTGACCGCGATGTAGCCGTGCTGCAGGTCCAGGATGGCGTCGGTGCGCGAGCTCTTGACGAAGGCGCGCGGCAGCAATTCGTGGATCAGGTCGTCCTTCAAACGCTTGCGCGCCTTGCCGCCTGGGCGGCGGCCTTCCTTTTCCTCGATCTCGGCGACCTTGCGCTCGAGCAGGTCGTTGACCACCGCGCCGGGCAGGATCTTGTCTTCGCCGCCAATGGTGAGCCAGAGAAACTCTTCCAGACGGTGCGAGAGCACTTCCTGCTCGTCGCGGCCGAAGGGCGAGATAAACCCGCGCGAACTCATTTCCAGCGGGCCGACCGGCTTGAGCTGCACTTGCGGCAGCAGCGTTTCGATCTGCGTGAAATCCAGCGTGGTGGGAAAGCGGAACAGCGTGAGATTGCGAAAGAACATGCGTAAGACCGAAGAAGAACAACGTGGAGGTGGAAGACCGACGGCGACCTGGCGGGCGCGTCAGTCGCTGGCGTGTGTGCTGTCGCCGGCGGCGTGCCAGGCGGTGGGATCGGGCGCGCTGGCGTCGGAGGGGCGGCCCAGCGCCAGGAAATCGAACAGGCTGCGGTCGGCCAGTTGCTCGGGCCGTACATCGCCCAGCGCGCGCGCAATCTGTTCCACCCGCCCCGGATGGTCGCGGTCCCATTGCTGCAGCATGCGGCCCACCTGCTGGCGCTGCAGGTTCTGCTGGCTGCCGCACAGGTTGCACGGAATGATCGGGAACTGCCGCAGCTGTGCGTAGGCGGCGATATCGGCTTCGCGCACATAGGCCAGCGGGCGGATCACCACATGCGCCCCGTCGTCGCTGCGCAGCTTGGGCGCCATCGCGGCCAGGCGCGCGTGGTGAAACAGGTTCATGAAGAACGTGGCGACGATGTCGTCGCGGTGATGGCCAAGCGCGATCTTGGTCACCCCATGCGCCTGCGCGTAGGCGTACAAGGCCCCGCGCCGCAGCCGCGAGCACAGCGAACACAGGGTCTTGCCGGCCGGGATCACCCGGCTGACCACCGAATAGGTGTCCTGTTCGACGATGTCGAACGGCACGCCCTGCTCGCGCAGATAGCGGGGCAGCACCTCGGCGGGGAACTCCGGCTGCTTCTGGTCCAGGTTCACCGCCACCAGCGTGAACGGCACCGGCGCCTTGCGCTGCAACTGCAGCAGCATGTCCAGCAAGGTGTAGCTGTCCTTGCCACCGGATAGGCACACCATCACCTTGTCGCCGGCCTCGATCATGCCGAAGTCGGCGATCGCCTGGCCCACCTGGCGCTGCAGCCGTTTGCCCAGGCGCAGCTGATCGGACGGCAACCGCAGGCGCGCAGTGCGCGGCGCGGGGTCGGCCAGGGGTTGCGGCAGCGGCAGGACAGCGGTCATGAGCCGCCCATTGTAGCTGCCGGGGGGATTGGGATTGGGATTGGGGCGTGAGGCCAGAGGTGGCTGCCCCCATCCGCCCTTCGGGCACCTTCCCCCGTGAACGGGGGAAGGGAGAGAGCCCTCGTCCAAGGGGGAGCACTTCCCACCCAGCCCTTTCGCGGCAATCCCTCTCCGGATGCTCCCCTCTCCCGCCTGCGGGAGAGGGTGCCCGAAGGGCGGGTGAGGGCCGTACGCCCCAACCTACCAACCGCCAGCCATCACCACACCTTGGCACTACGCAACAGCTTGCATCTCGCAGCGCAGCAAGCCTTTCGGCGGCCGGCTGGGTAAAGTCGGCAAGACCAATTCACCTGGGATGGGCATGACACTTCCAGCTTCGCTACCCGGCGCGGCTTTTTTCGGTCGCGGTTGTGGTAGCGCTAACATTTTTTGCTCCACTCCTCCCGGCACGCCCTTCCCCTTTTTGCAGGAGTTCACCCCATGAGCAACACCGTCTACATCGGCGCGAAGGAATACTTTCCCGGCATCGGCAAGATCGGCTTCGAAGGCCGCGACTCCGACAACCCGCTCGCCTTCAAGGTCTACGACGCCAACAAAAAGATCGGCGACAAGACCATGGCCGAGCATCTGCGCTTTGCCGTGGCCTACTGGCATAGCTTCTGCGGCAACGGCGCCGATCCGTTCGGCCCGGGCACGCGCGCGTATCCGTGGGATGTAGGCAACACCGCGCTCAATCGTGCCGAAGCCAAGTCCGACGCCGCCTTCGAATTCTTCACCAAGCTCGGCGTGCCGTACTACTGTTTCCACGATATCGATCTGGC
>NZ_MDED01000041.1 GCF_002939885.1 Xanthomonas cucurbitae
GCGACGGCGCTGATGCGCTGCAAGCCTTGCCCAGAGCGAGTTTTGCGCATGGCAAGCAACTTTCTTGGCTGAGGGATGGGGCTAATCAGGAAACCTAAGGCCATTAATATCGAACATCAAAGCTCTGAAACATTATGCCGCATTGTGAATGGAGAAAAACTACAACTATGGGATAATAGTTGGATATCGAATAAGAAGCTTCTGGAAGTGTTGGACACTTCAGGAATAGTAATAAAGGATGCTTCTGAAACGCCTGAGGTTATGGCTTCCGAGGAAGTCGAACTGTTCAAGAAAAATGCGTGGCAATATTAAACTTAGGTCATCTCAAACAGAGAGGAGGCGACAAATGAAAGACAGATCGCATGACACGGCGATAGCCGAGCACTTCCGCGCCGATCCGACCTATGCAGCGGAACTGTTGGCCGAAGTCCGCCGCGACGGCAACCCGGCCGAGCTAGCCATTCTGTTGCGGCAGATGGCCACGGCCTCGGAAGGTTGCGCGAAGTCGGATTACGCTGATACAGGGCGCGCGCTATCTCGCTGATTTGAACGTGGTATTTTTCATGGTTTAGTGAGTAATGCAATCTTCAAGCTACTGATTTATATAGTCTTTGTTTTGTAATTTATAATTGAGTGGGAGTGACATCCGGTCCTTTGTGGGCCATCGTCAGGCCCTGGTCGTCGTGGGTCGGCCAGGGGGCAGTGTCATGATCCGCTTCCAGTAGTCTTAGTTGCTGTGAAGCGTTCGTGGAGTGCGGGATTGCGATCCCATCGGGCTGCTGGGTGAGACGATCTGCCGGGTGCCTGCGTGGAATTGGAGCTAGCCTCGGATCTACTCCTGACGTTGTAGATGGTGATGAAAGAGCGCGCGCACGATGGTAAGGCTCCAGTCGAGCTGGGCGAAAAGCTCTATTTCTTCAAGAGTTCCACCCCAGGGGTGGATCAGTGCCTGATCTGGGGGCACGCCGGATTGCTGTGGGGGCATGGGCAATACATGATTCCCAGTGGCATCAGACTCTATTTCTTCAGTGCGCCAGGCGAGAGGGTGAAATCTGAGCCTGGAAGAATGATTCGCAGTGGTTGGATGCAGGACAGTGACACGAACAACAAGGTGCATGTGCCCGAGCGTCATCCGTCGTCGTTGGTACCCGATTACATTCTGACAAAAGCCATCGGTAGCGGCTTTTCGGGCACGCGAACGGTCGCAGGAAGGGTCGAGAAGTCGAAATACGGCTACGACTCCATCAGGAAGGATATGGGCTACAACGCGATCGCGCAGAAGTCGGCTCCGCCCCCGGATTATCCCTTCGACGAAGCAAAGCCGGGGGATTGGTCGACCCATGTTGTCAGCGTGCGACGACGGTGGAAGGAGGGAAAATCCGTGCAGTTGAGCGAGGTCATCACAGCGGTGTGCGCCCACGACGACAGCGTGCGCAGGTTCTACTTCGGCGGGTGCCGGGGCGATGCCAGCGGCAGCTACTTGATGTCGGCGTTTGTGAAAGCTGGTATCGCGTTCATTGCGTAGCGTCCCCAATGGCTGGCAGGACCTAGCGCGCAATCGTCAGGGCGTGCAGCCGCCGCAGTGCACAGGCGACGCCTGGCGACGCGTGCGGCCTTGCGATTGCGCAACGCGCGGGGCCGCCGTCAGCGCAGCTTGGCCAGCGCGGCGCGCGCGTCGGTCATGAAGCGCTGGCCTTCCTGCGGCGTGGCCAGGTTGGCGCTCAGCTGGCTGAGCACCTGTTCGATATCGCTGGACGCTTCCCAGGCTTCGTCGCACAGCATGCCGGCGATGGGGCCGAGATAGTTCAGCGCGACTTTTTCCAGTGCATCGCGAACGCGCGCGTCCTGAGCGCCGGCGCCGCCATTGGTTGACGGCGCAGGGGCGGGTGATGCCGCAGGCGCAGGCGCCGGAACTGGGGCGGACGCAACCGGCGCGCGGGCTTGTGTCGGCGCCCCGCCCAGATCCTGTTCAAAACCGCCCATCAACCACTGACGCGAGTCTTCGCCCAGTAGCGAGGGCTTGCCCAGGCCGGCGCCGGGATCGGCCTGGAAGCGCGCCTTCGCGGCACCGACCATGGTGAGGCGTTGCACCGCCTCGTCGTTGCGCAGCATGCGAAAGACCACTTCCTCGATCTGACCGGCGTTGATGCGGACGATGCAGGAATGGTTTTCTTCGGTGACGACGAAGAGGAAGCCGGACGCCTTCTTCAATGCCAGCGCCCTGAGTTCGCGCAGGACCTCGATCAGCGGACGGAATTCATTGGACATGGCGTCTTCCTAGCATCGTCTGGTACGGAGGCGTCTGCAGCAGCTCAGCGTTTGCTGAGCCGCTCCATGGCCAGGCGGACACTGTTGGACAGGCGCGAGATGGCGCGTGCCAGCGTGCCGATTTCGTCCTTGAGATTGACCTCGGTGATGGTGTGGTTCCACTTGCCCAGGCTGAGTTCTTCGGCCACGGTGGTCAGGTGCTGGATGGGGCGCAGCACGCGGCTCCAGATCAAGGCCCACTGCAGGCCGAGCAGCAGGGCGCAGACCAGCAGGCCGATGCCGGCGATCCACAACGACTGACGCACGATCACGCCGTTGACGTCGCTCTTGGGATACGCCGACACCAGGGTGAAGCCCCAGTCCGGCACGTCCTGCTTGGTCACCACCCAGTCGTCCGGGGTTTCCTTGACGATGCGCTCGATGGTGGCGGTGTCGGTGGTGGCACCGGTGGTCGACTGGAAGCGCAGCTTGTTGGTGCTGTCGAACACGGCGATGAAGCCTGAGTCGAGCACGCGGCGGCTGCTGACCACGTTTTCCAGTGCTTGGGTGTCGGCCTTGTAGCCCACGTACCAGGCGCCGATGACACGCTTGTCATTGCCGGCGACGATTGGCTCGTAGCCGGTCACGTAGGGGTTGCCCAGGATGTCGACCACGCCATAGAAGCTTTCGCCGCTGCGCAGCTTGGCGGACGCCTGGCCGGCAGGGTCGAGCACGGTGCCGATGGCGCGGCTGCCGTCGTCCTTCTTGACGTTGGTGGAGATGCGCACGAAGTCCTCGCCGGTACGCGAAAACAGCGTGGCGGTGCCTTCGTGAATCGAGGTGACGTCGTCGAGCATGGTGAAGACGTTGGCCTGCGAGCGCTGGCCCAGCAACAGATCGTTGGCATTGCGGTTGGCAACACGCACCTCGTTGCCCAGGCTCGGCGCACCCTGTGCATTGGCATCCCTGCGCAGCTGGCGCATGGAGGAGTGCACGCGGTCCAGCATCATCGAGCGGGTGACTGCGAACAAGGTCTGCAAGGACACCGACTGGCGCTCGATGGATTCGCCGGTTTCGAACCTGACCCGATTGGCTTCGGTAATGGCCAGAATGACCGTCAGCGCCAACACCACGACCAGCACCAGAGCCAGCACCGGCAACAGCAGGCGCACCCGCAAAGAGTGACGAAGCATCGCAATTCCCCTGAACGCGTTTATATGATTGAGTCGAGTGCCGCCGCAGTGCGGCGATCAGCGTAGCTTTTATCGGCGGCGGCCGACGATGCTGAAGCTGTCCCCATAGCCTTCAGCTGGGGATACGATAGCCCAAGTCGATGGGGTTGGGGGAGCGTGCGCGGGCGTTATGCTCGCCATCGCGCAAGTGGAGTGGGGGTGGTAGACCCGCCGGAAGCAACCGCACTGGTAGCGGCAAGGAGCGCAGATGCTGCCCAAGCCATCGTGCTGAGCCATGGTTCGATACTGCGCAAGCTCGTCGATGCACCTGTTCGGATTGCTTCTGCGTGATGTCGACGCACGATCGGCTCAGCCGAGCGCGATGTCGCATAGGAGTTTCAAGTTCAGGCACACGATGATCGCGGCAATCAGCCAGGCCAGCCGGACCAGCCAGGCCGGTGCCACCAGTGCGCGCATCAGCTGCCGGTCGGAGACGAAGCGCACCAGTGGGATCACCGCAAACGGCAACTGCATCGACAGCACCACCTGGCTCAGTACCAACAGCCGCGCCGTGCCGGCCTCGCCATACAACCAGGTCACCACCAGCACCGGCACGATGGCGATACTGCGGGTGACCAGGCGGCGTAGCCAGGGTGCGAGGCGCAGTTGCAGGAAACCTTCCATCACGATCTGCCCGGCCAGGGTCGCGGTCACGGTGGAATTGACGCCGGAGGCGAGCAGGGCGACCGCGAACAAGGTCGAGGCCAGGCCTACGCCCAGCATCGGCGCGAGCAGGGCATGCGCCTGCTCGATCTCCTGTACGTCGGTGCGTCCTTGCGCATGGAACACTGCCGCGGCCAGGATCAGGATGGCCGCGTTGATGAACAACGCGAACATCAGCGCCACTGTGCTGTCCGTAACCGCCCAGCGCAAGGCCGAGCGGCGCCCCGCATCTGTGCGCGGATACGCACGCGTCTGCACGATCGAGGAATGCAGATACAGGTTATGCGGCATCACCGTCGCGCCGATGATGCCGATCGCCAGATACAGCGCCTGCGGGTCGGTCACCACCTGTGCGTGCGGGATGAAGCCGCCCAGCACCGCCGCGATCGGTGGCGCGGCCAGTGCGATCTGGATGCCGAAGCAGACGAAGATGATGAGCAGCAAGGCCATCACGAAGGCTTCCAGCGCGCGGAAGCCACGGTGCATCAGCAGCAACACCAGCACCACATCCACGGCCGTGATGATCGCGCCCAGAGTCAGCGGGATGCCGAACAGCAGCTTCAGTGCGATCGCGGTGCCGATCACCTCGGCCAGGTCGCAGGCGATGATCGCCAGCTCGCACATTCCCCAGAGCGCCAGGTTGGCCGCGCGTGGGTAGCGCGCCCGGCACGCCTGTGCCAGGTCCAGCCCGGTGGCGATGCCCAGCCGCGCCGACAGGCTCTGCAACACGATCGCCATGAGGTTGGAGAGCAGGATCACCGACAGCAACAGGTAGCCGAACTGCGAGCCGCCGGCCAGGTCGGTGGCCCAGTTGCCCGGGTCCATATAGCCCACCGACACCATGTAGCCCGGGCCCAGAAAGGCCAGCAGGCGGAACCACCAGTGGCCTTTGTGGGGCACGGCGACGCTGGCGTGGTGATCGCCAGGGCCGCCACCGCTCTGGGCGGGTGGCGGTGCAGGAGCGAGCTTGTCGGCGAGCATAGGAAGGCGGACGGGAGCGGATCGAACGGATGATATAGCAATTGCTATTCTGTTGAGCATTGGCGAATCCAATCGTAATGCGTGATCGCGTGCCTCACACTAGGGGCCTGGGCAGCGATGCCGGACGCAATGACGAGGACAAGGGTGGGCAAGAGCGAGAAGACGATGGCAGCTGCGCCGTCCCTGATCGATGCGCAGGTGCATATGGAGAGCTTCCGCCAGGTGCGCGAAGCGCGCCGCGCCGAGCTGGTCGAGGACTACGTGGAGCTGATCTCCGATCTGCTGGTCGACGGTGGCGAGGCACGCCAGGTCGATATCGCCGCGCGCCTGGGCGTGGCGCAGCCCACCGTGGCCAAGATGCTCAAGCGGCTGGTGCGCGATGGCTGGGTGGTGCAGCGCCCTTACCGTGGCGTGTTCCTGACCCCGGCCGGCGAGGCGCTGGCCGCTTCCAGCCGGCAGCGGCACCAGATCGTCGAGCGCTTTCTGCTGGCGCTGGGCATCGACCAGGCCACCGCACGTCGCGATGCCGAAGGGATCGAGCACCATGTCAGCGAGGCCACGGTGGCTGCCTTCGCCGCGTTCCTGGATCGCCAGGGCGGCGGAGCGGCGTGAGCGTGTCGCCCGATTGCAGCATCGACGATGCGCCGCAGCTGCGGCTGGACCGGCAGTGGATGCAGCATGCCTTGCAGCTAGCCGAGCGTGCCGAGCGTGACTTTGACGAGATCCCGGTTGGCGCGGTGCTGATCGATGCCCAGGGCCAGGTACTGGGCGAGGGCTGGAATTTCAACATCGCCAGCCACGACCCCAGCGCGCATGCCGAGATCGTGGCGATGCGCGAAGCCGGGCGCCGGCTGACCAATCACCGCCTGCTCGGCTGCACGCTGTACGTCACCCTGGAGCCGTGTGCGATGTGCGCCATGGCGATGATCCATGCGCGCATCGCGCGAGTGGTGTTCGCTGCCAGCGACCCCAAGACCGGTGCCTGCGGCAGCGTGTTCGACCTGCTGGCCGACCCGCGCCACAACCACCGCGTGCAGGTGGCCGGCGGGGTCCTTGCGGCCGAGGCGAGCCTGCGGCTGACCAATTACTTTCGGGCAAAGCGCGGCAAGCCGCCGCTGCTGCCGTGAGCCACATGGGCGCGGTATGATGCGCGCCCTTTCCAGCACCCGGCCGGCGACGGCCATCCACAGGACGGCGATATGGCAGACACCCTTGCAGGCAACGACCGACTGATCTGGATCGATCTGGAAATGACCGGCCTGGACACCGACCAGGACTCGATCATCGAGATCGCCACCATCGTGACCGATGCGCAGTTGAACGTGCTTGCCGAAGGGCCGGAACTGGCCATCGCCCATCCGCTGGAAACGCTGGAGGCGATGGACGAGTGGAACCGCAACCAGCATCGCCGTTCGGGCTTGTGGCAGCGCGTTCTGGACAGCCAGGTCACCCACGCACAGGCCGAGGCGCAGACCGTGGCGTTCTTGAACGAGTGGATCCGCGCCGGCGCTTCGCCGATGTGCGGCAACTCGATCTGCCAGGATCGCCGCTTCCTGCACCGCCAGATGTCGCGCCTGGAGCGCTACTTCCACTACCGCAACCTGGACGTGTCCACCATCAAGGAACTGGCGCGGCGCTGGGCACCGGCCGTGGCCAATGGCTTTGCCAAGAGTTCGGCGCATACCGCGCTGAGCGACGTGCGCGATTCCATCGCCGAGCTGCGCCACTACCGGCAGTTCATGGGGGCACTGGGTGGCGATACCGCCGCCGAGTTGGAAGGCTGAGCGTCACGATCACTGTCGGTGATCTCACGCGGGCGATCGCCGTACTGAGCCATCTGGGAACATCGGGCAGGGCGCAAGCCTGCGACTCGCCCCGGATCAGGGCTGACGAACAGAAAAGGCCGCATCCTTCGATGCGGCCTTTTGTCTCTCAGCTTGTCAACCTCACCGTGCCAGCGATGGCCCCTTGGCGAGGTCGCCATCGTCGGTGATGCCTTTGATCAGCAGATCGGAGATCGGCTTGCCGTCGGCATCGTGGTGATACACGTGCAGGTCGCGCTGCGGATAGGGGATATGCAGCCCGTTCTCCAGCAACTGATGGCGAATCTGCTCCAGCGTGGTGCTCTTGGCCGCGCCGAAGTCCGCATTGGTGGAATAGGCGAACAGCATCAGGTCGACCGTGCTCTCGCCCAGATTGGTCACCTGCACGAATGGCGCGGGCGAGTCCAGTACGTGAGGGTTGTCCTTGGCAATCTGCAGCAACAACTGCTGGGCTTTCTTCAGGTCGTCGTCGTAGCCCACGCCCACCGTCACGTCCAGCCGGCGGTTGGGCAGGGTGCTGTAGTTGATGATGGGCGCCGTGGAAATGGTGCTGTTGGGCAGGGTAATCATGCGATCGTCGAAGGCCCGCAGCCGGGTCTGGAAGATCCGGATCTCATCGACAATGCCTTCCTGCCCGGCAATCACCACATGGTCGCCATCGCGCATCGGCCGCAACACGATCAGCATGACCCCGGCAGCGATGTTGGACAGCGAGTCCTTCAACGCCAGGCCGACCGCCAGACCTGCCGCGCCCAGTACCGCGATCAACGACGTCGGCGGTACGCCGATCTTGCTGAGGGTGCTGACAAATACCAGTACCAGCAGTAACGCGTACGCGACGTTGCGCAGGAAGTTGGTCAGCGTGATTTCGACACGGGCGCGCGTCAGTGCACGATGCAGCCACTGGCTGAGCTGCTTGGCCAGCCACATGCCCACCACCAGGATGACCAGCGCAACCCCCCAGTCCAGCAGGATTTGCGCCCAGTCCACCTTGTCCCAGCCAGTGGGCGCCTGGGGGGCGACCACCACGGTCTTGGTCGTGGCCGCCGCTGCTCCCGCAGCGGCGGCCATCATTGCACCCAACACTCCCATCAGCTCTCGCTCTTGAGCTTGGCCAGGCGCAGCCAGGTATCGACCACGGTGTCAGGATTCAGCGACACCGATTCGATGCCTTCCTGCATCAACCACTCAGCCAGTTCCGGGTGATCCGAAGGCCCCTGACCGCAAATGCCCACGTACTTGCCCTTGGCGCGCGCCGACTTGATCGCCATCGATAGCAGCTTCTTCACCGCCGGGTTTCTCTCGTCGAACAGATGCGCCACGATCGACGAGTCGCGGTCCAGGCCCAGGGTGAGCTGGGTCAGGTCGTTGGAGCCGATCGAGAAACCGTCGAAGATGTCCAGGAACTCATCGGCCAGCAGCGCGTTGGACGGCAGTTCGCACATCATGATGATCTTCAGCCCGTTCTCGCCTTGCTTGAGCCCGTTCTGCTCCAGCACCTCGATCACCTTGCGGCCTTCTTCCAGCGTGCGCACGAACGGAATCATCACCCAGAGGTTGTCCAGGCCCATCTCGTTGCGCACCTTCAGCACCGCCTTGCACTCCAGCGCAAAGGCCTTGGTGAAGGACGGATCGACATAACGGCTGGCGCCGCGGAAGCCGATCATCGGGTTCTCTTCATGCGGCTCGTAACGCGAGCCGCCGATCAGGTTGGCGTATTCGTTGGACTTGAAGTCCGACAGGCGCACGATCACCGTGTTCGGTGCCACCGATGCCGTCAGCGTGGCGATGCCTTCGGCCAGGCGATTGACGTAGAAGCTCACCGGGTCGCCGTAGCCGGCGATCTTGGCGTCGATCTTCCTGCGCACGTCCGCGTCCTGCTTGTCGTATTCCAGCAGCGCATTCGGATGGATGCCGATATGCGCGGCGATGATCATCTCCAGGCGCGCCAGGCCAATGCCGGCGTTGGGCAACTGGCCGAAGTCGAAGGCCCGCTCCGGGTTGGCCACGTTCATCATGATCTTGAGCGGGGCAGGCGGCATGTTGCCCAGATCGGTGGTGGTGCGCTCGAACGGCAGCAGGCCGTCGTAGATGAAGCCGGTGTCGCCCTCGGCGCAGCTCACGGTGACCTGCTGTCCATCGCTGATGATGTCGGTGGCATTGCCCGAGCCGACCACGGCCGGCACGCCCAACTCGCGCGCGATGATCGCGGCGTGGCAGGTGCGGCCACCGCGATTGGTGACAATGGCCGAGGCGCGCTTCATCACCGGCTCCCAGTCGGGGTCGGTCATGTCGGCGATCAGCACGTCGCCGGCCTGCACGCGGCTCATGTCGTCCAGCGAGCGCACCACGCGTGCCACGCCGCTGCCGATCTTTGCGCCCACTGCGCGGCCTTCGACCAGGATCTTGGCGTCCTTGGCATCCAGCGAGAAGCGCTCGATCTGGGTGGCGTGGCTGCGCGACTTCACCGTCTCCGGGCGCGCCTGCACAATGAACAGCTTGCCGCTGACCCCGTCCTTGGCCCACTCGATATCCATCGGGCGGCCATAATGCTTTTCGATCACCAGGGCCTGCTTGGAAAGCTCCTGCACGTCTTCATCGCTGATCGAGAAGGTGCCGCGCAGCTCCGCCGGGGTGTCTTCGATGCGCACGCGTTCACCGGGCACATCCGAATACACCATGCGAATGGCCTTGCTACCCAGTGAGCGGCGCAGGATCGCCGGATTGCCCGCAGTCAAGGTGGGTTTGTAGACGTAGAACTCGTCCGGGTTGACCGCGCCTTGCACGACCATTTCGCCCAGGCCAAAGCTGGAGGTGACGAACACCACGTCGCGGAAGCCGGATTCGGTGTCCAGCGTGAACAGCACGCCCGACGAACCCACGCCCGAGCGCACCATCAACTGCACGCCGGCCGACAGGAACACGTCCTCGTGCTTGAAGCCGTGGTGCACGCGGTAGGCGATCGCACGGTCGTTGTAGAGGCTGGCGAACACTTCCTTGACTTTGTGCACGACGTCGTCGGCGCCGGTCACGTTGAGGAAGGTCTCCTGCTGGCCCGCGAACGATGCGTCGGGCAGGTCCTCGGCGGTGGCGGAGGAGCGCACTGCCACGGCCACGTCGCCGCCGCCGTTTTCGGCGCAGAGTTTTTCGTAGGCGGTGCGGATGTCGCGGTCCAGCTCCGGCTGCAGCGGGGCATCGATCACCCAGCCGCGAATTTCCTTGCCGGCGACAGTGAGGGCATTGACGTCCTCCACATCCAGCGTTTCGAGCTTGTCGAAGATGCGCTTGGACAGGTCGTTGTGGGCAATGAAGTCCTTGAATGCCTCGGCAGTGGTCGCATATCCACCGGGTACCGAAACGCCCAACCCGGCCAAGTTGCCGATCATCTCGCCGAGCGAGGAATTTTTACCGCCTACGCGGGCCAGATCGACCAAGCGTAGCTCATGCAACCACAGGATATTCTCGTTCAAGCGCGATGCTCCGTATGGCCATCGCCCGAGCGGGCTTGGATGGCCGCGTCCGTAGGAAGAAGCCGCTATGATGCAGCGCACAGCGGAATCTGCACAAGCATGAACCCGTAAGTTTTGGACACCAGTTCAAAGAGGTGGTCTTGATGTCAACAATCCGGCCGGTCTTTTACGTCTCCGATGGAACCGGTATCACCGCTGAAACGATTGGGCATAGCCTGCTCACCCAGTTCAGCGGATTCAACTTCGTCACCGACCGCATGTCGTTCATCGATGATGCAGAAAAGGCGCGCGATGCCGCGATGCGGGTGCGCGCCGCCGGCGAGCGGTATCAGGTGCGCCCGGTGGTGGTCAATTCGTGCGTGGATCCACAATTGAGCATGATCCTGGCCGAGAGCGGTGCGCTGATGCTGGACGTGTTCGCGCCCTTCATCGAGCCGCTGGAGCGCGAGCTCAATGCGCCACGGCATTCGCGCGTGGGGCGCGCGCACGGCATGGTGGACTTCGAAACCTATCATCGGCGCATCAACGCGATGAACTTCGCGCTGAGCCACGACGACGGGATTGCGCTCAATTACGACGAGGCCGACGTGATCCTGGTGGCGGTGTCGCGCGCCGGCAAGACGCCGACCTGCATCTACCTGGCCTTGCATTACGGCATCCGCGCCGCCAACTATCCGTTGACCGATGAAGACCTGGACAACGAGCAGCTGCCGCCGCGGCTGCGCAATTACCGCAGCAAGCTGTTCGGCCTGACCATCGATCCGGAACGTCTGCAGCAGATCCGTCAGGAGCGGCGCGCCAATTCGCGTTACAGCGCCGCCGAGACCTGTCGGCGTGAAGTGGCCATCGCCGAGCGCATGTTCCAGATGGAACGTATCCCCTCGCTCAGCACCACCAACACCTCGATCGAGGAAATCTCCAGCAAGGTGTTGTCCACCTTGGGGCTGCAGCGGGAGATGTTTTGAGGCCGGGATTGGTGGGGCCGGATTCGGGATTGGGCAAGCAAGCGGCGCGTTCGCACTCCGGATGCCGCCGCGATTCGTCGGACGGCTTGCTGGCAGCCCGGGGGAAATCGATCGGGCGGGGCAGTACTCCGCCAAGGTAGGCCTGTCGTCGGGCCCTCGTCAATGCTGCCCGTGCGGCAGCGCAGCGTGTAGGATCGGTGCATGGCCCAGACCTTGAGCAAACTCGACATCATTCCCCGCCTGAGCCGGTTCGGCTGGTTGATGGGCCTGTATGCAGAGAACTTCCAGCATCTGACCCGCTTGTTCGCACCGGGCGACCTGGCACCGGGGTCGTACGTGTCCTCGATCGGTGATGGCCTGGACCTGCGCCTGGATGTGATCGAGTGCCACCGCTACACCGTCGAGCTGCGGTTGACCTACGATCTGTGCGACCCGGTCACCGGCGAGCCGGATCCCTCGGCATATGTGCGCCTGTACCGCGATGCTCGCCAGGCGGAGACCACGCATTGCTACGTGGGCCGTCGCTGGCAGGACGTGATGGGCATGTTCCCGCCGCCGGCCGAGCTCATCAGCCACCGCATGCGCATGAACACCTTCCTGGGCAAGTGGCTGGAGTATCTGGCCGAACGCGGCCATGGGGTGGCGACCTTGCGGCTGGATTCCGGGTACGTCGCTCCGCCAAGGCCGGGTGCGCAGGCCGTTGTTGGCTGACATCCATCGCTGCGTTGCATCTGTCGGTGTAGCGGGCGCGACCATGATGGCCGATTGATCGCCACTCGGTCATCGGCCGGCCAGGCTGCAGATCGTGTGGCTGCTGCCCAAGATGCCGGCTCATCAAGGCGACGTGTCTTATGGCGATCACCTCTGCGTCCAGGCCATGGCATCGGTCATACTGATGCGCTTCGTGTCAGATCCTGTGCCATGCCCTATACCCCGATTGTCGCCACCCTGGGCTACCTGCTGTCGCCGGACGGCACGCAGGTACTGATGATCCATCGCAATGCGCGTCCCGGCGATCAGCACCTGGGCAAGTACAACGGTCTCGGGGGCAAGGTGGAGCCGGATGAGGACGTGCTGGCCTGCATGCGCCGCGAGATCCGCGAAGAAGCCGGTGTGGAGTGCGGCGACATGCAACTGCGCGGCACCATCAGCTGGCCCGGGTTCGGCAAGCAAGGCGAGGATTGGCTGGGGTTCGTGTTCCTGATCCGCAGCTTCGACGGCATCCCGCAGGCGTCCAATCCCGAAGGCACGCTGGAGTGGGTATCCCTCGCGCAGTTGGACCAGGTGCCGATGTGGGAGGGCGACCGCAACTTCCTGCCGCTGGTGTTCGATGGCGACCCGCGGCCGTTCCATGGCGTGATGCCGTATCGCGACGGGCGCATGCAGTCCTGGAGTTATTCGCGCGTTTGAGTGGATGGCGTGGCCGCCAGCACGCTGCGCGCAAGCCGCGTAGCCGATGCGGTGCGCCATCGTGAGCGGCCGAGGCGCCGGCCAGCGACTGGCAGCCCCCCTGGAGCCGTCGCACAGTTTTCCACACCGCCTGTGGATGGACGCTGCGCAAGTCTGTGGACAACCAATGGCAGCCCTTGCGCTGCAAGGCTGCCAATCTGGCTGGTGAAAATTTCACCAGTGCGGTTATTGGGCCGTCCAGCCGCCATCGATGGCGATGGATTGTCCGGTAATGTTGCGCGCGGCAGGCGTCATCAAAAAGGCCACCGTACCGGCCAGCTCGTCGTACTCGATGAAGGCGCCCTTGGGCATCGGCTGGAGCATCACCTCGCGGATCACCGTCGCTTCGGCAATGCCACGTGTGCGTGCCTGGTCGGCGATTTGGCGCTCCACCAGCGGCGTGCGCACATAGCTGGGGCATAGGGTGTTGACGGTGATGTCGCAGTCGGCGGTTTCCAGTGCGATCACCTTGGCCAGGCCGACCAGGCCATGCTTGGCCGCGACATAGGCGCTCTTGTACGGGCTGGCCACCAGCGAGTGGATGCTGCCGATGTTGACGATGCGCCCGTAGCCGGCCGCGCGCATGCCAGGCAACACCGCGCGGGTCAGGCGTGCGGCGCCGGTGAGCATCACATCCACCAGCACTGCCCAGCGCTGCATCGGAAACTCTTCCAGCGCAGCCACCTGCTGCAGGCCGGCGTTGTTCACCAGCACCTGCGGCGCGCGCGATGCGCTGGCCAGCGCGCCCGCAATGCTGTCTTCGTCGCCCACGTCCAGCGCCAGTGCCTCGGCCGAGCCGCCAGCGTGGCGCAGCTGCTGCGCGATCTGTTCGGCGGCGGCCAGGTCCATGTCGCTGACCAGCAGATGGTGGCCGTCGCGGGCCAGGTGGGTGGCGATGCCGGCGCCGATGCCGCTGCCGGCGCCAGTGATGAGGATGTTGCGCATCGGGTGTCCTTGAAGGTCGGGAAAGCGTGCGCGGCCGGGAGCGGCCACGCTGCTCGCCAGCCTAGCGGAGTGCGGGGGCAACGGTCGCCTGCGTGGCGCGCGCGCGTTACCCTTTGCACCCCGCTTTCTTCAGGCCCCGCATGAAACGCCATTTTTCGATGCTGCGCGATTTCCAACTCGCGGACTGGTTCACCCTGGCCAATGCCTTCTGCGGTACCGGGGCGATCTTCGCGGCGATGCGCTTCCTGCAGGAAGGCCATCGCGGCGACCTGCTGCTGGGCATGGCGTTGATTCCGCTGGCCTTCGTGTTCGATGCGCTGGACGGGCACGTCGCACGCTGGCGCAAGGCCTCGTCCACGCTGGGGCGCGAGCTGGACTCGCTGGCGGACGTGATCTCGTTCGGCGTCGCACCGGCTGCGCTCGGTTATGCCTGCGGCATGCGCGGTGGCTGGGACTGGCTGGTGTTGAGCTATTTCGTCTGTTGCGGCGTGAGCCGGCTGGCGCGCTACAACGTGACTGCCGAAGAGATCGCCGGCGAGGCGGACAAGGTGCCGTACTTCGAAGGCACGCCAATTCCCACCAGCCTGGCGCTGGTGATCCTGCTGGCGGTGGCCGCCAGCACCGGGCGTGTCGGCGAGGCCCTGTGGTGGGGACAGTGGCAGTTGGGTCCCTGGCAGTTCCACCCATTGGTGCTGCTGTTTGCGGTCTCCGGCTCGCTGATGATCAGCAAGACGCTGCGGATCCCAAAACCCTGACCAGCAAAGCCCGGTACACGCGGTAGGATGGCCGGGTGGACACACCGACGAGGGGATGATGGCAAGCAGTGGCTCGGACAATGGCAATTTTCAGGACAAGGCGCGCCAGTACTGGGCGGCTTGGGGAGATGCCATGCGTCACGGCCAGGCTGGCGCCGCTGCGCAACCGCCGCCTGCAGGCGGCGATGCCCCGCAGGACTGGCGCAAGGCGGTGGATTGGTGGTCGCAGCTGTTGCCCACCCAGGCCGCACCGCAGGCGCAGGAGGCCATTGACCGCTTCCGTAGCCAGGCCGGCGACTGGTTCGGCACCATGCAGCAGGTTGCCGCGCAGTTTGCCGGGCGCGACACCTCGGCCAACGAGGTCTCCGATGCCTGGCGACGTGCCGTGCAGGGGCAGGGCGAGCAATTGATGCAATGGACCCTGGGCTCGCTGCGCGGCGGCAGCCCCGGCGGTTTCGACCCCTGGCTGCAGCAGGCGGCCCAGGCGCTGGGCAAATGGCGGGAGGAAAACGCGCCATGGCTGGACATGCCCGCGTTCGGGCTGAACCGCAATCACCAGGCACGCCTGCAGAAGCTGGCGCGTGCCCAACAAGACTTCCAGGCCCAGTCGCAGGCCTATGGCGAGCAGTTGAAGGCGGCGATCGAGCAGGCCTTTGCTCGCTTCACCAGCAAGCTCGGCGAACACGAAAGCAGCGGCAGCCAGCTGACCAGCGCGCGCGCCCTGTTCGATCTGTGGATCGAGGCGGCCGAAGAGTCCTACGCCGACATCGCGCTGTCGGACCAGTTTCGCGCGGTCTACGGCGGCTTTGCCAATGCGCATATGCGTCTGCGCGCCGCGCTGCAGGAAGAGGTGGAGCAGCTCAGCGAACGCTTCGGCATGCCCACGCGCTCGGAAATGGACGCTGCACATCGCCGCATCGCCGAACTGGAGCGGACGGTGCGGCGCATGCTGCGCAGTGCGACCAGCGCATCGGGCAAGGCGCGGGCACCTGACGCACTCGAGGCCGAGCCGGTGACGGCAGCATCGCCGCGGCGCAGGGCGGCATCGGCCGCGGGGGCGGCGCGCAAGCCGGCTGCTGCCGCGAAGCCGGTCAAAAAGACTGCGGCGACTAAGCCGGCCTCCAGCGCTGGCGCGGGTAAGGCCGCAGGCAAGTCCACTGCCGGCAAGCCGCGTGGAGCCAGGTCATGAAGGGGCCGCTGGGATTCAGTGCCGAAGACCTGATGCAGGAGACGCTATCGCTGCAGCGCAAGTTGCGCGACGGTCTCAAGTTGCTGCCCGGCGTGGAGGATGTCGATTACGGCGTCACCGAGCGCGAGGAAATCTGGCGCGATGGCAAGGTGGTGCTGTATCGCTTCGTCGGCGACCAGGCGCCGGTGGCCAGGACACCGCTGCTGATCGTCTACGCGCTGGTCAATCGCCCGTACATGGTCGACCTGCAGGCCGATCGCTCGCTGGTCAAGGGCTTGTTGAGCCATGGCCAGGATGTCTACGTGCTGGACTGGGGCTACCCGGACCGCTCCGAGCGCTATCTCACGTTGGAAGACTATCTGCTGCGCTACCTCGACGGCGCGGTGGATCACCTGCGCGAGCACGCCGGGGTGGACGCGGTGGACGTGCTCGGCATCTGCCAGGGCGGCACCTTCTCGCTGTGTTACGCCGCGCTGCAGCGGCGCAAGGTACGCAACCTCATCACCATGGTCACCCCGGTGGATTTCCACACCCCCGACAACATGCTGTCCAACTGGGCGCGCATGGTCGATGTGGATCTGTTTGTGGACACCATGGGCAATGTCCCAGCGGACCTGATGAACGCCAGTTACCTGATGCTCAAGCCATTCCGGCTCAACCTGCAGAAGTATGTCGGTCTGCTCGACATCCTCGACGACAAGCAGGCGCTGGAGGATTTCCTGCGTATGGAAAAGTGGATCTTCGATTCCCCCGACCTGGCGGGCGAGGCATTCCGCGAATTCGTCACCCTGTTCTACCAGCGCAACGGGTTGGTCACCGGCCAGGTGCGCATCGGCGGGCAGCTGGTCGATTTGCAACAGCTCGACATGCCGGTACTGAACATCTACGCCGAACATGACCACCTGGTGCCGCCCGATGCCTCGCGCGCCCTGCGTGGGCTGGTGGGGAGTGCGGATTACAGCGAGCTGGGTTTTCGCGGCGGGCATATCGGAATCTATGTCTCCGGACGCGCGCAGCGCGAGGTGCCAGTGGCGATCCATCGCTGGTTGCAGGAGCGCGACGTTGTTGCCTGATGCCGTCGATGCTGATGGGCGCGTGCCTGCGGGCGTCCACCGTCCGGGCCATGCCGTCACGGCATGCTGGCGCGCGGTTTTCTAGACTGCCTGTCACGTTCAAGGAGCCTGACCATGGCCGCTACCGGATTATCCCGTTCCCTCAACGACCGCATGATCGCCGGCGTCGTCGGCGGCATTGCGCGCCGCATGGGGTGGAACTCCACCTTGCTACGCGTGTTGTTCGTGGTGGTATCGCTCGCCTCGGCCGCATTCCCGGGCATCCTGGTCTATCTGATCCTGTGGCTGTTGATCCCGACGCAAACCGATTGAGTCCGCCGCCGCAAGGCCGGCCGGTCCTGCTGGCAGTCGGCGCGTTGTGGACGCTGCCCAACACCGTGCTTGGCCTGCTGGCCGGCGCGCTTGGAAGCTGTTTCGGTGCACGCCCACGCTGGTCCGCACGGGAGTTGGCGATCGTGTTTCATGCCTGGCCCTGGGGGCCGGGCGGGGCGATGACATTGGGTAACGTGATCCTGCTCAAGGGCGCGTCGCTGGATCTGCGCTGCAGTACCTATGCGCATGCGGCCGGGCGCTGCGAGCATCCGCCGGTGCGGCTAGGCGATCACGAACGTGCCCACGTCTATCAATACATGCTGCTCGGGCCGTTGTTCCTGCCGGTGTACCTGCTGTGTGGCGGTATCCACGTGCGCAATCCGCTGGAGCGCGCTGCTGATCGCTATGCGCTGCAAGGCTGCGGCTGGTGGCCTTGGACGTTGCGCAGCGGCTGATGATGCGAAGGCCGTGACGTGGTTCGCTGCTGGCACCCGAACGTTGGCTGGCGGTGCTCAGCGCAGCCGCGAGAAACCGAACAGCGTCGACAGCGGATGCGGCTTGCCCTCCAGCTGCGCCCGCAGCAGGCCCGCGCCAATGGCGCTGTAGGTGATGCCATTGCCGCCGTAGGCCATGGCGAAGGCCACGCGTGGACCCAATTCAACGTGCTGGCCGAAGAACGGCAGCCCGTCGGCGGTCTCGGCGAACGTACCGGCCCAGGAGAACACCGGACGCAGGCTGACATCGGGCATGCGCTTGCCGATCTTCTGCAACAGCGTCTTCAGCTTGCCCTGGACGCGCGCATCGCGCCGCGCCGGAATATCCACGTCGTCGTCCTCGCCGCCTGCGACCACACGGCCATCCGGCGTGCTGCGCAGATACAGATACGGGCGTGCGGTTTCCCACATCATGGTGTGCTTGAGTGCTCCCATCTCGCGGTCGTGCAGCGGGTCGGTGACCAAGGCATAGCTGCTGCGGTTGCGCGCAACCCGCTGCGACAGCCACTGCTGATTGGCGTAGCCGGCGGCCATGATGACGTGCCGGGCGCGTATGCCAACGCCTTCGTCGGTGCGCAGGTGGACGTACTGGCCCTGCGGGACGATCGAGGCGATGGTGGTACGGTCGAAGATGCGCGCACCGTCTTGTTCGCATTCGGCGAACAGGCGGTAGCACAGCCGGTAGGGATCGACACTGGCAGCCAGATGGCTGAGGATTGCCCCGTCCGAGCGTACGCCGTAGTCGTGCCATAGCGCGGGGCGCGTGATCCAGTCCACCGGAAGCCGATGTGCCTGGCGGGTATCGAACTCGCGACGCAGGTCATTCACATCGCGCGCCCGGCTGGCGTAATACAGGCTGTCCTGGCGGGTGAAATCGCAGCCGCCCAGACTGTCGCATAGATCCTGTAGGTCGACGATGGCCTGCGCGCATGCGCCATACGCCAGCGCGGCCGCTGGCAAGCCGTGCCGCTTGGCCAGATCGATCATCGGCGTGTCGATTTCGTACTGCAGCAACGCGGTGCTGGCCGAGGTACTGCCCCAGCCGATCTCGCGCTGCTCGATTACCAGTACCTCGTGTCCGTGACGCACCAGCTCATGCGCGATCAATGCGGCAGTGACGCCACCCCCGACGATCGCCACTTCGCTGCTGGTGTCTTGCTCCAGGCGTGGATAGGCGCGCATCAATCCATTGCGGATCGACCAGAACGGATAGCCACTCTTGAGGTCCATGCGATGTCCTACAGAGGGGAAGGATGGCGATTGGACGGCCAGGCGGGGTGACGCGGCCGTGATGCGCGAGCTGCCTTGTGCCCGTCACCAAACCGCAAACAGCCGGCGTTAACGTGCGTGGAAAGCTCCTCACGACGCGCTGGGTATGCTCGCGTCCCTAACGTAGTAGTGCAGCAAGGGGGTCTTGTATGTCGGTCGTCCTGTACGTAGGTGGCAGCAAGGATGGCAACAAGGGCGTGGTGCCTTACGGTTTCAGCAAGTCGCGCGCCATGACCGACGCCGGCCCGGAAGTCTATGTGGAACGCATGGTGCCGCTGAAGAACCTCGGGCGGGTCAGGGTGATGGCATTGGAGTCCCTGCACGAAAGCATTCTGGTCGAACGCGCCGCGACCCACTACGCCCACCGCGCCCGCTGAGCGCGGCAGAGGTTTGGCATCGCGCTGTCAATGGGTTTCCGCGGCGGGCGCGCACTGCGAAAATGCGGTTTTCCAGTGAAGCGGGTCGCCCCGCGCCGCCATGCACGATAGCCAGCTTGCCCAGCAGATTGCCCGCACCATCGCCGATGAGATCGGTGCCCAACCCGCCCAGGCGCGCGCCGCCATTGCCCTGCTGGACGAAGGTGCCAGCGTTCCGTTCATCGCCCGCTACCGCAAGGAAGTCACAGGCGGTCTGGACGATACGCAATTGCGTAACCTGGAGACCCGCCTGACCTATCTGCGTGAGCTGGAAGACCGCCGCGCGGCCATCCTGTCCAGCATCGACGAGCAGGGCAAGCTCAGCGACGAACTGCGCAACGAGATCGCCGCCGCCGACACCAAGTCGCGGCTGGAAGATCTGTATCTGCCCTACAAGCCCAAGCGCCGCACCCGTGCGCAGATCGCACGCGAAGCCGGGCTGGAGCCACTGGCCGACGGGCTGTTGACCGACCCGACCCAGGCACCCGAGGTGGCGGCGGCGGCCTTCATCGACGCCGAGAAGGGCGTGGCCGATAGCAAGGCCGCGCTGGAAGGGGCCCGCGCTATCCTGATGGAGCGCTGGGGCGAAGATGCTGCCCTGGTTGGCGAGCTGCGCAGCTGGTTGAACGATAACGGCATCATCCGCGCGCGCGTTGCCGAGGGCAAGGAAGAGGCCGGTGCCAAGTACCGCGATTACTTCGACCATGCCGAGTCGCTGGCAAAGATCCCCTCGCACCGCCTGCTGGCGTTGTTCCGCGCGCGGCGCGAAGAGTTCCTGCATCTGGACCTGGACCCGGGCACCGATGCCGAGGCGGGGCACCAGTACGCCGAAGGCCGGGTGGCGCGCAATGCCGGTATTTCCAACGGCGGCCGTCCGGCCGACCGCTGGTTGCTGGACGCCTGCCGGCTGACCTGGCGCGCCAAGCTGCACATGCACCTGCTGCTGGACCTGTTCAATCAGGCGCGCGAAAAGGCCGAGGCCGAAGCGATCGCGGTGTTCGGCGACAACCTCAAGGACCTGATGCTGGCCGCCCCGGCCGGACCGCGCGTGGTGCTGGGCCTGGACCCGGGCATCCGCACCGGCTGCAAGATCGCCGTGGTCGATGCGACCGGCAAACTGGTGGCCACCGAAACCATCTATCCGCATGAGCCCAAACGGCAGTGGGGCCAGTCGCTGCAGACCATCAGAACGTTGTGCATGCGGCACAACGTGGAGCTGATCGCGATCGGCAACGGCACTGCCAGTCGCGAGACCGACAAGCTGGCCGGGGAGGCGATTGCGCTGTGCGAAGGCGCCAAGCTGCAGAAGATCGTGGTCAGCGAAGCGGGCGCGTCGGTGTATTCGGCGTCCGAGTTCGCCGCCAGGGAATTTCCGGAGCTGGATGTGTCGCTGCGCGGCGCGGTGTCGATCGCACGGCGCCTGCAGGACCCGCTGGCCGAACTGGTCAAGATCGAGCCCAAGGCGATCGGTGTGGGCCAGTACCAGCACGACGTGGACCAGTATCGCCTGGCCAAGGCGCTGGAAGCGCGCGTGGAAGACTGCGTCAACGCGGTAGGCGTGTACGTCAACACCGCCTCGGCGGCGCTGTTGTCGCGCGTGTCCGGGCTGTCCAGCACGGTGGCCGACAACATCGTGCGCCATCGCGACGACAACGGCCCGTTCAAACGCCGCAAGGACCTGCTCAAGGTGCCGCGCCTGGGCGACAAGACCTTCGAACAATGCGCCGGCTTCCTGCGCATCGCCGATGGTGACGAGCCGCTGGACGTCTCGGCGGTGCACCCGGAAGCGTATCCGGTGGTCGAGCGCATCGTGGCCAACACCGGCAAGCCGATCAAGGCCTTGCTGGGCGATGGCAGCTTCCTGCGCGGACTCAAGGCGGAGCTGTTCACCGACGACCAGTTCGGTGTGCCGACCGTGCGCGACATCCTCAAGGAGCTGGAAAAACCCGGCCGCGATCCGCGCCCCGAGTTCAAGGCAGCACAGTTCGCCGAGGGCATCGAGGACATCAAGCACCTCAAGCCGGGCATGATTCTGGAAGGCGTGGTCAGCAACGTCGCCGCATTCGGCGCCTTCGTCGATATCGGCGTGCATCAGGATGGCCTGGTGCACATCTCCGCGCTGTCGGACACCTTCGTCAAGGATCCACGCGATGTGGTCAAGGCCGGCGACATCGTCAAGGTCAAGGTGCTGGAAGTGGATGTGGCGCGCAAGCGCATCGCCTTGACCCGACGGCTGTCCGACACGCCACCGCCGGCCGATGCCGCCGCGCAGTCGCGCGATACGCGTGGCACCGGCGGGCCAGGGCAGGGGCGTCGCGACGGTGGTGGTCGCGGGACGACCACGGCCAACAGCAAGCCACGCAGCAGTGCCCCGCCGGCCGACAATGCACTGGCCGCCGCCTTCGCCCGCGCCAAGCGCAGCTGACCGCTGACGTTGCGCCCCGGTGACATTGCCGGGGCCGGCGTTGCCCTGCAGCGGCGACCGACGCGTGCTGATACATGCGACCGGCTGCGCAAGGAAAATGTTGAACGATCACTTCCCAAAGACATTTTTTGTCGTTATGATTGCCGGCTAGCAGCAACGCGGGGCCATAGCTCAGCTGGGAGAGCGCCTGCATGGCATGCAGGAGGTCGGCGGTTCGATCCCGCCTGGCTCCACCACTTCAGACATTAGGCCGTCTGGATTGGACAACGAGGTTTTGATACGCGTCCCCATCGTCTAGAGGCCTAGGACACCACCCTTTCACGGTGGACACCGGGGTTCGAATCCCCGTGGGGACGCCAATCATCTAGAGCCCTGGCATTGTCGGGGCTTTTTTATTTTTCGTATTGCAGAATCGTGTTCGCGCATTGCATGCGTGGCGCATGCAATGCAGGGCGCGGCACCGAACCCGATAGCATGCAGTTGCTCACACGCTTGCAAGCCATCCATCTGGACGGCGGGTGGCGTCATGCCTGGCCGTCGTCCAATGCATTGCGGCCTTCGTGCGTCAGGTCGATGTCGCCATCTTCGGCCTGTGCGGCGTAGCCTGCGCGCACCGCCCAGTTTGCTTCCTCATCTGTCACGCGTTGGGTGTCGTAGATGTTGCGGAGAATGCGCAGTTGCTGCGAAGCATCGAAGTCCATGGTGGCCACCGGCTTGAAGGAGGGACTTCAAGGTACGCGCCGGCCGTGATGGCTGCGTGCCTGCCGCAAGTCGCCAAAGCAAAAAGCCCCTCCGGTGTTGCCGGAAGGGCTTTGCTGGTACTGCAGTATCCTGGTGCCGAAGGTGGGACTCGAACCCACACGCTTTTAAGGGCGGCGGATTTTGAGTCCGCTGCGTCTACCGATTCCGCCACTTCGGCGTGGTCGCGCAGTATAGCGTCTTGGCAATGAAACGAACAGTGTTGCCATGCGCCTGACGAATTCAGCTGCAAGCGAAGGCGGCAGCGCCGCAGCCGACCCTGCCCGATATACTGGCCGACTTCGGTGAAGGAGTCAGTAATGTCGGCGTTGCATGAAGTTCGAGTGCTCGTGGTCGAAAACGATGACATGAATGCCATGCTGCTCGATCTGCAGCTCGTCCATGCCGGCGCGATCGTGGTCGGTCCGGTCGGTCACGTCGAAGAAGCCATGCAGCTGATCCGAACCAATGCGCCTGATATGGCGGTGCTGGATTACCGGCTGGCCAACGGCGAAACCAGTGAGCCGGTGGCGCGGCTGCTGTCCGAGCGCGGCATTCCGTTTGTGCTGGCCACCGGCGTGGCCCGCGGCAGCATCCCGGGTGGCTTCGAGCGCGGGGTCATTCTCACCAAGCCTTATCTCGCCAGCGAACTGGTTGCCGCGTTGTCGCGCGCGCGGCAAGCGAGCGGCAACAACGGCTGAGCGCGCGTTCGGCCAGGTTGCCACTAGAATCCTGGCAACGAAGAATCATGGGTGGGTCGCCGGATGGAGATCGCAGCGGCGTTTGCGGGGCTGCTGCCCCAGGCGAGCGAGACGGCCGGCTTGTTGCTGCTGGCCGACGATGTCGCCGACACGTCGCTACGCGAGATGGCGGCGTTGCGCACCACGCTCTCGGTGTGCCTGCATGCGCGGCATCCGATGGTGTTGGTCTGGGGCGAGGACGCGCGCTGCATCTATAACGATGCCTGCATTGCGCTGCTGGGTGGCTGGCATCCTGCGGCCTTCGGGCAGCCATTGGCACAACTGCCGGTCATTGCCGTCACCCATGGCGGGGCTGGCGATGCCTGCCCGCTTGCGGATCTATCGCGCTGGTCGTGCAGCCCGGTGTTTGAGGGCGACCGCCAGGTAGGCGCGCTCTACGTCGCCCCCGTGGCGGCGGACGGCATGCCCCCGGCGTGCGCTGACAGCACCGTCGATCGTGCCGAGGTGGCCGCGACCTCGCGGGCGAGGGCGCTGGCGCAATCTCCCGCGTTCATGGCCGTGCTGCGCGGCCCCGACTATGTCATCGAACGCATCAACCAGCGCTTTCGCGACATGGTCGGTGAACGGCCGCTGCTGGGGCGGCCCTTGCTGGAGGCGATTCCGGAGATCATCGATCAAGGTTATCCGGACCTGCTCGACGAGGTGTGGCGCAGCGGCCAACCCTTCATTGGCGAATCGATGAAGGCCTACCTGCGGCGTACGCCTGGCAGTGCGCTCGAAGAAGCCATCGTGGATTTCCTGTACCAACCGATGCGAGACAGCGATGGCCGCATCGCTGCGATCCTGTTGCACGGCTTCGACGTGACCGCGCAGCGGCGCATCGAAAGCCGTGACAGCTTCCTGCTGGCACTTGAAGATGCGTTGCAGCACGTCTCCGATCCTGGCCTGATCGTCGATGCCAGCATGCGTCTGCTGGCAGACCATCTGCAGGCCAGCCGCTGCGCATTCGGGCTGGCCGCCGCCGACGGCAGCAGCATGCATGTGATCGGCGACCAGGCGCAGGACGTGTCGGGCGCGCAAGGTGACTTTCCGTTGGAGGCGGTGCACGGCCTGCGCGATGCGCTGCTGGAAAACCGTCCCTGGGTCTCCACCGACTTGCTGGCGCCGGGTGCGCCGGCGTCCATGCTCGAACAGTACCGGCGCTCCGGTCTGCGCGCATCGCTGGCGATTCCGTTGCACAAGCACGGGCGGCTGGTCGCGGCCGTCGGCGTCCACCAGCGCACGCCACGGCACTGGCTGTCCACCGACATCGAACTGGTGCGACTGGTCGCTGCGCGTTGCTGGGAATCGATGCAGCGCGCCAGGGCACAACAGCAGCTGGCCGCGAGCGAGGCGCGCCTGCGTCGGTTGGCCGACACGCTGCCGCAGATCATCTTCATCGCCGGGCCGGATGGGCAGCCGCATTATTTCAATCAGCGCTGGTACGAGTACACCGGCCTGGATCCGGCGGCCAGCACGGCGGATGCGTGGCAGCAGGCGCATACCGCCCATGGCCTGCAACGGTCGGTGCAGACATGGCGGCAGGCCTTGCAGCATGAGCGCGCGTACGAGGTCGAATGTGAATTGCACGGCCGCGACGGCCAGGCGCGCTGGCATCTGGCACGCGCCCTGCCGGTACGTGGCGACGACGGCGGCATCAGCGAGTGGATCGGCACCTACACCGACATCCACGACCGTCGCGCCGTCGAACAGCAACTGCGTGAGAGCGAGATCCGTTTCCGCGCGCTGTGCGAGACCGTGCCGGCGATGATCTGGATGGCCGACGCGCAAGGCGATTGCGTGTACTGGAATCCACGGTGGTACCACTTCACCGGCCAGGGCGAGGACCAGGCATTGGAGCAGGGGTGGTGGGATGTGGTCCACCCGGACGATGCCGTGCGGGTGCGCCAGACATTTGCCCAGGCGCTGGAGCAACGTGGCGAATTCGTCGCCGAGTATCGGGTGCGCCGTCACGACGGGCAGTATCGGTGGTGCATCGACCACGCATCGCCGCATTGCGCCAGCGACGGTCGGTTTCTCGGCCACATCGGCTCGCTGACCGACATCTCCGAGCGCAAGCTTGTCGAAGACGCCACGGCGTCCGACCGCGCGATCCTGAGCCTGATTACCACCGGCGCGCCGCTGCGGGTGGTGCTGGATGCCATTGCGCAGAGCGTGGAGGCGCGCGGCGAGATTGCGCTGTACTGCTCGGTGATGGTGCGCGACGAGGTTCGCCACAGCTTGCGGTTCGGGTCGGCCGTGCATTTTCCGCACGCGCATCCTGGCCCGTTCGATGCAGTGCCGATTGCTGCGGATGGGCCGCCCTGCGCGCGCTCGGCGCATCTGGGCCGGCAAGTCATCTGCGCCGACATCCAGGCCGACCCCGGCTTCAGCCGCCAGCATGCGATTTCCACAACGCTGGGGATCGCTGCGTGTTGCGTCACGCCGATTTTGGCCAGCAACGGCCAGGTGCTGGGCACCCTCAACATCTATTACGACCGCCCCCATCTGTCCTCGCTGCGCGAGCAGGCCATGGCCCGCTCGGCATCGCACCTGGCCGGCATCGTCATCGAGCGCGCCCGCGTGGACGCCAAGCTCAAGCAATCGTTGCAGGCGGAGACCGCCGCCCGTAATCAGGCCGAGCATGCCAACCGGGTCAAGGACGAGTTCCTGGCTACGCTCAGCCACGAATTGCGCACGCCGCTCAACGCAATCCTGGGGTGGTCGCGGCTGATGCAGTCGCAGGCGATGGAATCGACCAAGCTGGGCAATGGCCTGGCCATCATCGAGCGCAGTGCGCGCGGGCAGACCCAGATCATCGACGACCTGCTGGACATGAGTGCCATCCTCTCGGGCAAGCTGCGCCTGCATGCCGAGCATTTCGACATCGCCAACCTGGCACGCAGTGCGGTGGAGCTGATGCAGCCGGCCGCGCTGGCGCGCGAGATCACGCTGGAGCTGGATGCGCCGGCCGGCTGCGAACTGTGGTTCTTCGGCGATGCCGGGCGGCTGCAACAGGTGCTGACCAACCTGCTCAGCAACGCGCTCAAATTCACCGCTGCCGGTGGCTCGGTGCGGGTGGTACTCGATGTCGAGGACGGCGGGCTGCGGCTGTGCGTGCACGACACCGGCATCGGCATCGCGCCCGATTTCCTGCCGCATGTCTTCGATCGCTTTCGGCAAGCCGACGCCGGCACCACGCGCCGTGTCGGCGGACTGGGATTGGGTTTGTCGATCTCGCGACAACTGGTGGACCTGCATGGCGGCAGCCTGGGTGCGTCCAGTGCGGGCGAAGGCCAGGGCTCGGTCTTTACGGTCGTGCTGCCATTCCAGCATGGCGTCACCGATCTGCGCCCGGCCTCGGCAACACCGGCGGCGCCCGGCGCGTCGTCGGCCGACTGCCATGATCGCCTGCGCGGCGTGCGCATACTGCTGGTGGACGATGATCAGGATTCCCGCGACGCGGTCTTGCACTTTCTGCAGCAAGCCGGCGCACAGGTGCAGGCTGCGGGCACGGTGGACCTGGCCGAACGTCACCTGGCCGATGCCTGCTTCGATGTACTAGTCAGCGATATCGCCATGCCGCAACGCGATGGCTACGACCTGATTCGCAGCCTGCGTGGCGGACTGGCGCCGCTGCATCGGCATCTGCCAGCGATTGCGCTCACCGCCTATGTGCGCGACGAGGACCGCGACCGGGCGGTGGTCGCCGGTTTCGATGCGCACATGGGCAAGCCGGTGGAGCCGCCCGGCCTGGTAGCTCTGATCGAACGCCTGCTGGCCCCCGGGCGCGCGCTGCCGGTGCAGTTGTAGGCCGTCATGCGAGCAACCGCAGGACATACGCACCAACGCTGTCGGTTGCAGCCACGTGTCTCGATGCAGGCATGTTGTTGCATCGCCTGCGTGGCCGACAACGCACAAAAAAACCCCGGCAGTGCCGCAATGCCAGTCAGTTAAGCCCCGAGGGGAGCTGATCCAGTAAAAAGGGAACGTGTTCAACACGTTCCCTTTTTTGCTTGATGAGCCT
>NZ_MDED01000042.1 GCF_002939885.1 Xanthomonas cucurbitae
GACGCTTCGCTGGACAATCGCCGTAGAAATCGCAGTGACACTACTTGGAACGATGTCTCCGCACCTTCGCATTTAATGACACAGTAGGACTATTGTAACAGCAAGGATTGCAATGACGACGAGAGCAGTGCTCATGACTAAAGCTCCTAGTAATTAACCGACGAACAAAGGTGACGAACTGCAAAAAGATTCGTGACAAGGTTGGATCGAGGAACGGTTTCAGGCTGACTTATTAATTTCTCATGGGCCGATTTTTTCGCTTTTATATGGCACACGTACCTCAAGAAGTGAACCTGACCCCGTTTTCCGCCACCCCGTTTTCCGCCGCATCGGCTTGAACGAATTGCTAGACTTGCTACGCCGTAAAGTAGTCGTACCAGGCTTTAGCACCGCTCGGCACGCTCGCAGGGTCAATCAGTTGCAGAGCTTGCTTGAGCCGTTGCCGACATGAAGGAAGGCTAGCGACACGGCGACCAAGGACCGTTTGATTTAAGGATGCCAGCCTAACCATGGTGGCGACCTCCCTAGGAGAAAACGACTGGATAAGCTTCTCGTAAGTTGCGGCAGCAGCCCACGAAACGCCGTAGCCGTTACCAACGTAGCAGCAGGAGATCGTTTGGACGAAGTGTTCCTGAACCGTCTCCGGAACCGCGCCTTGCTGCGAAATTTCGTAGAGGCGCTCTGCGAAGGGAGGCTCGTTGTAGAAGTTGTTTATTCCGTTGTGGGCATTCAATAGGCGCTCGGTGGCGCGAAAGAAAACAGCGTGTTGCTCCGACTCGTTAAGGAGCGCAAGCAAACCGAGCTTTTCGAAGAATTGGACTGATGCGGTGTGCCGTGGCTCGTCGCCTTTGGCTGCGTACTCACTGTGCTTATTGACTAGATCGGAACGCGTGGCTGCATTGAACGTGGCCTTTAGACTCTCGCAGATGTCAAGAGAATTTAGCCTCGATGGTTCGGAAGCATTTGGGTCGCAGTAAATACCGTGAACCATGCCCACAAGAAGCTGCCGTTGGGCATCATGAGTGTCATTGAGGCGCTGCACCCAGATCCCGAACTGGTTGGACGTGAATCTAGCGCCTTTTATGGTCGTGATAAACGCGCCGATATCTACGCCACGCGGTGAAGACGTATCGGCAAGCGCGTAACGCACACATCTATTTAGGAAGGTAACGAATTCTCTATCGTTAACCGAGCCAATGGTTGGATGAGCGGCAGAGTAGTTGTTCCTGACGTCACGACACTGATCGAGAAAGAAGAACCCGTCCTCAGCGATAAGATTGAGCTTAAGACAAAGATCTAGTAGGCGACTGTCCTGAAGCTCTAGCAGGTGCTTCTCTTCAAAATCGGTTTGCAAGATCTGCGCAACTATCGGCAACCCAAAGTTCTTGACCTTGTTCCTCAACTGAATTATCGCGGCATTCCATGCATAGTTGATCGCACCGTCGAACAGTCCGGTGCTCACTGCGACGCACATACGCGCAATTAGCGCATCACGAAGCTCACCCGGGATTTCGCGAAGCTCTCGCGGCAAATCTCGCCATGCGTATGCAATCTCCTCGTCACTTGCCAGCACCGTTCTCGGGATGCCAAGCGAAGCCGTAAGTGCCGCAATTGCAGGTAGAACTGTCGCAGGTAGTGCCGGCAGCACTGGCTCATTTGGGTTTGGGATCATTGCCGACATGCCTGTATCTCCAAAGAAGGACAACGTCCGAGATAAGCCGCTGGCGAAGCCAGTTCGGCTTGATTGAGTTGTTAGGCCCCGAGTGCCTGGCACAAGTGCGAGCCCGCCGAGCGAAATGTTGTGCTGCTCGCTCTCTGTAGCGGTCAAGATCTCAGAAACAGAGGGACGGAGACAACTAATCCCCAAATAGCGGCCCTCTTGGTCAATAGCGGCTGTTCTTATGCAAGGCGCCGTGGCCTGCGCGGTAGTGACAGCCGTGACTGGTGTTGCGGTGCGTGCCGGCGGCCCTGACGCGCGCCTGCGCGGATGCGGTAAACAAACCCAGTGCAGCCACAGTCAGTGCCACGATGCTCCCTGCCTTGCTCAACATTGTTTCTTCCCCCTGAAGAAATGTGTGACTTTGCGGCTGCGTTACGTGCTGCGTGTTTTTATCCTCGCCGAGTTTTTGGGTTGCGTCAATGCGCTTGCGCGGCTGATCGCTGGTTTTGTCGGCTTTTCCCTCATCCGCCCTTCGGGCACCTTCTCCCGCGCGCGGGAGAAGGGATTGGTGTGTTGGGTTAGTGTTTTTTTTTCGGTTTTCGGCTTGGCTGGGGTGGGTAGTGCGAGTTTATTGTTGAGGTCGGTGATCTCTGGGACGTTGCCTTCGGTTAACACGCGCAAGTGTGCAGTTTTTAGATTTTCCGCGTTGGCTAGCGGCAGGCGTACCTGGGTGGTGATCGGCTGCAGATCGCGCGGTGCGGCAAGCGCCGGAAACGCCGTCCGTGCCAGCTCCTTCCCTCGCCCATCCTCCAGCACCACAAACCCGGCCGGCGCATCGGCGTGGCCCAAGCTATGCACGGTCACTTCAATGGTATCTGCAGTCACGCGCACCTCGCCGTGGCCGATGCCAAGGTCCGGGCGCAGTTCGACGGGACTTGCTTCGGCAATGCGTTCGAGCTGCAGGACGGTGGTGCGGCCTGGGGGGAAGTCGATGTCGATGGCCGCGCTTTTTTCGAAAGCGACCTCTTGCGTCTTGGCGTTGGTGTCGAGCTTGCCGTCATTGCCTTTGCTTACGCCTTGGGTGATGCGCCATTGGCCTGAGGCGACGTTCCAGCCGGTCATGCTGGCGCGCTGCGCTTTGTTGGAGGTGTTGTAGGCAATGACGGTGAAGCGGTCTTGCCGGGGTGCCGGGATGGCGATGGCCACTTGGGTGGCGGCCTCCGGGTCGTTGAAGCGCCAGCTCACGGTGTGGCCGGGGTAGGTCTGGTTGCGCTTGAGGGCCACGCCGCCCAGGCGTGCGCGTTGCAGGTTGACCGTGGGGGATTCCACGCGGTCGCTCCACCAGTGGCCTTCGGTGTTCATGTAGAAGTTCTGCAGTTTCTCGCGTGCCTCGCTGCGGTAGATGGCGGCGAGATACTCGAGGTTGCCGGTTTGTTCCCAGGCCACGTGGTGTGGGAAGTCCGGAGCGCTGCCGTCGTCCTTGTTGGCGGCGTCGATGAGCTTGCCGCTCCAGTCGCTGCGCTTGCCCATGACGTCGAGGAAGTTTTCGTTGAGCAGGGAGAGACCGTTGGGGCCGCTGTTGGCGACGCGGTAGTCGATCGGCTTGAGATAACGCGCATCGCCAGTGAAGCGGTAGGCGGCCCAGAAGGTGTGCAAGGTGTCAGCGCCGCCGCTGCCTTCGAACAGTTCGCCGCCGCGGGTCTTGCCAGTTTGCCAGTTGATCTCGTTGGGCAGAGCCCAGTTGCCCTTGGCGTTGGTGTAGGCGTGGGCGAGGTAGCCGTCGGCTAATCCCGTGACGATGCGGCGGCTGTTGGGGTCGGCGTTATAGCCGCCCAGCAGGATGGCCGGGTGCACGATGGGGAAGGAGTACGGTTTTTGCCATTGCCAGTTGGGCTCGCGGTAGACCTTGCGGCCGCCGAACCAGTTGCTGGCGAACAGCAGGTGGCCTTGCGGGTTGACCTGGATGATGGTGTCGAAGGCTTTGACGGTTTCCATCAGGCGCTCGACGGTGCGCGGGTCGCCCCAGTTGAGATACAGCAGGGCGCTGTTGAGGTTGATGCCCTCCTCATACGAGTGCAGCTCGTCGGTTTCGATGGTGGACAGGCCGTTGGTGAACATGCCGTTGCGGTAGTTGGCATCGGACAGCGCCAGCATGGAGGCGTTGAGCATGTCCGGGTCCACACCCATCAGGGCGACGCCGGGCCATTGCTGCACCAGGTCCGAATCATCGGAGATGCCGCCGCCGAAATCGCCGTAGGCCACCTGGCGCTGCTCGATCCACCAGCGGATGTAGCGGCGGGTGGCGCTGAGGTCTTGCAGCTGCCAGAACGCCCAGGCGGGCACGCCCTTGGGCACGCTGGGCATCTCGACAGGCAACGTGCCCTGGTTGGCGTAGCTGATGTCGTTCCAGTACTGGCGGCCGAGTGCGTGATCGGGGTCCACGCGCAGCAGGTCGGTAATGTCGGCATCCAGGCGCTTGTAGAGCAGCTGGCGCTTGGAGGTGGTGTGTTCTTCCACCAGAAAGCCCCAGTTGTCCTTGACCTGGTTGAAGCGGTCGGCGACGTGCTCTTTGATGGCCTCATTGCGCGGCTTGAACACCAACTGCAGCTGGGTGCCGTCGAGCGCGTTGGCGTCAAAGCCGGGCGCGGCGGCGGCGATGCTGAGCATCAGGCTGTCGTTGCTGAGGATTCTGTCGCGCAGGTCCAGCCACAGGGTGCGGGCCTGGCCGGGGGCGACGGCGACCGAGACGTCGATCATGTCGCGCGCGGGCCAGATGGGGTCCTTGATGCGGATGTTGAGCGGGATGCTGCCGTTGTGGGTGGCCGGCAAGTTGAGCGCCGGCAGGGTGATGGCGATGCCATCCAGGCCGTCGTGCATGTTTTCCCAGCCGTAGGACCAGCTGCGCATCAGCGCTTGATCCGGCGGCGGGTTGCCCAGGCTGGACGGCACCAGGATATGCACGATGGGCTGCTGCGCGCTTGCTGCGGTTTTGTCGCTGGGGCGCTTGCGGGCCGGCGCCTTGGTGGGCAGCGCGATCACGGTCTGGCGCTCGCCCGGCGGGTAGCGGCCGGCGATGACATCGCGCAGCGGTGCGAGGTTGTCGTAGTCGGGCTGGATGTCGCTGCGCACGGTGTAGCTGAGTTGCGCACTGCCTTTGGGCACGGCGCCCGGCTACACGTTGTAGGCCCAGATTTCCTGGATGGGGGTTTCCTGCGCGGTGTTGGCAAAGCGCAGCGTGCCGCCGCGCCGCTCGGGGAACTGGTCCACGCTGCGCACCACGCCCTGGCTGCGTGCGAACAATGGCTGCGCCTGCGCGGTTGTACCTGCGGCAGTCGGCGCGGTGTAGCTGGCCTGGCCATAGGCGGCGCCGCGTAGTTCGATACGGTTGAAGGGTTCGTCCGGCAGTGTGAGGTCCAGCGCCTTGCCGCCTTCGACGTAGGTGTTCCAGTCGGGCAGCTGGAAGTAGTCGTCGCGGCCCGGCAGGCGCGAGCGGTTGTAGACGCCGGGCCAGGTGGTTTCGGCGATGCCATCGGTGGCCTTCCACATCCATTGCTTGAGGTCGCGCGCGTCGGTGAACTCCACCTTGCGGATGCGGGTGACCGGTGCGGTAAGTGCGGGCGGTGCGTGGCCGTTGTCCCAGCCGTAGCGGTGCAGGAAGGCGGCGTGTTGCGCGTCGCCAGTGGGTGCTTCAGCGCTGGTGGGCTCCTGCAGGCGGGCGAGCGCGCTGGCACCTGCCCCATCGAGCATGCGGTCGTAGATGCGGAGTTCGTCGAAGTCGCTGCCGCGCAGGAAGTTGTAGCGGCTCTGCACCTGGTGCGGCGACATCACCCGGCCGGCCAGGCCGAACTGGTCGAGTGCGGCATCGAAGTCGAGCGCGCCACCGTTGGCGCAGGGCGCACCGCAGTCCACGCGTGCGGCCTCCTTGCCGTCCACATACAGGCGCACGCCGCGGGTTTCATCCCAGGCGAAGGCGATATGCGTCCAGTCACTGGCAGCGGGATTTTTATCCAGCTTGAACGAGACGCGGGTGCGCGCAAGGTTGGCGTCGGTGACGAAGGCATCGAAGCCGTGGCCATTCCAGTCGATGCGCAGCCAGGCCATGTCCCAGCTGGTGTGGTCGGCGTAGCCGACGCGGAAGATCACGAACGGCGCTTCGCCCACCGGGTAGCGCGAACGCCAGAAGAAGCCGAGCGTGCCGCGCTGGGTGTAGAGGTTGCCGGGCGCATTCCACGACAGCACGCCGTCGTCGGCCCATTCGATGGCGTTGCCGCGTTTGCCGGTGGGCACCAGGGTGATCTTGTCGCGGAAGTTGGGCACGCCGTCGCCGCGGGCCACATCGGCCTGCAGGCTGCGATCGGCGGACACGCGGAACAGCAGTTCCTGTGCAGCCACAGACGCCGCGCTTGCCGGCAACGCGATCAGACACACCACACCCATCAAACGCTTCAGCACGCTTACCTCACTTCAAAAGACGTCGCCGCGCGGGGGCGCCGCGCGGCGGGATTTCCTCACAGACAGTTGGCAGTACGCCACTTCGGGATGTCTTCCTTCAACAGCTTGTCCGGCCAAGTACCGTGCCAGGCGTAGCCAACGCAGCATTCGTCGCGCACCTGCATGTCCTCGGTCAAGACCTTGCCGTCGCGGTTGGCATACAGCGGCCGTTGATTCTGCAGGCCGTGGGCAGCGTGCGCACAAGGAGACACCTGGTTGCGCGATGAGGATCACGTCCTTGCCGATTTCCTGGGTGGATAGTGCGTGGAAGCGGCCGCCGCGAAGAGTGCCCGCTGCGCGTGCGCGCAGCGGGCAGACAGCGGTTTAGTACTTGTAACGCAGGCCCAGCAGGTATTGCCGTCCGGTTTCGCCGTACTGCAGCGGCAGCTGGCCGGCGCGCGGCGAGGACACCCACTCGTCCTGGGCTTCGTTGGTGAGGTTGATGCCTTCCAGGCTCAGCTCCAGCTGCTTGCTGATCTTGTAGCGCAGCGAGGCGTCGATCATGGTGGTGCCGGTCATGCCATGCACGCCATCGACGTTGAAGCCGGCTTCCGCACCCGGTGCCTGGGTGAGGTAGTCGTCGCGATTGGTGGCCGACACGCGACCTGCGAAGGTGTCGCCTTCGTAGAACAGCGTGGCGTTCCACGACGAACGCGACAGGCCGAGCAGGTCGTTCTTCATCACCGGCGCGCCACTGCTGGCCAGGTACTGGATCTGCGAATCCACCCAGGTGTAGTTGAGCTGCACGCCCAGGTTGGCCCACTTGCCCGGCAGGAAGGTGAAGGGCTGGGTGTAGTTGGCTTCCACGCCCTTCAACTCGCCGCCCGGGGTGTTGAGCGGAATACTGAAGGCGAAGTCGTCGTTGACGCTGGCGCCGGTGCCGTCCAGCAACGCGGCCGGCAGGCCGCTGCTGGAGTACGGGCGCACTTCGCGCGCGGTCTGGATGAAGCTTTCGATGTCCTTGTAGAACACGCCAACGCCCAGCATGGCGCCTTCGTCGAAGTACCACTCCAGGCCGAGATCGACGTTGGTGGCTTCGATGGGGTCCAGGTCCGGGTTGCCGCCGGCCACGGTGCGCGCACCGCCGGCCACGGCCACGGTGACGCCCGGGGTCAGGCTGCCCAGCCCAGGACGGCTCATGACCTTGGCCGCGCCCAGGCGCAGCAGCAGGTCTGGCGCCAGCTCGGCGACCAGGTTGAACGAGGGCAGCGTGTTGTCGTACTTGCGCCCCACCGTGGTCAGCGTGGGAAGGTTGTTGATCAACGCAAAGCCGGTGGATGCCTGCTCGGTCTCCACATAGCGCACGCCGAAATTACCCGACAGCGGGATGGGCCCCAGGTCGGTGGAGAACTCGCCCATCAACCATACGCCGCGATCCTTCTCTTCGACGCTGCGGCTGTTGTTGACGCGCGGGGCGACGGCAAAGGTGCCGCTGTTGCTGTAGATGCCGAACTGGTTGGCCACCGCGTCCAGATTGGGCACCACCCAGTTGGCGGGATTGCCGCTGATGCCCTTGAGGCCGGCCTGTTCGGTCAGGCCCACCGGCACGATGGTGCTGCCGTTGGCGAAGTTGGGCACGGCCAGCTCGTTGGCGCGGCGCAACTCGACCGTGCTGAAGCTGTAGTTCTTGGCCAATACGCCGCCCTTGAGGCGGAAGCCGGGACTGATGTTCCAGTTGAAGTCGATCTGGCCGGTGTCGAAATCGTTGTCCACCGACTGCGGACGCAGGCGGATTTCCGCCAGTTCCCAACCGGTGGGATCGGTGGGATTGATGCCATAGTTCAGCACCGGCGCGCGGCTGTTGCCACGGTAGTCGTAGCTGTACCCGTCGACGTCGTACTTGTCCATGATGATGGTGGTCTGCACCGGGTTCTCGTGCGCCGAGCGCGAGGTACCGACACGGGCGTTCATGCTGAAGGCATCGTTGAAGCGATGCTCCACATCGAAGCTGATCTGCTTGAACTCGGTGTTCCACTCGTCGTGGCGGTTTTCCGAGCGGATATCGACGTTGTCGAATTCGCCATAGACCAGCGCGTTGTTGCGGATCTCGCCGTTGCGCACGATGGTGCCCGGCTTGCCGTCGCGCACTGCACGGCGCGGGGTCAGCCCGTCGCGGTTGCGGCTGAAGGAGATCGCTTCGATGTAGTGCTCGTCGCGCTTGGCATCGATCTTGGAGTACAGCATGTCCAGCGACAGCGTGGTGCGATCGGTGGGCTTCCACTGCAGCGCGCCGGTCACGCCCAGGCGCTGCTGGTCGTGGATCTGCTGGGTGTAGCGCGGGAAGCGCGGGTGGTAGACATCGGCCGAACGCGCGGCAGCGAACGGTGAAGCGGCATTGAAGCCACCGTTGCTGGTGCCGTTGGCCCAGCGGCCGGTGTTGGCGCCTTCTTCCAGCACTTCGCGTTCGGTGAAGGCCACCGACAGCAGGGCGCCGAAGGTGTTGTCGGCCCAGGTGTTGGCGATCAATGCGGCCACGCGCGGGTTGGCCTTTTCGGCCATGGCGTTATAGGCGGCCTGGCCGCTGGCGGCGAAGGTGAAACCGTTGTAGTCGAACGGGCGCGCGGTGCGCAGGTCCACCGTGGCGCCGAGCGAGCCTTCTTCCACGTCGGCCGAGGCGGTCTTGCGCGCGATCAGTTGCGAGAACAGGTCCGAGGCGAACACGTTGAAGTCGAAACCACGGCCGCGGTTGGTACCGCCGCTCTGGTCGCCGGCGCCCACGGTGGTGAGCGCTTCCATGCCATTGATGCGCACGCGGGTGAACTCCGGGCCCAAGCCGCGCACCGAGATGGCGCGGCCTTCGCCCGCTTCACGGGTAATCACCACGCCGGGAATGCGCTGCAGCGACTCGCCCAGGTTGAGATCCGGGAACTTGCCTATGTCTTCGGCGACGATGGCATCCACGACGCCGGCTTCGCCGCGCTTGATGTCCAGCGCCTTCTCCACGCTGGCGCGGTAACCGGTCACCGTGACGGTGTCCAGGTTCACGGCAGGCTCGGCAGGTGGCGAGGCGGCATCTTGTGCGAGTGCGTGGCCGCTCAGCGCCAGGCCGATCGACAAAGCCAGCAAGGTAACCGGTGTCTTCCGGCTGGTGGTCCGAAATTGCATGTCCTCCCCTCCCAAGGGTCCATGAACAATGTGAAATATGGGCATGTGAGCGGCAATGACACCGCTGGTCAAAAAGACGTTACCAGCTGAACCGCTGTTCAACATCTTGCAGCGCAGCACAAAAGCGTCCGGATTTCGCCAAGATGGCGCGCAGGCGGCCACGTCACGTTGCATGCTGGGCCTGTCCGGCGGTCTTCAGGGAGGGCTAGAATGACACCGATGGTCATCGTAACGCGCTGCGGTTTCCCCACCCCGTGACGCACCACACAGCCGAGGTAATTCCCGCATGAATCGTGCCCGCATCCTGTGTTTTGGTGAGTTGTTGTTGCGCCTGGGGGCGCCTGGTCACGCGCTGCTCTTGCAGCAGCCGCGACTGGACGTGCACTGCGGTGGTGCCGAGGCCAACGTCGGCGTGTCGCTGGCGCACTTCGGCCATGAGGTGGCCATGGTGAGCACGGTGGCCGACAACCCGCTGGGCGCGGCGGTGCTTGGCGAACTGCGCCGCCATGCTGTCGATACCCGCCATGTGCGGCGGGTGGAGGGCCGCATGGGCCTGTACTTCCTGACCACCGGGGCGATCCATCGCCCCAGCGAAGTGGTCTACGACCGCGCCGATTCGGCCTTTGCGCTGGCGCCCGCCGACGCCTACGACTGGCCGGCGCTGCTGGAAGGCGTGCAATGGCTGCACCTCTCCGGGGTAAGCCCGGCCCTGGGTGCGGAGGTGGCGCAAGCCACGCTGGCGGCCGCGCGCGCCGCGCGTACGGCCGGGGTCAAGGTGTCCTTCGACGGCAACTACCGGCCCAAACTGTGGCAGCGCTGGCAGGGCGATGCGCGCGGCATCCTGCACCAGCTGTTTGCCTGTGCGGATGTGGTGTTTGCCGACTACCGCGACATTGGCGTGGTGCTGGGCGGCGAGTTCCCGCAGGACACGCTGGAAGCGCGCGTGGAAGCGGCCGCGCAACAGGCGTTTGCCGCATTCCCGCAGCTGCAATTGATGGCCTGCACGCAGCGCGTGGCGCATACCGTGGACCACCACAGCCTGGGCGCGATGCTGGTGCCGCGCGAAGGCGCGGTGGCGCGTGCGCCCAGCGAGGAACTCACCCGCATCATCGACCGTATCGGCGGTGGCGACGCGTTTGCCGCCGGCGTGCTACACGGCCTGATCGAAAGCTGGCCGCTGCAGGACACGGTGCGCTTCGGCCTGGCGGCCGGGTGCCTGAAGCACTCGATTCCCGGCGATTTCAACCCGCTGTCGGTGGCCGATGTGCAGGCCTGCATGGGCGATGCGCGGTTCGATGTGAAGCGCTGACGCGCTTGGGAATCAGGAATCAGGAATCGGGAATCGGGAATCGTAAAAGCGGCGAATGCCGGGGGCGTTGGTTGGTTGCGTGATGGCAAGCAACTGCAGGCTACTGCCTTCTCCCCTCGTGAGAAGGTGCCCGAGGGGCGGATGAGGGCACGTCCGCGCGACGTTGCGCCATCCACAACGGCCGGCATGCTCTGCCGGCCGCTCTCAACCGCATTGGGTCGGGGAACTCAAAGCGCGCAGCAACCGCTGTTGCGATTCCCGATTCCCGATTCCCGATTCCCGATTCCCGATTCCCGATTCCCGATTCCCGATTCCCGATTCCCCATTCCCGACTCCCGATTCACCCCAGCTCGATGCAATCGAACCTCACGTCCGTCTCCACATCGGCGTCGTAATCCACATCGCTGCGCTCGAAGCCGAACAGCTTGAGGAACTCGTGCTTGTAGCCGGCGTAGTCGGTGAGCTGGAACAGGTTCTCGGTGGTGACCTGCGGCCACAGTGCCTTGCAGGCGTCCTGCACGTCGTCGCGTAGTTCCCAGTCGTCCAGGCGCAGGCGGTTTTCGTCGTCCACCTCGGCCGGCTGGCCGTCTTCGCGGTACAGGCGCTCGCGGAACAGGCGGTCCAGCTGCTCGATGGTGCCTTCGTGCAAGTTCTTCTCTTTCATGATCTTGTAGACCATGGAGATGTACAGCGGCATCACCGGGATGGCCGCGCTGGCCTGGGTCACCACCGACTTGAGCACCGCCACGTTGGCGCCGCCACCATGGGTGGCCAGGCGCGCGTGCAAGCGCTGCGCGGTGTGGTCCAGGTCCACCTTGGCCTTGCCGAGCGCGCCATGCCAGTAGATCGGCCAGGTGATCTCGGTACCGATATAGCTGAAGGCCACGCTGCGCGCGCCGTCGGCGAGCACGCCGGCGCCGTCCAGCGCGTCAATCCACAGTTCCCAATCCTGCCCGCCCATCACGGTGATGGTGTCTTCGATCTCCTGCGCGCTGGCCGGCTCGATCGAGGCCTGGATGATGGTGTCCTTGTTGGTGTCGATGGCGGTGGCGGTATAGGTGTCGCCGATCGGCTTGAGCGCCGAACGCTTCACTTCACCGCTGCCCGGCAGCTTGCGCACCGGCGAGGCCAGCGAATACACCACCAGGTCCACCTGGCCGCCCATCTCGGTCTTGATTAGCTCGATCACCTTCGCGCGCGCCGCATCGGAGAACGCATCGCCGTTGATCGACTTGCTGTACAGGCCTGCGGCCTTGGCATGTTTGTCGAAGGCGGCCGAGTTGTACCAGCCGGCCGTGCCGGCCTTGCTGGGGCTGCCGGGTTTTTCGAAGAACACGCCCAGCGTGTCGGCGCCGAAGCCGGACGCGGCGGTGATGCGCGAGGCCAGGCCGTAGCCGCTGGAGGCGCCGATCACCAGTACCTTCTTCGGGCCGTCGGTACGCACGCCGCGCGCGCGGGTGGCGGCGATCTGTTCGAGCACATTGCGCTCGCAACCGAGCGGATGCGTGGTGGTGCAGATGAAGCCGCGCACTTTGGGATGGATAATCAACGTGGACTCCTGGTCAGCAAGATGCTGGCGGCATCTTAGAGCGTGTGGCGCATGCGAAACAGCCTGAGGCGCAACACACGCTGCTGTATGGACGCGCGTGACAGCTGACACCATCGCCCGCCCACGCCGCCACGAACAGCGAATCCAATCGAAGTCCGGCAGCGCCGGCTATGCTACGTTGCCGTCCCTGCCGTGCCGTGCCTGGCTGCGCCTGTTGGCGATCGTCGAGGCCCCTTCCAGTTGTACGACCGGTGTCCGAATGCCCCTTCGTAGCGAGCGCGTCACGCAACTTGGCTCGGTGCCGCGCTTCCGCCTGGGCGCCCTGCAGGTGGAGCCGGAACGGCTGGTGGTGATCGACGACGGCCAGACCATTGCGCTGGAGCCGCGCATGATGGAGGTGCTGGTCGCGCTGGCCGAGCGCGCCGGCGAGGTGGTCAGTGCCGAGCAGTTGCTGATCGAGGTCTGGCACGGCAGCTTCTACGGCGACAACCCGGTGCACAAGACCATCGCCCAGCTGCGCCGCAAGCTCGGCGACGACAGCCGGCAGCCACGCGTTATCGAAACCATCCGCAAGCGCGGGTACCGGCTGCTGCCCAAGGTGGTGTTTCCCCAGGATTACCGTGGCGCGGTGCCGGGCACGCAGACCTGGAGCCACGGCAGCCCATATGTAGGCCTGCAGGCCTTCGACCCGGCGCATGCGCAGGTGTTCTTCGGCCGCAGCCATGCCATTGCGCAGGTGGCGGCGGCGCTGCGTGCACAGTTGCACAGCCGGCGCGGGCTGGTGCTCATCAGTGGCGCCAGCGGTTGCGGCAAGACCTCGTTGCTGCGCGCCGGCGTGGTGCCGTTGCTGACTCAACCGGGCGGGCTGGACGGGCTGGAAGCGCTGGCGGTGGCGTATTGCAACCTGGCGCAATGCCGTGGCGGCGATGTGCTGGACACCCTGGCGCGCTCGCTCGCCGGATGGGAACCGGGCCAGCGCGCGGTGTTCTCGCCGGCGCAGATGGCGCTGCTGCCGGACTGGTTGCAGCGCCCCGCGCCGCTGCATGCAGCCATTGCCGAAGCGATGCGCCACGCCACCCCGCCGCGCGAGGGCGCAGCGGCGCAGCGGCATCTGCTGCTGGTGATCGACCATGCCGAAGCGATGGTGGCCACGCCCGGCATCACCGATGCCGACCGCGCCGCGCTGGCGGCGGCATTGCAGGCCTTGTGCGGCAGCACGCAGGTGGCGGTACTGATGCTGGCGCGCAGCGACTTCTACCCGCGCCTGATCGACGCCGTGCCGGAGATCGTGGAGCTCAAGCGCGGCGATGGGCATGTGGACCTGCTGCCGCCGCGCGATGGCGAGATCGGCCAGATCATCCGCGTGCCCGCGGCCATGGCCGGGCTGCGCTTCGAACAGGACCGCGACAGCGCCAGCCACCTGGACGATGTGCTGCGCGATGCCACCGCGCGCCAGCCCGATGCGCTGCCGTTGCTGCAGCACCTGTTGCATGCGCTGCACGCGCAACGCAGCGACGACGGCTTGCTGACCTTCGCCGCCTATTGCGCCCTGGGTGGGCTGGAAGGGGCGCTGGCGCACCACGCCGAACGCAGCTTCGGCGCATTGCCGGCCAATGCGCAGGCCGCCTTGGGCCAGGTGCTGGCACTGCTGAGCGTGATCCACCCCGACAGCGATGCGGTGACCGCGCGGCGTGCACCGTGGTCGGCGCTGCCCGATGCCAGCGCCGCGCGCACGTTGGTGGATGCCCTGGTGCAGGCGCGCCTGTGCGTCAGCGAGCTGGTGGCCGGTGAGCCAGGCTTCGCGGTGGCGCATGAAGCCCTGCTGCGGCAGTGGCCGCGTGCAGCCGAATGGATCCACGAAAACCGCCGCCTGCTGCAGGCACGCAAGCGGCTGCAACTGGCCGCGCACCGCTGGGCCGCCGAAGACCGGCGCAGCGATCATCTGCTCAACAGCGGACGCCCGCTGAGCGAAGCGCGCGAAGCGGCGCGGCGCATGCCGCAGGACCTGGACGCCTCCGAGCGGGCCTTCCTGCATGCCTGCGAGCGCTCGCAACGCCGGCGTCGCGGCCTGTATGCGGCCGCAGCGACGGTGCTGGTGCTACTGGCGAGCGCGTCGATGTTGCTCGGTTGGCAGGCCCGCCAGGCGCAGCAGGTGGCCGAAGCCCGCCGCGACCAGGCGCAGCAACTGGTGGGCTACATGCTGGGCGAGCTGGCCGAGCAACTGCGCGCCGGCGGCAACCTCAAACTGCTCGAAAGCGTGGGCAGCCGCGCCTTGCGGTATCTGGAAGACCTGCCCAGCACCGGCATGCATCTTGGCGACCTGGTCAATCACGCCGGCGCCTTGCGCACCGCCGGCGAGGTGCTGATGAACCAAGGCAAGCTGGATGAGGCGCAGGTGGCATTCACGCGTGCGGCCGCCACCGCCGGCCAGGCGCAGGCAGGCGCACCGGCCACCGTCAATGCGCGTGCAGAGGCCGCGCAGGCGGCGTACTGGCTAGGGTATCTGGCCTACCAGCGCAATCAGCTGCCGCTGGCGCGCAGCCACTGGGCGCGCTACCTGGCCGAGTCGCAGTGGCTGGCGCGTGCGGCGCCACAAGACCCGCGCTGGCAACTGGAAGTGTCCTACGCGCTGAACAACTTCGGCACCCTGGCCAATGCGCAAGGCCAGCCGAACACGGCGATCGGCTTCTTCGCGCGTTCCATCGCGCTCAAGCGCCAGGTGCTGGCCCACCGGCCGCAGCAGGCGTCGGTGCGCTACGAGCTGATCGACAGCCTGTCCTGGCTCAGCCTTGCGCAGGAAACCCAGGGCCTGCTGGCACCTGCCGAGCAGGGCTACCGCGAAGAGATCGCCCTATTGCGCACCCTGGTGCAGGAACAGCCCGAGGCCCTGGCCTGGCAGCGCCGGCTGGCCGGCGCACTGCTGCGCACTTCCAGCCTGGCGCTGGCGCAAGGGCATCTGGCACAGGCGCAACAGGATGCGCAGCACAGCGTGGCCATGCTGCGCACGCTGGTGGCGCTGCAACCGGGCAACCCTGGGTGGCGCCGCGACCTGGCGCATGCCTACGCACAGGTGGGCTGGGTCGCCGGCCTGGACGGGCACCGTGGCAGCGCCCAGCAGCAACTCGGCCAGGCGCAACAGCTGATGACCACCCTACTGCAACAGACCCAACCGCTGCCGGAGTGGCAGTGGCTGGACGCCATCATCGCGCTGAAGACCAGCCACCTGCGCGGGGGCAGCACGCCGGCCGACAGCGCGCAGCAGGCCGCGCTGGTCGCCCGCCTGGAGGCACTGCATCGCGCCAATCCCGCCGACACGCTGGGCGCCTCGACCCTGGCGCAGGCGCTGATCTGGCAGGGCGAGCGGCTGGCCGCCGCCGGGCGCACCGAGGACGCACGCCAGGCCTGGCAGCACGCGGTTGGCGTGCTGGGCAAGGATGTGGCCAACAGCCGCGACAAGGACCTGCTGGACCCCTGGATTCGCGCCCAGATCCACCTGGGCCAGCGCGCCGCCGTCGCGCAACAGCTTGGGTGGCTGTATCGGGCGGGCTACCGCCACCCACAGTTCATCTCCCTCTATGCCCCGCTCTTCAAGAAACAGGACAGGTCATGACCGAAGAACACCATCTCTGCATTTCGCTCACCGTTGCCGACGTCGGCTTCGGCGGCAATACCGGCGCAGGCAAGTATTTCTACAGCTTCTCGCCCGACCTGGCGCTGGCCTGCAAGGGGCAAAGCCCACTGGCCATGCGCTACACCTTCGCCAAGGAGGTCCGGCCGAACTTCAAGATCAGGAGCGTGCTGACCAGCGATTCGAAGGACCAGATCGTGCAGCCCATCATGGCCGACGAGGATGGGCGGGGCGTGACGGTCATCAATCGCAACAACGCCGCCACCCTGATCTTCCTGTCCTTCGTCGTCGAAGACACCGACAAGATGATCCTTTTCAGCTGCGATCCGCAGGTGGGCAACGACCCGAAGATTTCGCCGCGGTAAGCGGAGCTCCGGCCTGCCCGGCGTCCTGGTGCCGGGCAGGCACGGCTCGCTGACAGGCGATGCCGTGTACTCCCCACCGCCGGCAGACAGGCCGTGTCCGCACGCTCCAGTGCACTGGCCATACACGGTGCGGGCGCTGGTGCCCACGCGCCGGCATGGCGGCGGGTCTCCGGCCGCCGCGGAACAGTCACCCGGCCGTGCCGCGCACCGGTATCGGCGCCCAGCCTGCCTATCGCACCGGAGCCGTCACGCGCGTTCGGTGCAGCCACGCGGGCGAGCCGGGCCGCTGGCCGAGGCAGTGGTCAAGGCAGTCGCCGCGCCCCTGGCGCACTTGCGCGCCGGGGCATCGTGACTGTCGGCGGGTGCATTGCTGAAGGCCACGTTGATCTGCTCGGCCAGGCTCGGCACCGCCAGGCGCTGGCAGCGCTGCACCGGCAGGCAGCCGCCACCAGGGGCGGTGCCGACGGGGTCGCAATCCATGACCACCCTGCCCTGCGTCGATGACGCGCAGCGGCCCTGATGCAGCGGCGCCGGCCACCCGGCGGTGAGCGCGGCGGCGGTCCAGCTACCCGGCAGTTCGGCCTGGGTGGGCGCCGCCCAGGCACTACTGGACAGCACGACGAACAACACCAGCAAGGGTTGGACCAAGGGCATCACAGGCTCCGCAGCAGACCGGAGCGCGGTGCGTTTCCGGGCGACCCTGTGGCCGCCGAACGACCTTCGTCGGCTGTCGCGCGCCAGACCTGACGGCAACCTGACGGTTGCCGGGCACACTTTCCGACGCCAGGAAAATCTTTTTTGCAACAGCCTCTTGCGCTGTTTCTCCGGCGTATCGCCAACGAGCACGCGCAGCCTATCCGGCAAGCCGGACGTGGCCCGTTTGCGCGGGCCAATGCAAGCCCTGCCTTGCGTCGGCCTGCGGAAAACCGCGCAGTGCGGGGCCGCAGACACGGCCTGCGCCGCGTCCGGAGGGCTGGCGTGCTCGTGGTTAGGCGGGCTGACGAAGGTCCAGGCGCTGGCGGCATCCGGCCCAGGTCCCCCGCTGGCGGAGCCGCAGCGCGCGCCGACCGTTCCGGCGCCCTCCGGCATCCGGCCGATCGCCTTACACTCCGTGGCTCCCCCACGCCGTCGCCGTCGATGATTATCTCCGCCGCTTCCGATTACCGTGCCGCCGCGCAGGCGCGCCTGCCGTCCTTCCTGTTCCATTACATCGATGGCGGCGCCTATGCAGAGCACACCTTGCGGCGCAACGTCGCCGACCTGGCCGATATCGCGCTGCGCCAGCGGGTACTGCGCAACATGTCCGACCTGAGCCTGGGCACCGAGCTGTTCGGCGAGACGCTGGCGATGCCGGTGGCGCTGGCGCCGGTAGGGCTGACCGGCATGTACGCACGGCGCGGCGAGGTGCAGGCCGCACGCGCGGCAGCCGCGCGCGGTATTCCGTTCACCCTGTCCACGGTGTCGGTGTGCCCGATCGAGGAAGTGGCGCCGGCCATCGACCGGCCGATGTGGTTCCAGCTCTACGTGCTCAAGGACCGCGGCTTCATGCGCAATGCGCTGGAGCGCGCCAGGGCCGCCGGGGTGACCACGCTGGTGTTCACGGTGGACATGCCTACGCCGGGCGCGCGCTACCGCGATGCGCATTCGGGCATGAGCGGGCCCAACGCGTCGCTGCGGCGCCTGCTACAGGCGGTGACCCACCCGCGCTGGGCCTGGGACGTGGGCCTGCTCGGCAAGCCGCACGATCTGGGCAACATCTCCGCCTATCGCGGCAGCCCCACCGGGCTGCAGGACTACATCGGCTGGCTGGCGGCCAACTTCGACCCCTCCATTGCCTGGAAGGACCTGGAGTGGATCCGCGAATTCTGGACCGGGCCGATGGTCATCAAGGGCATCCTGGACCCGGACGATGCACGCGATGCGGTGCGTTTCGGCGCCGATGGCATCGTGGTCTCCAACCATGGCGGGCGCCAGCTCGACGGCGTGCTGTCCAGTGCGCGCGCGCTGCCGGCGATTGCCGATGCGGTGAAGGGCCAGCTGAAGATCCTGGCCGATTCGGGCATCCGCAGCGGCCTGGACGTGGTGCGCATGCTGGCGCTCGGCGCCGATGCGGTCTTGCTGGGGCGTGCCTTCGTCTACGCGCTGGCGGCCGGCGGCCAGGCCGGCGTGGACAACCTGCTGGGATTGATCGAGCGCGAAATGCGCGTGGCGATGACCTTGACCGGCACCCATTCGATTGCCGAGATCAGCAGCGATGCGCTGAGCCGGGTGACGCGGGAGAACACGGTGTCGCCGTGAGGACACCTGACTGATCGCGCTGTCGCCTGGTCGCGTTCGGTTTACACGACGGCGTCAGGCCGGTGCAGTACGCTTGCACGCCTACTGGCGTGTACGCCTACCGGAAAGGGATGCCATCCATGTTGCAACGCCTGTTGACCGCCACCGTGCTCGCCCTGCTGGCGCAGTGCTGCAATGCCTCGCCGCCTGCCGCCCCGGCGCAGCTCGCCCCACCGGCCAAGCCGACCGCAACCACCCCGGCCGCAACGGCCATGCCGCCGGTCAACCGCCCACCGCTTCCGCTGGAAGCCTGCGCGCGCACGGCGGACGGGTTTGCCGCCTTCTTCGAGACCATCGTGAGCGATGCCGCCGTGCGGGCGGCCTACAGCGCCGCCACGGTGGAAGAGCGCGATCTGCGCGACCCGTCCAAACGCGTGGACCGGCCCGCCGAGCCCTTCCGGCTGACCCTGATCGACTACCGCTGGACCTACGACGAGCCCGGCAAGGAGCCGGGCGAAATGGCGCACGTGAAGCTGGACCTCCGGCGCGATGGCGAGCGCATGCGCGCGGACTTCGTCAAGGCCGAGTTCTCCGCCGACGACGAGGTCATCAGGACCTTCGGCGCACCGGAGGCGTATGTGTTCGCGTACACCCACCGGTGCTGGCAGTTGACCCAGCATCTGCGGTGATTGGCGGGTTGCCGGCCCGCTGACGGGCGCGGCGATCGCCAGCGGCGACCTCGGGAGGCACCGATCCGGCCAATGGCATCGTGCGGTTTGGCGTGGGTGTCACGCACACCGCCATGCCGCGCTCAGCCACCGACATCCCACTGCAGGCCCACCATGTAGGTGCGCTCCGGGCCGGGCTCGTAGTAGCGCCCATTGCCATCGTTGACGATCACCGAACCCACATAGTGGCGATCCAGCGCATTGTCGATCCGCGCAAAGGCGCGCAGCACACCAACGGCGGTGTTCCAGCGGCGCGACGCTTCCAGATTGACCACCGCGTAGCCGGGCGCACGTTCGGTGGCCAGGTCGTTGACCACGGTCGCGGCAGACGCCACCGATTCGGCCGCGAACTGCCAATGCGCCGGCTGCCACTGCCAGCGCGCGAACAGCTGCTGCCGCGGCACGCCGGGCAGGCGCGCCCCACTGGCCACCGGCGCGGTAGGCACCGCGCAGCCGCTGCTGGCGCAGGTGAGGTAGCCATCGCGCACGCTGGCATCGACAAGGGTATAGGCCAGTTGCACCTGCTGGGTGGCGCCCACCGGCTGCTGCCAGCTCAGCTCCGCGCCCTGGCGGCGGGTGGCGCCGATGGTGCGGAAGGTGCTGCGGCCGTTGGTATTGCTGGCCACCGCCAATTCATCGTCGGTGTCGGCGCGAAACAGTGCCACCTGCAGCGCCGCGCCGCTTTGCGCGCGCCACTTGCTGCCGACCTCGTAATTGCGGCTGGTGGCCGCGCCCAGGTCCAGCGCCAACCCGGCCGCGCCATCGTTGCGATAGCCCAGCTCGTTGAAGGTGGGCGTTTCGAAGCCGCGGCCGGCCGAGGCGTAGAGGCGCAGTTCGTCACTGACACGGAGTACGATGCCGGCCACCGGCGTGGTGGCCGAATAGTCGCGCCGGCCGCTGTCGTCGGGATTGCGGCCTAAGATGTAATGGTCGTCCGAGGCAAAGCGCACCTGGCTATGGCGCACGCCCAGCAGGGCCGACCAGCGCGCGCTCCACTGCCACCAGGCCTGCACGAACTGGTCCACATTCTCCACCCGGTCGCGCTGGTTGCGGCGTAGCGCGCCCTGCACGCCCAACGTATCGCCGACGAAATTTTCGTAGCCGGTGCGATGCTGGCGTTGGCGGTCGACGTTGGCGCCCACGGTGAGCCGCAGCGGCCGGCCGAGTGCCTCGCCCTGCCAGGCCCAGCGCGCGTCGGCGCCTTCGTAATGGCTGTCCAGATCGATCACCCCGCCGGCATGCAACGGGTTGCGCTGCACCGCCACCGGCACCGCCAGGAACTGCTCCACGCTGCGCGTGCCGCCATAGGCCATCAGCCGCAGCGTCTGGCGGTCGAACTGTTGGGTGAAAATTGCCCCAGCCTGGCGCTGGCGTACCGACTTGCGGGTGTTGAACTGGCTCGCTACCGCCGTGGCCTGGCGCGGATCGGCGTTGAACTGATCCCGGCTCAGGCCCAGCGGGTCCTGCGCATCGGGCGCATCGAGGGTGTTCAGGACCAGATCCAGCCGACGGCCGGGGGCCAGGTCGAACCCCAGCTTGGCGTTGACCGAACCGCGCCTGGCGCGGCTATGGTCGCGGAAGCCGTCGGTCTCGAAATGGTTGGCGGCCAGGTTGTAGTGCAGCGCGCCTTGCTGTCCCAGCAATTGCGCGCCCACGTTGACCGTGGCGTTGCTGCCGTAGGTGGCGCGCAGCCGCCACGGGTCGTCCGGCTTGCCATCGGCGCTCCACAGCTGCAGCACGCCGCCGGAGGAATTGCCGTACAGCGCCGAGAACGGCCCCCGCAACACCTCCACCCGCTGCGCCCCCAGCACGTTGAAATGCGAGAGCTGGCCCTGGCCGTCCGGCATGCTGGCCGGAATGCCGTCCACCAGCAGCCGCACGCCGCGCACGCCGAAGGTGGAGCGCGCGCCGAAGCCGCGGATCGACAACTGGGTGTCCTGCGCGTAGTTCTGGCGGTCGCGCGCCAGCAGCCCGGGGATGCCGTCCAGCAACTCGGCTACTTGCGCGCCACGGCGGTTGTCATCGGCGGCCACCACCACGGTCAACGCGGCCGGCAGGTCGAAATCGTCCACCGCATGCACACGGGCCGCCTCCACTTGCACGGCGGGCAGCTGCGGCGGGGGGAGCGCGGGACTGGGTGCGGCCACACTGGCGAAACTGGCAACGCACAGGCCGCAGGCAGCGGCCAACAAGCAGGATCTGGGCATCGCGCCAGTGTCGCCCATCCGTACGCTGGCCACATCGTTGCGTACGGAACGAAGCATGCCACGCCTGCCATGCCCTGCTACGATGCGCTGGTTTGGCCCCGCAGCGGTCAACCATCCGGAAGCACCCCACTCTTTCGTCCTTCAGCGAGTCATGCCGTGTCCTTCTTTGCAAACGTGGAACAGGTTCCAGGCGACCCCATTCTGGGCCTGACCGAGGCCTACAACACCGACAGCCGCCCCAACAAGGTCAATCTGGGCGTGGGCATCTATTACGACGAAAACGGCCGCATCCCGCTGTTGCGCGCCGTGCACAGGATCGAGCAGCAGCTCGCGCAGGAGGCCAAACCGCGCGGTTACCTGCCCATCGACGGCCTGGCCGCCTACGACAAGGCCACCCAGGAGCTGTTGTTCGGCGCCGAGTCGGCGCTGGTGGCCTCTGGCCGCGTGGCGACCTCGCAGACCGTCGGCGGCAGCGGTGCGCTGCGCGTGGGCGCGGACCTGCTCAAGAAGCTGCTGCCCACTGCCACCATCGCCATCAGCAATCCCAGCTGGGAAAACCACCGCGCGGTGTTCGGCGCGGCCGGCTTCGAGGTGGTGGATTACACCTATTTCGACGCCGCCAGCCATGGCCTGAACTTCGACGGCATGCTGGCCGACCTGGCCAAGCTGGAACCAGGCACCGTGGTGCTGTTGCACGCCTGCTGCCACAACCCCACCGGCGCGGACCTGACCCGCGAGCAGTGGAAGCAGGTGGCCGGGCTGTTGAAGGAGCGCAACCTGTTCCCGTTCGTGGACATCGCCTACCAGGGCTTCGACAAGGGCATCGAAGCCGACGCCTATGCGGTACGCCTGCTGGCCGCCGAAGGCATCGACAGCTACGTGGTTGCCAGCTCGTACTCCAAGTCGTTCTCGCTGTATGGCGAGCGCGTGGGTGCGCTGTCGGTGGTCTCGGCCACTGCGGCCGAAGCCAAGGCCGTGCAGTCGCAGGTCAAGCGCATCATCCGCACCATCTATTCCAGCCCGTCCACGCACGGCGCCGCACTGGTCGCCGCCGTGCTGACCAGCCCGGAACTGCGCGATGTGTGGGAGCAGGAACTCACCGAGATGCGCGAGCGCATCCACGCCCTGCGTGCCGGCCTGGTCGAAAAGCTGGCGACGCTGGGCGCCCCGGAATTCGAGTTCATCCAGCGCCAGGCCGGCATGTTCTCGTACTCGGGCCTGACCCGGACCCAGGTGGACCGCCTGCGCGACGAGTTCGCCATTTACGCCGTAGGCACCGGCCGCATCTGCGTGGCCGCGCTGAGCCAGCGCAACCTGGACTACGTGGCCCAGGCCATAGCGACGGTCAGCCGGATGTAGCCGGCCGCTGCTGCACGCAGCCGCCGTGATGCCCTGCACACCGGGAGCGCGCAAGCCTCCCGGTTTCTTTTTGCCCGTGCTCCAAGCCGCTGATGGATCGGTCCCGACCAGGCAGCCACTCCTGCCAGCTCCCTTCTCCCGCCTGCGGGAGAAGGTGACCGAAGGGCGGATGAGGGCACCCGCTGCAATTTCCACCCAAACCGCCCATTCGCACATATTCGATCATCCCCGCAGCCAAACGCGCAGCAGTGATCGAAATCTAACGGCGCAATGGCGACAATGGCGGCTCACTTCCTACAAACAGGCTGCCCGCTACATGTCGCGTCCCTCGCTGACCCGCTTCCTGATCGAAGAACAACATGCCGGCCGGATCGATGCGGAACTGCGCCAGCTCATCACCATCGTCTCGCGCGCCTGCAAGCGCATCTCCATCGCCGTGAGCAAGGGCGCCCTGGGCGGCGTGCTGGGCGATGCCGGCACCGGCAACGTACAGGGCGAGGCGCAGAAGAAACTCGATGTGCTGAGCAACGACATCCTGCTCGAAGCCAATGCCTGGGGCGGCCATCTGGCCGCATGCGCCTCCGAAGAGATGGACCACAGCCAGCCGGTGCCCGACCAGTACCCCAGCGGCGACTTCCTGCTGCTGTTCGACCCGCTCGACGGCAGCTCCAACATCGACGTCAACGTCTCGGTGGGCACCATCTTCTCGGTGCTACGCGCCCCCAAGGGCACGGAAAAGCCTGGCGACGAACACTTCCTGCAACCGGGCACCCAGCAGGTGGCCGCCGGCTACTGCATCTACGGCCCCAGCACCATGCTGGTGCTCACGCTCGGCCACGGCACCCACGCCTTCACCCTGGAGCGCGAGGAAGGCAGCTTCCTGCTGACCCAGCGTGACATGCGCGTGCCCGAAGACACTGCCGAATTTGCCATCAACATGTCCAACCAGCGCCACTGGGAACCGGCGATGCAGGCCTACGTGGGCGATCTGCTGGCCGGCACGGAAGGCACACGCGGCAAGAACTTCAACATGCGCTGGATCGCCAGCATGGTGGCCGACGTGCACCGCATCCTTACCCGCGGCGGTATCTTCATCTACCCGTGGGACAACAAGGACGCCGCCAAGCCCGGCAAGCTACGCCTGATGTACGAAGCCAATCCGATGGGCATGCTGGTGGAACAGGCCGGCGGCGCCGCCACCACCGGGCGCGAACGCATTCTCGACATCCAACCCACCCAACTGCACCAGCGCGTGCCAGTGTTCCTGGGGTCGAAGAACGAAGTGGCCGAGGCGACGCGGTATCACCTGGAAAACGATGCAATCAATACAGCCCAGGCTGGAGATGCAACGCGCTGAACCGTCTCGACCAAGCGAGACGAATCCTGGCATGGCGTCACCCGGCATTGCTTGCGGGATGACGCCTGCCAGAACCGCTCTCTAGGCAGCAGCCATGACAGGATCCTGATTGCCGAACGGTTGCACGCAGCAGATCAAGAACCCCTGGCAGGTCACCATCGACGCATCCGACGATACCGCTCGCGCTGCGCAGCATGCAGGCACGACGCCGCACGATGACCGGCTCGATCGTGCAGCCGCACCTGGCATCGCCATCAAGATGGCAAGCACACTGCAAGAGCGGCGGCGGCGAAGCCATGGGTGCAAGGACGCCACCAAACGACGCACTCCACTGGTAGCAAGCCACACGCGCCGGAAATCGCCGGCTTCCGTGGTCTCCCGGTCTCAGCTACCTTTGATGAAGGTGATGGCGGGGTCACTGGAGTTGTATCTCACATAGTGATCGCCGTTGCGAAACGTATTCACCTGGTATCCATCGCCGGTCTTGTCGGAGAAGTAGTAGTTGTAGTGTTCCGTGTTGCTGAAATGCAGGATGTAAGCCCATGTGCCGCCCCCATTGGGGCCCAATGCATAACGGGAGATGGCCGCAGTGGACTTGACGTCCTGGTTAGTATCGGTCCAGGCATTATCGGTCAGCGGCCAATTGACGTCGATCCCGAAATCCCTCTTGCCCTGTACTGCTGTATCGTCGGCCCCGCTGGCACTCGCGTTGCTGAATCCAACCTGGAATGGCACACCTTTCTCGCTGACAGCATCGGTCCATTGGATACTTGCATCATCATGCGGCAGTGGTGATTGCTTACTCATTGTCTTCTCCTAATCGAGACACAGGAACGCACTCCGGATGGAATGCGGCATACAGCGCGAAATCGTCATGCATCGCGTCGGTCGAATTTTTGGTGACTGATGGGACGCTAGCTCCAGTTACTTGAAACCCAGTCACGCACTCCCTGCCACGCATCGGTCTTCATGTAGCTGGTTGCTTCGGCGGCCAGATCGGCGACGTGTTTCCAGTCGTCCAGTGCATACGGCCTGCCAAGTGGCAGATTCGCACGCATGGCATTGCCGCCCAGGATCTGCTCAGTCTGTATCCGCACCAGTTCAGCGGTGGTGTCCATCGTCAAGTTGAGCAGGGGCATGGCCGGCACCGTCCCACTTGCCCATGGGTGCAACCAGGAAGAGACGCCCCACTTGAGCGGATTGCCGATCACTGCAGGCGGAATGCCTTGCGGGCTGCTTCCGGTACCCAACGAAAGCAGTTTGATGTCGCCAACGCTGCTCACCAGACCACTCGCGACTGCTTCAGCGATGGCCGTCATCGCCGGGTTGTTGGCGAATACCCCACCATCGGCAAAAAATCCATAATCGTAGTTTGCCCCGGCAACCCGGTAGGGCGGAAAGTAGGTAGGGGCTGCCGAAGTGGCGAGCGCCGCATCTACCATACTGATCCCTGGATACGCGCTGGAAGAGGTATTGGAAAAGGTGGCGGGCATCCAGCTATTGCCATCCCATAGCCGCGCAGAATTGATCGCGACGAACCGCTTGGCTGCCGACAGCGGTGTGCTTCCAAGCAAGTGCTTGGCCACCGTGAGCAATCCATCGTTCTTGTACTGGCTGCTCAAGAAGCCAGGGCCGCTGCCCAATGCGGAATCGAGTGGGGGCTGCTGGCTCGCAGCCTCTTGAGCGAGTAGCCAACCGTTCGACTCAAAAATGGTGGCACCTTGCGTCATGTACATTTTAATGATTTGTTCGATAGGAACACCGTTGACCAGAGCCAGCGCAAGTAGCCCTCCGGTAGAGGTTCCGGCAAAACCGTCAACGTTCTCGAGTATCTGACTGTGCTGATCGAGGTCCTGGATAAACAAAGCGGTAATCAAGCCTCGAATACCGCCGCCATCGCAGCTGATGATCTTGAACGACATCGGTATCTCCTGATAACGAAGGGAATTTTTTGTTCAAACCACACGGCTGTGACGGAAATTTCAGCTGTCTGATGCGGGTGACGAGAAGCCAGTGCTTTTAAGGATTGTCTGATCAACGCAGCCAGGAGACGGAAAAAGCCGTCCTGGGTCGCGTAAAACTCGTTCAAACCTTCGATTTTCGCCGTTTTCAGCGCATTTCCGAGGGTTTCCCCGGATTACAGACGCAACTCGGCCATCGCAGGCAATAAGTGCTTTCGCTTCTGCCACAGGTTCGACAGCGCAAACAGCGTCAACACCTGCGCGGTGTTCTTCGCCAAACCGCGATAGCGCACCTTGACGTAGCCGAACTGGCGTTTTATCACGCGGAACGGATGCTCCACCTTCGCCCGCAAGCTGGCCTTGGTGTGCTCCCAACGCTTTGCCCGCTTCAACGCGCGTTTGTTCTTGATCTGCTTCAACTTCGAGCGCTTTTCTGCGATCAGGTAGCGCAGCTTGCCCTTGCCTGCCATTTCCTCGCGCTTGTCCAGTCCGGTGTAGCCGCTGTCCCCGCTCACCGTGTCTTCCTTGCCGTGCAGCAGTTTGTGCGCCCGCGTGACGTCCGCCGCGTTGGCCGCCGTGCATTCCACGTGGTGCACCAACCCGGACTCATCATCCACGCCAATGTGCGCTTTCATCCCGAAGTAGTACT
>NZ_MDED01000043.1 GCF_002939885.1 Xanthomonas cucurbitae
CGACGGCGCTGATGCGCTGCAAGCCTTGCCCAGAGCGAGTTTTGCGCATGGCAAGCAACTTTCTTGGCTGAGGGATGGGGCTAATCAGGTCCGTATATGACCTGCGGGTGCGTCCTCGGTGTGGCGAAGTTTCGACTTCGTCAGCCAGCTTGCCGTCTACCGGAAGATACAGGCGATTTGCCGATACATCCTTGTCGATCAATCCATGCTCGACCAATTTATTAAGAAGCCGACTTCTGAGAAAAGTGCTATTTTCAATGACGTGGTGACTTTGAAGGATGACGTTACCGGAGGGCATCTGTTTTTGCTCCAAAATCCATGCAGAGAAATCTCTATCCGTAATTTGCAGCGTCGATTAGCCGAACCCCACGCTTCTTGGGTGATTTGCCGAATCCATGGGAAATCAAGGTGTCGCGCAAGAATCGATCGCAGAAGGCATCTGCCGTATAAGGTGTTCGGAACACATGCGCTGCCCCGACCACATCTTTGTTGAAAGCCAACTTGGCCCCCCCCACGAGGCTGTAGTACTTGCCATTTGGATATCCGGTCAGCACCTTGACGGTAGATGCTTCCTCGTCGATGGCGTCGATAATCCGCACCACCTCGCAAAGATAGTGCGGTGCTGCGGGCGTACCGTCTTCCAGTCGGAAGTCACAGAGCGCGAAGGCAAAGCCTTCTGGGTCAGCAGCGTCAAGGACCTGCTTCAGCGGCTCGGAGACCAGCCAGTAGTCCGTCAAACCGCTCTCAAGATCATCGGGCATATCACCAATGCGGCTGTCGTAGCGCAGGCGCGGGGTCTCCTTCAATGTGGCTAGTCCCGCGTCCTCTTCCGGCAGGCTGTCAGCAATGGAAAATGGCACCGCATCTGGGTTCTCGAGCTTCAAACCAGGGCCGCGACCGCCCCCCCCGATATCGGACCTGAGGATGTAGAACGCGCCTTTCTGAGGTGCGTTGTCATGTGTTGCGCGGGCTTTTTTTGCTTCGTTCATAGGTGCTTTCTCTCAACAATCCAGCATGCGTCGAACAGGTGCCTACAAGTGAGTCGCTTCGCTGCCCACGGTCAGATGCCTACCTCTGGCGCTTGCCCGCCAGCAATGGAGGCGGGGCCGGCAGCGGATGGCGGGCATGTTGCAGGCCCTGTTGGGATGGGATGCACCCTCCTATGTTGCCCGTCTTCAGCGACCGACGCAGTAGGAAAACACCGACGCCTACGGACAGCGCTGGCCCTGGCGCGCGCAATCGTCGCCCCGCCACGCCTGCGGCCTTCATGCACGGTTTTCGCTGCACCCCTGCAGGGTAGACCTAGGCCCCGCTGCAGCTAGCGATCCGTGGGAGTCACGGGGACGTTTCTTCCCTGCAGATCCCTGCGCGCCTGTGAGGCTCAGCGGGCGGTGCGCAGCCTTGTTCCGGGCCAGGCCTCCCGGGGGCGTTTCGGCAAATGACCATCGGAAACAGGTAATCGGTAATCCGCAAGCCAAAACCAGACTTAAGGGATTGATATCAATCGGAAATTTGGGATTACCTTTTGGGGTGATTTAAGGTAATTGGGTCCACATCGAAAAGTCATGTGATTGAAATTTAAGGGTTTTTTGGGGGGATTACCTGCCCGAAAGGTAATCCCATTACCTCCCAGTTACCCTTTAATTACTTTTGATATTTCTCTATAAGTATTTGATAAACATTGAAGTATGTGTATTTCTGGGGCTGGATGACCTAGATTACCTCTCTCCCGTGGTCATCTGAAAAATTGAGATTGGGGCGCGCTAGAGTAGGTCGCCACAGCACTCGCTACGACCGGTTACACCCGCAATGTCGCTGAACCACGATGCCCTGTAGGCGAACCCCGATACCGTCCACGAGGCCGGTTGGAAGCGCTGGCGGGTGGTAGACCAGACCGTGGCCATGCTTGAGCGCGCAAGCCAGTTGGCCAACAAGCACGGTGGTCAGCAGCACACCTTATATATGTCGGTCACTGCCGCATGAGCGCGATCAATGCCGGCGATGAGCCTGTGCTGCCGCCTGGCTTCCGCTGGGAGAGGCCTTGGCAGAGCGCGATGGGGTCACCGACGGCGCTTTTCCTCGAGGGTGAAGAGGTGGCCAGGTTGGTGCAGAGACTCACTGGCGAGTGATACGTGCTGCTGGAGCGCCGAAGGCCGGTGCCGCCTGGTAAACCCTTCGCGCCTTTTGTGGAGCGCGACTGCAACAGCTTCGACCAGGGAGAGCGTGGCACCGTCATGTGGGCCGTGCGCCAACAGGCGAGGATCCGAGCAGAGGTGACAGACCGCAGGCCGCGTTCTGGAGCCACATAGGATGAGGCCGGTAGCCGGGACGATCGGGAAAATTGGCATGACGCCCAAGCGCGCACCAGGCCTCCGGGCTTGGCTGCCGGGAGAAATAAGCCGAGCAAGCTCCTGATTTGTAAGCTCAGTAGCGCTAACTGTTAATCAGTAGGTCCAAGGTTCGAATCCTTGACGGCCCACCAGATAGGCAGCCACTCAGCGCAAGTTGAGTGGCTGTTTTTCTTTGTGTTCGTTGCCGGGCGTGCCTGCGCTCGCAGTGCGCCGGTCGGAGTCGAGGCAGGTGGTGCGCGCCGGCCAGGGGCGTTGCGTGGCCTGCGGCTTTTTCTTTGCGTCCATCCCTGCAACAATGGCTAGGTAAGTGCAGCATCGCGAAAGTGGCGGAATTGGTAGACGCACCAGATTTAGGTTCTGACGCCGCAAGGCGTGGGGGTTCGAGTCCCCCCTTTCGCACCAATGCAGTGCGGCCGTGAGCGTTCCGGCCGCTGCAACGCCCGTCATACGCTCGCTTTTTGCGCACGGGGGTGCCCGTCCCGCTGGCAGCGGCCGCCGTTATCGGCGAAACTACAAGGCTCGGCGGCTTTCTCGCCATCCGTCAACCCGCATCTTCCATCTCGTGCCGACGCTGTGCGCTGTCGGTGGCAGGAGTCAACATGCAAGCATCGATCGAATCCACCGGCAATCTGGAACGCCGCCTGACCTTCACCCTGCCGCAGGAGCGCCTGGAGACCCATGTCGGTGGCCGCCTGCGCGAACTGGCGCGGACCACGCGCATCAAGGGCTTTCGTCCGGGCAAGGTGCCGCCCAAGGTGATCGAACAGCGTTTCGGCCAGCAGGTGCGGGCCGAGGCGATGGAAGGCCTGCTGCGTGAGACCTTCGATTCGGCAGTGCGCGAGCATTCGCTGCGCCTGGCCGGCAACCCGCGCATCGACCAGGGCGAAAGCGACTTCGATTTCGTCGCCACCTTCGAAGTGGTGCCGGATTTCGGCGATATCGACGTGGCCAAGCTGTCGGTGGTGCGTGCGGCCGCTGAAGTGACCGATGCCGACATCGACCAGATGATCGAAAACCTGCGCCTGCAGCGCCGCACCTGGAATCCGGTCGAGCGCGGCGCGCAGGTCGGTGACCTGGTGGCACTGGAGACCTGGTCGCAGGCCGGTGATGAGCGTCTGCCCGCCGAGGGCGTGGAGACCGGCAGCAGCGTGCTGGGCTCGGGCGTGATGTTCGACCAGATCGAAAAGGGTCTGGAAGGGCTGTCCAAGGGCGAAGACAAGACCCTGAGCGTGGATTTCCCGGCCGAATGGCGGGTGCCGCAGCTGGCCGGCAAGACCGTGCAGGTGCATGTCAAGGCAGTGGAAGTGTCCGAACCGGTGTTGCCGGCGGTGGACAAGGAATTCATCAAGAGCTTCGGCGTGAAGAGTGGCGATGCCGAGCAGTTCCGCGCCGACATCCGCACCAACCTGGAGCGCGAGCTCAAGGGCGCGCTGATGAACCGTCTGCGCCGGGAAGTGGGCGAGCAGCTGATCGCCGCCTATGCGCATGTCGAAATGCCGCCGCGCCTGGTCGAGAACGAAGCGCGCTCCATGTTGGCCCAGCAGGTCGAGCAGCTGGGCCGCAGTGGCCGCGATCCGGGCCAGGTGCCGGCCGACGCCCACCAGGGTTTCATGGACGCCGCCGCCAAGCGCGTGCTGGTCGGTCTGCTGGTGGGTGAAGTGGCCCGTCGCAACGAGCTGCGCCTGGAATCCAAGCGCGTCAGCGAAACGCTGCGTCTGATCGCCTCGACCTACGAAGAGCCGGAGCAGGTCATTGAGATGTACCGCAACGACCCCCAACTGATGGGTGGGCTGCAGAGCCGTGTCATGGAAGAGCAGGTGATCGACTGGATCGCCGAGCGCGCCCAGCACACCGAGCAGTCGCTGTCGTTCCAGGACGCCATCCGGGTCTGAGGCGGGAGCAAGAGAACCGCGCCCTGCCGTCGTCGGGGTGCGGATATCGAACACGGGCATCGGCACAGGCCGCTGCCACAACAGGAAGACCGATGAGCATTGTGACCAAAGCCCTGAATCTGGTGCCCATGGTGGTCGAGCAGACCAGCCGTGGCGAGCGTGCGTACGACATCTACTCGCGTCTGCTGAAGGAGCGTCTGATCTTCCTGGTCGGTCCCATCGACGACCATATGGCCAACGTGATCGTGGCCCAGCTGCTGTTCCTGGAAGCGGACAATCCGGAAAAGGACATCAGCATCTACATCAATTCGCCCGGTGGCGTGGTCACCGCGGGCATGGCGATCTACGACACCATGCAATACATCAAGCCGGACGTGAGTACGATTTGCGTCGGCCAGGCAGCCTCCATGGGCGCGCTGCTGCTGGCGTCGGGTGCGGCGGGCAAGCGCTATGCGCTGCCGAATTCGCGCGTGATGATCCACCAGCCGCTGGGTGGTTTCCAGGGCCAGGCGACGGACATCGACATCCATGCCCGCGAGATCCTGACCCTGCGTTCGCGCCTGAACGAGATCCTGGCCAAGCATACCGGTCAGTCGCTGGAGACCATCGCGCGCGACACCGAACGCGACAACTTCAAGAGTGCCGTCGATGCCCAGGCCTATGGTCTGGTGGATCAGGTGCTGGAGCGCCGTCCGGACGAGTCGATCCAGCCGTCTTGATTTTCAGGTCATTGAAATTGCAGGAAAATCCGGCAGGGTCGGGCAGGGCGAATGTCCTCCCGGCCCTGTGCTATTCTCGAAATCGAACCCCCGTGCATCGGGTGGGGTAACTGGGTAACAGAAGCATGAGCGAAGACCGCCAAGGTCGTTCCGGCGACAGCAACAAGATTCTCTACTGCTCGTTCTGCGGTAAGAGTCAGCATGAGGTCCGCAAGCTGATTGCCGGTCCTAGCGTATTCATCTGCGATGAGTGCGTTGAGCTGTGCAATGACATCATCCGCGAAGAACTCGAGGAAAAGGCGCAGTCGGCACGGTCCAGCCTGCCCAAGCCGCGCGAGATCCTCGAGGTGCTGGATCAATACGTGATCGGGCAGTTGCGCGCCAAGCGCACGCTCGCGGTGGCGGTGTACAACCACTACAAGCGCATCGAGAGCCGCAGCAAGAACGACGACGTCGAGCTGGCGAAATCCAACATCCTGCTGGTCGGCCCCACCGGTTCGGGCAAGACGTTGCTGGCCGAAACGCTGGCGCGGCTGCTCAACGTGCCGTTCACCATCGCCGATGCCACCACGCTCACCGAAGCCGGCTATGTCGGCGAGGACGTGGAAAACATCATCCAGAAGCTGCTGCAAAAGTGCGATTACGACGTCGAAAAGGCGCAGCAGGGCATCGTCTATATCGATGAAATCGACAAGATCTCGCGCAAGAGCGAGAACCCGTCGATCACCCGCGACGTGTCCGGCGAAGGCGTGCAGCAGGCGCTGCTGAAGCTGATCGAAGGCACGGTGGCCTCGGTGCCGCCGCAGGGTGGCCGCAAGCATCCGCAGCAGGAATTCCTGCAGGTGGACACCAAGAACATCCTGTTCATTTGCGGCGGCGCGTTTGCCGGCCTGGACAAGGTGATCCAGCAGCGCTCCAACGATGCCGGCGGCATTGGCTTCGGTGCCAAGGTCAAGAGCAGCGAGCGCAAGCGGGAAGTGGGCAAGATCCTGGCCGAGGTCGAGCCGGAAGATCTGATCAAGTTCGGCCTGATCCCGGAATTCGTCGGCCGGCTGCCGGTGGTCGCCACGCTGGAAGAGCTGGATGAACCGGCGCTCATCAAGATCCTGACCGAACCCAAGAACGCCATCACCAAACAGTTCAAGAAGCTGTTCGACATGGAAGGCGTGGAGCTGGAGTTCCGCCCGGATGCCTTGTCGGCGATCGCCAAGAAGGCGCTCAAGCGCAAGACCGGCGCGCGCGGCCTGCGCACCATCGTCGAATCGGTGCTGCTGGATACCATGTACGAGCTGCCGTCGCAGGAAAATGTCAGCAAGGTCGTGGTGGACGAGTCGGTGATCGAACACAAGTCCGAGCCGTATCTGATCTACCAGGCGCAACCGGCGCCGGCCAAGGCCGCGTCCGGGGACTGAGCCCTGCCGACCCATTGCCCAGGTGGTGTCCTCGCTGGTGGCTAAAGGGTTTTCGAGCGCTACTTGCAACGTCTAGCCGATGGCCCCATAACGGGGCCATCGGTTTTTTTTACGCCTTGAATGTCCCTTCCTGCGGAGCGCCCCATGGCCCAGTCCCAACCAGAAGTTCTCGATCTGCCGGTGTTGCCGCTGCGCGACGTGGTGGTGTTTCCGCACATGGTGATCCCGCTGTTCGTGGGGCGTGACAAGTCGATGCGCGCGCTGGAAAAGGCCATGGAGGCGGACAAGCGCATCCTGCTGGTGGCGCAGAAATCGGCCGAGACCGACGACCCTGCGGCGGCCGACCTGTACACCGTCGGCACGCTGGCGCAGGTGCTGCAGTTGCTGAAGCTTCCCGATGGCACCATCAAGGTGCTGGTGGAAGGCCTGTCGCGCGTCACTGTCGACAAAGTGGTCGAGCTGGACGGCGCATTGCAGGGCCAGGGCACCGAGGTCGAAGCCAGCGATGCGCGCGAGCCACGCGAAGTGGAAGCGATCGCGCGGTCGTTGATGTCGCTATTCGAACAATACGTCAAGACCAACCGCAAACTGCCGCCCGAGCTGCTGCAGACCCTGGCCGGCATCGACGAGCCGGGCCGCCTGGCCGACACCATCGCCGCGCATATCGGCGTGCGGCTGGCCGACAAGCAGCGCCTGCTGGAGATCACCGAAATCGGCGAGCGGCTGGAGCTGCTGGTCGGCCTGGTGGACGGCGAAATCGACGTGCAGCAGCTGGAAAAACGCATCCGCGGCCGTGTGAAGTCGCAGATGGAAAAGAGCCAGCGCGAGTACTACCTCAACGAGCAGATGAAGGCCATCCAGAAAGAACTGGGCGACCTGGACGATGCACCGGGCGAGCTGGAAGAGCTGGCCCGCAAGATCGCCGAAGCCGGCATGCCCAAGCCGGTGGAAACCAAGGCCAAGGCCGAACTCAACAAGCTCAAGCAGATGTCGCCGATGTCCGCCGAAGCGGCGGTGGTGCGCAACTATCTGGACTGGTTGCTGGGCGTGCCGTGGAAGAAGCGCACCAAGGTCCGCAAGGACCTGAAGGCGGCCGAAGACACGCTGGACGCCGACCACTACGGCCTGGACAAGGTCAAGGAGCGCATCCTCGAATACCTGGCCGTGCAGTCGCGCGTGAAGCAGATGAAGGGTCCGATCCTTTGCTTGGTCGGGCCGCCGGGCGTGGGCAAGACCTCGCTCGGGCAATCGATCGCCAAGGCCACCAACCGCAAGTTCGTGCGCATGAGCCTGGGCGGCATCCGTGACGAGGCCGAGATCCGCGGCCATCGCCGGACCTACGTCGGGTCCATGCCCGGCCGCCTGGTGCAGAACCTCAACAAGGTCGGCAGCAAGAACCCGCTGTTCCTGCTGGACGAAATCGACAAGATGTCGATGGACTTCCGTGGCGATCCGTCGTCGGCGCTGCTGGAGGTGCTGGACCCTGAGCAGAACAACTCCTTCAACGACCATTACCTGGAAGTGGATCTGGACCTGTCGGAGGTGATGTTCGTTGCCACCTCCAACTCGCTCAACATCCCCGGCCCGCTGCTGGATCGCATGGAGGTCATTCGCATCCCCGGTTACACCGAGGACGAAAAGCTCAACATCGCCATGCGCTACCTGGTGCCCAAGCAGATCAAGGCCAACGGCCTGAAGCCGGACGAGATCGAGATTGGCAACGATGCCATCCAGGACATCGTGCGCTACTACACCCGCGAATCGGGCGTGCGTAATCTCGAGCGCGAGATCGCCAAGATCTGCCGCAAGGTGGTGAAGGAAATCGCACTTGCCGGCCCGCAGCCGGTGGTGACCAAGACAGCCACCAAGAAAGGCAAGCCGAAGGCGCTTGTGGCCGTGGGGTCGAAGAATCTCGACAAGTATCTGGGCGTACGCCGCTTCGACTTCGGCCGCGCCGAAGAAGAAAACGAGATCGGCCTGGTGACCGGTCTTGCCTGGACCGAGGTTGGTGGCGAACTACTGCAGATCGAGTCCACCCTGGTACCGGGCAAGGGCAACCTGATCCTCACCGGCCAGCTCGGTAACGTCATGAAGGAGTCCGCATCGGCCGCCTTGTCGGTGGTGCGTTCGCGCGCCGAGCGGCTGGGCATCGACGTGGATTTCCTGCAGAAGCAGGACGTGCACGTGCACGTGCCCGATGGCTCCACGCCGAAGGATGGCCCCAGTGCCGGTATCGCGATGGTGACCTCGCTGGTGTCGATCCTGACCAAGGTGCCGATTCGCGCCGATGTGGCGATGACCGGCGAGATCACCCTGCGTGGGCGCGTGTCGGCAATTGGCGGCTTGAAGGAGAAATTGCTGGCCGCCCTGCGCGGTGGCATCCGCACCGTGCTGATCCCGGACGAGAACCGCAAGGACCTGGCCGACATCCCGGCCAACGTGACCCGCGATCTGGAGATCGTGCCGGTGAAGTGGATCGACGAAGTGCTGGACCTGGCACTGGAACGCCCGCTGGCGCCGAAGAAGGCCGGCAAGGAAAAGGCGCGCAAGACCGCTTCGCGCGTGGCCGTGCGTGGCAAGTCGCGCAGCACCCCGGGAGCCCGCGTCAAGCACTAACGCGCGCTGTCTAGGACGTCCCGAAACACGCCAAAACCCGCGTCGTTATTGGGTTTTGGCTTGCGTGCTGTTGGGGGCGCTGGTATAAATGCACGACTCGTGGGCGCGGCAAAATGTGATGCGTCACGCGATACCACTTGTGTCGGGTTCTTCGCTAACGGCAAGAGCGCCGATTGTCGATTCCGCGGCATCTGCCGCAAAGGGAGTTTCAAGAATGAATAAAACCGAATTGATCGATGGCGTTGCCGCTACCGCTGACATCTCCAAGGCTGAAGCTGGCCGTGCTGTCGACGCGGTTGTGAGCGAAATCACCAAGGCGCTGAAGAAGGGCGACGCCGTCACCCTGGTTGGCTTCGGCACCTTCCAGGTCCGCGAGCGCGCTGAGCGCACGGGCCGCAATCCGAAGACGGGCGACAGCATCAAGATCGCCGCTTCGAAGAATCCTGCATTCAAGGCTGGTAAAGCCCTCAAGGATGCAGTAAACTAATCGACTCGCTAGGGTGCTTAGCTCAGCGGTAGAGCGTCTCCCTTACACGGAGAGGGTCGGGGGTTCGAAACCCTCAGCACCCACCATTAAGCACCAGGCAACTGTTTCAAGCGCGGAGCGGTAGTTCAGCTGGTTAGAATGCTGGCCTGTCACGCCGGAGGTCGCGGGTTCGAGTCCCGTCCGCTCCGCCAGTTACACACCAAGCCCCTGAGCGATTGGGGGCTTTGTTTTCTCCACTGCATTCGCGTCGCGATTGCGGTGGGGGTAGAGGGTCAAGTTCAAAGCGGAGCGGTAGTTCAGCTGGTTAGAATGCTGGCCTGTCACGCCGGAGGTCGCGGGTTCGAGTCCCGTCCGCTCCGCCAGTTATACCAAAGCCTCCGGCCTTGTGCCGGGGGCTTTTTTTTGGTTCGGCGCGGCCCGTTTCGGATGCGCCTGCATCGCTCCGGATCGGCTGTTCTTGCGCTGCGCTCCCGTAGTGACAGGCGCCGGGCTGGGTGCGTGGCGTCAGGCGGGTTACACTGCGCGGCTCGCCCACAGGCCGTGATTTGCCAATGCTGCAGAAACTTCGCGACAAGACGTCAGGCTGGATCGCCACCGCCATCCTGGGGTTGCTGATGATTCCGTTCCTGTTCGTCATCGATAACAGCTATTTGGGCGGCATTGGCGCCAACAACGTTGCCAAGGTGCAGGCGCCGCCGACCTGGTGGAAATCGGCACCGACGTGGTGGCCGGTCTCGTTGCTGTGGCAGCACCATGAAATCAGCACGCAGGACTTCCGCACGCGTTTCGAACAGGCGCGCATGCAGGAGCGTCAGCGCCAGGGTGAAAATTTCGACCCGCGCACGTTCGAATCCCGCGAAAACAAGCTGCAGGTGCTCGACCAGTTGGTGGATGAGCAGGTCGTGCGGCTTGGCGCCGAAGATGCCGGGATCGTGATCGGCGATGCGACGGTGCGCGATTACATCACCAACATCCAGGCGTTCCAGGTCGATGGCAAGTTCAGCCCGGACCAGTACCGTGCAGCGCTGGCGCAGGGAAATCCGCCACGCACGCCGGCACAGTTCGATGGGCTGGTGCGCGACAGCCTGCAGCAGTCGGTCATTCCACAGGCCGTTGCCGAATCCGGGTTTGCGACCAAGACCGAGTTCGAGCGCCTGCTCAAGCTGATGGGCGAAACACGTGACGTGGAGCTGGCGATGTTGCCGGCGCCGGCGGCCGACACTGCCCCCGTCAGCGACGTGCAGATCAAGCAGTGGTACGACGCGCACACGCAGGATTTCCGTCAGCCGGAGACGGTGAGCATCGAATACGTGGAGCTCAACGCCGCCACGATGCCGCCTGCCACGGCGGCCGATGACGCCACGCTGCGCAAGCGCTACGAAGAAGAAAAGGCGCGTTTTGTCGAGCCGGATCAGCGCCTTGCATCGCACATCCTGATTACCGCCGGCAGCGATGCCGCTGCACAAAAGGCAGCAGAAGCGAAGGCCGCCAAGCTGGCCGCCGAGGCCAAGCAGCCAGGTGCGGACTTCGCTGCGTTGGCCAAGGCCAACTCGCAGGATCCTGGCTCCAAGGATGCCGGTGGCGACCTGGGGTGGGTCGAGAAGGGGGCAATGGTCAAGCCGTTCGAGGATGCGCTGTTCTCGATGAAGGCAGGCGACGTTGTCGGGCCGATCAAGAGCGAATTCGGGTATCACGTGATCCAGCTGCGCGAGGTCAAGGGCGGGCAGGGTAAGTCGTTCGAGCAGGTCCGCGACCAGCTTGCCGCCGAGCAGCTCAAGGCCGATGCCGACAAGGCGTTTGCCGATGTCAGCGGCAAGCTGGTGGATCAGATCTACAAGAACCCCACCGCCTTGGAGCCGGCTGCAAAGCAGGTCGGTTTGCCGGTACAGACCCTGGGCCCGTTCTCGCGGACCACTGCCAGCGGCATTGCCGCCAATCCGGTGGTGTTGCGCTCGGCATTTTCCGAAACGCTGGTGCAGGACGGGACCGTGAGCGACCCGATCACCATCGCGCCCAATCACAGCGTGGTGTTGCGCGTGACCAACCACACCGCCGAACAGGCGTTGCCGTTGGACAAGGTGCGCGACAAGGTGACTGCCGCCGTGCATGCAGACCGCACCGAGAAGGCCGCTGCCGCCGCTGCAGACGCCTTGCTGGCCCGCGTGCAGAAGGGCGAAACCCTGCAGGTGCTGGCGCAGAGCGAGAAGCTGCAACTGCAGCCGATCCCGGGGCTGCCACGCACCGCGCCAATCCCGACGCCGGCCGCAAACCGCGCAATTTTCAGTGCTCCTCGCCCAAGCGAAGTGAAGCCTTCGGTCGGCAAGGTGGAGCTGGACGGCGGGCGCTTTGCGGTGTTCGTCATCAGCAAGGCCACGCCGGGCGACTTGAAGCAGATGCCGGCCGAGCAACAGACGATGCTGCGCGAGCAATTGAGCCAGATCGACGGCAACAACGCGGCGCAGGCCTACATCAAGGAAATGCGCAAGCGCTACAGAATCCAGATCGAAGAGGCACAGCTATAACGGCGCGCTGTCGATCGATGGAAGGAAAGAGCCCGGGTGACCGGGCTTTTTCTTGACCTGCACCGCCGTTGTAGGAGCGGCCCCGGCCGCGAGAGGCATTTCCGCTAAAGCCCCATCGCGGCCAGGGCCGCTCCTACAAGAGCGGCATGGCGGGTGGGGTGGGCGACGGTTGTCACTGACGAAGATGCGTGCGTGTCAGAGCAGGCCGCGCCGCTCATGGCCACGTGCCTCTCCGTTGCAGGAGCGGCCCCGGCCGCGAGAAGCGTTCCCGATAAAGCTCCATCGCGGCCAGGGCCGCTCCTACAAGAGCGGCCTGACGGGTGGGCTGGGCGACGTCTGTCAGCGAAAAAGATGCGGGTACGTCAGGGCGTATCGTTGAATGACAGCACCATGCCAGGCTTCAAGACCGCGCGCTTGTCCAGGCCATTGCTGGCGAGCAGGGTGGCGACCGTGATGCCGTAACGGCGCGCGATGGCCCAGGCCGATTCGCCATTGCGGACGGTGTGGGTCCTGGCGGCCGTGCTGGAGGCCTTGGCGGTGGCGACGCTGGCTACCGCTGCTGCGGTCGCGCTGCGATTGGAGTGGGTGTCGGGAGTCGGCGTGGCGGCAGCCACCACCGCTCCGCTGGAACCCGGCTGTGCGGCTGCAATGGGAGCAAGCACATGCACGCCCTTGGGCGCGGCGCGTGCGCCTGCCACGGCAGGGTTGAGGCGGGCCAGCAGTTGCGGCTCGATTGCGCGTTGTCCGGCCCAGGTGTTGAGGCTGGTGCCCGTGGGCAGGGCGTGTTCGGTCAGGACCGGAACCTGGCGGTCCAGGGAGGTCAACAGAGTGCCCTGTTGCTGCGCGTGATCGAGGACGCAGGCCAGCGCATGCAGTTTTTCGACATAGTCGTAGGTGACCTTGGAGATGCCCGGCAGCTCTGACGGACGCGCATTCTGCGCATTCATTCCGGCGCTGCGCATCGCTTGCAACACGCGGTACTCGCCGGCGTTGTAGGCCATCAGGGCCAGGCGCCAGTCGCCGCCGAACATGCCATACAGGGTCTTGAGGTAGCGCACCGCTGCATTGGTGGAGTCCACCGCCGACAGGCGGCCGTCGTACTGCGCGCCGACCGGGACATGGTGGTTGCGGGCCGTGGTAGCGACGAACTGCCAAAGTCCCGCCGGACCGCTGCCATTGCGCGCGCCGGGGCGGTAGCCGCTCTCGACAAAGGGAATCAGCGCAAATTCGGTGGGCATGTCGGCGGCGCGCAGCTCGTCGACCACATAGCCGAACAGCGGCAGCACATCCTGCGCATCGTCGGCCAGGCGCGCGGGCGCGCGCGAGAAATGCTGCTCCCAGCGGGTGTCGCTATGTTCGCTGTCGCAGCCGGGGTCGGCGCGGCCTTCCAGGAACGACGAAAAGATCTCGCGCCCGTTCCGCATGCTGGGAGCGCTGGTCGGGGCAGGTGTGCTCTCCACCGATGTCAGGCGCCCGGCGTCAGCGGACCAGGCAGCCGTCGATGTGGTGGCTGCACAGACGGCCAGCACTGCCAGAGCCAGGCGAATCATGCGCGAAAATCGTCTTTCCAGCGACGAAGTTCGGCGAAAACATCTACTTCGGAAGAGACAGCACCAGCGGCGCGCGCTGCTGCGGCGGCGCGAATTTCGGGGCTATGGGTACGCAGGAACGGATTGGTGGCCAGTTCACTCTTGAGCGAAATCGGCAGGGTAGAACGGGCTGCTTGACGCATGGCCTGGGCTTCCTGTTGACGGCGCTGCAAGGCAGCGTTGGTGGGATCGACGTGCAGCGCAAAGGCCGCGTTGGCCAAGGTGTATTCATGGCCGCAACACACAAGCGTTTCGCCGGGCAATCGGGCCAGGCGCTGCAACGAGTCGAACATCTGTGGAGCGGTACCTTCGAACATGCGTCCACAGCCTAGGCTGAACAGCGTATCACCACTGAACACCTGGCCATCGGTCACGAAGGCGATATGGCTACGGGTATGGCCGGGCACCTCCAGCACTTCGAATGTGGTTCCAAGCAGGCGCAAACGCTCGCCCTGGCCAACCTGGCGGGCAGTTGCAGGGCTGCGGTCGTCGGCGGGGCCGAACAATTCCAGCTGCGGCCAACGTGCCTGCAGCGCCGGCACGCCACCGATATGGTCGGCGTGGTGGTGGGTCAGCAAGATCGCGCTGGGCATCCATCCATCGCGCGCGGCTGCAGCGATCACCGGCTCGGCCTGGCCGGGATCGACCACGATGGCGCGACCATCGGCGGCGACCAATGCCCAAATATAGTTGTCGTCGAATGCGGGCAGGGCGATCAGTCGCATAGAATTGGGACCATGCCTGCCACGCCATTCTGCCGTCAAGCTGGTGTCTCAACCTGGTTTGATACGGGCGCGGGGCGCATCCTGCTGCAACTGGAGCGCCAACTGGCGCTGCAGGAGCTGCTGAAGCGTCCATCCCAGCCGTGGTTGTGGGTGACGCCCGGCGAGGATTTGCCGCCGCGCGAGGGCTTGCAGGGCCGCGGTCTGCGCTTGTTTCGCCATGCCGGGCGCTTCGCCGGCGATGCCCGCTGTGCGATGCCGTTTCCGCTGCCCACCGAGAGCCTGCAGGCCATCGTGGTGCAGCATGCCGTGGTCGGCGGGGCGGTGGAGTTTCTGGCCGAGTGCGAGCGCTTGTTGATGCCCGGCGGCCGGCTGTGGCTGTTCACACTCAACCCGTTGAGCCCGTATCGCTTCCATTGGGCGCGCCGCGGCCCGGTGGCGCTGCGCCCGGATCGCTGGCGGGTGCTGGCACAACGCGCCGGCCTGCATGGCGTGAATGGCGAGCGCTACCTCGGACCAATCTGGCGTGCCGGGCGCGGCTCCTCCGACCCCGGTCGCGCGCCCTGGCGCGCGGTGTACCTGCTCGAAGTGGAGAAGCGCGCCTGCGCACCGATTGCGCCGACCCCGATCGCACGGCCATCGCGCTGGCCGCAGCCGGTGGCCACGATCTGACCCCTAGCACCATTGCAACCCTGGAAACTGATGAAATCACTTGAAGTGCATACCGACGGCTCCTGCCTCGGCAATCCCGGTCCGGGTGGTTGGGCGGCGCTGCTGCGCTACAACGGCCGCGAGAAGGAACTGGCCGGTGGCGAAGCGGTGTCCACCAACAACCGCATGGAACTGATGGCCGCGATCATGGCGCTGGAAACGCTGACCGAGCCGTGCCAGATCGTGCTGCATACCGACTCGCAATACGTGCGCCAGGGCATCACCGAGTGGATGACCGGCTGGGTGCGACGTGGATGGAAGACCGCTGGCGGCGATCCGGTCAAGAACCGCGAACTGTGGGAGCGGCTGCACGCGGCGACGCAGCGGCACAACATCGATTGGCGCTGGGTGAAAGGCCACAATGGCGACCCGGACAACGAACGCGTCGACGTGCTCGCCCGCAACCAGGCCATTGCCCAGCGCAATGGCAGCGCAACTGCGTAAGGGGATTCCATGCGTCAGATCATTCTCGATACAGAAACCACCGGCCTGGAATGGCGCAAGGGCAACCGCGTCGTGGAAATCGGTGCGGTGGAGCTGCTGGAGCGGCGCCCGAGCGGCAACAACTTCCATCGCTACCTGAAGCCCGATTGCGACTTCGAACCCGGCGCGCAGGAGGTGACCGGGCTGACCCTGGAATTTTTGGCCGACAAGCCGCTGTTTGCCGAGGTGGTGGAGGAATTCCTCGCCTATATCGACGGCGCGGAGCTCATCATCCACAACGCCGCGTTCGACCTGGGCTTCCTGGACAACGAACTGGCACTGCTGGGCGACGGCTACGGGCGCGTCGTCGACCGCGCCACCGTGGTCGACACCTTGATGATGGCGCGCGAGCGTTATCCGGGGCAGCGCAATTCGCTGGATGCCTTGTGCAAGCGGTTGGGCGTGGATAACTCGCACCGCCAGTTGCACGGCGCCTTGCTCGACGCGCAGATCCTGGCCGATGTGTACATCGCGCTGACCTCCGGGCAGGAAGAGATCGGCTTTGCCAGCGCCGATGCCGGCCAGCATGCCAGCGATGGCGGCAATGCGATCACCTTCGACCCGGCGCTGCTGTTGCCGCGCCCGCGCGTGGCGGTGACTGCGTCCGAGTCGCAGGCGCATGAGGCACGCCTGGCGCAGCTGCGCAAGAAGGCCGGGCGTGCGCTGTGGGATCCGCCGGTCGAAGAGGTTGCGGATGCCGGCTAGTCGATTGGCGGGAGCGGGGCGATGCCGTCAGGCCCGCCTGGTCCAGCCTCTCTCGACGCGCTTTGCGTGGATCCATGCAGAGCGGTCATTGAAGTGCTTCAACAGCGCGAAGCGCGCCTCAGTAGCTACGCACCAGGATGGCGGTGATGTTGTCCGAGCCGCCGCCATCCAGCGCAGCGGCAACCAGGCATTCCACGCACTCCTGCGCGCTGCAATCGGCCTGCGACAGCGTTGCCGCGATGGCGGCATCGTCCACTTCCTCGGTCAGCCCGTCGCTGCACAGCAACAGCTGCATGCCGGATTTGAGTTCGCCCTGCATGGTGGCGACGTTGAGGTGGATCGGGTCGGTCACGCCCAGCGCCTGGGTCACCACGTTGCGATGCGGATGCGCACGTGCCTGCTCGCTGGTGAGCGTGCCCTGGGCGATGAGTTCCTGCACATAACTATGGTCCTGGCTCAGCTGGGCCAGGCGTCCGTCGCGCCAGAGATACGCGCGGCTGTCGCCGACCCAGGCCACTTCGAAGCGCTGGCCCAGCACGCGTGCGGCCACCACGGTGGTGCCCATCGGCAAGGTGTCGTTGCAGCGGCGCGAGGTCTTGATGATTTCCTCGTCGGCAATACGGATGGCCTGTGCCAGCGGCGTGCCGGCGCGCACTTCGCGCACGATGGTCTCGCGTGCCAGCGCGCTGGCGACCTCGCCGCAGGCGTGTCCCCCCATGCCATCGGCCACCAGCCACAACCCAAGTTCGCTGTCGCCGTAGTAGGTGTCCTCGTTGAGGTCACGGCGCAGTCCAACGTGGGTGAGGTGTCCGAATTCGAGCATGGGGCCGGGTCGCCAGGGAGAAGGTGCGCCACCATCATCGCGGCCCGACCGGCCAGCAGCAACACGCGACTGGCGAACGGCGCAATACCTGTTCACGCCCGGCCCGGATTTGCGCCAGCTGGCGCAGGCCCGGGCCGCTTGTGGCCGCGGCCGTGTGCCCGTATGATGCACGGCCCCAGGACACTGGGGACCATCTGGAGAGGTGGCAGAGCGGTTGAATGTACCTGACTCGAAATCAGGCAGGCGTTTATAGCGCCTCGGGGGTTCGAATCCCCCCCTCTCCGCCAGATTAGGGCGAGCAGTTGTGCCAGTGCCGCGTGAGTTTCGCCGGCGGCATTGGGGGGTGAGAAGCCCCGGGTTCGACAGGCAGCGCAGCTGCCTGCACGGCGAAGCCGCCCGCAGGGCGAAGGCAGGCAGTGCCGAGTGAATCCCCCCTCTCCGCCAGATTCGCATCAGCCCCCGCAAGGGGGGTTTTGTTTATGTGTGGCAATCGCTGCCTGCGGCGATGGCTACAATTCGCTCGATTCCCGTTGGAGGCCTGTCATGTCCGAGATCCTGGTGCCCGTGTCCTTTGGTGAACTGCTCGACAAGATCGCGATCCTGCAGATCAAGTCCGAGCGCATGACCGATGTGGCCAAGCTGGCCAATGTGCGCAACGAGTTGTCCGCGCTGGAGAACAGCTGGATGGCGCATCCGGCCGACGGCCACGACATCGTGCGGCTGCGCGCCGAACTGAAGGCCGTCAACGAGCGGTTATGGGTGATCGAGGACGACATCCGGCTCAAGGAGCAGGCGCAGAGCTTCGATGACGCCTTCATCCAACTGGCGCGCAGCGTGTATATCGAAAACGACGAACGTGCGCGGATCAAAAAGCAGATCAACCTGGCGTTGGGCTCTTCCTACGTGGAAGAAAAGTCCTACCAGGACTATCGCGCAAGCAAGGCCTGAGGGTCTCGTCCGGCTGATCGGGCTGCCGGCTGGTCGGGCGCGATCGGTGGATGCGGTGGCCGGGTGCCACGTTGGGTGAGATCGGGGTACCGGTCGCTGTTCAGGGGGCGACTGCTCCGCGCACGTAGGGAGTTCCGGCGCGGTGGCCGTGGCGCCCGGCCATCGCCCGGGTTGCCACCCCGGCGCCGGGTGGACCGGTCTCCAGCGGCTAGCGTGGATGATCGGCGCGATACCGCTCGAAGGCGGTAATCGCATCGTCCACGCTGACCAGCTGCATCACGTCGTCGAATTCGATCTTGGTGCCCCAGCGCAGCTGGTCGGCCGGCTTGTGCAGGTACTTGCGTGCCGCCGCGTCGTAGCGGTCCACGCAATAGCGCACGTCCGAATACGGGCCGCTGCGCCGGGGGTTGCTGGCCGCATGCAGCCCCAGCACCTTGGTCCCCATCGCGTTGGCGATGTGCATCGGCCCCGAATCTGGCGTGACCACCAAATCTGCGCGGGCGAGCAGGGCGGGCAGCTGCTTGAGCGTGTCCTTGCCGACCAGGTCCAGCACCGGCGTACGTGCGTTGGCGGTGATGGCATCGGCGGTGCTGCGTTCCAGATCGCTGCGGCCGCCGCACAGCACCACGCGCCAGCCCTGTGCGGCGGCATGGTCGGCCAGGGCGGCGTGGCGGTCCGGGTACCAGTTGCGCCGCGCATGGCTGGAGCAGGGCGAGATCATCAGCACCGGGCGGCCGTCGTCCTGCCACTGCGCTTGCGCCCAGGCATGTGCGTCCTCGGGCACCGGCAGGTCCCAGCGCACCTGCGTCTGGCGCAGGCCCAGCGGCTCGGCGAAGCTGCCGATGGCGTCGAGCACATGGATGCCGGGGCGGTCGGCGATGCGTTCGTTGACGAACAGGCCGTGCAGGTCCCTGGAGCGGCTGCGGTCGTAGCCGATGCGCCGGCGCGCCGGCACGAAGGCCGAGAGTACGTTCGCGCGCAACGCCACCTGCATCTGCAGCAGGGCGTCGAAGCGCCCCAGCTGAGCCAGTTGCCGGCGCAGCGCGCGCATGCCCGCCACGCCACTGCGTTTGTCGTAGGCGTGGAAATGCACGCCGGGCAGGCCGTCGAGCAACTTCAGCCCGGCCTTGTCGATGATCCAATGCAGTGTCGTCTGCGGGAAGCCCGCCTGCAGCGTGCGCACCAGCGGCACTACGTGGGTGACGTCGCCCAGGGCGGACAGGCGCAGCAGGCACAGCGATGCAGGCGTGAGAGCCATGGTGTTGTTAGACTCGATAGATGGTTTCTTTCGACGCCACCGAAGCGCTGACGCCGTACCGCGAGGGTCGCGGCTATGGCGCCATTCTGTTCGACCGCGAACGGCTACGGCAAGCCGACGCCGGGTTGTTTTCGCCGCAGCGCTGGGGCGACAGGGCGCGGCCGGTCGACGAGGGCGGGCGTGGCGGCGCGTGGTTCGTGGATGCGCCGTTCGGCCGCAGCGTGTTGCGGCAATACTTGCGTGGCGGCATGGCGGCACGCGTGAGCCGCGATCGGTACCTGTGGAAAGGCGCCGGACGCACGCGCAGTTTTGCCGAGTTCCGGCTGATGCGTGAACTCATCAAGCGCAAGCTGCCGGTGCCGCGACCGCTGGCCGCCTGTTACTTGCGCGAAGGCCTGGGCTATCGCGCGGCGCTGTTGATGGAGCGGCTGGAAAACGTGCGCTCGCTGGCCGATCACGCCCAGGTGGCCGGGCGTGGCGCGCCCTGGGAGGCCACCGGCCAGCTGATTGCGCGCTTCCATCGCGCCGGGCTGGACCACGCCGATCTCAATGCCCACAACATCCTGTTCGACGCCGGCGGGCATGGCTGGTTGATCGATTTCGACCGCAGCGTGCTGCGCATCCCGGCCACGCGCTGGCGCAAGCGCAACCTCGAGCGGCTGCATCGCTCGTTGCTGAAGCTGCGCGGCAACCGCAGCCGCGAAGAGGTGGACAAGGACTACGAACGCCTGCATCGCGCCTACGAGCTGGCCTGGGGCCGGGGCTACTGATGCAGTGGGCCTTGCGCGTGCAGGGAGTCGGCAATGCGTCGGCGGTGGCGCTCGGTTCGCCGATGGCCACGCTCGAGCGCGCCGGTGCGCCGTGGCTGACCATCGATTGTGGCAGCGAGGGTCTGACTGCCTATCAGGCGCACTATGGTGGCCTGCCGCAGGCGATCTTCATCACCCATGTGCATCTGGACCATGTGGGCGGGCTGGAGCGGCTGTTCGTGGACAGTTACTTCTCCGAACGTCGCGGACGCACGCGCCTGTACGTGCCGGCACCGGTGGTGCCGCTGCTGCAGCGGCGCATTGCCGATTATCCGAACGTGCTGGCCGAGGGCGGGGCCAACTTTTGGGATGCGTTCCAGCTGGTGCCGGTGGGCGATGCGTTCTGGCACGACGGAGTGCGGCTGGAGGTGTTTCCGGTGCGCCACCACTGGCCAGAGACTGCCTTCGGACTGCGCCTGCAGGGTGCGTTGGTGTGGACCGGCGACACCCGGCCCATCCCGGAGATGCTGAAGCGTTATGCGAGCGACAACGAGCTGATTGCGCATGACTGCGGCGTTCACGGCAACCCGTCGCATACTGGCGTGGACGATCTGGAGCGGGAGTACCCGCAGGACCTGTTGGGCCGCATGCTGCTGTACCACTACGCCAGCGATGCCGACGGCGACGTGCTGCGCGCGCGTGGCCACCGCGTCGCCGTGCCCGGGCAATACCTGGTGTTGGCGGACCCGACCGCCGCCATGGTGCGCTGATGGGCACCCCGACGCTGCCCACGCTGGCCGGCGCGCCCCTGCAGGACCGCTATGGCCGCCCGCTGCGCGACCTGCGCCTGTCGGTGATCGAGGCCTGCAACTTCCGTTGCGGCTACTGCATGCCGGCCGACCGCGTGCCCGACGATTACGGCTTCGACTCACAGCAGCGGTTGAGTTTCGATCAGCTGGAAACGCTGGTGCGTGCGTTCGTGTCGGTCGGCGTCACTAAGGTGCGCCTGACCGGCGGAGAGCCGCTGCTACGCCGCGACCTGCCGAGCCTGATTGCGCGGCTGACTGCGATCGAGGGCATCGAAGATCTGGCGCTGACCACCAATGGCACCTTGCTTGCGCGCCAGGCTGTTGCGCTGCGGCAGGCGGGGCTACGTCGCATCACCGTCAGCATGGATGCGCTGGATCCGACATTGTTTCGGCGTATGAGTGGCGACCGCGGCGAGATCGCGCAGGTGCTGGGCGGCATTGCCGCGGCCGAGCGGGCCGGATTCGAGCGGCTGAAGATCAATTGCGTGGTGCAGCGCGGCGTCAACGAAGACCAGGTGTTGCCGCTGGTAGAGCACTTCCGGGGCAGCGGGCATGTGCTGCGTTTCATCGAATTCATGGACGTGGGCAGCTGCAACGGCTGGACCCCTGATGCGGTGGTGACGTCCGCGCAATTGCACGAACGCATCCACGCGCGCTGGCCACTGGTGGCGCTGGACGCCAATTACACCGGTGAAGTGGCGCAGCGCCATGCGTTTGTCGACGGTGCTGGCGAAGTGGGCTTCGTCAGTTCGGTCAGCGTGCCGTTCTGCGGCGATTGCCAGCGCGCGCGCGTTTCGGCAGACGGGCATCTGTATACCTGCCTGTTTGCCAGCCAGGGCCACGACCTCAAACCAGCCCTGGCCAACGGCGAGCCTGCGCTGGCAACACATCTGCGTCAGCGCTGGAGCGTACGTGGCGACCGCTACAGCGAAGTGCGGGCCTCGGTACCACGCCGCGGCAAGCCGGTCGAGATGTTTTTGATCGGCGGATGAGCGCAGACGCAGTGCTGACGCAGCTGCGCACACCGTCGATGGATCGCCGTCCTGAGGTCGTGCAGGCCTTGCGTAACTGGCGGCGGCGCAGGAGTTATGGTTGGCAGCTGCTGTTCCATCAAGGCACCCTGTTCACCGAGAATGCCGCATCCTGATCGCCTGTCTTCGCGTCGCTTCCCATGCCTGCAAAATCCCGTTCCGTACGCCTGACCCACCTCGACGATGCCGGGCTTCCCACGATGGTGGATGTCTCGGACAAGGTGGTCACCGCCCGTAGCGCCACCGCAGAGAGCCGCGTGCGCTTTCCGGCCGCCGTGGCCGCGCAGCTGCGCGCCAATGGCTTGCGCAGCGCCAAGGGCGGCATCGTGGAAACCGCAGTGATTGCCGGCACCATGGCGGTCAAGCGCACGCACGAATTGATTCCGTTCTGCCATCCGCTACCGATCGATGCGTGTCGTTTCGAGATCGACTGGGCCGGCGAGCAGGTGCTCGACATCCGTTGCACGGTACGTTGCGTGCATCGTACCGGCGTGGAAATGGAGGCGCTTACCGGTGCCAGCGTGGCCGCGTTGACGGTCTATGACATGTGCAAGGCGTTATCGCACAGCATGAGCATCGGCCCGACCAAGCTTGTATCCAAGCGTGGTGGCAAGCGCGATATCGGAGCGGCGCAATGACTGCGACGGTAACGGTGCTGTATTTCGCCAGCCTGCGCGAGGCGGCGGGCATGGCCGACGAGCGCGTGCAGTCCGATGCACAGAGCCTGCGTGGCCTGTACGCCGAGCTCGCTGCGCGGCACGGCTTGCGCTGGGGGCCAGCACAACTGCGCGTGGCCGTGGATGGCGCGTTCGCGCGCTGGGAGGATGCGCTGCGCGACGGCAGCGAAGTGGTGTTCATTCCACCGGTGTCGGGAGGTTGAGCATGAGCGATCAGATTGCCGCAGTGTTTGCGTTGTCCGATGTCCCGTTGCCGCTCGATCATCTGCGCGGCGGGATGGAACATCCACATGCCGGTGCCTTTGCCAGCTTCGAAGGCTGGGTGCGCAATCACAATGACGGCCGCCAAGTGGCCGGGCTGCGCTACGAGGCGTATGCCGCACTGGCGCAGGCCGAAGGCCAGCGTGTGCTGGACGAGGCGATGCAACGGTTTTCCATCGTGCACGCGCACTGCGTGCACCGCGTGGGCGAGCTGCGCATCGGCGACATGGCGGTGTGGGTCGGCGTGAGTGCGGCGCATCGAGGTGCCGCCTTCGATGCATGCCGTTTCATCATCGACGAGGTCAAGGCGCGCGTGCCGATCTGGAAGCACGAACATTACCTCGAAGGCGACGCAGGCTGGCTGCACCCGCAGTCGCAATGAGGTCGGTGCGGAGGTATTGAGCCCTTGTGAGTGGCAGGGCGTCAGCGGGCCTGAGCGAAGGCAGTTGGTGTAGGCGCAGGCCGCGACCTGGTTGTTCGATACCCAGCCTGATCGACGACGACAGCGCACATCTCGCAATAGCGCATGTGGCTTGCGATGCATCCGGGTGGGGGATTGGGGTGGTGTCCCCGCCGGTTGACCTCGGCGCCCGCATCGATCGATACCGTTGCTGCCTTCCGGCCCTGGCGGGATTTTCGATCTAGCGTCGCGAGGGACCGACGGGGCCACCATAAGACGTGGGCCAGTGTCATGGCCCGGATCTGCTGCGACCGATTCGTCGCGCAGATCATGAAACTGGCGGAGAGAGGGGGAGGTACTGATCCCGCTCGAACGTCCTGACTCTCCTGCAGCCACGCAAACCAGGGATGTGGCCTGACTTGTGAACCGCCATTGTAGCGGGTCAGGTGTTCCCACCGCTAGCCCAAAAGGGGAACTGATGCCATGACTCAAGTTCGTATGCCGCGCGTGCATGAATCTCTCGAGTATCTGGAAGATACGCATCGTTCTTTAGCCTGAGGGACGCAGGTCTATCGACTTCTCCAGTCGGCAAGCATGAAACTTCTAACTGAACGAAAGCGAGCACCTTTGCCTCCACCAACCTCATCAAGTTAGGCCTGTGGGAGCATGTGGTGCGGCTGAACGCCGCCGGAGAGACCAAGCTCTTCCCCGAGCTCATCTCCGACACCAAAAATGGCCCAGCGGGCCGGACCTAACAAGCGTTCTCACGCTAGCTGGTCAAGCCGGGCATCAGGGCGCGAAGCGGCGGCAGGGTGGGTCACCACAGCTTCCGGAATACGGTCATCGGCGCGCTGAAGGCGGCTGGGGTCAACCGGGAGATGCGAGAGGAATACATAGGGCATGAGCTGTCGGACCGGCGGGGCACGCTCATGCATGTGAGATGGAGTTCAGTCCGAGGGCATTGGCCCAAGCATGTTATTCAGTCATGATATGGGGCGGTGGATTTTCGGCATTTGTGACTGACATCCAAAAGCGTTAATTTTCCACCGCTTGACAAGGTAAGAAATTTTGATAAGATTCCAATTGAGTGGTTGCTAATGCTTCCGCTTACAGCTGCAAGGGGCTTGCCCCGGCAGCAGCACTGCTGAGCAACCAGCAGCAGCCAACAGCCGCCTATATGGCGGCTGTTTCCTTATGGAGAATCGTAAATGGATCTTGCTTTTTGTTACCTTGACGAAGCTGGATGTCCCGGGGGGCTGCCCACTGCGAACTCTCAAATTCAGCCAGTATTTGTGTTGACTGGCCTTTTGTTGCCTGAATCTAGGATTAGAGAGCTTACAAAAGAATATGTTGCGCTAAAGGTTAAATATTACCCCGCCGCGTTTGCTCACCTTAATCACGACTTGGAGGCAATGCGAGTCGAGTTAAAAGGTGCTGAGCTTAAGAAAGACTTGCGAAAGTACCATGGTGACCCTGCAAGGAAAACTGCAGAGCATTTTTTGGATGATCTTATAGCACTTGTGAAAAAGTGCGAAGGTAAGCTGGTCTCGAGGATGTGGATAAAAGCTGTCGGGCAACCTTTTAATGGCCAGGCAGTTTACGCGCTAACGACTCAAAAATTTTCTAATTTTTTTCAGATTTATTTGAAGGAGCGTGAAGCACGGGGATTGATTGTTGCTGATTTTCGTGAGCCAAGGGCTAATAGCGTAATTTCTCACGCAATTTTTTCGCAAAAGTTCAAGCGTGGGAGAAAAGGAGACGTGTATCCCTCCATATTGGAGTCGCCGCTTTTTGGTGTCAGTGATAACCATGCGGGGTTGCAGATAGCTGACATATTAACGTCGGCAATTATTTGTCCGATGGCGACGCACGTTTATTGCACAGGCTACGTATTTAGTCCGCATGTGAATCCAAAGAATAAATATATCATTCAGCGGTATCGAGCTAGAATTCGCGAGCTCGAGTATAGATTTTTTTCTGAAAGAAAAAAGATATATGGAATTAGTGTGGATGATAAGCATGGTGGGAGAACTGTCCAATCTCTTTGGGAATGGAGGGCCTGATAGGATTTAATCATTCTCAAGTCAGAGTAGAGAATTTCTTTGCGTTCTTGCTCAGAAATTTGAAGCTTGCGAATAGGAGGAGATGGTGACATGAAAGTGAAGTCATGTGCTTTATCAATCCATTTTCTACAAGGCTAGTAGATGAGTGAGAAAATCCTGGAGTCGATCACCTCTGCAAAGACCAAGAAGAGCTCCGACTGCTTGAAGAGCAGGAAGCTGGCTCCGCCAAGAACAGGCCGCCTCGGCTGTAACCGAAATCATCGGCCTGTTGAGTCAATAGGGTGAGCACTTCACCCCGAAGCAGAATCCCGAGCTGGCCATCGCCATCGGCGCCAGCAGCCCGTGCCGTGGCGGCAAGGCTGCTCCGACCAGACCAAAAGGGAGGTGGCTCCTAAGTATTGGCTGCCCCATACCCATGAGACCTGGATCGGCCGTGGCCGTCCGCCGCGCGCCTTGAAGGCTTGGGAGGGCACCCCTGCCTACAAGCAGTGGGAAGCCAGTCACCCGGACGAGAGTTCCCGAAATATCCGGGCTGAGCGCTGGCAACGTTTCGAGGAAGCCAGCTTCGGTAGAGCGCAGGCTCGCAAGCCAGCTGTAAGCCTGTCAGACGGTAGGCATCGAGAGGCCAAAGGGCGAGGCGGGGCGCTGGAGGTGGGGGTGGGGTGGTCGGAAAGGGTTCTTCTCTATTCTGGGGATGTGGCTTTGAAGGAGTTCAAGGTCAAATTTTTTTCTCCAATGCTTATTATTCCGGAAAGTGCGGATTCTCGATTTTATGAAGGTGCGGCCATCGGTGATTGTCAACATAGTTGTCCGCTATTTCATGCTGCGAACTTCATTTCATCGGGTGCTTTTCTATCGTCGTTATCCGGGTTCAGCCAC
>NZ_MDED01000044.1 GCF_002939885.1 Xanthomonas cucurbitae
CTGCCGACGACCTTGGATCGGGACATCGATCAATTGCTGCCGTTGCGCACGGAGTGAGGTTTCGGGGTAGGTGAGGTTGGCGGACGCTTACCCATGAGCGACGCGACCAGGCCATCCTGGCCGCATGAGCGGACGTGTACCGGGAGGCCGCCATGCGTCATCCAAGCCGCTGGCGCGGACGCGCCACGCGTAACTGGACGCCTGTCGGCGCGGTGTGGCTGAACCCGGATAACGACGATAGAAAAGCACCCGATGACATGAAGTTCGCAGCATGAAATAGCGGACAACTATGTTGACAATCACCGGTGCCATCGACGCTGGAAACCTGCAGCACGCCATGATTCAAGATCGCCGGATGATTCTTCGTCCGGACCCAACACCAAGCAGCTGCGGCACGGTATCGCGAATGATGAAACTCTCGCCATTGTGCTCGATGCTGAGCACGTTCTTCTCCGACGTCATATTGACCCACTTGCCAACGTACTGCTCGCCTACATCGCGGGCACAGCCGGCAAGCAACACCATCGCAACCAGAGTATTTCCAAGCAGCGCCTTCATCGCCACTCCTTCTTCAACACGGAAAGACTGCAGGATGGCGATTCGTTCCCACGCCTGCAATAAGCAGACACGACCGGATGAACACGACTGTCAGCGACTTGATGTCAACGCCGCTGTATCTGTTTCTTCCAAGCGTACAGCGTGGGGGCGCCGATGCCAGTGTGACGGCTCAGGTCAGCAACATTCTGATGTTATGGGGCATCACCCGCCAGACGATCTGGTCTTTGAGCTAGGGGCCGTAGCGGGCCATCGAGGTCTGCATCTGACGGTTCAGGGGAGCGGACAACTATCGTGACATGGAGGAATTCCCAACCTCCAGAGAAACCTTTATAAAGCCTTACCTATTCGCACGTTAAGAATCTCACCATCACTTATCTTAACGACCATCACGCCGAATTATTCAGAAATCAATCCTCTTGAGAGAATAATGCGAAGACTCTTTTTATAATCATCATTATAGTAAGTGAAACGTTTGCCCAAATAAATACATTGAGCCCATAAACAGTGCGCTCCCAAAGGCCAACGCTCTTGCTTTCACCACTCATCGAAAAAATAAGCAAAGTGCACAGAGAGACGATACAAAGCAAAATAGTAAAACTTATATTAGCAACAGTTTCGTTGATAACTTCACAACGCAACTCAAGCCTGCGTTGCTTTCCGTTATAATCAGGACCCGTTGATGCGCCAAGTCGACCCAAGCTCTCGCCTGCTTTGTTTTTTTGATCAAACATCAGGACTAAAAGATTTAATAACAACCCCAATAATATTGCCGAGGCATTTATCAACGAATTCAAAAGTCCGGATTCAAGTGGATACCCCCCAAGCCAAACTACTGTGGCAACAAAAGCCGGACATATGAAAAAAACTGCAATATCTATAAAACTTGGACGTTTTTCCTTGAAGTCCCTTAAAGTATATAAGTGAGCTACGATAATGCCGGCAACATTTATCTTTCCGCTCATGTCAATTTCCCGCATTCGCCTCATTAACAAGATCATCGAGGAGAGCCGTCGCAAATACTGCGATTGAGTTACGGGTAGGCATCCCGTCAACAAACTCAATCTCCGGCTCAGCTAAATAGAACTTCGCTTTCGGATTTTGGGATCCCTCAAGCGATATTGTTCTACTACGTCCATTGAATGTGACGTCTGCTTTAACATCTGTACAATTATCATCGGTTATCGCTACGAGCTGATTCCGCTTACGGCCTTTCGGCATGTAAGACTGAAGCAAGCCAAATCCGCCGTCACGCTTTAAAACCAAAGTTTTTTCAACCTTGTCATCAAACAGCTGATTCGCTATGTCCCCAGGATTTGGCACTTCATAATGCGAAATCCGAATTGAGCTAATCTCGGCATCTTTTAGGTAGGTCTTGAGAGCTAAGTTGGAGAAAAGCGGACTCATGTTAAAAGCGCAGCTGCCTAAGTGGTTGTTCAAATACAATCCAAGCTGATCAGCCAACCACGGCTTAACGCCATTATTTCCTATAGAGTGCAGTATCGCGTATCTCACTTTCGAACCAAGCGGCACTCGCATCTGCACGTAGTAGGGAGCGACGTCACTTTCACCAGATTGCTTCCGATGAGTTTTTTTTCTTGCTCTTCGAATCTATTATATCACCCGGAATACCAAACGTACCGCTACTAATGTAAAAACCAATGTCACGGCCAAGCTTATTTTTCCTAACGTCAAGAATACGAATTAGCCGATTGCTGCGATGAACTAAAAATGTATCGTATGCAGCGCTATGAACGTTGAGAAAGTTCTCAAGTACATCTACGAAATCATGTACCTTGCCTTTGACAGCAATGGCATCAAGTTGAGCCTGCTTGGCTTTACCCTTCACAGCCGGATTTCGGACTGTGAATTGAAATGCTGAAACTGAATGCGAAGTCATACGCCCCCTAAGTGCAACTCGCTCGCACCTAAGAGTGCGCAAAGGGAATCATGCCATCTATTCAGCCGCCAGACAGTAGGAAAACCCCTACGGGTTTCTGATCGCAGACAACTGCATCGATGCACTTAGGCCGCACTTACGAAAAAGCCGGCTCGAGGCCGGCTTCTTCGCAGCTACTGCTTGTACTGGTGGGCGGTACAGGGTTCGAACCTGTGACCCTTGCCGTGTGAAGGCAATGCTCTACCGCTGAGCTAACCGCCCGGTGACGCGAGCCGCACATTATAGGGCAGCGACGGCAATCGTCAACAGGTGCTTCCCTGAGCCTGTCACGCAGCGACATCGCGACTCAATTGCTTCGATCCCATCGCGGTGCAGCAGCTGGGTCGCGCACCTCGCGCACCGCCGCCCTACCGCGTCAGCCCCCCCAGTGTCACATGGTGTGCGTGGGCTTGTCCGAGGTGGTCAGGCCGGCCAGCAGGGTCTCGATCTTGTTGCGCACCGCCTCGCCTTCCGGGCCGTCCGGGAACTGCACGCCAATGCCGGCGGCGCGGTTGCCCTGCGCACCGGCGGGTGTGGTCCAGATGACCTTGCCGGCCACCGGCAGGCGCTCGCTGGAATCGGGCAGGGTCAGCAGCAGGAAGACCTCGTCACCCAGCATGTAGCGCTTGGGCGTCGGCACGAAGATGCCGCCACCTTTCACGAATGGCATGTACGCGCTGTAGAGCGCCGGCTTGTCCTTCAACGCCAGCGACAAAATGCCTTGGCGTGCATTCATTGCACTCATCGAGTTCCCCTAGAACGTGCCTGGCGCGTTCCTTCGCGCCAGGCCAGCAGCAGTTCCGTCACTGCCAGGTCGGCGCGGACGGTGGTGCGCAGCAAATCACGGGTGCGATTGGCGGCGTCGAACCAGGTCGCCAGCTTGTGCAACCGCGATGAATCGGTCAAGCCGGCCGATGCCTGTGCCAACGCCAGGTCGGCCGCATGGCGCAGACGCTGATCGGCCTGGCCGTCGTTGGTCCAGCGATGCGCGACATCCACCGCGCCGGCGCGGCCACTGGCGATCTGCTCCAGGTCCTGTGCCACGGCGCGGCGCACCGCCAGGCCGTCCTCACGCAACCACTGCGCAGCCAACCCGGGATGGCCGCGTGCGGCCTCCAGCGCGTCCTGCGCGGCGCGCATCTCAACCCCTTGGGCAAGCAACCACTGCAGTGCCTCGTGCGCAGGCGGCAGCTTGAATTCCAGCCGCTGGCAGCGGCTGCGGATGGTCGCCGGCAGGCGTGCCGGCTGCGCGCTGATTAACCAGAGGTAGCGGCCGGGCGAGGGCTCTTCCAGGGTCTTGAGCAAGGCATTGCAGGCGGCGCGGTTGATGGCATCGGCCGGGTCGACGATCACCACCTGGGCAATGCCGTACTGCGGCGTCAACGACAGCTTCTGCGAAATCTCGCGCACCTGCTCGATGATGATCTCGGTGCGCAGCTTGTCGCCGGCGCGGTTGGGAATGAAGGAGATCAGCTGCAGGTCCGGATGGGTGCCGGCGGCGATCAACTGGCGCGTCCGCTGCGCCAGTGCCGGGTCGGGCGAGCTGGCCAGCACGTGCTCGGCCAGCGCCAGTGCGACTGCGCGCTTGCCCAGGCCTTCGGGGCCGCAGATCAGCAGCCCGTGCCCGAGCCGACCAGCGTCCAGTGCAGCCACGGTCTGGTCGAAGGCGCGCTGCTGCCAGGGCGAAAACGCGGCGGTCATGGTGTGGGTTCCTTCTGCGGCAGCGTCGGCTCGCGGCGACGTTGCAGGTAGCGCGCCACTGCGGCGTTGTGCTCAGCCAACGTGGCCGAGAAGGCGTGGGCACCGGTGCCATCGCCCACGGCCACGAAGTACAGCGCATCGCCGGGCGCTGGGCGCACCGCCGCCAGCAGCGCCTCGCGGCCGGGCATGGCGATCGGTGTCGGCGTCAGGCCGGTGCGCGTATAGGTGTTGTACGGCGTGTCGGTGGTGAGGTCGCGGCGGCGGATATTGCCGTCGTAGCTGCTGCCGATGCCATAGATCACGGTGGGGTCGGTCTGCAGCTTCATGCCCAGCTGCAGGCGACGCAGGAACACCCCTGCGATCAGCGGCCGCTCGCTGCCCAGCGCGGTTTCCTTTTCGATGATGGAGGCCAGGATCAGTGCCTGCTCCGGCGATGCCAGCGGCAGGTCGGCTGCGCGCTGCGCCCAGGCCTGTGCCAGCGCCTTGTCCATCGCCGCATGCGCGCGCTTGAGCACATCCAGATCGCTATCGCCGCGCTGGTAGAGATAGGTTTCCGGCAGGAAGCGCCCTTCCGGGTGCTGGTGGGCAACGCCGAGCCGCGCCATCAGCGCCGCATCGTCCAGGCCGCCGATGGAGTGCTGCAACGGCGTGGCGGTGGCCAGCGCGGCGCGCAGCTGGCGGAAATTCCAGCCCTCCACAATCGTGAAGCGGTATTGGATCACCCGTCCCTGGCGCATGCGCGTCAGCAACTCGCGCGGCGACAGCGCCGGTGCCAGTGCGTATTCGCCTACCTTGAGCTTGCCGGCCGCATCCACCTGCCGCGCCAGCAGCTGCCATTCCAGATCCACGCCCTGGGTAATGCCGGCCGCGCGCAGCTTGCGCAGGGTGGCCTTGAGCGAATCACCAGGTGCCACCACCACGCTGGGCACGGTGGCCTTGGCCGGCGTGTCGGCGAACTGCAGGTAGTGCCGCCATGCCACCAGTGCGGCAATCGCCACTAGCGCCGCAAGCAGCACTGCCGTGCCCAGCACGGCCAGACATCCGCGTTTGCCAGTCACCGCCACACCCACCTCGTCATTGCCCCACCGCCGCGCAGGATACCGCGCGGCGGTGATGCCCCGTTGAAGCGCTCATGCCGGATCCAGCGCGCGCAGCACGCCGCGCGCCTTGGCGCGGGTTTCGTCCAGCTCGCGCTGCGGGTCCGAATCCACCACGATGCCGGCCCCGGTACGGAACCGCACCTGGTTGCCGGCCACCTCGGCGGTACGGATCAGGATGTTCAGGTCCATGTCGCCATCGCGGTTGAGCCAGCCGAACGCGCCGGTGTAGGCGCCGCGCGGGGTCTGTTCGAGCTCGGCGATGATCTGCATGCAGCGCACCTTCGGGCAGCCGGTGATGGTGCCGCCGGGGAACACCGCCGCGATCACCTCGCCCGGGGTGACGCCGGCACGCAGGCGGCCGCGCACGTTGCTGACGATGTGATGCACGTGCGCATAGCTTTCCACCGCCATCAGCTCGTCCACCTCCACCGAGCCCGGCGCGCAGATGCGGCCGAGGTCGTTGCGCTCCAGGTCGATCAGCATGACGTGCTCGGCCCGTTCCTTCGGATGCCCCACCAGTTCGCGGATGCGCGCGGCATCGTCGTCGCCGGCAAAGCGCGCGCGGGTGCCGGCGATCGGGCGCGTCTGCACTGCATCGCCCTGCACCGACACCAGGCGTTCGGGCGAGGAACTGGCCACCGCCCGTCCGGCTGCGGCGAATACCCCGGCAAACGGCGCGGGGTTGGCCGCGCGCAGCCGCGCATGCAGCGCCGCCGGGTCGACCGCGTCGGCGAAGGTAGCCCGCCAGGCGCGCGAGATATTGGCCTGGAACACATCGCCGGCCCGCAGGTAATCCAGCACCCGCTGCACCGCGTCGGTAAACCGCTCGGGCGCATCTTCGTCGACGGCCACCGGTCCGACCCAGGCCGGTAGCGGTGGCAGCGCCGCGCAGGCGGCGATGTCTTCGACGATGCGGATCAGCAGATCCTCCCGGCCCGGTTCGGCGAGCGCGATGCAGTAGCCCTGCACACGATCGCGCAACACCGCCGCCGGCGCGCGCAGCGCCAGTGCCGCGGGCAGGCCATCGGTGCGCGTGGGCAACTGCAGGATCGGCTCGACCTGGGCGGCCAGTTCGTAATCCAGCAGCACCGCCCAACCGCCGCGAAATGGCCATGGGCTGTGCGCGTCATGTGGCACGCGCTCGGCCTGCCAGGCGGCGTCCAGCGCGGCCAGGAAACTGCCTTTCAGTACCCTGCCCTCGCCATCGCGGGTGCGGCCATCGGCATCCAGGCGCAGGCTGGCGCCCTCGGCCAGCAACAGCACGTCCCAGCGCCCATGCTCGGTGCCGGAGGCGGTCGATTCCAGCAGCGCCGGATAGCGCTGCGGCGCCAGCCGGTGTAGCGCCAGCAGATCGATGTCCGCGTGCAGTGATCTGGTAAGCGTCATCGGTCCGGCATGGCGTGGGTGCGGAAATTCATGGCGCTGCCGAAACTGCAGCGCGCACGGGAGTGAATCGGGAATGGATCAACCATCGATCAGGAAACGACGGATCAACCACAGATCGAACGATAACCGGGCGGCGGCGCGAGTGCCGCGCACCACCGTCGCCCAGGCGCACGCGACGCGGTGTGCAGAGCCAACGGCGCGCCGACTCAGATGCGCTTGAACACCAGCGTGCCGTTGGTGCCGCCAAAACCGAAGCCGTTGGACATCACCGCATCCAACGTGACCTCGCGCGCCACGTTCGGCACGTAATCCAGGTCGCAGCCTTCGCTGGGCTCGTCCAGGTTGATGGTTGGCGGAATGATGCCGGTGTGCAGCGCCATCACCGAGAAAATCGCCTCCACCCCACCGGCCGCGCCGAGCAGGTGGCCGGTCATCGACTTGGTCGAGCTGACCATGGTCTTGTAGGCGTGGTCGCCGAGCGCGCGCTTCATCGCCATCGTTTCGGCCAGATCGCCCAGCGGCGTGGAGGTGCCGTGTGCATTGAGATAGCCAATCTGCTCGGGGTTGAGCTTGGCATCGCGCATCGCCGCGACCATGCTGCGCGCCGCACCTTCGCCGTCTTCGCTCGGCGCGGTCATGTGGAAGGCGTCGGAGCTGGCACCGAAACCGACCAGTTCGGCATAGATGCGCGCGCCACGCGCCTTGGCGTGTTCGTATTCTTCCAGCACCAGCACGCCGGCACCGTCACCCAGCACGAAACCGTCGCGCTGCTTGTCCCACGGGCGCGAGGCGGCGGCGGGATCGTCGTTGCGGGTGGACATGGCCTTCATGGCGCAGAAGCCACCGACCGAACTCGGCGAGGAGCCGCGCTCGGCGCCGCCGGCCAGCATCACGTCGGCATCGCCGTACTGGATCATGCGCATCGCCGTGCCGATCGAGTGATTGGAGGTGGCGCAGGCCGATACCGCCGAGAACGTCGGGCCCTTCAGGCCCTTTATCAGGCTCACCTGGCCCGGCAGCATGTTGATGATGGTGCTGGGCACGTAGAACGGCGAAATCTTGCGCGCGCCGCCCTCATTGAATTTGATGGTTTGCTCTTCGATACCGAGCAGCCCGCCGATGCCGGAGCCGAGGATGGCACCGATGCGTTCGGCATTGCTTTCGTTGATGTCCAGGCCGGAATCGTCCAGCGCCATGAATGAGGCGCCGACACCGTAGTGGATGAACGAATCCATCTTCTTGACGTCCTTGGCGGACACAAAAAGTGTGGGGTCGAAATTCTTGATCTCGCCCGCGATCCTGGTGGTGAACTGCGAAGCATCGATCTGCGTGATCGGGCCGATGCCGGAGCGCCCGTGGATGATTCCATCCCAGCTGCTGGCCAGATCATTGCCCAACGGCGACACCATGCCCATGCCGGTAACGACAACTCGACGACTCATTGCAGATCTCCTCACCACGGAACGGACGGTGCTTGCGGTTTGCGGGTGACGCTTGAAAAACACAGGGCCGCATCAGCGGCCCCATGGAATGTCTGACGCAGCAGCGGCATGACGCACGCCGCCGCAGCCAGGAACAACGCATCAGCTCTTGACGTGAGCCTTGACGTAGTCGATCGCCTGCTGGACCGAGGTGATCTTCTCGGCCTCTTCGTCCGGGATCTCGCACTCGAACTCTTCTTCCAGCGCCATCACCAGCTCGACGGTGTCCAGCGAGTCGGCACCCAGATCATCGACGAACGATGCACTGGTGGTGACTTCCTCTTCCTTGACGCCGAGTTGTTCGACGACGATTTTCTTGACGCGTTCTTCGATGGTGCTCATTGGGGATATCGCTCCAGATGGAGTAGTGGTGGTTCGAGTTTCAGGACCCCCGCACATGGATGTGCGGTGCTCCTGTGAGGGACTCACAAAACGCCATCGCCGCTGCGATGGCCGCGTTGGATAGTGTAGTGGAAGCGCCCGGGCCTTGCATTGCAACACAATTCCCGGCCGATCAACCACTTGACGCCTCCCGGCGGCGCACGCTCACGGCATGTACATGCCGCCGTTGACGTGCAGGGTCTCACCGGTGATGTAGCGGGCGGTCGGGCCCGCCAGGAAGGCGACCGCATTGGCGATGTCTTCCGGCGCGCCCAGGTGGCCCAGCGCAATCTGCTGGAGCAGCGCGGCCTTGGCCTCTTCCGGCAGGGCGCGGGTCATGTCGGTATCGATGAAACCGGGCGCCACCACGTTCACGGTGACCCCGCGCGAGCCGATCTCCTTGGCCAGCGACTTGGAGAACGCGATGATGCCGGCCTTGGCCGCCGCGTAGTTGGTCTGGCCCGGATTGCCGGTCACGCCAACCACCGAGGCAATATTGATGATGCGGCCCTTGCGCGCCTTCATCATGCCGCGCATCACCGCCTTGGAGGTACGGAACACACTGGTCAGATTGGTATCGATGATGGACTGCCAGTCGTCGTCCTTCATGCGCATCAACAGATTGTCGCGGGTGATGCCGGCGTTGTTGACCAGGATCGAGATGGCGCCGAATTGCTTGCCGATCGCATCGATCAGTCCATCGACCGCGGCAGCATCGGTGACGTTGAGCTCGCGGCCGTGGCCGCCGCTGGCGGTCAGGCGCTCGCCGATGGCCGCCGCGCCGGATGCCGAGGTGGCGGTGCCGATGACGGTGGCGCCCTGGGCGGCCAGGGTGTCGGCTATGGCCGCACCGATACCGCGGCTGGCGCCGGTGACGAGGGCGATTTCGCCCTGCAGAGGCTGGTTCATGACTACTGTTCCTCGAAGGGGGACGTCGCGATCATTGCCGCGAACGTCGAGGGGGCCTGCATACGGAGTACGTGTACTGGATCAGTGGGTCCACGCATCGAGCGCACCGGCGTAATCGGCCGGTGTGGCCAGCGCACGCGCGTCCAGGCGCTTGTCGATGCGCTTGATGAGCCCGCTCAGCACCTTGCCAGGGCCGCATTCGGCGACACGGGTGATGCCGCGGGCGGCCAGCGCCTGCACGCAGCCAGTCCATTGCACCGGCAGGTACAACTGCTCCACCAGGGCCTGGCGGATCGCCTCGCTGCCCTCGTGCACGCGCGCATCGACGTTCTGCACCACCGGAATCTGCGGTGCCTGCCAGCTCAGCCCGGCCATCGCTTCGCCCAGCTGATTGGCCGCATCGCGCATCAGCGGGGTATGCGAAGGCACGCTCACCGCCAGCTTGACCGTCTTGCGCACGCCGCGCTCGGCCAGCAACGCCAGCGCGCGGTCCACCGCTGCGGCATCGCCACCGATCACAATCTGGCCGGGCGAATTGAAGTTGGCCGGCACCACCACCTGGCTGCCGGACGCCTCGACACAGACCTCCTGCACCACCGCATCCTCGGCACCCAGTACCGCCGCCATCGCGCCGACACCGGCCGGCGCGGCCGCCTGCATGAACTGGCCACGCAGTCGCACCAGGTGTGCGCCGTCATGCAGCGACAGGGCGCCGGAGGCGACCAGCGCGGTGTATTCGCCCAGGCTGTGCCCTGCCAGCAGCGCCGGGCGCTGCCCGCGCTGCGCGTTCCACAGCCGCCACACCGCCACGCCCGCAGCCAGCAGCGCCGGCTGGGTGTACTCGGTACGATTGAGCAGCTCTTCGGGGCCGCCCTGCGACAGTGCCCATAGATCAACCCCGGCGCCATCGGAGGCCTCGACGAAGGTCTCGCGGATCTGCGGGTGCAGCTCGGCCAGTTCGGCCAGCATGCCCAAGGACTGCGAGCCCTGGCCGGGAAAGACGAAGGCGAGAGTGGATTCGGTCACGCGCGGCTGCCAGCAAAAATCGAGCCGGGATGATACGTGCGAAATCGCTCTGGCGTCTGTACTGCCGCGTATGCAGCAACGCGGGCGCGAAGCCGGCCATGCCGATCCACCCATCTGCGCTGGCAAGCCGGTCGCCACTGTATCCAGACGCGCACGACCGGCAGTCAACCCGTCCACCGGGCACACGACGTTCTGGTGGCCAACCAGCAGGCATGCCTGCTACAGCATGCCGCGTAGCCTGCCGAAGCCCATGATGGCAATACTGCAGCTGACCAGCTACAGCTTTGCGGCCCCACGCCATCTCGCAACGCCAGGGCGAGCGCTCTGCATCAGCGAACATGGCACAGGCTGGAAGTCGGTGCGCACCACGGCGGGTGGGCAGCGGCTCGCACACGCACTGTCCACGCGCCCTGCAGGCAAGCCACTGCCCGCAGGCGGCCACCGTGCCCGCGCCACAACAGGCGCATGAGCGCTGCACTGATGAGTTGGAAATGCGCGCGCAACCTGGACCAGGCCACATGGTGAGCGATGGCATCTGCGCAACCGCAGCGCGGCGCGCCACAAGCACGCGACGGCCAGCCACTCAGCAAGCGGGGACTCAGTAGCGCAGCAGCGCAGAGCCCCAGGTGAATCCGCCGCCGAACGCTTCGAGCAGCAGCAGTTGGCCGCGCTGCACGCGGCCCGAGCGCACGGCCTCGTCGAGCGCCAGCGGCACCGACGCCGACGAGGTATTGCCGTGGCGATCCACGGTGACCACTACCTGCTCCATCGGCAACTCCAGCCGCTTGGCGGTGGCCTCGATGATGCGCAGGTTGGCCTGATGCGGGATCAGCCAGTCCAGGTCGTGCTTGTCCAGGCCATTGGCGGCCAGGGTCTCATCGACCACCGAATCCAGCGCCTTGACCGCATACTTGAACACGTCGTTGCCCTTCATCAGCAACGCGCCACCGCCGTTCTTGCCCTCGCGGAAACCCACCGAAACGCCGACCGGATCCCACAGCAGTTCCTTCTTGCTGCCATCGGCATGCAGGTGGGTGCTGAGGATGCCGGTGTCTTCGTCGGCCTTGAGGATCACCGCGCCAGCACCATCGCCGAACAGCACGCAGGTGGTGCGGTCGGTCCAGTCGACGATACGGGTCAGGGTTTCTGCGCCAACCACCAGGACGGTCTTGGCGTCGCCGCTACGCACGAACTTGTCGGCCACGCTAAGCGCGTAGACAAAGCCCGAACAGGCCGCGTTGACGTCCATCGCACCACAGCCGACATTGCCTAGCCGCGCCTGCAGCAGGCAGGCCGTGGACGGGAAGATCAGGTCGGGGGTGGTGGTGCCGATGACGATCAGATCAATCTCGTCGGCCGTCACACCGGCCGCTTCCATCGCCTTCAGCGAGGCGAAATACGCCAGGTCGCTGGTGGTCTGGTCGTCGGCAACGATGTGCCGCTCACGAATACCAGTGCGCGAGAAGATCCATTCATCGCTGGTGTCGACGATCTTCGACATGTCGTCGTTGGTCAACACCTTTTCGGGCAAATAGCTACCCGTGCCCGCGATTCTGGAATAGATCCGCTTGCTCATACTGTTTCCTGGTGCAAGAGCCACAGTGACCGGCGGCTCCGGAAGAATCGAGGACCGCCCGGCCGCGCACAAGACGCGGCGGGCGCCACGGATCAATCTTCTTGAACGGCCGACTTGGTCGCAATCACCTTCTTGCCACGGTAGTAACCGTCGGCGGTGATGTGGTGGCGCAGATGGATCTCGCCGCTGGTCGGGTCGGTCGACAGCTGCTTGGCGGTCAGGGCGTCGTGCGAACGACGCTGGCCGCGACGGGACGGGGTGACACGGGATTTCTGCACAGCCATGGGATTGCTCCAACTTTAGTTCGATAACTTTGATCTGTTGAGTCGAACCGCACGCTCTACGCCCGCGTCGACCTGTCTTTCCGCCCTTAACAGCGGCGGTTACTGTTTTTTCAACGCTGCCAGCGCCGCGAACGGGCTGGCCTTGTCCTGCTCTTCCCGGGTCGGAACCCACTCAGCCTCGACGGCTTCGCTTCCGGGCGCCACCGGCACCACCGGCACCGACAACACCAACTCGTCCTCCACCAGATCCAGCGCCCGCAGCATGCCGTCTTCCGGCACCAGCAAGGCTTCGTAATCGGGCGGCAATGCAGCCTCTTCGTCCTCGTCGCGAATCAGGCCAAGACGCTGACTGATCCGCACCGGATACAGGAATCGTTGCAGGCTGCGCTGGCACGCCAGCGGCAGCTCGACATCGATGCTGAGTTCGACATAGGCGACCTTGAGCAGAGCGTCCTGGTCGAACTCAAGCGAGTAGACGCACTCGCCTTCGGTATCGACCAGGCTGTCTTGCAGGCGGGTCATCGCGGACAACCGGATGCGGCCATCGAAGCGCCTGCGCGCTGCGACCATCCGCCAAGCATCCAACATTTCGGGCACGTTCGCGGACATAAGCCGCAGAATGTTAAGCACCCGCCGCAGCCCTGTCAAATGCACCCATTCACAGATGCTGCAACCCGTGCGGGCTGGCAGACTCTCCTGCCACCTCGCGCAACGCCCATGATGCCACGCCTGATCCTTGCCTCCACCTCCGTCTACCGGCGCGACCTGCTTGGCCGCCTGCAACTGGAATTCAGCACCGCCCGCCCGGAGGTCGACGAGCGAGCCCGGCCAGGCGAACTGCCGGCCGCCCTGGCCACCCGCCTGGCCGCCGAAAAGGCCACCGCCGTGGCAGCCGGCGCCCCCGACGCCCCCGACGCCTGGGTGATCGGCGCAGACCAGGTTGCCGACCTGGATGGCGAGGCCCTGGGCAAACCGGGCACCCTCGCCGGGGCGCAGGCGCAACTGGGCGCCATGTCCGGGCGCGTGGTGCGCTTCCATACGGCCGTCAGCCTGGTCGGCCCGCAAGGCAGATGGCATGCCCTGGATCTCACTGAGGTACAGCTGCGCCCGCTGACGCCTGACGACATCGCGCGCTACCTGGCCACCGAGCCGGCACTGGATTGTGCGGGCAGCTTCAAGTGTGAAGGCCTGGGCATCAGCCTGTTCGACGCCATCCGCAGCACCGACCCCACCGCACTGGTCGGCCTGCCGCTGATCGCGCTGGCGCGGCTGTTGCGGCAGGCGGGCTTCGTGCTTCCTTGAAATCCGATCCGGCCGTGGCGATGGCCCACCCTCGCGATGACTGATGCTTGCCAGCTTGTGCGCCACTGCCTGCGCCCACAGCGCGGTGACCACTGCGCACGGCACAAGCTATCGGTCATTGTGGAATTTAGGGTGCGGAAACGGTGACGGGTTGTTCCCACCAGTCCTCGACGCTGCCGTCGCGGCCGTGCAGGCGCAGTCCCAACCAGTGCGTGCCGGGGGGCAACGCCCGCGTGTCGAGCGTGGCGGAAAAACCGACGTTCGGATGCTGCGGGTCGGTGGAAAGTTTCCAGTACGGGCGCACCTCCAGCGCACTGCCGTACGCGGCGCTGGCCACCGGGCGGCCGTCGAGCAGCAGCTCCACATCTGCCAACCCGACTCCATCCTTGAAGGCCCAGCCGCGCACCTGCACCTGGCCTGCGACATTGGCATCCGGCAGCGGCGTATCGATCCAGGCCATCGCCGGGGCCACGCATGGCCCGGGCGCGCGCTGCGCTGGCAATGCGAACAGCAAAAACCGCTGATAGCCATGATCGGTGGAAACCACGGTCGGCGGTGGCAACGGCCCGACCATGTCGCAGATGGCGTGATAACGCGCGAGCAGATCGCGGTAGCGCTGATCGCTGGGCGACAGCACCAGCAATCGCGGTCCGTCACGCGTGCCGTCGCTGAGCAGGCCCCACTGCTGCAGCTGCGCGCTGCGCCCGTGCTTGTCGTTCAAATCGGCAGGCAGCACCTGGATCTGCGCATTGCGCAACTGAAACCCGAGCTCGGCGCCGACCTTGAAATTCTCCGCCAGTACGCGCGTGTCCGGCGGCATCTGCGCCAGCTGACGCCTGACCGCGCGCGCCAGATCGTTCCAGCCGGCAAAATTGCGTGGGTAGTATTTTTCGCCAGCCGCATGCGCGCGAATGGAGGGTACCGACACCGCCAGGTAATACCCATACGCGGCCAGCATGCCGAGCAGCGCCAGCAGCCAGGCGGCACGCCGCAGTGCGTGCGGCCAGCGCATCAGGATCATCGGCACCGGCACCAGCAGCGCGAGATAGCCCGGCAGCGGCCAATGGAAGCTGATGCGTTCGGCATCGCTGAAGAAGCCGAGCACGAAGATCGCCACGGTCGAGATGCCGCCCAGCAGGCCAAAATAGCGCCATTGCGCGCGCGCACCCCCACCAGTGCGTGTGCCAGCCAGGCCCACCTTGAACATCGCCCATGCCAACAGCGGCGTTACCGCCACTGCCTGGATCAACAGGAACCATAGACCGCCAATCTGGAACCGCCACGGATGTCGGTCGACCAGCTGAAAGCGCAGCCCGGCCTCGTCGTGGTCGGTGTTCCAGAACAACAACGGCAACCAGCTCACTGCGCCCACCGTCAGCGCCATCCAGATACGCGGGTCGCGCAGCACCGCGCGCCCCTGCGGAATGCACACCAGCGCGATGCAGCCCACGCCGATCACGCCAACGAAGCGGTAGTGGCTGAGCGCACCGATTACCAGGCCAATGGCGAGCTCCAGCGCACTGGTGGCATCGACCTCGCGCAACAGCCGCGCGCCGGCATCCATGCAGAGCACCGCTGCCAAGGCCATCGGCACATCCGGCACCGCCAGGATGCCCAGCGTGGCCGACAGCGGCATCAGCAGAGTCAGGCTGCCCGCCTGCCAACCCAGGGTGGAGCCGAACCAGCGCGTGGCGATGTGCGCGATCAACCACGGCAGCAACGCGGCGATGGCCAGAAACGGCAGCCGCAGCGCCAGCAGGTGATGCCCACCGAGCTCGACCACCAGCCGCGCCAGCCAGGCGGTCATGCCCGGTAGATCCGAATACGCCGCGGCCAGATGCTGGCCTTCCTGCCAGTAGAACGCCTCGTCCACGAACAACGGCAACCGTGCGGCGATCAACAGCTTGACGGCAGTGGCCAGTGTCCACAGGATCACGAAGGTGCGATGTGCGCGTTGGTCTCCCTGCATTGCCCTGTGCACTCTTCTTTTTTACCTACGGAATTGTGATGTCGACACCGCTGCGTTCCACGGAAATGCTAACCGATGCGCTGCGTCAATCGCTGCGGCGCGCGCAAGACCAGGTCAATTCGCTGCTGCTGGGCAAGGCGCAGGAAGTGCGGCTGGCGTTCGTGGCACTGCTGTCCGGGGGACATCTATTGATCGAGGACCTGCCCGGCCTGGGCAAGACCACCCTGGCCCACGCCCTGGCCTCCAGCCTGGGGCTGGGTTTCCAGCGCGTGCAGTTCACCTCGGACCTGTTGCCGGCCGATGTGCTGGGCGTGTCGGTCTACGATGCCGCCTCGCGCCAGTTCCAGTTCCATCCCGGCCCGGTATTCACCAACGTGCTGCTGGCCGATGAAATCAATCGCGCCCCGCCGCGCACGCAGAGTTCCTTGCTGGAAGCGATGGCCGAACAGCAGGTCACCCTCGATGGCGTCACGCATGCCTTGCCCGAGCCGTTCTTCGTGATCGCCACGCAGAACCCGGTGGACCTGTCGGGCACGTTTCCCCTGCCCGACTCGCAGCTGGACCGCTTCCTGCTGCGGCTGAGCCTGGGCTACCCCAGCGCCGATGCCGAACGCGCGCTGCTGTCGGGGACCGACCGGCGCGAATTGATCGCCCAGGCCGCACCGCAGCTCAGCGATACCGACGTGGTGGCATTGCGCGCGGCGGTCGGTCAGATCCACACCAGCGATGCGTTGATCGCCTATGTGCAGGCGCTGCTGCTGCGCAGCCGCCAGCATGCAGGGGTGCGGGTGGGGCTGTCACCGCGTGCCGGCATCGCGCTGCTGCGTGCCGCCAAGGCCTACGCGCTGCTGCTGGGGCGCGAGCATGTGCTGCCGGAGGATGTACAGGCACTATTCGTGGCCGTGGCCGGGCACCGGCTGGTGCCGGAAGCCGAATCCTCGTCCGGACCGGCGTTGGCCAAGGCGCTGCTGCACAGCGTGCCGGTGGACTGATACCGGTGCGTGCGTCATTGCACGGCATTGGCCGCCGCCTCAGCCTGCTGGCCCGTCCGCGGGGCGCGGAGGCCTTGCCGATCGTGCTGGATCGGCGGCGGATCTATGTGCTGCCGACCCGCTTCGGGCTGTTCGTCACCGCCTTGCTACTGACGATGTTGCTGGGCGCGTTGAACTACAACAACAACCCGGCATTGCTGCTGGCGCTGCTGCTGGCCACCGCCGGGATTGCCAGCAGCATCATGGCGCACCTGCAGTTGTCGGCGCTGCGCGTGGAGGCAGTCTCGGCCGAACCGGTGATCGCCGGCGATGCGCTGCGCATGCGGGTCTCGCTGGCCCGCCGCGACACCCGCATGCGACGTGGCCTGCGCCTGGATCACCTGGACAGCAGCGGCTTCTGTTCGCTGCTCGATCACGACAACGCCGAGGTCGACCTGCTGCTGCCCACCATCCGGCGCGGCTGGCAGGACATCGAACGCATCCGGCTGTCCAGCACCCAGCCGCTGGGACTGGTGCGTGCATGGTCCTGGGTGTGGCCGGAAACGCCGCTGCTGGCCTACCCCCGGCCCGAGGATCACGGCCCCAGCCTGCCGGACGGCGCCGGCGCGCCCAACCAGACCCGGCTGCACGCCCAGGGCGAGGAACTGCACCAGCTGCGCCCGTACCGCGCCGGCGATGCCCCACGTATGATCTCCTGGAAGCATTCGGCCCGCCGCGACACCCTGCTGGTGCGCGAGTACGAACAGCCGCTCGGCATCGAGGTGACGCTCGACTGGCGCACCTTGCACGCACTGCCCTACGAACGCCGCATCGCGCGGCTGGCACGCTGGGTCAGCCTGGCCGAACGCGACGGGCGCCGCTATCGCCTGTTGCTGCCCGGCCAGCCGCCGCTGGGGCCTGCGCAAGGGCCTTCGCACCATCATCTGTGTCTGCGTGCCCTGGCACTGCTTCCCCATGATTGAGCCGGCCCTTCCCATTGCGCAGGCCAGCCGTGGCTGGGTACTGGCCACCAGTTGGCTGGCGCTGGCACCGCTGCTACTGCAGTTGCCTGGCCTGCTCGCCGCCACCATCGCCGTGACTGCTTTGCTGGTCGGCGTGCTGAGCTGGCGCGGCACGCTGATGGCACCGGTGCGGTTGCTGCTGGTGGTGGCGATGCTGGCAGCGGTGTACTGGCAGATCGGCATGCGCTTCGGCCGCGATACCGGCTGCGCCGTATTGGCCGCGATGCTGGCGATCAAGGCCTCCGAACTGCGCAGCTTGCGCGATGCACGCAGTCTGCTGGGCTTCGCATTGTTCGCCCCGTTTGCGGCGTTCCTGCTCGACCAGGGGCCGGCGACGATGGCCCTGGCACTGCTGGCCGTGCTCAGCGCCCTGCTCAGCATGCAGCGGCTGGCCGACGAAGAGCACCACACCGCCACCCCCACCCTGCGCCTGCAGTTGCGCGGCATCGGCAGACTGGTGGCGATCGGGGTGCCGCTGGCACTGGCCACGTTCTGGCTGCTGCCGCGCCTGAGCTCGCCGCTGTGGGGCGTGCCCGAGCGTGCGTTGGCGCGGCCCGGCTTGTCGGACAATATGTCGCCGGGCGAGTGGATCGACCTGATGGCCGACGACAACCCGGCGCTGCGCGTGCAGTTCACCGGCAAGGCACCGCCGCCGGAGCAACGCTACTGGCGCGGGCCAGTGATGTGGGACTTCGATGGCCGTTCCTGGCAGCGCGCGCGCTGGACCGGTCGCGGCCAACCGGCATCGGTCACGCCCGGCCCGCAGACCTATCGCTATCGCCTGGATTACGAGCCCACCGATCGTCGCCAGCTGGTCTCGCTGGATCTCCCTACCCAAGGCGTTGCCAATGCCGATCTCTCGCCTGACTACGAATTATTTGCGCAGCGGCCGCTGATCGCTCTTACCCGCTGGGATCTGGAGTCGGCACCGCCGGCACGCTTCGACACCGATCTGCCCGCACAGTTGCGCAAACGTGCGCTCGCGCTGCCGCCCGGCTTCAATCCACGCACGCTCACCCTGGCCCGGCAATGGCGCGCCGAGGCTGGCGGCAACGACGAGGCCATCATGCAACGGGCGCTGCAGTGGATCACCCGCGAATTCGCCTACACGCTGGACACGCCACTGCTGGGCCGCAACAGCGTCGACGAATTCCTGTTCCAGCAGAAGGCCGGCTTCTGCGAACACTTCAGCTCGGCGTTCGTGGTGCTGATGCGCGCCGCTGGCATCCCCGCGCGCGTGGTGACCGGCTACGCCGGAGGCACCTACAACACCTTTGGCAACTATTGGGTGGTGCGGCGCATGGATGCGCATGCCTGGACCGAGGTGTGGCTGGCAGGCCGTGGCTGGGTGCGCGTGGACCCCACTGCCGCGGTGGCACCGGAGCGCATCTACGACACGCTGGAAGATCGTCTGCAGACCGGTGGTGGTAACGACTTCGGCCAGCTCGGCGCCTGGGCCAGCCTCGGCCAGGTCAGCGACTGGCTGCGCCGCGGCTGGAACGATCTGGTGCTGTCCTTCAATGCCGACCGCCAGCAACGGCTATTGCAACCGTTCGGCATCGAACGCCTGGACCCGACCCAGCTGGCTACCATCTTCGGCGTGTTCGCCATCGGCGCCCTGGCCTGGATGGGTTGGCTGCTGGCACGCGGCGAACGCGAGCGCGACCCGTTGCTGCGCGCCTGGCATCGATTGAGCCGCCGCTATGCCAAGCTGGGGCTGGCCCGCGAGCCGCACGAGCCGGCCATCGCCTGGGCGCAGCGTGTGGCCCGCACGCACCCGGGCACGCCGCTGCTGGCACTCAGCCAACGTTTCGCTGCCGCGCGCTACGCTGGCGCCAGTTTGGACAGCGCCACGCTTCTGAACGACCTGCAGCAGCATCGCCCGCGAATCGGAGCTTCCTCATGAGTACCCGTTTTCTTGTTCCCCTTATCGCAGTGCTCGGGCTCGCTGCCTGCGCCACCGCACCCAAGCCGCTGCAGGGCCAGTTCCCCACGGTCAGCCCGAGCGACTCTGCCGCCAGCGCGCAACTGGGCACCTCGGTGCGCTGGGGCGGCAAGATCATCCAGACCAAGCCCAGCCAGGGCCAGACCTGCTTCGAACTGATCTCGCGCCCGCTCAACGCCAGCGGCCGCCCGGACCGCAACGCGGTGGACGCCAGCGACGGGCGTTTCCTCGCATGCCGCGCGGGCTTCTACGATCCGGCGGTGTTCGAACCCGGCCGCGAGGTCACCTTCATCGGCAAGATCGAAGGCTTCGAGACCACCAAGATCGGTGAGTACGACTACCGGCTGCCCAAGGTGGCGGCCGACGTGGTCTACCTCTGGCCGGAAGTCCGCGACGTGGACGTGATTCCGGCCTACCCGTACGGCCCGTGGGGCGACCCATGGGGTCCGCGCTGGGGTGGCGGCTGGGGTTGGGGCCGCGGCTGGTGGTGATCCAGCGCTGAGTCAGCGTAGCCTGCAAAACGCCGCTCTCTCGGGAGCGGCGTTTTTGTTTGTGCGTAATCCGCAGGCAGATGAACAACCGTCGGTGTGATTCGCGTGCAGGATGCGTAGCCGGCACCGAAACACCCGGATCAGGGCGTGCCGAATCGCCCCAACGGCGCGCCGGCCAGCAGATGCAGATGGATGTGGAACACCGTCTGCCCGGCATGCTCGCGGCAATTCATCACGATGCGGTAGCCGTCCTGCGCCAGACCCTGCTGGCGAGCGTACGTGGCAGCGGCGAGCGCCAGCTTGCCGACCAGCAACGCCTGCTCCGGCGGCACATCGTCCAGGGTGGGAATCGCCTGCTGCTTGGGGATGAACAGCACATGCACCGGCGCCTGCGGTGCGATGTCTTCGAAGCCCAGCACCTCGTCGTCTTCATAAACGATGGTGGCGGGAATTTCGCGGCGAATGATCTTGCCGAAGATGGTGTCGGTCATGGCGGGAATCGGGAATCGGGATTGGGGAATCGCAAGAGCTTACAGCCCTTGGCTCCTGACGTTGCTTCTCCGATTCCCCATTCCCGACTCCCGATTCCCAGCACTCAAAGCACCTCACTGCGCGTGCCGAACGCATGCGACAGGGTGCCGCGGTCCACGTATTCCAGCTCGCCGCCCAGCGGCATGCCCTGAGCGAGCCGGCTGGGGCGCACGCCGTGCTGGCGGGCCAGCTGTGCCAGGTAATGCGCGGTCGCCTCGCCTTCCACGGTGGCATTGGTGGCGATGATCATTTCGGTGACCTCGCCGGCGGCCAGGCGCTCGCCGAGCCGGTCCAGCCCCAGTTCGCGCGGGCCGATGCCGTCCAGCGGCGACAACCGTCCCTGCAGGATGAAGTACAGGCCGCGATAGCCGGTGGCGTGTTCGATCGCCAGCCGATCGGCCGGCGATTCCACCACGCACAATTGCTGCCGATCACGGCTGCTGCTGGCGCAGATCGTGCAGATGTCCGACTCGGTGAAATCCCGGCACTGCACGCAGTGGCCGACCTTTTCCACCGCATTGGCCAGCGCCGCAGCCAGGCGACGCCCACCCTCGCGCTCGCGCTCGAGTACGTGGTAGGCCATGCGCTGCGCCGATTTCTGGCCCACGCCCGGCAACACCCGGAAGGCCTCGATCAGTTGTTCGAGTAGGGAGGACATTCGGGTTGGGAATCGAGAATCGGGAGTTGGGAATCGCAACAGCAAAGCCATCTCGCTCTACGATTCCCCATTCCCCACTCCCGATTCCCCGCCTCTCAGAACGGCAACTTCATGCCAGGCGGCAGCTGCATGCCGGCCGTGGCCGAACCCATGCGGTCCTTGGATTCGGCATCGATCTTGTTGGAGGCGTCGTTGAAGGCGGCGGCAATCAGGTCTTCGGCCATCTCCTGGTCGGAGAGGATGCTCGGGTCGATGCGCACCTTGCGGCATTCCTTGGCGCCGGTCAGCGTCACGCTGACCATGCCGCCGCCGGCTGTGCCGGTGACTTCCAGCTTGGCCAGTTCTTCCTGGGCGCGCTGCAGGCTCTCCTGCATCTTCTGCGCCTGCTGCATCAGTTGGGCAATATTTCCACGCATGGGTCGTTACTCGTCGTAAGGGCGGATGGAATCGGGAACCACCCGCGCGCCCTGCTGCTGGATCAGCCGCTGCACATTCGGGTCGTTCATGAAAGCGTCTTCGGCGGCGCTCTGGCGCTCGCCTTTTTGCCGGTTGGCGCGCTCGTGCAAGGTCTCGACGTCGGCACTGCCGGTCTCGATGACGATGCGCGGCGTGTTGCCCATCACCGGTGCCAGCGCTTGCGCCAGATTGGCGATGGAGCGCTCGGACGTGAGGTATTCAAAGCCCGGCGCCAGCGCCAGCCGCAGCACCCCGTCGCGGTGACCGATAAAGGCCGCGTTGGCCGCGAGCTGCCGCGACGGGCCGTTCAGGCCACTGCGGGTGACCAGCTCCAGCCACTGCTCGGCGTCGGCGATGTGGCCGTCGCCGAGCAGCGACGCCGAATCTGACGCTGTTGATGCCATGGCGAAACCCGGCGGCGGTGCCAGCGGCACTTCCACCGCATCGGGCACGACTGCAGGTGCAGGCGCTGCGGCCTCAACGGGGGGCGCCATGACCGCTTCCGGCGCGACCACCACCGAGGCTGGAGTGATCGCCGGGGCGGTGGGCGAGGCGGGTTCGGACGCAGATGCGGCTATCGATGCCGGCGCGGGCGCTGCAGGCGTCCTGACCGGCGCGTCGTCCACCGCCCAGGGCGGGGTATCGTCGGTGCGCGCCGGCGCCGGCGCTGCGCCGGCAGCCGCTGCCGAGGGCGCCAGCGAAACCACCGGCGCCACCGCAACAGCAGCCGGCAGTGCAGCAGCAGGCGCATTTTGCGCCAATGCCTCTTCCGTGGACTGCGCCGGCGTCGACACCATCGCAGGCGCAGAGACGGCAGCGGCGGACGCAGCAGCCTGCGTGCCGGCATTGACGGTGCGGCTGCCGCCAGCAACAGCGCCACGGCCATCGTCGCTGCTGCCAGCCGGCACCGTTGCCGCCGGCCGGAAGGCCAGCATGCGCAGCACCGCCATTTCGAACCCGGCGCGCGGGCTGGGCGCCAGATACAGATCGCGGCGCCCGTTGAGCGCCATCTGGTACCACAGCTGCACCACTTCCGGGCGCAGCTGGGCGGCAAACGGAGTCGGGTCGATACCGTCGCCGACAAATGCCACCGACGGCACCAGCTGTTGCACCTGCACGCGGTGCAGGGCCTCGGCCAGCGCTTCCAGCACGCCACTCCAGTCCGGCGAGAATTCAGCCAGCGCGGCCACCACCTTGAGCAACTGCGCGCCATCGCCATCGGCCAGCGATTGCAGCATGGCGCCGACCTGGGTGCGATCCACCGTGCCGAGCATCGTGCGCACCACATCCTCGCGCAGCGCACCGCCGGCGTAGGCGATCGCCTGGTCCAGCAGCGACAGGCCATCGCGGAGCGAGCCGTCGGCCGCCTTGGACAGTTGCACGATCGCCGACGGGTCCGATTCGATCTGCTCGGCGGCCAGGATGCGGGTCATCTGGCCCTGGATCTGGTCTTCGTCCAGCCGCTTGAGATTGAACTGCAGGCAACGCGACAGCACCGTCACCGGCAACTTCTGCGGGTCGGTGGTGGCCAGCAGGAACTTCACATGCTCGGGTGGCTCTTCCAGCGTCTTCAACAACGCGTTGAAGGCCGCCTTGGACAGCATGTGCACTTCGTCGATCAGGTAGACCTTGAACTTGCCGCGCGAGGGCATGTACTGCGCGTTCTCGATCACCTCGCGCACGTCGTCCACACCGGTGTTGGATGCGGCGTCGATCTCCAGCAGGTCGATGTAGCGGCCGGCATCGATGTCCAGGCAGGCCGGGCAGGTGCCGCACGGGTCGGCGCTGGTGCCGGTCTCGCAGTTCAGCGACTTGGCGAAGATGCGCGCAATGGTGGTCTTGCCCACCCCGCGGGTGCCGGTGAACAGAAACGCATGGTGCACGCGCCCACTGTCGAGCGCATTGCTGAGCGCGCGGACCACATGTTCCTGGCCCACCAGCTCGGCAAAACGCTTCGGGCGCCACTTGCGGGCGAGAACGAGATAGGACATCGGGCAACCAGCTTCTTCTGAGCCGATATTGTGCCACGCCGCGTCAAGCCGATCGTTCAGCGGGTGTCACCCCCGCTCGCCTTCACGCAGCTGACCGCCCCGCCCTGCCGGCCCCTCCATGGCGCGGATGCGGTCTGGCGCATGCACGCTTGTCCTTGTTAACCGCGCGTGTGACGGCTAGAATCCCGCTCCTGCCTTCGACCTGGTCGTCCGGCAGGTACGGAGAGGTGTCCGAGTGGTTGAAGGAGCACGCCTGGAAAGTGTGTAAGCGTCTAAACCGCGCTTCGGGGGTTCGAATCCCCCTCTCTCCGCCAGAATACGCAAACCCCTGAGAAATCAGGGGTTTTTTGTTAGCGTAAAAACTGGCTGCAGCTGCGCAAGTCGGAACACACGACACTTATGCGCATTCCTCATCATCTCGTTCGAGCTCCCTCCGGACTCTGGTCATTTCGGCAGCGTGTGCCGGTCGATTTGCAGCCCATCGTGGGTCGGCAAACCTTCAAACGCACCCTGCACACTTACGACATGCGCGAGGCGAGATTGCGCGCGCTGACGATGGCCGCCCGCTATGCTCAGGTCTTCACTGTGTTGAAGGAACGACGCATGCAAAGCCAAGACGACGACCTGGACGCGCTCCTCGCGCGCCTGACCGGCACCGAACGCCCACAGGAGTTGACGCTGAATCGGACGCGCTCGGCGGATGGGTCGATCACCGAGCAATGGCAGATCGACAGCCCAGAGGACGTCACGCTCTACCAGCAACTCATGGCGCTCACGGCCCCGCAGCCCAGCGCCTTGGGAGAGCTGATTCATCAGCACGTGCCGCCCCTCCCGACGCCAAGGCGGGTGACCAAGCCCGCCCTCGAATCAATCACGCTCGGCAAGGCCCGAGACGCCTGGCTGAACAGCCTCAAGGGCAGCACCCTGCCCAAGACCTGGACTATCAAGCGGACCGCCGTCGAACTGCTGACCCGCTTCCTGGGCGAGAAGACCAAGCTGCACACGGTCACCCGCTCGGACCTGGCCCGGTGGTATCAGGACATGCGAGACAAAGGTGCCTCCACACCTACCCTGACCAACAAGCAGTCCTACATCGGTGGCAAGGGCGGGTTCTTCGAGTGGGCCCAAGCCTCCGGCCACTACCCCCGTGGCGACAATCCTGCGTCCGGGCATGTGAGCTACTCCACCAGGGAAAAGCGGGCCAGGCGGAAGTTCGGCTTCAAGGCCTACGACGCCCACCAGGTCCAGGCCTTGTTTGAGCCGGCCGCCTTCGAAGCCCTGCCCCTGGCAGCCCGGTGGGCCTCCCTCCTTGGGCTGTATACCGGCGCACGCGCTTCGGAGGTGGGCCAACTGCTGACGGCCGATGTAGTGGAAAACGGCGGCATCCCTTGCATCCAGATTTCGGACGAAGGCGAGCATCAGAAGGTAAAGACGGACGTAAGCTTGAGGACGGTGCCGGTCCACCCCGACCTGCTGGCCCTGGGCTTCCTGACCTGGGTCGAGCAGGCGCGGGCCGAGGGTCAGGAACGCTTGTTCCCGGCGGCCAAGGCCGATGCCAAGAACGGCCAAGGCAACTGGATCTCCAAAGCGTTTAGCCGGCACTTGACCGAAGTGGGCAAGAACTGGCCCACGGCCAAGCGCGGCTTTCACTCGCTGCGCAAAACCCTGATCCAAGAGTTGCAGGGCGCGGGCGTGGTGTCCGAGCTCCGGGCTCAGTTGGTCGGCCACGAGTTGGACGACGAGCACCACGTCACCTACAGCCGAGCTTTTACTGCCCAGGAGAAGCTGGACGGACTCCGGGGCGTGTCGCCTGGTCTAGCCGTGCTTGCTTATGGGCTAAATCTCTCAGCCCTTCGCGCTCTCATGGCCCCAGAGTCCTCCTCCTCAAAGCAACGAAAGGCCGGTTGATGAGCACTGCTTGGCACAAGGCACGTGTGGTCATTCTTTTGGACTGCGATATCGTCAACCCGAAGATCGAAGCGCCTAACCTTCTTATGGCCGGGCAGATCGGCCGTATTGTTGTATAAACTCAGGCCAACTTAGGGACTACCCGAGCTGGCTTCGGGTTCGCAGGACTAAACCGATGGACCGGGACACGACGTTTAAAGATCACCATCTATGGGAGTTGCAGCGCCGCGATGCCCTGCACAATAGCCTTTCACTTCCCGTGGGTGTCCTCACCATTGTCACTAGCGCTGCGTTAGCGATGGCAAGGTCGGTTGGGACTGAGGCCGGTGGATTCACTCACGAAGTGCAAGGGTATCGTAGTTGAAAAAGACCTCGGCTGGAGTGAGATAGCTCAATCGTTTTCTGGGTCGGTTGT
>NZ_MDED01000045.1 GCF_002939885.1 Xanthomonas cucurbitae
GACGCTGCGCTGGACAATCGCCGTAGAAATCGCAGTGACACTACTTGGAACGATGTCTCCGCACCTTCGCATTTAATGACACAGTAGGACTAGAGAGCGACGGTCGCAGCTACGGCCTGCAGCACCGCTACGCCCGCGATCGCACCCTGCCTTTCGTCGGTGCGGTCTACAGCTTCGCTCCGAACTACGCGCTGTATGCCAGCTATGCGGAGATCTTCAACCCACAGACGCAGCTGGATCGCGCGCTCAACGTGCTGCAGCCGATCACCGGCAGCAACGCCGAACTGGGAATCAAGGGCCAGTGGCTGGATGGCCGCGTCAATGCCGCGTTCGCGCTGTTCCGCGCCAAGCAGGACAACACCGCCGAAAGCGACGGCAGCGTCGGCACGCTGCTGGTCTATCGCGGCATCGACGCCACCTCGACCGGCTACGAGGCAGAAATCGCCGGCCGCGTGAGCGACTCCTGGCAGCTGAGCGCCAGTTACACCCAGCTGGGGATCCAGGACGATGCCGGAAACACCGTGCGTTCGTACGTGCCGCGTCGCATGGCCAAACTTGCGACGACCTACAGCATTCCCGGACTGGAACAGCTCAAGCTCGGGTTCAACCTGCGCTGGCAGGACGCCATCACGCGGGTGCAGGACGCCGGCCCGGGCATCGTCCGGCAACCGAGCTATGCGTTGGCAGGCCTGATGGCCAGCTATGCGTTATCGCCACAGTTCAACGCCACGCTCAACGTCAACAACCTTGCCGATCGGCGTTACATCAACAGCCTGTACTGGGATCAGGGCTATGTCGGCGCGGGACGCAACTGGTGGCTATCACTGAACTACCGGTTCTGATCGGCGCGCGGCCAAGGATCGGGCGAAACAGCGAAGCGGGCGAGGCACGCGCCCGCCATGGAGTGCGTTGGTTGGCGAGGGCGCACGCGTGATTGGCGCGCCGGCTAGTCGGTGCGTCGGCTGGCCAGCGTGTCTAGGCGATCCAGCAGGCTCACCCAGAATGCGGCCGGCAGTTCGGCCTTGAGCGGCACGCTATACAACCACTCGTCGGCGAACGCACGGCACTTCACCGCGTCTTTTTCGGTCATCAGGACCGGCAGGCGGCTGCCGAAACTGAAGTCGGCAGCCTTGTAGACATGATGATCGGGAAACGCATGCGGCACCACGCCGATGCCGCGTGCGCGCAGCATGGCGAAGAAACGTTCCGGGTGCGCGATACCGGCCACCGCATGCACGCGTTGCCCAGCCAGAACACCCAGCGGTTGCACGCGTTTGCCATCCATCGGCTGCACGCTGTCGATGCTCAAGCGCATCTGCCATTCGCCGAACCCGGCATCGCCGGCTGGCTGGGTGGCGGCAGTGGCACTGGCCTGGCCGAGATTGACCACGCGGAAGTCGCAATCGTGCGCACGCGCGACCGGTTCGCGCAGCGGGCCGGCCGGCAGCAGGCGGCCGTTGCCGTAGCGGCGCTGACCGTCCACCACTTCGATTTCCACATCGCGCGCCAGCCGGTAGTGCTGTAGCCCATCGTCGCAGACGACGATGTCGCAGCCCGCCTCCACCAGCGCCCGCGCTGCGGCCACGCGATCGCTGTCCACGCGCACGCGCGCACCGGTCTTCCAGGCGATCAGGACCGGCTCGTCGCCCGCGAGTGCGACTGGCGTGTCCGCATCGACCCAACGGGCAGTGCCGGCATCGTCGCGGCCATAGCCGCGACTGGCCACGCCAGGCGTCCAGCCCGCCTCCTGCAGCTTGGAGACCAGCGCGATGGTCAGCGGCGTCTTGCCGGTGCCGCCGGCGGTGACATTGCCCACCACGACCACCGGCACCGGCACGCCGCGGCGCTTGAACCATCCGCGCCGGTACAGACCACGGCGCAACGCGGTGACTGCACCGTAGACCGGCGCCAGCAGGCGTGCGGGCAACGGGATGGGCGCGTTGTCGTACCAATACCCCGGCGTGCGGGTGCCGCGCTTGCTCATGCCTGCCGTTCGCGAAACTGCATGCCATGCAGATGCGAGTACAACCCGCCCTGCGCCAGCAATTCGGTGTGGGTGCCACGCTCGACGATGCGGCCCTGATCCATCACCAGCACCTGGTCGGCATGCTCGATGGTGGACAGCCGGTGCGCGATCACCAGCGTAGTACGGTCCGGCATCAGTTTATGCAGGGCGTCCTGTACCAGCCGTTCGGATTCGTTGTCCAGCGCAGCGGTCGCTTCGTCCAGGATCAGGATCGGCGCGTCCTTGAGCATCGCGCGTGCGATGGCCAGCCGCTGGCGCTGGCCGCCGGACAGCCGCCCGCCCTTGGTCCCCACATACGACTGCAGGCCATCCGGCAACTGCTCGACGAACTCCATCGCGTTGGCACCGAGAATCGCACGCTCCAGTTGCCCGGCATCGGCGGTGCGCATTTCGCCATAGGCGACATTGTCGGCGATGCTGCCGTCGAACAGCATCACCTGCTGGCCGACCAGCGCGATCTGGCGACGCAGATCGGCCAGCGAATATGCCTGCACCGGGTGCCCATCGAGCAGGATCTGCCCTGCCTCGGCTTCGTAGAAGCGCGGAATCAGCTTGATGAGGCTGGATTTGCCGCTACCTGAGCGCCCGACGATTGCGGTGACCGTGCCGGGCTGGGCGACGAAACTGACATTGGACAGGGCCGGGTTTACCTGCTCCGGATAGCGCGCGGTCACGCTGCGAAATTCGATCAGACCCTTGGCGCGCGTCAACGGCCGCACGCCCTGGTCCGGCTCGTCCGGGCTGTCCAGTACGGAAAACAGGCGTTCGGCCGATGCCAGGCCGCGCTGCACCATGTTCTGCACGTTGGTGAGCTGCTTGAGCCCCGGGATGATCGTCAGCATAGAGGTCATCAGCACCACGAAGTCGCCTGCGGTCAGGCGCCCGGCCAGCGCCTGCGCGCCGGCAACGAACAACAGCGCCGACAGGCCGATCGCGCCGATCATCTGCACCGTGGCGGTGGAAATGCCGCGCGTGGATTCGACCTTCATCGCCAGACGCAGATTGCGGTCTGCCAGCGCGCCATAGCGCTCCATTTCGGATTGCTGCGCGCCGTAGATCTTGACCTCCTGATGACTGGACAAGGTCTGGTCGGCCGCCTGCAACAGATGCGCGCCACTTTCCTGGATGCTGTGGCTGATGCGCCGATAGCGCCGCGCCACCTTGTCCATCACCCAGGCCAGCACCGGCGCCAGCACCACGATGGTCAGGGTGACCTGCCAGCTATGCCACAGCATCAGCGCCAGGGCGCCGATCACCTGCAGCGACTGCTGGATCATCACCTTGACCGCGTCCACCGCGGCCTGTGCAACCTGATCCGAATCCGAGCCCAGCCGGATCAGCATCGAGGGCACCGGCTCCGAATCGAAGCGCGACCCGGGCAGGCGCAGGTACTTGGACATCACCTTGACCCGCAGATCGCGCGCGATGCTGCGTGCGGACTTGCCCATCGCCATGTCGGTGATGTAGCCGGCAATGCCACGCACCACGAACAGCAGGATGATCTGCACCGGCAGCCAGCGGCTGACGTCGGGATTCTTGTAGATGAAGGTTTCGTCGGTGATCGGCTTCATCAACGCCAGGAAACCGGTGGTGCCTGCGGCTTCGATCAACGCAGCGATCAACGCGGCGACCAGCAGCAGCCGATACGGCTTGGCGAAGGTTAACAGGCGACGGTACGTGCGCCAGGACGACGCTGGCGCCGGGCGGTCGTTGGGGTTGGTCACTGGCGGGTTCCGTTCTTGCTGGTCGTGCCGGCGGGAGATGGCGGTGCCGTGGCGATGGCGATACGCCGGAAACCGAGCTGGCCCAACGCATCCTGCGCCGTCACCACGGCCTGGTACGGGGTACGCGCATCGGCACGCATCAACACCGTCTGCTCACGGTCGTCGCCGGCGATCTGGGCGATGGTCTGCTTCAGCGCGTCCACATCCGCACGCAGTACCTCCTGATCGTTGATGAAGTAATGGCCGTCCGCATTGACCAGCACGCTCAGCGAGCGCGGGGGCGCACTGGTGTTCTGGTCGCTGGCGGTCGGCAACTGCAGCTGCAACGTGGAGCGTGCGTCGAAGGTCGTGGTCACCACGAAGAAGATAATGAGGACGAGGATGACGTCGATCAATGGCACCAGGTCGATCTGCGGCTCGTCCTGGCTCCGGTCGCTGCCGATGCGCATCCGTCAGCCCTTCGCCGCGGCAGGGGTGGTGCCAGCCGAACTCGGCGCTGCGGCCGCAGGCACCACGCGGCCATCCATCGTATCCAGCAGCAACGTAGCCTCCTGTTCCATCTCGATGACGTAGCCGGCGATACGCCCTTTGAAGAAGCGATGCGCGATCAACGCCGGAACCGCGATCATCATGCCGGTGGCGGTGCACACCAGCGCCTTGCCGATGCCGCCGGCCAGCTGATTCACATCGCCCACGCCGTGGTCGAGGATGCCCAGGAACATCTGGATCATGCCGACCACGGTACCCAGCAGGCCCAGCAACGGGCCGGCCGAGGCAATCGTGCCCAACGTGTTCAAATAGCGCTCCATGCGATGGACCACATGGCGGCCGGTGTCCTCGATCCGTTCGCGGACCAGCTCGCGCGGGCGACCGCGCATGTCCAGCGCGGCGGCCAGCAAGGCGCCCAATGGCGAATTGCGGCGCAGCGACTCGATATGCGTGGGATCGAGCCTGCCGCGCGCGGCCCAGTTGCGCACCTCTTCGCCCAGGCCGGGGGGCGTCACTTCGTTACGGCGCAAGGTCCATAGACGTTCCAGCACGATCGCCAACGCAATCACGCCCAACAACAGCAACGGCACCATCGGCCAACCGCCCGCCTTGACCAGCTCCAACACGATTCGATTCCTCCGGCGACGCAGCCGCCTATTCGCTGGCCGCTAGGATAACAGCCGACCGCCGCCGTTCCGCAGCATCCCATAGCCGCGGCTGCCACCGCCGTCGCTCGCGGACCTGCAGGCCACCGGCGCCCAGCCAGACCCGCAACGCGCCGGACTCTGCCGTGTTGAGCACTTCGGCGCCATGCGCCTGCCAGCGCTGTACCACTGGCGCGCGCGGATGCCCGAAGCGGTTGCCATGCCCTGCCGACACCAACGCGAGCCGCGCGTTGGTGGCCGCGATGAAGCCGGCGTGCGAGCCATCGGCGCTGCCGTGGTGGGGAACCACCACCACGTCCGCCCGCAACGCCGCTGCATGGTCGCGCAGCAGGCGTCGCTCGACCAGCTCGCCGATATCACCTGGTAACAGCACACTCCCATACCGCGTTGTGACGTGCAGCACGCAGCTGGAGTGATTGCGCAGATACGGGAAGCCTGGGCCCGGATGCAGGAATGCGAAGCGTACGCCGTCCCATTCCCAGTGTTGGCCGGCCTGGCAGCGGGTGGCGACATCCACTGGCGCACCTGCCGGCGCCGCGGTCGTTGCGACCGGCAAGCCGGCGCGCACGGCGGCGTAACCACCGGCATGGTCGGCATCGGCGTGGCTGAGGATCAGCGCGTCCAGTCGACCCACGCCGAGTGCGCGCAAGGCCGGCAGGACCACACGCTCCCCGGCATCGAAACCATCACGCACCGCCGGGCCGGTGTCCAACAGCAGCGCGTGCCGCTGCGTGCGCACCAGCACGGCCAGACCCTGGCCGACATCGAGCAGGTGCAGGTCGGCCTCCCCGGCTGCGGGCAGGGCGCGGTCCGGCCACAGCAGCGGCAGCCAGAGCATGATTGCCAGCGTCTTGCCGGGCGTGCCGCGTGGCAGCAGCAGCCAGAATGCCCCAAGCAGGGCAGCAATCAACGCGATGGCATCGGATTCGGGCACCCACCACAATGCCACCTGTGTCTGCCCCAGCCAGACGAAGCCGGGCCAGGTCAGCTCGAAGCACCAGCCTGCCAGTTGCCATGCCCAGGTGCCGGCGCCGGGAGACAGCGCTTCAAGCGCGGTCCCCAGCAGGCACAGCGGCACGACCACGCAGGTCCACCAGGGAATGGCGACCAGGTTGGCCAGCGGCCCGACCAACGAGGCCTGCCCGAACAGACTGACCGTCAGCGGCAGCAGACCCACCGTGGCGACTGCCTGGGCAGAAAGGAACCCCCGGATCACCGCGCGATCATCCGATGGCAGGCACCAGACCAACCAGGCGACGCCGGCAAAGCTCAACCAGAAGCCTGCCACCAGCACGCTCAACGGGTCCCACCCCAACACCGCCAACAGGGCCAGCGCGAGGATCTGCGGGGTCGTGGCCCGCCGCCGCAAGACCCGCGCCAACGCGACCACCGCGATCATCAGCACCGTTCGCACGGTGGGCAGGGCCAGGCCTGCCAGCACCGCATAGCCTGCGGCGCCGACCAATGCGGCGATCGCAGCGACATGCAGACGCGGGATCAGCGTGCCCAGGCCGGGCCACCAGCGCCACAGCCCAGACGCCAGCAACGCCAGGCATGCGCCCACCAGGCCGACGTGAAATCCCGAGATGGCGATCAGATGGCTCAGCCCGGTAGCGCGCAAGGTTGCCCACGCGGCGTCATCCAGCCCCCGGGTATCGCCCAGCGCCAAGGCCCGCAGATAGGGGGCAGATGGGCCCGGCACCTGTTCGGCAATACGCAGCGACATCCGCTCGCGCCAGGCGTCTACGCCCTGGGGGGCAGCGAGTTGACGCGCGGCAGCGGGGGTGTGCACGGCACCGGTTGCGGCAAGACGTTGCGCCAGCGCCTGACGTTCGGCATCGAAGCCGCCCGGGTTGCGCAAGCCGCGGGGCGCCCGCAGCCTGAGCTGCAACTGCCAGCTCGTCCCGGCACGCAACGCCGCGCGCGGCCCGATCCGCTCGGCCCCGTACGGGTCGTACCACGCCAGCTGCAGCAGCTGGCCGCGCAACCCAGGCAGTTGCGCCTGGTCTTCGTCGACGCGCAACTGGAACCGGGTGCGCCGCGGCTCGACCACCGGCAACCCGACGATCCAGCCGCGTACGCTGACAATGCGACCTTCCTCGGCGGGCTGCAATTGCGCCCGCAATACAGACACGGCCTGCCAACCAGTGAGTCCGAAGCCCAGGATGGCCGTGGCCAGTGCCAGCCCCCATGCACTCCAGCTTGGACGCCGCCACAGGATCAGCCCCGTTCCGAACCCGGCGGCCAGCACGCAACTGGCATAGGCCACCGGCGATGCCACTACAGGCGACCACGCGCACGCCATGACGCCGAACAGGAATGCCGCCGCGACAGGCACGGCGGTCATGTTCTGCAGAGGCGCACGCTCGGCGGTCCCTTTCCTCTCGTCTGTTTCCACCCTGATCGTTCCACCCTGATCGCCCTCGGTTCATCAGGCCACGTTAGGCCTGCAGGACCCGTCGCGACAGCGGAAACCAGCGCACGCGCGTGTAGGGGAAGAACGATGCGTCGTGGGAGTTTGCGGCCATACACGGCCTGGGCACCTTGCCGGATCCGATGGCGCAACGGCGCCGAAGGATGCCCGCCGCGCAGGTAACGACCTGCGTCACTGGCATCAAGTTGATGAACCGCACTCGGGTGCGGGCCGCAAGTGGCAGACGACGGGGACTACGCCATGGGCGACAGAGGCTTCTGCAACCGAGTACTGACTAACGCGATGTTCGCCTCGATTTCATGGTGCGAAGGCTATGCTTTCGCGCTATTTTGATGAGTTAATCCTGTGCGGAAAGGCATTGCACTGATCGTCGGCGTGACCGGCATCTCCGGTTACAACCTGGCCAACGTGCTGGTGGCCGATGGCTGGACTGTTTACGGTCTTGCGCGCCACCCGTTGCCGCAGGATGGCGTCATTCCCGTGGCAACCGATCTGCTCGATGCGGACAGAACCCGCAACGCTTTGCGCGATCTGCCGATCACCCATGTGTTCTTCTGCACCTGGACACGTCGCGACACCGAGCGCGAGAACATCGAGGCCAATGGCGCGATGATGCGTCATCTCTGCGATGGATTGCGTGACGCACCGCTGCAGCACATGGCGCTGGTCACCGGTACCAAACACTATCTGGGTGCATTCGAGAATTACGGCAGCGGCGAGGCAGAAACTCCATTTCGCGAGAGCGAGCCGCGCCAGCCGGGCGAGAATTTCTACTACACGCTCGAAGACCTATTGTTCGCTCATGCCGAGCGCCACGGCTTCGGATGGAGTGTGCATCGCTCGCACACTATGATCGGCATGGCGAACGGGAGCAATGCCATGAACATGGGCGTGACCCTGGCGGTCTATGCGTCACTGTGCAAGCACGCCGGTCAGCCCTTCGTGTTTCCGGGCTCGCAGGCGCAGTGGAACAGCCTCACCGATCTCACCGATGCCGGCTTGCTCGGTCGTCAGTTGGCCTGGGCTGGCCTGAGCCCGGCAGCGCGCAACCAGGCCTTCAACACGGTCAACGGCGATGTGTTCCGCTGGCGTTGGATGTGGGGCGAAATTGCGGCGTTCTTCGAACTCGACGCCGCGCCCTGCCCCGACACGCCGCAGCCGCTGGAAGCGCGCCTGACCAACACCGCTCCTGCGCTGTGGGCCGAACTGGCGGCAAAGCACGATCTGGTGGAATCGGACGTCAATCGACTGGCCTCGTGGTGGCACACCGATGCTGATCTGGGCCGTGAGATCGAGTGCGTCAACGACATGACCAAAAGCCGCGAGCTGGGCTTCCTGGATTTCTACGACAGCCGTGCCTCGTTCTTGGAGCTGTTCACCCGGCTGCGTGCACGGCGCATCATTCCCTGATCGCTGCCAACGCATCGCCGCAGGTGGTCAATGGCCTGCGGCGTGCAGATGTTCGCCGTCGTCACGGCACGGATGCTCCATCGATCAACCGATGGGGCGTGGTGACCCGGTACAACGTGAAAACGCTGCGTCCATCGCAAACAGCACTTACTGGTGATCCCCCACCGCATCAGCAGTAACGCCATCGGCACACCGATGACGCCGACTGTAATTACACCGCCGACGCCGCCAGCTCGCGCAGCTTGCCTTGATGCAGCTCCAGCACGCGATCCAGCCGACGTGCCAGGCTACGGTCATGGGTGACCAGCACCAGGCTGGTGCGCTGGGCGCGGTTGAGGTCCAGCATCAGCTCGAACACCGTGCCGGCGGTCTTGTCGTCGAGGTTGCCGGTAGGCTCGTCGCCCAGCACGCAACCGGGACGGTTGACCAGGGCCCGTGCCACTGCGCAGCGCTGGCGCTCGCCGCCGGACAACTCGCCTGGCTTGTGTTCGATACGATGCCCAAGCCCGACCGACTCCAGCAGCTGCAGTGCCTGCCCGCGCGCCACCGCCACGTCCTTGCCCGACAGCAGCACCGGCATCATCACGTTCTCCAGCGCAGTGAATTCCGGCAACAGATGGTGGAACTGGTAGACGAAGCCCAGTGCCTGGTTGCGCAACTTGCCGCGCTGGCCGTCGGACAGCGCAGACATGCGTTGGCCTGCGACGTACACCTCGCCGGAAGTAGGAGTATCCAGCCCGCCCAGCAGATGCAAAAGCGTGCTCTTGCCGGCACCGGACGCGCCGACGATTGCGACGGTTTCACCGGTCGCTACCGACAGATCCAGGCCGTCGAACACCGGCGTGCGCATCTTGCCTTCGGCATAGGTCTTGGCCAACGCCTCGGCGCGGATCACCACATCGGATTGGTTCGGCTGCTGCATTCCCGACTCCCGATTCCCGCCTCCCGATTCCCGGATCTCATTCATAACGCAGCGCCTCCGCCGGTTGGGTCCGCGAGGCACGCCACGCCGGGTACAGGGTGGCCAGGAAGCTCATGACCAACGCCACCACGGTGATGACCACCACGTCCTGGGTTTGCATGTCGGTCGGCAGGCCGGTGATGTAGTACACGTCCTCCGGCAGCAGTTTCACGTTGAACACTGCTTCGATCACGCCAAGGATGCGTTCGAGATTGAGCGTCAGCACGATACCGCCGATCACGCCCATGATGGTGCCCATGAAGCCGATCAGCGACCCCTGCACCATGAACACCTGCATCACGCCACCGGGCGACAGGCCCAGCGTGCGCAGGATGGCGATATCGGCCTGCTTGTCGGTGACCAGCATCACCTGCGAGGACACGAGGTTGAACGCGCCCATCGCCACGATCAACGACAGCAGGATGCCCATCACGGTCTTTTCCATCTTCAAGGAGTGATAGAGGTTGGCGTTTTCGCGGGTCCAGTCGCTGACCAGATACGGGCCGCGCAACTTGAGCGCCAGGTCGCGCGCCACGTTCCAGGCCTGGTCCATGTCATGCAGGCGCAGCCGCACGCCTGTCACCCCGTCCATGCGCAGCACGCGCGCCAGATCCTGCATGTTGACCACTGCCAGGCCGCGATCGATCTCGTTGTAGCCGGCTTCGAAAATCCCGCTGACGGTGAAGCGCTTGAGCCGCGGCATCGCGCCCAAGGGCGTGGCCTGGGTATCGCTGAGCAATACGACGACGCTGTCGCCCACGTCTACACCCAGCCAGATTGCCAGCTCCTTGCCAATGACGATGTTGTACGAACCTGGCGTCAGGCTGTCGACCGAGCCCTGCTGCATCTTCTTGGCCAGCACCGACACCTTGGCTTCTTCGGAGGGAATCACGCCACGCACGATGGCCGGTTGCTTGCGCGGGCCCTGCAGCAACGATTCGGTTTCGATGTAGGGCGCGGCGCCGGCCACGCGCGGATCGGCGGTAGCGACCGCGACCGCATGCTGCCAGTCGCGCATCGGCGCACCTTCGGCACTGACAGTGGCATGCGCGGCCATCTGTAGCAGGCGGTCGCGAATTTCCTTCTGGAACCCGCTCATCACCGCCAGCGTGGTGATGAGCACGGTCACGCCCAGGGCGATGCCCAGGATCGATGCCATCGAGATGAAGGAGATGAAGCCATTGCGCCGCTTGGCACGCAGGTAGCGCAAGCCGATGGCAACCGGGATGGGTTTGAACATGCGGTTCAACCGGGAAAGGGACGCTATGGTGCCACTTGCAGCGCCTGAGACGAAATCGCATGCGCCTGGGCGGCCAGACGCAGTTCACGTCGCTGCGCTGCCGGCAGGGTATCCGGCCAGAAATGCAGCCGATTGCGGCGTTTAGCGGTACCCCGCCAGGACACCACCGCGATCGGCCCGCGCCACCGCACCTGCATGTCTTCCACCCGCTCCCCGTCGACGCTGGCCGCCGCATCGCTCCACGGCACCACCAGCTGACGGAGCGGCGAGCGCAACAGCCGGCGCAGCGAATCCGTGCCCAGCAGCGCGGCATAGCCGGACAACAACAGCGCAGCCCAGATCGGCACGCCGCAGCGCCATACCGCGCACTGGGCCAACAGCGCCATCAGCACCAGCGCGCAGGCTAGAGCGCGCGAAGGCCGCCAATCAAGCCGGCATGGCGCGGATATCGGCGATGAGTGCGGCGTTATCGGCATCGGGGCAGGCCTCGTATCCCATGAACCAGCGCCACAACTTATCGTCTTCGCAATCCAGTAGCTGTAGGAAAACCGCGCGCTCTGCCGCAGGTGCTTGCGCCCAGCGTCGGTCCAGATAGCGGCCGAACAATTGGTCCAGCTCGCGCATGCCGCGCCGGCAACGCCAGCGCAGTTTCTTCAGCAAGGTCTCTTCGTCCATCCCTCTCTCCCCCCGCCCCGCAGCGGGCCGAAACGACAGCGGCACCTGACCTGGGGCCGGTGCCGCTGCAAACCACATCCCGCCGGGCGGGACCATATTGCCTTGCGATCAGGCGCGACGCGCCATCATCAGCTTCTTGATCTCGGCGATGGCCAATGCCGGATTCAAGCCCTTCGGGCAGGTGCGTGCGCAGTTCATGATGGTGTGGCAGCGATACAGCTTGAACGGGTCTTCCAGGTCGTCCAGACGCGCACCGGTGTCCTCGTCGCGCGAGTCGATGATCCAGCGGTAGGCTTGCAGCAGGATTGCAGGCCCCAGATAACGCTCACCGTTCCACCAGTAGCTTGGGCAGCTGGTCGAGCAGCAGGCGCACAGGATGCATTCGTACAGGCCATCGAGCTTCTTGCGGTCTTCCGGTGACTGCAGGCGCTCGCGGTCCGGCGGTGCCGGGGTCTGGGTGCGGATCCACGGCTTGATCGAGGCGTACTGCGCATAGAAATGCGTCAGGTCCGGCACCAGGTCCTTGATGACGTCCATGTGCGGCAGCGGATAGATCGGCACCTCGGCCTTGCCGCAGGCGGCAATCGCCTTGGTGCAGGCCAGTGTATTGGTGCCGTCGATGTTCATTGCGCACGAACCACAGATGCCTTCGCGGCAGGAGCGGCGGAAGGTCAGGGTCGGGTCGACCTCGTTCTTGATCTTGATGAGTGCGTCCAGCACCATCGGACCGCACTTGTCCAGATCGATCTCGTAGCTGTCGGTGCGCGGATTGGCGTCGCCATCCGGATCCCAACGGTAGACCTTGAAGGTGCGGGTGTTCTTGGCACCTTGAGCAGGGTAATGCTTGCCCTTGCCGATCTTGGAATTCTTGGGGAGGGTGAACTCTGCCATGGCTTTAAAATCCGGGAATGAGGATTGGGGAATGGGGAATCGGAAAGCCGGGACACGAAGCGCGCTTGCGCCGCATTCGATTCCCGGTTCCCGATTCCCGATTCCCGGCTTTGGTCAGTAGACGCGCGGCTTCGGCGGAACCACATCCACTTCCTTGCTCAGCGTGTACATGTGGACCGGGCGATAATCGAAATCGCACTGGCCCTTGTCGTCCACGGTGACCAGCGTGTGCTTCTGCCAGTTGACGTCGTCGCGGTCGGGGAAGTCCTCGTGCGCATGCGCGCCGCGGCTTTCCTTGCGTTGCTCGGCCGAATTGATCGTCGCCACTGCGTTGAGCAGCAGGTTGTTCAATTCGTAGGTCTCGATCAGGTCCGAATTCCATACCAGCGAGCGGTCCGACACCTTGACGTCTTCGAAGGTGGCGAAAATCTCCGCCATCTTGTCCACGCCTTCCTTCAGTGTCTTGCTGGTACGGAACACCGCCGCGTCCGATTGCATGGTGCGCTGCATGTTGTCGCGGATCACCGAGGTCGGCGTGGAGCCGTTGGCGTGGCGCAACTTGTCCAGCAGGCCCAGCGCCTTGTCGCAGGCATCGGACGGCAACGGCTTGTGCGGCTGGTTGGTCTTGACCGTCTCGGCGCACCGGTTAGCCACTGCGCGGCCGAACACCACCAGGTCCAGCAGCGAGTTGGAGCCCAGGCGGTTGGCGCCGTGCACCGACACGCAGGCCGCTTCGCCGATGGCGTACAGGCCGGGGACCACCGCATCCGGGTTGTCGCCTTGCTTGCGTACGACTTCGCCGTGGTAGTTGGTGGGAATGCCGCCCATGTTGTAATGCACGGTCGGCAGCACCGGAATCGGCTGCTTGGCCACGTCCACACCCGCAAAGATGTGCGCGCTCTCGGCAATGCCGGGCAGCTTGTCGTTGATGACTTCCGGGCCGAGGTGGGTCAGGTCGAGCAGGATATGGTCCTTGTGCTCGCCCACGCCGCGGCCTTCGCGGATTTCGATGGTCATCGAACGCGACACCACGTCGCGCGAAGCCAGGTCCTTGTAGTGCGGTGCATAGCGCTCCATGAAGCGCTCGCCGTTGCTGTTGCGCAGGATGCCGCCTTCACCACGCACGCCTTCGGTGATCAGGCAGCCCGCACCGTAGATGCCGGTGGGATGGAACTGCACGAACTCCATGTCCTGCATCGGCAGGCCGGCACGCATCACCAGGCCGCCGCCATCGCCGGTACAGGTATGGGCGGAGGTGGCGCTGAAATACGCGCGGCCGTAGCCGCCGGTCGCCAGCACCACGCCATGGGCGCGGAACAGGTGCAGCGAGCCTTCGGCCATGTCCAGCGCGAGCACGCCGCGGCAGACGCCTTCTTCGTCGAAAATCAGGTCGAGCGCGAAATACTCAATCATGAAACGCGCGTTGTGCGCAAGCGACTGCTGGTACAGCGTGTGCAGCATCGCGTGGCCGGTGCGGTCGGCGGCGGCGCAGGTGCGCTGCGCGGACGGGCCTTCGCCGTACTTGGTGGTCATGCCGCCGAACGGACGCTGGTAGATCTTGCCTTCTTCGGTGCGCGAGAACGGCACGCCGTAGTGTTCCAGCTCGATGATGGCCGGAATCGCTTCGCGGCACATGTATTCGATGGCGTCCTGGTCGCCCAGCCAGTCCGACCCCTTGATGGTGTCGTAGAAGTGGTAGCGCCAGTCGTCCTCACCCATGTTGCCGAGCGCGGCGGAAATACCGCCCTGCGCCGCCACGGTGTGCGAACGGGTCGGGAAGACCTTGGTCAGGCAAACCGTCTGCAGACCCTTCTGGGCCAGGCCGAAGGTTGCGCGCAGGCCGGCACCGCCGGCGCCCACCACGACCATGTCGTACTTGTGTTCAGTGATCTTGTAAGCGGACATCTAATCTGGATTCCTGTTCAGTGCGCCCGATGACTCAGGCACCGCCCAGCGCGATGCGCGCCACTGCGAAAATGCTGACGATCGCGCCAAGCACGGCGATGAACTTCACCGTGGTCTGCAACGCCAGTGCCAGCAGCGAATTGTGGATGTAGTCCTCGAGCACGACCTGCAGCCCAAGCTGCGCGTGCCAGAACATCGCCACCAGGAAACCCACCAGCAATACGGCATTCCAGGGCTTGGAGACCGCCGCCACTGCGGTCGGGTAGTCGGAACCGAGCAGGCTCAGCACGAACACCACGAACCAGATCGCCAGCACCACCAGCGCCGTAGCGGTCAGGCGCTGCAGCACGAAGTGCTCGGTCCCGGTCTTGGCGGCGCCCAGGCCGCGCACGGTCTTCAACGGGGTACGGTAACGGCTCATGCGGCGGCTCCGGTCAAGACGTAGGCCCAGATCGCGGCGGTGATGACCAGGCTGGCGACCACCGAGGTCCAGCTGCTCCGCACGAAGGCCGGGATGCTGAAGCCGTGGCCGAAGTCCTGCACGATGTGGCGGATGCCGTTGGACAGGTGATAGGCAAACGCCCATGACCATGCAAACAGGAACAGCTGGCCATACCAGGCGCCCAGCTGTTGGGTAAGGCACGACCAGTGGTCCTGCCCAAGCATCAACACCAGCAGAGCGACGGCAATGACCAGCGCCCCTCCGGAAAGAATGACGCCGGTGGCTCGATGCAGGATCGAGGTCGCCATCTGGATCTGCCAGCGATATACCTGCAGATGTGGGGAAGTGGGACGTTCGCGGATCGCCATTCGCTGGGCTCGTTATCTCGGCTGGGCGGCACTAGGCCGCTGTGGCTAAAGGCTGCTCAAAAATCGATGCAGCGTCCATTTTTTTCCCAGTCGCCATAGCGCGTCGGCTCGGGGCCGTCGCGCCCACCGATCTCCTTGGGCAGGGGCTGCGTCTCGGGAATGTGCTCCTGAGAGGAAGGCTGCGTCTCGGAATCCTGCGCTGGCGTGGGGGTTGGATGGCCTATCATAGTGGTCTCACAACGTTGCGATTTTAGTCCTCCCCTTCCGTGGCTGACAACCTGAATCTTATTCCGCAGGGTTTTGGCTCCCTGCACGACATGCAATACGTCCGCCTGATCGGGGCGGATGCGGTGGCGTTCGCGCATGCGCAATTTGCCAACGACGTCCAGGCGCTGGCGATCGGGCAGTGGCAATGGAATGCGTGGTTGACGGCGAAGGGGCGCGTGATCGCCATCTTCGCACTCCTGCGCGAGGACGACACGCACCTGCTGATGCTGCTGCCCGATGGCAACGCGACCGAGGTCGCCGCGCAGCTGGGGCGTTTCGTGTTCCGACGCAAGCTGAAGATCGCAGTCGCCACGCCTGTGGCCTACGCCGGCTTCCAGGCGCCGCAGCAGGCACAAGGCGCACAGGCGGCCATCACTGCGCAGCACATCGAACTGGATTTCGGCGGCAGTGGCCTGCCGCGCACATTGGTGCTAATGACAAGCGAGGCATTGGCTGCGCCTATCGATCTGCCCGGCATCGACGCCCAATGGCGACGCGCCGATCTGCAATTGGGCCTGGTGCGCCTGCCGCAGGCGCAGCGCGAGCAGTGGACCCCGCAGCAACTGGCACTCGACCGCCTGCAGGCCTTCAGCGTCAAGAAGGGCTGCTACCCCGGCCAGGAAATCGTGGCGCGTACACATTTCCTCGGCAAGGCCAAGCGCGCTGTGCACCTGCTCGACAGCGACACCGCCGTCGCGCCGGGCGATGCGATCAGCCTGGACGGCGCCGAGGTGGGCACCGTGGTCAGCGTCGCCGGCACCCTGGCCCTGGCGGTGCTGCCGCTGGAGCTGGCCATCGGCGATGGCATGGCGCTGACGGCCGGGGATGTCCCTGCCAGATTGCTGCAGATGGTGCCCGGGCTGGCGCGCTGAGGCCTACCCGCGTCTGTATTGGCAGGGCCCCGGGCCGCACACGCCCGAACGGCGGCGATGGGAAGCGTGCAGCCAGCGTTGTCCCGCACAGGCATGGAGCACCTGTTTTGTTCCGCTACCGGCCTGGAGACGCCGGCAGCGCAACGCCGTGCTCAGACAGTGGCAAGGGTCAAACGCTCGCCAGTCGCTGGGTCGAAGAAGTGCAGCGCATCGCTGCGTAGCGCCAGTCGCAGCGGCTGGCCGACCGCCGGCAAGGCCTGCGGTGCGACGCGGATCACCAGCGGTTGCCCGCCGCGATCCAGGTTGAGGAAGATCTCGTTGCCCACCGGCTCGATCACCTCGATACGTGCCTCAAAGCCCAACGCTGGATCGCTGGATGGCTGCAAGTGCTCCGGTCGCACCCCGACGATCACATCCTGGCCGAACCAGCGGCGATTCACCTGCGCGGCACCCAATGGCACACGCCAGCCATCGGCCAGCAGCAACTGCAGGCCGTCCTGCTCCTCCAGCCGGCCCTGCAGCAGGTTCATCGCCGGGCTGCCCAGGAAACCGGCCACGAACAAGTTGGCCGGGCGGTCGTACAGCGCCATCGGGCTGTCGATCTGCTGGATCACGCCGTCCTTGAGCACCACGATGCGCTGGCCCAGCGTCATCGCTTCGACCTGGTCGTGGGTGACGTAGATCATGGTAGTGCCGAGCTTGCGGTGCAGCTGCGCGATCTCGGTGCGCACGCTGTGGCGCAGCTTTGCGTCCAGGTTCGACAGCGGCTCGTCGAGCAGGAACACCGACGATTCACGCACCATCGCCCGCCCCAGCGCCACGCGCTGGCGCTGGCCGCCGGACATCGCCTTGGGCAGCTTGTCCAGCATCGGAGTCAGCCCGAGCAACGCGGCGGCGTTGTTGACGCGCTCGGCAATCACCTGTTTGGGGTGGCCGCGCAGCTTGAGCCCGAAGGCCAGGTTCTCGGCCACGGTCATGTGCGGATACAGCGCGTAACTCTGGAACACCATGGCGATGTCACGGTCCTTGGGCGCCACGTCGTTGACCACGCGCTCGCCGATCCTCAGCGTGCCCGCACTGATGTCCTCGAGCCCGGCGATCATGCGCAACAAGGTCGACTTGCCGCAGCCCGATGGCCCCACCAACACCATCAGCTCGCCATCGGCGACCTCGAAGCTCGCGCCCTGCACCGCCACCTGGCCGTTGTCGTAGACCTTGCGGACCCCTTCCAGCTGCACTTTCGCCATCGTTCGGCCTCAACTGTGTATGCGCCCTGCCCTCGGCCCTCCCGACGGCAGTGACGACCGACCCACCCGCAAGGAGTGTCCCTGCAAACAAATGCATTGGTTTATTCTGACATGTAATCGTTTTCACATGGCAACATCGGCTGCGTGAGGAATCATGCCGCAATCGCGCCATGCCCCCCGTGATCGATGGCATTGGCAGCGATGCGGTGTCGCCATTGCGCCGCGCGTTTGCCGCCACTCCGTCGATGCGCTCGCCGCTGACCGCCAGTTGCTGCAACAATCGGGGATTGGGCGTGAGCGTCCATCCCCCGCTGCGCCCACGCAAGTGCCGTGCAGGAACAGACCTACCGACCGCCGGCTGCCCGGCGCCTTTCCGCCAAGCTGCTGATAACGATGTCCCCAGAATCCGAAACGCGCTCCATGCACAATACCCTGATCCTGTTTGGCGCCACCGGCGATCTTGCCCAGCGCTATCTGTTCCCCTCCTTGCTGCGTCTGTTCATCGATGGGCTGCTGCCCGACGACTTTCGCATCCGTGCACTGGCATTGTCGCCGCACGACACCGAGGCGTTCCGCGAGGTGCTGCGCCCGCGCCTGACCGACGCACTGCCGATCGCCACGCCCGCGCAGATCCAGGCGCTGTTGCAGCGGGTCGATTACCGCTCGGTGGACCTGCGCAACGCCGAATCGGTGGCCGAGGCGGTGCGTGAGCTGGCAAGCCGCCAGATTGTCAGCTACCTGGCGATTCCGCCGGGCCTGTACATCAGCACCTGCCAGGGCCTGGCCCTGGGTGGCGCACTGGCGGCGCCGCACCGGCTGATGCTGGAAAAGCCGATCGGCCACGATTCGGACAGCGCCCGCGAGATCCTGCAGTCGATCGGCGCGCTGATCGACGAAGACCGCGTGTTCCGCCTGGACCATTACCTGGGCAAGGCGGCAGTCCAGAACCTGGTGGCACTGCGCTTTGGCAATACCCTGCTGGAGGCGGTCTGGAACCGCACCTACATCGAATCGGTGCAAATCCTGGTGGCCGAAAGCGAAGGCGTGGACGGGCGCGATGCCTACTACGCCCGTTCCGGTGCGCTGCGCGACATGGTGCAGAGCCATATCCTGCAGCTGCTGTGCCTGGTGGCGATGGAGCCGCCGGCCTCGCTGGAAGCCGACCGCATCCGCGACGAGAAGGTCAAGGTGCTGCGTGCGTTGCGCCCGATGACCGCCGTACACGCCGCGCACGACAGCGTGCGCGGCCGCTACACCGCCGGCAGCATCAATGGCCAGCCCGCGCAGGCCTACCAGCCGCCGGAAGGCAGCGACGTGGAAACCTTCGTCGCGGTGACCGCGCACATCGACAACTGGCGCTGGGCCGGGGTGCCGTTCCACTTGTGCACCGGCAAGCGCCTGGCCGAACGCTCCACCCGCATCGTGGTCACGCTCAAGCCGGTGACTCACTGGCTGTTCGAGCGGCCGGGCCGGCAGAATGCGGTGCCCAACCGCCTGACCTTCCAGTTGCAGCCGCAGGAAAACATCGAACTGGGCCTGATGAGCAGCCTGGCCGGCCCGGAATGGGGTGCGATCGAACTGCAGCCGCTGGAGCTGGAGCTATCGGTGCCGACCGGCCTGCACCGCCGCATTGCCTATGAACGCTTGTTCGCCGATGCCTTCAACGGCAACCCGGCGCTGTTCGTGCGCGACGACGAGGTCAAGGCCGCCTGGGCCTGGATCGACAGTGTCAGCGATGCCTGGAAGAGCGCGGCGCTGCCACTACAGCTCTACCCGGCCGGCAGTTGGGGGCCGGAATCGGCCGCCCCGTTCCTGCCCCCGGCCACCGACGCACAGGGAAACAACGCATGACCGCTCTTTCCAAGCCGGTGCTGGTTGCCGATATCGGCGGGACCAATGCGCGCTTCGCACTGGCCGATGTGAACGCCTCGGTGCCGTTGCTGGACGACACCTCGCGCGAATTCGCGGTGGTGGAATTCGCCTCGCTTGGCGAAGCCGCACGCTACTACCTGGACCAGATCGGCGTGCAGGCCACTCAGGGCGTGTTCGCCGTGGCCGGGCGCGTGGATGGCGATGAAGCACGCATCACCAACCATCCGTGGGTAATTTCGCGCACGCGCACCGCCAGCATGCTGGGTTTCAGCACCTTGCACCTCATCAACGACTTCGCCGCGCAGGCAATGGCGATCAGCCTGCTGCGCCCGCAGGACGTGGTGCAGGTGGGCGGCGCCAGCTGGCGGCCCGCCCCCATCGATCAGCCGCGCAACTACGGCGTGATCGGCCCAGGCACCGGCCTGGGCGTGGGCGGCCTGATTATCCGCAATGGGCGCTGTTTTCCGCTGGAGACCGAGGGCGGCCACGTCAGCTTTCCGCCGGGCACGCCGGAAGAAATCCGCATCCTGGAGATCCTGTCCGAGCAATTCGGGCGAGTGTCCAACGAGCGCCTGATCTGCGGCCCGGGCCTGGTCAACATCCACCGTGCGCTCAGCGAGATCGCCGGTGTCGATCCCGGCCCGCTGCAACCCAAGGACATCACCGCCCGTGCGGCGGCCGGTGACCCGCGCGCGGGGCGCACCATCGACCTGTTCTGCGCCATCTTCGGTGCCATTGCCGGCGACATGGTGCTGATGCAGGGCGCCTGGGACGGCGTCTTCCTTACCGGCGGGCTGGTGCCCAAGGTGCTGGATTCGCTGCAGCATTCCGGCTTTCGCCAGCGCTTCGAGCACAAGGGCCGGTTCTCCGCGATCATGTCCAGGGTGCCTTCGCTGGCGGTGATGCACCCGCATGCCGGCTTGCTCGGCGCCGCGGCGTATGCGGTGGACGCGCAGCGCAAGCATCCAGGAGAGCAGCGATGAGCCTGCCAAGCGACCCGCGCATCGTCCTGGTGCGTTACGACGACCCGGCCGAGTGGACCGAGGCGGTGGCCAGCGAAATGGCTGATCTGCTGGAGCAGGAGATCTCCCGCCGCGGGCAGGCACGCATGCTGCTCTCCGGCGGGACCACGCCTGCACCTGTCTATGAATCGCTGGCGCATCGCCCGCTGGACTGGTCACGCGTGGAAGTCGGCCTGGTCGATGAGCGCTGGCTGTCGCCGCAGGACCAGGACAGCAACGCATGGCTGGTCAGGCACAGCTTCCTGACCCACGCGGCGGCTGCAACCTTCATTCCGCTGGTGCGCCCTGGCAAGCAGCTGCCCGAGTGCGTGCACACGGCGAACCTGCAGGCCAGGCATGCCGAACCCGCGTGCCTGGCGGCGCTGGGCATGGGCGGCGATGGGCACACCGCCTCGCTGTTTCCAGGAGCCACCGACCTGCCCAAGGCCCTGGCCAGCCCCCAGCCCTACGCCTCCCTGGATGCCACCGGCTGCCCCGGTGCCAACCAATGGCCGCTGCGCATCACCCTGACCCCCGCCGGGCTGGCACCGATTCCCAGCCGGCTGCTATTGCTGCGCGGCAAGCAAAAGCTCGAGGTCCTGCAGGCGGCGCTGGCCGGCGAAGAGATCAACGCCTACCCAATCCGGGTGGCCCTGCAGCAGCCTGGACCACCGCTGCGCGTGCACTGGTGTGCCTGATGTGCCGTGTACCGGTCATGCAGGCCGTGCTGCACGGCGATCCCGCACCGCACGCTTGCGCAACGTTCCTGCCCGGTGCAGGGCCAGCACAGCGTCGGCAGCGCATGGCCGCCACAGGGCTTACTCGGCCTCGGTTACAACATCCTGCGCCCCAGGGCTGCAGGAATTCGTGTCAACGCATCCCCTTCCCCGTTTCTCATAGCCGGTAGCCAATGAGCCTGCATCCGAACATCCAAGCTGTCACCGACCGCATCCGCAAGCGCAGCGCGCCCTCGCGCGCGGCCTATCTGGCCGGCATCAATGCCGCCCTGCGTGAGGGTCCGTTCCGTAGCCGGTTGAGCTGCGGCAATCTCGCGCATGGCTTCGCGGCCTCCGAGCCCACCGACAAATCGCGCCTGCGCGGCGCGGCCACGCCCAACCTGGGCATCATCACCGCCTATAACGACATGCTGTCGGCGCACCAGCCGTTCGAGCATTATCCGCAGCTGATCCGCGACACCGCGCGTGCGCTCGGCGCCACCGCGCAGGTGGCCGGCGGCGTGCCGGCGATGTGCGATGGCGTCACCCAGGGCCGCGCGGGCATGGAGCTGTCGCTGTTCTCGCGCGACAACATCGCCCAGGCCGCCGCGATCGGCCTGAGCCACGACATGTTCGACAGCGTGGTGTACCTGGGCGTGTGCGACAAGATCGTGCCGGGCCTGCTGATCGGCGCGCTGGCATTCGGGCACCTGCCGGCGATCTTCATGCCGGCTGGCCCGATGACGCCCGGCATTCCGAACAAGCAAAAAGCGGAAGTACGCGAACGCTACGCCGCCGGCGAAGCCACCCGCGCCGAGTTGCTGGAAGCCGAATCGGCGTCCTACCACTCGCCCGGCACCTGCACCTTCTACGGCACCGCCAACTCCAACCAGGTATTGCTCGAAGCGATGGGCGTGCAGCTGCCCGGCGCCTCGTTCGTCAACCCGGAACTGCCGTTGCGCGATGCGCTGACCCGCGAGGGTACCGCGCGTGCGCTGGCGATCTCTGCACTGGGCCAGGATTTCCGCCCGTTCGGCCGCCTGATCGACGAACGCGCCATCGTCAACGCGGTGGTCGCGCTGATGGCCACCGGCGGCTCCACCAACCACACCATCCACTGGATTGCAGTGGCCCGTGCGGCCGGTATCGTGCTCACCTGGGACGACATGGACCTGATCTCGCAGACCGTGCCGCTGCTGACCCGCGTCTACCCGAACGGCGAAGCCGACGTGAACCGCTTCCAGGCCGCCGGCGGCACCGCGTTCGTGTTCCGCGAATTGATGGACGCCGGCTACATGCACGACGACCTGCCCACCGTGGTCGAAGGCGGCATGCGCGCCTACGTCAACGAGCCGCGCCTGCAGGACGGCAAGGTCACCTACGTGCCCGGCACCGCGACCACCGCCGACGACAGCGTCGCGCGGCCGGTCAGCGCTGCGTTCGAAGCCCAGGGTGGCCTGCGTCTGTTGCGCGGCAACCTGGGCCGTTCGCTGATTAAGCTGTCGGCGGTCAAGCCGCAGCACCGCAGCATCCAGGCGCCTGCCGTGGTGATCGACACCCCGCAGGTGCTCAACAAGCTGCATGCAGCCGGCGTGCTGCCGCACGATTTCGTGGTGGTGCTGCGCTACCAGGGCCCGCGGGCAAACGGCATGCCGGAACTGCATTCGATGGCACCGTTGCTGGGCCTGCTGCAGAACCAGGGCCGGCGCGTGGCGCTGGTCACCGACGGCCGCCTGTCCGGTGCGTCGGGCAAGTTCCCGGCGGCCATCCACCTGACTCCCGAAGCCGCGCGCGGCGGCCCGATCGGGCGCGTGCGCGAGGGCGACATCGTGCGCCTGGATGGCGAAGCCGGCACCCTGGAAGTGCTGGTGTCGGCCGAAGAATGGGCCTCGCGCGAGGTCGCGCCGAACACCACGGTGGCCGGCAACGACCTGGGCCGCAACCTGTTCGCCATCAACCGCCAGGTCGTCGGCCCGGCCGACCAGGGCGCGATCTCCATTTCCTGCGGTCCCACCCATCCGGACGGCGCGCTGTGGAGCTACGACGCCGAATACGAACTGGGCGCCGACGCCGCTGCTGCCGACGCACCGCACGAGTCCAAGGACGCCTGATCCTTCCCACTTTGGCGACCGCTTCGGCGGCCGCCGTCCAACGGAGTTGCAATGACGATTGCCCAGACCCAGAACACCGCCGAACAGCTGCTGCGCGACGCCGGCATCCTGCCGGTGGTCACCGTCGATACGCTGGACCAGGCACGCCGCGTCGCCGACGCGCTGCTGGAAGGCGGCCTGCCCGCCATCGAGCTGACCCTGCGCACGCCGGTGGCGATCGATGCGCTGGCCATGCTCAAGCGCGAACTGCCCAACATCGTGATCGGCGCCGGCACCGTGTTGAGCGAACTGCAGCTGCGTCAGTCGGTGGATGCCGGCGCGGATTTCCTGGTGACTCCAGGCACGCCTGCCCCGCTGGCGCGCCTGCTGGCCGATGCGCCGATCCCGGCGGTGCCCGGCGCCGCCACGCCGACCGAACTGCTGACCCTGATGGGCCTGGGGTTCCGCGTATGCAAGCTGTTTCCGGCCACCGCCGTGGGCGGCCTGCAGATGCTCAAGGGTTTGGCCGGCGCGCTGTCCGACCTCAAGCTGTGCCCCACCGGCGGCATCAGCGAAGCCAACGCCGCCGAGTTCCTGTCGCAGCCGAATGTGGTCTGCATCGGCGGGTCGTGGATGGTGCCCAAGGACTGGCTGGCCCAGGGCCAGTGGGACAAGGTCAAGGACAGCTCGGCCAAGGCGGCGGCGATCGTACGGCAGGTGCGGGCGGGTTGATTGCCTGGGCGCTTTGGTCGGCGACTTGATGACCTATGTGATTGGATGTGCTCGTCAGAAAGGACGTGTTGATTCTTTCAACAAGGTTTGGCGACCAAGTGCTGATGCGTGGTAGTTGCCACTCCAACTCTCGATCGCAAGCTGGCAAAGATCGTTCAAAACGTCGCTGGCCAAGCGACTTTTGTTGTTAGAAGCGATGACAATGACAAACCGAGGCGGCAGCGTGGCCTGGGATTGGCGGAGAGCGGCACAGGGATGTGCCGCGCCGAAGAGCCGATGCCGAGGGTCGGCAGGGATTCGTGTAAAAAACAGCCAAAAGTGAGCTAACTTGCTGTCAGAAAAGAAATTTTTCACAACTTCCTGCCGGCCCTCCATACGGGTCCAGGATCACCTTCATGTCTGCGCCTCAACCCCGGTCGTCTAGAGTTGTCAGGATCCCCCGAAGTTGTGTGCTGCCATGCGGATTCGGCAAGGAGTGGAGGGACCAGAGACCTTTTACTCTTGAGGCGACCATCTTTCCTATAAATGAGGTATGCCTGATGGATCCCATTCGTCCGCGCCTGCCAAGTCCTACCCACGAACTTCTGGCCAGACCCCAGCCGGATAGGGTTCAGCCGCAGCCGACTGCAGATCGTGGGGGGTCTCCGCCTGCTGGCAGCCCCCTGGATGGCTTGCCCGCTCGACGGACGATGTCCCGGCCCCGTGTCCCGTCTCCCCCTGCCCCCTTGCCTGCGTTCTTCCATCCGTGGCTTCTTGATACATCGCTTTTTGATTCGATGTCTGCCTTCGGCGCTCCTCATACAGAGGCTGCCTCAGGAGAGGGGGATGAGATGCAATCGGGTCTGCGTGCAGCCGATGACCCGCAACCCACCGTGCACGTCGCTGTGACGGCCGCGCGGCCGCCGCGCGCCAAGCCGGCGCCGCGACGGCGTGCTGCGCCCCCCCCCGACGCTTCGCCGGCCGCGCAGGTGGATCTATGCACGCTTGGCTACAGCCAGCAGCAGCAAGAGAAGATCAAACCGAATGCTCGTTCGACAGTAGCACAGCACCACGAGGCACTGATCGGCCATGGGTTTACACATGCGCACATCGTTACGCTCAGCCAACACCCGGCAGCATTAGGGACCGTCGCTGTCAAGTACCAGGCCATGATCGCGGCGTTGCCGGAGGCGACACATGAAGACATCGTTGGCGTCGGCAAGCAGTGGTCCGGCGCACGCGCCCTGGAAGCATTGCTCACGGTGTCGGGAGAGTTGAGAGGTCCACCATTACAGTTGGACACAGGCCAACTTCTCAAGATTGCAAAACGTGGCGGCGTGACCGCGGTGGAGGCAGTGCATGCATGGCGCAATGCACTGACGGGCGCTCCCCTGAACCTGACCCCGGACCAGGTGGTGGCCATCGCCAGCCACGATGGCGGCAAGCAGGCGCTGGAGACGGTGCAGCGGCTGTTGCCGGTGCTGTGCCAGGCCCATGGCCTGACCCCGGACCAGGTGTTAGCCATCGCCAGCAATAACGGCGGCAAGCAGGCGCTGGAGACGGTGCAGCGGCTGTTGCCGGTGCTGTGCCAGGCCCATGGCCTGACCCCGGA
>NZ_MDED01000046.1 GCF_002939885.1 Xanthomonas cucurbitae
GACGCATTGGCCGACATGTTGGAAGGCGGGATCGGCAAGTGCCTCCAAGCCTGATGTGCTTCGCCCCCCCGTAGGAGCGCACCCGGGCGCGACGAAGCTTTCACGGTAACGCTCCATCGCGCCCGGGTGCGCTCCTACAGATTGCGCGTGGGTGAGTCGTCCGTCGATGATGGAATCAACGTAGTACGCGAAACCGTACCTGGGTCCAGGCGCCATCGCCGGCCATCGCGGTCAGCGTGTGCTGTCCCACCTCCGCGAAATCGCGCTGAAATCCCTGTCGTCCGCTGGTCTGGGCGATCCAGCGGCCATCCAGAAGCCAATCGATGCGCGCTTCGCTGCCCAACGCGCGCAGCTGCAATCGCACCGGGCGGACGCTGTCGTTTGCGCGTGCCAGGGTGGCACGGTCGCTCACCCCTTCGATGCGCAGCACGCCGCCACCGGTCATGCGCCCATCGGGCAGACAGTCGGCGGCCAACGGTGGCAACTGCGCAGCCGTGCGCTCGGCCGCGCTGAGCCAAGGCGACACCAGCGCCGGCCAACGCGCCAACGCACGCGATTGCCGCTGATGCGGCTGGGTACATTCCTGCGACAGCCGCTGGCCGCTGCGCGCGTCCACCTCGAACCGCAGCTGGCCGCTCTGCCAGAGCCGCGCATCGCGGTCGGCGAAGGTCGGCGGCACCGCGCCATCGAGCGTATAGGCCTCGGCCCGGCGCGCACACAGCGGCGGCGGCGTCTGCTGGGCCGCCCCCCCCAGTGGCCAGCAGATCTCCACCGGCTGCACCGTCGCAGGCATCGGTACCGGCACGCTGTCGCCGGCATTGCGCGGCAATGCATCGATGACCTCGAACATCAGCGGCAATGCCGTCACCGCGCCGTATTGCCCGGGCAGCGGCGTGCCGTCCGGCCGCCCTACCCAGACGCCCACCGTATAGCGACGCGTGCCACCGATCGCCCAGGCATCGCGGTAGCCATAACTGGTGCCGGTCTTCCAGGCCACGCCCGGGCGCGCGGCGGTGTCGAAGGTGCCACTGCCGTAGCCGGGGCGTGGGTTGCTCTGCAGGATCTCGCGCACGATCCAGGCAGCACCGGGCGACATCAGCCGGCGGTTGATCTGCGCATCGTCCGGCGTATAGCGCACATGCCCGGCAATGCCGCCACGATTGAACGCCGCAAAGGCGCCTACCAACTCCTGCAATTGCGCACCGGTGCCGCCCAGGATCAGCGCCAGCGATGGCGGTGTGCCACGCGGGAAGTGCAGCGCAATGCCGGCATTGGACAGCCGCGCGGCAAAGCGTGCCGGGCCGATGCGATCGAGTAGATCCACTGCCGGCACATTCAACGACAGGCGCAATGCAGTGGCCGCGCTCACCGGCCCATTGAAGGCGGCATCGAAGTTGCCGGGCCGGTAATCGCCGAAGCTTTGCGGCGCGTCCACCAGCAGGCTTTCCGAATGGACCAGGCCATCGTCCAGTGCCATGCCGTAGAGGAACGGCTTGAGCGTGGAGCCAGGCGAGCGCCAGGCCTGCACCATGTCCACATGCCCCAGCCGTTTGCGGTCGCCGAAGCTGGCCGAGCCCACGTAGGCGCGCGCTTCCATGGTGGCGTTATCGACCACCAGCAGGGCCGCCGAGGTCCGTTCGGGCAATTGCGAAAAATACGTGCCCACACGTTCTTCCAGCGTGCGCTGCAGCTCCACATCCAGCGTGGTGACGATGCGTGCGGCGCGCGGCTGTGCGCTGTGCAGGCGTTGCGCCAGCAAGGCCGCCTGCAGCGGCGGCTTGAGCGACCGGGTCACCACCGGCTCGATGCGCGCATCGTCCACCTGTCCGCGCGACCACACGCCCAGTTCCACCATGCGGTCGAGCACCTTGTCGCGCGCGCGCTGCGCCGCCTCCGGGTGCCGGTCCGGGCGCAGCCGGCTGGGCGACTGCGGCAACACCGCCAGCAAGGCCGCTTCGGCCTGCGAGAGCGCCTTGGCCGGCTTGCCGAGATAGGCCCAGCTGGCTGCTTCCACGCCCTCGATGGTGCCGCCATACGGTGCGCGCTCCAGGTAGAGGGTGAGGATCTCGCGCTTGCTTAGATGCAGTTCCAGTTGCATCGCACGCAGCAGCTGCTTGGCCTTGCCCCACGGCGTGCGCGTATGCGGGTCCAGGATGCGTGCCACCTGCATGGTCAGGGTGGACCCGCCGGACACGATGCGCCCGCTGCCGAGCCACTGCCCAGCGGCGCGCAGCAGGCCCCATGGATTGATGCCGGGGTGCCGCCAGAACCAGCGGTCCTCGTAGTTCAGCAACGCCTGCAGATAGAGCGGCGACACCGTCTCAGGGGTGGCCGGATAGCGCCACACCCCGTTGCGGTCGGCGAACGCGCGCAACGGCGTGCCGTCGCGTGCCACCACCAGGGTGGAGGTATCGCGCGATTCGGGCAGCGGCAGCGGGAAGGCCAGGTCCAGCACCAGCAACCCGGTGAGCAGGGCCGCCGCACTCCAGCGCAGCCAGCGGCGACCACGCCGGGCCGGTTGTTTGCGCGCAGGCGGACGCGGCTGCGTGCGGTCCATCCAGGTCTGCGCCGGCGGTTGTTCGTCCATTGTGCCAAGCATGCAGGGCAAAACGTGTTTCGGCCACTGCTACGCGCTCGCACCGCCTGCCCACAGGCTATCGGTTCGCTACTGACACCCGCCGCTGGCTCAGCGTTTTTCCAGCGTGGCGCGATAACGCAGCAAGGCTTCCGGTGCATCGGTCTGGATGATACTCACGCCGTCGCGGTACAGCCGGCCCCAGACCTTGTCCGGGTCGCGTACTGCATCGGCATCGCCGCCGTAGCCGACGATGAAGCCTTCCCACAGCGAGTTGACCATCAACCGCACGCTGTGCGCCTTGCTCACCGCGGTCAGCGCGGGCAGTTGCGCGGCGGCCATCCTGGGCAACTCGAACGCCATCGGGCGCGCATTGCGCGTCTGCGCCTTGGCGATCGCCGCCAGATCGGCAGTGCCGTGTGCATTGAGCAGAATCGGGAAGAAGTACACGGTGTTGAACGGCGCCATTCCCGCCAGTGGTGGCGTGGCGATGCCGGCTTCGGCCTTGACGATCACCTGGTGCTGCATCCCCAAACGCGCCACCGCATCGACCACCTGCACGTAGATCGCATCTTTGACATCCAGATTGAGCAGGATACGGCCCTTGGACGCGGCCAGCATCTGCTCCAAAGTGACTACGCGCTGGTCGGTCAGCGGCGCCTGCGCGCCGCCTTCGTCGCTGCGCAGGCGCAGCTTCTGCAGGTCCGCCAGGGTCAGTTCGGACAGCTTGCCGGTGCCGTCGGTGGTGCGGTCCACGGTGGCGTCGTGCAGCATCACCAGGGTGCCGTCGGCGGCACGTCGCACATCGGTTTCCATCACATCGGCGCCGATCGCGATGCAGCGCTCCAGTGCGGCCAAGGAGTTCTCCGGCGCGGTATCGGCGAAACCGTGTTCAGGTGCTGGCGCATGACACCCGCGATGGGCCACGACCACGATGCCGCCCTGCGGATTGCTCAAGCGTGCCTGGATGGCGGCCACGCCGTTGGGCGCTGCAGTAGCGGGGGTGGCCATGGCCGCGCACACCGATGCGGCAAGGGCGGTGACAGAATGCAAGGACATCGAAACGACTCCGCTTGAGGGAAATAAATCGCTGTGCATCTACCAGCCTCACCGTGCTGCGTGATGCTGCTGGATCAAAACGCCGGGGTAAACCGCAGACCAACCCAATAGGTCGTGGGTACCGAGTAACTGTCCTTGAGCAGGTTCTGCCCGGGGCCGGTGACACTGGTGATGCGGCTATGGGTGAGGTTACTGACCTGGCCGACCAGGCTGAACTGCTTGCTGACCGCGTAGGTGGCGGTGAAGTCCAGTTGCGAGCGTGGCGACCAGTACAGATCCTGCCAATCGATATTGCTGACGATGGCGCGTAGCGCCTTGCCCTGCCGGTTGTAGGCCGCGCGCAGTTCCAGGCCACCGGTGTTGTAGAACAGCGTGGCATTGGCGGTGTAGTCCGGCTGGCCGACCAGATTGTCGAGTGTGCGTTCGCGCTGGGTCACCGCGCCGCCGCTGCCGACGCTGTAGGGCACATCCAGGCTGCCATCGAGCAGCGCCAGATTGGCGCTGAATCCGACGCCGCTCAACCAGGGCGCAAGCGGGGATAGCGTATTGACGATGCCATTGAACTCCACACCGCGGATGCGTGCCTTGGCAGCATTGGCCGGTGTGCTAATCATCGCATTGGCGTAGGTGGTGCCATCGAAGGTGTAACTGTCGGTGCGCGAGAGCGTAAAGATTTCATCCTGGATGCGTTTGTCGAACACCGCCGCCGCAGCGAACGCGTCGAAATCGCCAGGCAGCTGCCATTCCAGCGACAAATCCAGGTTATTGGACACACGCGGCTTGATGTCCGGGTTGCCGATGGTGACCGTGACGCCTTGCGCATTCGGGTTGCCGGCGTCGGCCGTGTTGACGAAGCCGATCGAGGTGCGTGCGGCGTACGCATCGTAAGGCGGCCGGCCGAGCGTGCGGCTGGCACCGGCGCGCAGGTCCAGCGCGTCGGTCAGATGGTAGGTCATGACGGCCGACGGCAGCAGATAGTCGTACTCCGCACTGGTCGGATGATCGACATAGACATAGCGGTTGCTGGCGGTGTCCAGCTGCCGCTGGCGACCGACGGTGTCGAGCCTGGTGCTGTCCAGATGCACGCCGGTCTGCACATTGAGCCGGTCGCTGCGATAGCTCACCAGGCCGTAGCTGCCGAAGGTCTTTTCGGTATGGGTGAAGTTGTCCTGGTTACTGAAGGCCTGCTGGTCGGTGCTGTTGAAAGCGCTCAATGGCGTACTGGCCAGCACGCGATTGGCCTTGTCCGGATCGATGCTGAGCAGGTTCAACCCCACATAGCGCATCGGCGCCCTGCCGCTGCCGACCACATCGGCGAGGCCGAGCGCGGGCGCGCTGCGATTGGGCTGATATTCCACACGGTAGATGTCGTAGGACGGTTTGTCGGTGGTGTAGGACACGCCCGCTGCAAAGCCAATGCCTTGATCGCTTTCGCCTTGATTGAAGCCATAATCGAGCCGACCGGTGAGGATGCGATCGGCGGCCGTGCGCTTGTAGTCCGGCCGCCAGTACGACAGGCTGTAGTTGTCCAGATTCGTGTAAGCCTGCGGCGACACGGCGAAGCGTTGGTCGAACCCGGAGGTGTCGTAGTTGAACGCATAATTTGGCGTGGCATTGAGGCTCACGCCATTGCCGGTCTGCCCCACCGGCACCGGCGCCGGGCGCGTGATGCCGGTGGCGTATTTAATCATGCGGATCGGCTCGTCGTAGGTGGCATCCGACCACGCGCCGCGCGCAGAGAATTGTTGCCGATCGCTGGGCCGCCACAGCGTGCCCAGCTGGGCCACCTTGGTCTGCGTGGTCATGATCTGGTTTGAGTAACCCACCTCGATATCTCCACCCGGATAGCGACCGGAGGTCGCGGTCTGGTCAAACACCTGATTGCGATTGCGCGGGTCGATGATGACTTCGTTGCGCTGCATGTCGTCCTTGAAGGAGTAATAGCCGGCCATGGCGTACGCTTCCAGCGCCGCGCTGGGCCGCATTTCGAACTTGCCGGTGACGCCATAGCGGTCGCGCTGGTTTTGCACGTACCAGTACTTGTCCTGCTGCGGCACGGCCCAGCCATTGCCGAGATTGGCGCCGGTCTGCAGCACACCGTTGGCGTCGTAGAAGCCGTAATGCACTGTGTCGGTGGTCATGTGGGTTTCGGTGTAGCTGCTCAGCGTCTGGTAGTTGGCCGACAAGGTCAGCCCGTACTGCTGCTCGCTACCGAAGGTGCGGCTGCCGGTGGCATTCAACCGGTAGCCAAGATCGTCCTGGTCGCGCGGCTTGCCCACGTCGTTGGCGTGTCCCAGTGCGGCTTCGGCACTGAAGAACGGCTTGCCGCCGTTTTCGAACGCGCTGCGGGTTTTCACGTTGATCGCACCACCGGTGGCGTTGGGATCCAGGTCCGGCGTGAAGGTCTTGACCACCTGCAATTCGCTGACCATCGAAGCCGGCAGCAGATCCAGCCGCACGCCACGCGTGATCGAACCGAGCGTGCCGTTCGGCGTGCCCGGCGAGGCGATGGTCAGCCCGTCGATGGTGACGTTGTTGTACGACGGCCCGAGACCACGCAAGACCGGAGTAGCCGCCTCATCGCGCGGATGTTCGTTGTCAGTGGCAGGCAACACCGACAGGCCCGGTACGCGACGCAGCGCTTCGACAATGGTGCTGTCGGGCAGTGCGCGCACATCGGTGGCGCTGATGACGTCGGTGATATTGGTCGCCGCACGCTTGCTTTCCACCGCTGCTGCGTTGGCGCGCCGTACGCCGGTGACCTGCATGGCATCCAGTGTCTGCACGCCGGTTTTGGTTGCGGCGGCCGGTGCGGCGGCGTTGGATACTTCCCCTGAGGACGCGAGCGATTGTGCGCCCACCGCATCGCCCGGTGCCGCGCTGGCGCCTGCGGGATTTACAGAGAATGCGGGCGACGATGCAACGGTGCGCTCTGCGCTAGCAGACGTCGCGTTGGTCTGCGCCTGCAATGCTGGCGAACATGCCGCGATGGCGACGGCGAGAACGGACAAGTGAAAACGGCACGAATCGGAGCGCTGCATGGAATCCCGTGATCGCGTAGCAAGAGCACCACGCCTGTGAGAAAGCACGCCACCGTAGCCAATGGAAATGACCCCTGCGTTTCGCTCGCATCTCAAGGCCAAGACAATGCGTAGCGGCATCGCCAGATACGAAGCAGGTCGTCGGAGTCGAAACAACCGTCAGTGCGGCGCTTCACTCCTGCTGCGGGCGATCAAAGCCCCTCTCCCGGCGGGAGAGGGGTTGGGGTGAGGGGACGGGGCGAAGCCGCTCGGCAATCGATCACACCAGGCTCCGCACCGACCCTCATCCGCCCCTGCGGGGCACCTTCTCCTCCATGAAGGAGGACAATGTCCCGACGGGAGAAGGACCAACGCATCGCCTTACGGCTGCACCACCGTGATGGTGGATGGAGTGGTGTGCCCCACCCCGCGCAGTTCCGGCCGGTACATATCTTCCACCAGCGACGGCGGCACGGTGTAGGTGCCCGGCGTGACTGCACGCACCAGGTAGTACACCTGTGCCTTGCTGCCCCTGGAGAGTGCCAGCGCGGCCACATAGCGGTCGTCGCGGAACTCTTCGTGCTTGATGTCGGCGGCGCTGGAACGCTCGGAGATGCCGATACCGTCCACCACCACATCAGCCCACTGCTTGGCGTCGCCCAGGTTGAAGTTCTCGATCTCCAGGCCGGCCGGCAACAGATCGGTGAGCAAGGCGTCGGGCATCGCCTCGTTGGCGGTGATGGTGACGCGCACGATCAGCGCCTCGCCCTCCTTCAGTGCGCGCGGCGTCCACGGCTTGCCGTCGGTGGTGTACCAGCTGCGCTCCACACTGAGGTGGCGCGTATCTGCCTCCGGTGCGCTACGCGGGATGCCGGCCACTTCCAGGCTGGCGTACATCGGCGCCTCGCCCTGCGGTGCAAACTGCACCCCCCGTGCGAGCGCGGCGCTGTCGAAGCTGCGCCCGAACACCCGTGCCGGAGCGATCTGCTGGGCGTCGCCGCCCACGGTCAGCGTGCCGGACACCTGCTTGCCCTGCCCCACCATCAAGGCCTTGCCCAGGCGCGCAAGTGCCACCTGCTCCTGCGTGCTCAGCCACAATGGGCCACCAGCGCGGCGTGCATCCAGCGCACGCCCCAGGGCCACTGCGCGGGTGTCGTACTCGGGCTTGGACAGGCCACGTTCGTGCAGCAGGGCCATCATCAAGGCATCGTCGCGGATTGCACTGCCGTAGTCGCCGAAATACGGCGGCCGCTCGGAACTGTCCTTGGCGAAGCCAGCCTTGATCGCCGCCTCGCCCCGCTTGGTGTCGCCCTGCAGCGACAGTGCCGCACCCAGGTGCACCAGTGACAAGCCGGTGAGCGCCTTGTCGCGCTGGTTGTCGTACAGCGCGCGCAGCGTGCCCAGCGGGGCGCGGTTGACACGTGCCAGCACGTAACCGGACCAGGCCTGGTTGGCGAACTTCAGATTGTCGCGGCGGTCCTGCCCATAGAACTCATTGCCGCCGGAGAGCAGATCTTCGCTCAGGCGATTGAGCGCCTTCTGCAACACGTTGTCGGGCACCGTGAAACCGGCATCCTTGGCGTCGAGCAGGAACTCGGCGATGTACGGCGTCAGCGCCGGATTGACATAGCCGTCGTCGCCCCACATCGAAAAATGCCCACTGGCGATCTGCATCGACGCCAGCCGCCCGAACGCGCCTTCCATCCGTTCGCGACGCGTGGCCGCCTCCAACCCCTGGGTGCCCAGTGCCTTGGCGGTGGCGTCGTCGAGCAACAGCGCCGCGTAGCCCTTGCTGGTGGTCTGCTCGGCGCACCCGTACGGATACTCCAGCGCGCCCTGCAGCGCGCTGGCGAACGGAATCGGTGGCAGTGGGCTGACCACCATGCGCGCGGTGACCGAGCCGGCCATCAGGCCATCGGCAAAGCCGCTGTCCAGGGTGATCGGTGCCAGCGGGTCGAGCACGCGCGTCTGCGCACGCAGCACCTGCGGCCAGCCGGCACGCACCGGCAACTCGTAGCTGCGGTCGGCCTTGAAGCCGTTACCATCCACGCGCACGCGCACCTTGGCCACGCGATAGCCTTCGGTGGCGGTGAGCGGGAAGCTCAGCGTCTGCTTGGCATCGGTGGCCAGCTTGATGCTGCGCGCCGCCTCGGCAATCGCCAGCGGGCCGATGCCGTCCACGCGCACACTGAACTCACCCGGCTTGCCGGTAAAGTTCTGCACGTCCAGCGTCACCGTGCTGCGGTCGCCCGGCGCCATCACGCGCGGCATGCTGGCCTCGGCCAGGATCGGCGCACGCACGATGGTTTCCATGTCGTGGTTGCCGTAGCGCGTGTCCGAGTAGACCAACGCCGACACCCGCAGGGTGCCGTTGAAATCCGGCACCGGCAGTTGCACGCGCGCATTGCCACGGGCGTCGAGTTTCACCGAGCCGGAGAACAGGTCCACGGTCTGCACGCGCGCCGTAGGGCGCTTGGCCTGCGGCAGCGCTTCCAGTGCCATGTCGCCACCGAACTTGAGCTTGCCACTGGTGCCTTCGAAGCTTTCGATCACCCGACCGTAGATATCGTAGGCATCGGTGCCCAGGCGCCGCTGCGCGAAGAACTGCGCGTTGGCATCAGGCACCGGGAAGCGGGTGATGTTGAGGATGCCCACGTCCACCGCCGAGATGGTCACGTGTGCGGCCTTGCCTGCCAGCTCGGGCACGCTCACCGTCACCGGCAATGGCTGCTCCGGGCGCATCTGCTTGGGCGCAGACAGGCCCACTGCCACGCGGCGGGCCTTGCGCTCCATCGGCACGAACGCCACGCCCACGGCGCGTGCGGGCGTGATCTTGCTGGGAGCGGTGCCGCCGCGGAGCACCAGCGCGGTGACGTAGACATCGTGGCGTTCCCAGCTTTCTGTCACCGGAATCTCGAACGTGCTGCCCGGCTTGACGTCGATGTCCTGCACGTACAGCAGCTTGTCGCTTTCCACCAGCAGCACGCCCTTGCCGGCATGCGGTGGGGTCAGCGTCACCTTGAGCGTGTCACCGGCGCGGTAGCCGGTCTTGTCCAGGGCCAGCTTGACCTTGTCCGGGCGCGCGTCCAGGCCACGATTTTCGTCGTTCCAGCTCCAGCCGGCGCGGAACGGGTAGCGCGTGGTCAGCCCGGTGGCCGGGTCGAACACATCCAGGCGGTACTCGCCCCATTCCACCGGAAAATCGAGCTTGGCGTTGCCGCCGGCCACGTCGATGATGCGCGTGTCCTTGTTCTCGAAGCGGCGGGTGAAGTCGTAATCCCAATGGTCGTCGGTGTAGTTCCAGTGGTAGTCGCGCAGCTCGCGCACCAGCGTGGCCTTCAGGCCCTTGGCCGGCTGCGGCTTGCCATCGGTATCCACACGGGTGATCTCGAAGCGCGCGTTGGCATTGGCATCGGCGCCGTCCTTGTCGTCGAACAACGGGCGCACGCCGACCAGCGCCTTGGCCGGCCACAGCACGCGCTTGAGCGTGCGGGTGACGGTACGTCCGCCGGTCTCGTACACGCTGCCGGAGACCACCGCGGCAATCGTGCTGACCGGCTTGGCCTCGGCCGGCAGCGCGATGTCTTCGCGCAGGATGCCGTCACCGCCGAACTCGGTTTCGATCACGTCCTTGGCTTCGCGCGGCAGCTCCAGCGTGGGGTCGCCGAAGAACCAGCCCGGCAACGACTCCAGCGGGTGCTGCTCCACGCTCACCGCCAGCTTGGCGGTGAAGCGGTTGCCATCGGCCGGCGCGCCATACAGATACGCGGCATTGGCCACCAGCTTGAACGGCTGGCCGGCGCTCAAGGTCTTCTGCGTGCTGTCCAGGTCCAGCTTCATGCGCTCGGGCAGGAACTCTTCCACACGCACGGTCATGCCCTGTACGGCGTCCTTGCTGGCCGGGTCGGTGCGGAACTCCACCTGCCAGCGGCCGGTCGGCGCATCGGCGGGAATCTGCTGGGTGAACTCGAAATAGCCTTGTTCGCCGGGCTGCAGCTTGGTTTCGCGGAACGTTTTGCCGTCCGGCTGCTTGAGGCGCAGGAAGACCGGCTGAGGCTTGGTGGGCTTGCCGTCGTTGTCGCGCAGGATCGCCGAGACCCGCATGGTCTCGCCGGGGCGATACAGGTCGCGCCCGGCCCAGGCGAATACGTCGAACCACGCACTCTGCCGCCCGGCCACCGCAAACTCGCTCAGATCCAGCGCCGGCTGGTTGAACGGCAGCATGGACAGATCGGTCTTGCTGCGCGCCACCAGCACATGGCCAGCATCGAGCGTGTAGTTGAGCAACGCATTGCCGTTGCCGTCGGTGGCGCCCTTGAGGAACAGCTCGCCCTTGGCATCCAGAATGCGCACTTCCACGTTCTTGATCGGCTCACCGCTCTGCAACGAGGCGGTGTGCACGAACAGCTTGTCCTTGTAGGCGCGCGTGTGCAGGCCGATGTCGCTGATGGTGAAGAAGGCGGTATCGAATTCGTTGCCGAAGCTGCCGGCACGCTTCATCACCGCGAAGTACAGGCCAGGCTCCTGCAGCTCCTTGATGTCCTGCGTGGGCAGGTAGGTCAGCACGCGCTCGTTCTGCTTGCCGCCCAGGATGAAACGATTGACGTAGACCGGGTCGGCCAGCTTGGACAACGGCTGCTTGCCGCTGTATTCGCTTTCCAGCTCCCAGCTGCCGCGGCGCCCGCCGCGCTGGAAATGCTGGAAGAACGCCGGCAGCGACTTCTCGCGCACACGCAGGAATTCCACGTCCACTTCCGGCACGTTGACCGACACCACCGGCAGGCCGCGGCTTTCGCGCGCCGGCAGCACGCTGCCCTGCGAGGCAAACCCGGCCACCGGTTGCAACTGGCCGGTATAGACCTTCTGTTTGAGCGGCTTGCCCAGCCGGCTACCGTCGGCCGCCAGCAGGTTGGCGTCGATCAGCACCGTGTAGTCCTTGGCGGCCTCGACATACGGATAGCGCAGGGTCTTGCCGTCGTCGGACAGCGACCAGCTGCTGTCACCGGTACCGACCTTTTCCTCGAAACGCACCAGCGCATCGAAATCCTGCGTCCCAACCAACGGCCGGGAGAATTCCAGCGCCAGCGATACGCCATCGCTGGTCTGGTCGGGATAGGCGCGCGCCAGCGCAAAGCCGGTGATGGCCTGCGTGTCGCCCTTGATTGCCTCGCCGCTGGCGGCCGGTAGCTGGCCGCTTTCGTTGCGCTTGCAGGCCACGCTGCCGAGCGCCACCGTGAGCAAGACCACCCACAGCACCATGCGCCGCATGCCCGACGCCCTCATCCCTGATTCCCGGCTGTCCATTCGCGCTACCCCATGACTGAGACCACCAGTATAGCGACGCGCCTCACCTGCATGCGCTGCGTGGCGGCAGAGGCTGCCCGCCCTGCGTCTTCTCGCGACTTCGGGCAAAGAACGCGTGGTGGCCGTTGGATCAGCTGCGCGCAGACAACCTGCAGCCGGGTGGCCCGACTCGGTGCTCCTGGGCTGGTGGGAATGTCCTCAACGGCCCCTCATCCGCCCTCCGGGCACCTTCTCCCGCACGCGGGAGAAGAAGTGCCGCGCTGTGTCTCGCACGCCGGCGTGATGCTGCCTCGCACGCGTGGAAACAATTTCGCTGCCTATTGGATGCAGGTTCTGCAAGTGCAATTGAGTTCCGTCAGTTGCGAAGGCTTGCACCACCACAAAGCGCATGACTCTCCTCTCCTGTTGACGGGAGAGCGCATGACTCTCCTTCTCCCGTTGACGGGAGAAGGTGCCCGAAGGGCGGATGAGGGGCGGTTTACACCGCCGCACCGGAGCGGCGCAGTACCGACAGCACCTGCGCTTCCCTGGCCACGCCGCAGCAGACATCTCAGCGCAGCAGTTGTCGCATATACAACGCAATCAACGCCGGCTTGTCCAGGCGCAGGCAGACCTGCACGTTCGGCGTGCCCGCACTTTCGCGGGTATATCCTTGCGCATCCACGTCCAGATGCAGCGGGATGGTCGGGCACAGTGCGGGGCGCAGCAACCAGGCGACCGGCACCACGTCGAACACCGTTGGCGTGGCGCTGGCCCAGGGCTGGTCGGTGTTGCGCCACTGGTAGTAGAGCTGGGTCAGCGCGTCGGTCAGGCCATCGCCGTGCGCGAACAAGGCTATCCGCTCGGGTTCTTCCAACGTGATCTGGGTGGCATCCAGCGGCAGCAGCACGATCGGCACGCCCGCCGCGAACACGCGCTGCGCAGCAGCCACATCGGACACGATGTTGTACTCGGCAGCCGGCGCGCTGGCCGGGCGATACGCGGACTTGCCGTAGCCCACCCGCACCGAGCCCCCCATCGCCACGATGCGCTTGAGCTTGGCAAAGCCGGCAGGGTCGCGTTGCTGCGCCAGCGCGGCATCGGTCATCGGACCCAGCACCAGCAGGGTCACCTGCCCTGGGTGGCGACCCGCCTGCTGCAGGATCATTGCCGCCGCGTCCGGCAACCCCGCCGGCAGCTGGCCCTTGGCGGCCCAACGCGCCTGGCTGAAGGCGATCGTGCTGGTGGTGGGCACCCCCACCGCCAACGGAATCTTGTCGCGCCCGGCCTGCTGCAATACACGCTGCAACAACTGCGCACGCAAGCGGGTGTCCCCCCAGGCCGAGGCAATCCCCAGCACATCCAGTTGCGGGCTGCGCAGCAACAGGGCCAACGCGAAGGCATCGTCGATGTCGTCGCCGATGTCGGTGGACACCACCACCTTCTCGGCTGCCAGCGGCACGTCTGCGCGCGGTTCGGCCGGTGCAGGACGCTGCGCCCACGCGGCGGTGGACGTGCACCACATCGCCACCATCACCCATACGCGTTGCCGGATCCACTGCATGTCGCTACTCCTGCTGCCATAAAAAAACCGCCGGCAGGATCGCCGGCGGCTGAGTGCTGCTACACGCCGGCGCCGATCAGAAATTGGCGCGGAACTGCGCACCGACGATGCGCGGGTCGTTGATGAAGCCGGTGAGGTTGTTGAAGTCGATCGCGCCGGTCACGCGGATCTGGTTGGTGCAGTTGCGACAGAACGCCGACAGTTCGTACGCACCGGCGCCCCAGTTGTAGCCGATCTTGGCGCCGCCCTCGACCAGCGGCTGGCCGATGAACTCACGCGAGTCGTACAGGAAAAAGTTCACTTCGCTGCGGTAGGACCAGTCGGTGTAGAAGAACAGCTCGCCATCGTCACCCATCGGGATGCCGTAGCGCAGGGTGGCATTGGCCATCCACTTGGCGGCCTGCGGCAGCGCGTTGCCGTCGATCAGCGCGCGGCCAGCCGCGTTGATCGGATCGGTCACGGTGCAGGTGCGGCACACGCCCACCGACAGGCTGGGGTCGTCGATGCGGGTCCAGTTGTAGGCGCCACCTGCAGTCACGCGCAGGTTCTGGGTGAGCAGCGCCTCGAAATCGAATTCGGCACCGCGCGCCTTGGTCTTGTCGGCATTGAGCAGGCGCACGTCGTTGGACGCGCCACCCACCGCGGTGAGCTGCTGGTTCTTCACGCGGAAATCGTAGATGTCGAAGCTCAGGCGTGCACGGTTGTCGAACAGGTCGGACTTGACGCCGATCTCGAACGAATCCACCGTCTCCGGCTCGGCCACGGTCAGCGGCGCGGTGCCCGAGGGCACGCCAAAGCTGGCGCCACGGAAACCACGTGCGGCACGTGCGTACACGTTGACGTCTTCATTGAGGGCGAAGGTGGCCGCCAGGTCGCCGGTGACCTTGGAGTTGTCGGTCTCGCCGCTGGACGGCTCCACCAGGGTGACCCGATCCAGCGCCAGCACGTCGAAGGTCTTCTTGTCGTAGGTGTAGCGGATGCCCGCGCGCAGGTTCAGGCGGTCGGTGGCCGCATAATTCAACGAGCCGAACGCCGCCCACGAGGTGTTGCGCTGGCGGGTCAGCTGGTAGCTGGCAAGGTCCCCGCCGCTGAAGGTGTTGTAGGTGTAGTTCTCGCCTTCCACATCGTCGTGGAAGTAGTACAGGCCGGCCTGCCAGTTGAGCGGGCCTTCGTACTGCGATTCGGCACGCAGCTCCTGGCTGAACTGGTCCAGGCTCTTGATGCCACCGGCGGTTTCCACCGGGAACGGAATCGCGCCCGGGCCGGACGGCGGTGCGAACACCGCGCCGAAGCCGCCGTCGATGTCGCCACGGCTGTAGTACTTGCCGATGCCTTCATAGGCGGTGATCGAGTGCAGCGCGATGTCGCCCAGGTCCCAGGTCAGGTTGGCGCTGCCGCCGTAGGTCTGCAATTCCTGTGTGTTGGCGCCGTCGATAAAGGATTTTTCCGCATCGAAGCCATCCACCAGCTGGTTGGTGCCGGGCTGGATGATGTTGGCGCGGAACAGCCGCGCGGTGCCGTCCAGGTGCCGGGCATGCGCATTGAACAGCGCGCTGAAATCATCGCTTGCCTGGTACAGCAACTGCAGGCGCACGGCCGAGTCGGTATAGCCTTCCAGGTCGCGGCCGTCGCGGTTTTCCACCCAGTCGTCGCGGCGTTGGCCCAGGGCGGACAGACGCGCCGCCCAGTGGTCGCCCATCGCGATGCTCAGGCCGCTTTCCAGGGTCATGGTGCCGTAGGTGCCGTAGGACAGGCTGGCGTAGCCGTCATTGGCGCCGATGGTCGGCTTGACCGAATTGAACTTGACCACGCCGGCCGGCGTGTTACGGCCGAACAGCGTACCCTGCGGGCCACGCAGCACTTCCAGGCCTTCCAGGTCGAAGATCGGGAAGCCCTTCAGGAAGGCGTTTTCCTGCACTACGTCGTCATAGATCAACGACACCGGCTGCGAAGCGTAGGTATTGAAGTCGGTGTTGCCGTAGCCGCGGATGTACACGCGCGGGAACACGCGGCCATTGGACGATTCGATGTTCAGGCTGGGCACCTTACCGGCCAGCACGCGGATGTCCGAGCCGCTGGTGGCAATGGCATCCAGGAATTCCGGACGCAGCACGCTGGCCGACACCGGCACGTCCTTGGAATCTTCCGAACGGCGTTCGACCGTGACCTTGACCGCCTCCAGACGTACGACACCGTCGTCGCCGGGAGCCTGCTGCGCAGCAGCGTGGAGTGGGAGGAAAGACGCGACGGCGACGGCAAGCGCGCTGATCTTGAGCGACCGGCTGGCTGACATGGGAAGACTCCAAGTTCTGGTGGCAGGGCGGCTGCCTGGCCTGCATGCCGCAATGCACCATAATTAACACAATTTACACAACTTCAACAGATCGCGTGCAAAAAAGTCTACACCCCCAGGCGAAGCGCTCTAATTGATGCAACGCAGCCATAAACCTCTCCCGTCAGCCGGGTAGGAGCGCGCCTGAGCGCGACAAGCAGTCCCAGCGGTCCCAGCAAGACGGTTTTCTCGCAAGAACACCTCGACGCGCGCCCCACCGCATCGCAGGTGCGTCCGCCGCCCCAGATCACACCGTGCAATCAAGACTCACTACCCAGATACTGGTCGCAGCGCCCAGTGCTACCGGCACGCTACATGCCGCACACACGCCACCTGCCTGGAAGGCAAGACGCCCCTTGCGCCAATCACTCGACCTCGGCGATACCACCTGGCACCCGCACCCACCCTTCCATCAGCACGCGCGCACTGCGGCTCATCAGCGCCTTGGTGACTTGCCACTGCCCATCCACCGGTGTCGCCTCGGCGCCTACCCGCAAGGTGCCCGATGGATGCCCGAACCGCACCGCCGGGCGCGCCACACCGCCGGCTGCCAGATTGACCAGCGTGCCCGGCACTGCCGCCGCGGTACCGATGGCAACCGCCGCAGTCCCCATCATGGCGTGATGCAGCTTGCCCATCGACATCGCTCGCACCAGCAGATCGATCTCGGCTGCCTTGACTGCCTTGCCGCTGGAAGCGATGTAGTCCGCAGGCGGCGCAACGAACGCCACCTTGGGCGTGTGCTGGCGCGTGACCGCCTCTGCCGGGTGCGCGATCAAGCCCATCCGCACCGCACCGTGTGCACGCAAGGTCTCGAACAGGCTCAGCGCACGCGGGTCGCTATTGATGGCGTCCTGCAGCTCGGTGCCGGTATATCCCAAATCGCGCGCATTGACGAAGATGGTCGGGATGCCGGCGTTGATCAGCGTTGCATCGAGCCGGCCCAGGCCGGGAATATCCAGCTGGTCGACCAGGTTGCCGGTGGGAAACATCGCCCCGCCCTCGCCTTCGGCATCGTCGGCCGGGTCCAGGAACTCCAGCTGTACCTCGGCCGCCGCAAAGGTCACCCCATCCAATGCGAAGTCACCGGTTTCCTGCACCTGACCATCGGTCATCGGCACGTGCGCCACGATGGTCTTGCCGATATTGGCCTGCCAGATCCGTACCGTTGCCACGCCATCGCGCGGCAGCGTTGCGGCATCGACCAGGCCATTGGCAATCGCAAACGGCCCCACCGCCGCCGACAGGTTGCCGCAGTTGCCGCTCCAATCCACGAACGCGCTGTCGATGGACACCTGCCCGAACAGGTAGTCCACATCATGACCCGGCCGCGTACTGGTGGAGACGATCACGCTCTTGCTAGTGCTCGACGTCGCCCCGCCCATGCCATCGATCTGCTTGCCATAGGGATCGGGGCTGCCGATCACCCGCAGCAACAGCGCATCGCGTGCAGCACCGGGCTGCTGCGCCGCTGCGGGCAAATCCTGCAGACGAAAGAACACGCCCTTGCTGGTGCCACCGCGCAGGTAGGCGGCAGGGATGCGGAGTTGGGGAAGATGGGTCATGGCGTCGTGATGTCGTAGAACGAGCAGTGGCTGATACGGTATCGGTGACCACGCCGGCAAGGTGACGGCATACCGTCACCGCTAGGGGGAATCCATCATCCATGCGGGAATATCGCGCTGCATCTGCAGCACACGCCAGATGACGATATCGTCCGCGTGTGCGGTGTAGAACAACAAATACGGGTATCCCTTCAATGGCCAGGAACGGATCTCCGGTAACTGCAGCAACATGGCGTAGCGGCTGGATCCAACGTCGGGGTGAAGCGCAATCATCGCCACTGCGGACTCAAGCGCCTTGATGAAGGCCAGTTCGCGCTGCGTCCCAGCCGCACTGCCGTACCACGCCGCAGCGGCCTTCACATCCTGCAAGGCCAGCGGGCGCCAACGCGCCGACGTCACTTGCTTGCGTCACGCGCGTGGGCACGTGCCCGAAGCGTGTCGAACAATTCAGTGCCCATCGGAACGGCGGGCCCGGAGTTGGCGCCGTCCAACAGCACGGCGCGCAGTTGTTGCGCGTCGCGCTGCCGGCGGATCAGCTCCCGCAGATACTCACTGCTGGAGCCATAGGCATGCTCCACAACCTGCTGGTCGACAAATGCCTTGAGCTCGTCCGACAGCGAGATGTTCATGGTGGCCATCCACGCTCTCCAATGGCAAAGATTGCCAAAGTGTGCCTGCTGGAAGCACCGCCAGCAAGCCGCAGCAGGGCCGCTGGACGGGCCTGCCTCAGGCCACCTTGCTCGCTTCCAGAAAATCCTGCGCAAACCGCTGCAGCACACCACCGGCTTCGTAGATCGAGACTTCCTCGGCAGTATCCAGCCGGCAGATCACCGGCACCTGCAGCTGCTCGCCGTTGCGCCGATGGATCGACAGTGTCAGCGTGGCACCCGGCGTGCGTTCGCCCGCCACATCGAAGGTTTCGCTGCCATCGATACCCAGCGTCTTGCGATTGGTTTCGGCGTTGAACTCCAGCGGCAAGACGCCCATGCCGATCAGGTTGGTGCGGTGAATCCGCTCGAAACCTTCGGCCACGATCACTTCCACGCCCGCCAGACGCACACCTTTTGCCGCCCAATCGCGCGAGGATCCTTGCCCATAATCGGCACCGGCAATGATGATGAGCGGTTGCTTGCGCGCCATGTAGGTTTCGATGGCTTCCCACATGCGCAGCACCTGACCGTCCGGCTCCAGCCGCGTCAGCGAACCGGCGGTGACCTGCTCATCGACCACTGCCATTTCATTGACAAGCTTGGGGTTGGCGAAGGTGGCACGCTGCGCGGTGAGATGATCGCCGCGATGGGTGGCGTAGGAATTGAAATCTTCTTCCGGCACGCCCATCTGCGCCAGATACTCGCCGGCCGCACTGCCGGCCAGAATCGCGCTCGATGGCGACAGATGATCGGTGGTGATGTTGTCGCCCAGCACCGCCAGCGGCCGCATGCCGCGCAGGGTGCGTACACCGGCCAGCGCGCCCTCCCAATACGGCGGGCGGCGGATGTAGGTGCTTTGCGGGCGCCAGTCGTACAACGGGCTGACCTGCATGCCCTGCCCCACACTGCGCTTGAACATCGGCTCGTACACGCTGCGGAAATGCTCCGGCTTGACGCTGCGCGCCACCACCGCGTCGATCTCCGCATCGCTCGGCCACAGGTCCTTCAGCGTGACCGGTACACCATCGGCATCGACACCCAGCACGTCCTTCTCGATATCGAAGCGCACCGTGCCGGCGATCGCATAGGCAATCACCAGCGGCGGCGAGGCCAGAAAGGCCTGCTTGGCATACGGATGGATACGCCCGTCGAAATTGCGGTTGCCTGACAACACGGCGGTGGCATACAGATCGCGCTCGATGATCTCCTGCTGGATGGCTGGATCCAGCGCGCCGCTCATGCCGTTGCAGGTGGTGCAGGCGAAGGCCACGATGCCGAAGCCCAGCTGCTCCAGTTCTCCCAACAGGCCGGCTTCTTCCAGATACAGCTGCACGGCCTTGGACCCCGGCGCCAGCGAACTCTTGACCCACGGTTTGCGGCCCAGGCCGCGCGCGTTGGCATTGCGCGCCAGCAGGCCGGCGGCGATGACGTTGCGCGGGTTGGAGGTATTGGTGCAGGAGGTGATGGCCGCGATGATGACCGCGCCATCGGGCATCTGACCCGGCACCTCTTCCCAGCGTCCTGCGATGCCGCGTTGCGCCAACTCACTGGTCGCCACGCGCTTGTGCGGATTGGACGGGCCAGCCATGTTGCGCACCACGCTGGAGAGATCGAACTGCAGCACGCGCTCGTAGTGTGCCGTCACCAGGTCGTCCGCCCACAAGCCGGTGTGGCGTGCGTAGGTTTCCACCAATGCCACCTGTGCATCGTCGCGACCAGTCAGGCGCAGATAATCGATGGTCTGCTGGTCGATGTAGAACATTGCCGCCGTCGCACCGAACTCGGGGGTCATGTTGGAAATGGTGGCGCGGTCGCCGATGGTCAACGCACTGGCGCCGGCACCGAAGAACTCCAGGTAGGCGCCCACCACACGCTGCTGGCGCAGGAACTCGGTCAACGCCAGCACGATATCGGTGGCGGTGATCCCCGGCGCCGGCCGGCCGGTCAACTCCACGCCGATGATGTCGGGCAGGCGCATCCACGAGGCGCGCCCCAGCATCACGTTTTCCGCTTCCAGCCCGCCTACGCCCACCGCGATCACACCCAAGGCATCCACATGCGGGGTGTGGCTGTCGGTGCCCACGCAGGTATCGGGAAATGCCACGCCGTCCAGTGTGTAGATCACCGGCGACATCTTCTCCAGATTGATCTGGTGCATGATCCCGTTGCCCGGCGGAATGACTTCCATGTTCTCGAATGCGCGCTTGGTCCATTCGATGAAATGGAAACGATCGGCATTACGGCGATCTTCCACGTCGCGGTTCTTGGCGAATGCCTGCTTGTCGAACCCTGCGTATTCCACCGCCAACGAGTGGTCCACGATCAGCTGCACCGGCACCACCGGATTGACCTGGGCCGGGTCGCCTCCTTGCTCGGCGATGGCATCGCGCAGGCCTGCCAGGTCCACCAGCGCGGTCTGCCCAAGAATGTCGTGGCAGACCACACGCGCCGGAAACCACGGAAAATCCAGCTCGCGCTTACGCTCGATCAGCTGGCGCAGGTAGGCGTCCAGCATCTGCGGTTCGGCGCGGCGCACCAGGTTTTCCGCGTGCACGCGCGCGGTGTATGGCAATGCCTCATACGCGCCGGGCTGCAACGCATCGACGGCGGCGCGTGCATCGAAGTATTCCAACAAGGTGCCTGGCAAGGGCTTGCGGTACTGGCTATTCATGGCTGGCGATATCACAAAGCGGGTGGGGTCTGTTGCTGTTGCTGTTGCTGGTCTCGCTACTCACCCCATGCTGCTCGCCACCCTCCCTTCTCCCGCAAAGCGGGAGAAGGTGCCCGAAGGACGGATGAGGGCCGCTCGCAAACAGCGACTTTCACGAACGCTGATCCAACGGCACGAACACCTGATCTTCCGGGCCGGTGTAATTGGCGGACGGCCGAATGATCTTGCCATCCACGCGCTGCTCGATGATGTGTGCGCTCCAACCGGCCGTACGCGCCAGCACGAACAGCGGGGTGAACATCGCCGTCGGCACACCCATCATGTGGTAGTTCACCGCACTGAACCAATCCAGGTTCGGGAACATCTTCTTGATGTCCCACATCACCGTTTCCAGGCGTTCGGCGATGTCGTACATCTTGCGGCTGCCCTGCTCGTCGGAAAGCTCGCGCGCGACGTCCTTGATGACCTTGTTGCGCGGATCGGACACCGTGTACACCGGGTGCCCGAAACCGATCACCACTTCCTTGCGCTCCACCCGCGCCTTGATATCGGCCTCGGCTTCATCGGGCGTGTCGTAGCGCTTCTGCACTTCAAACGCCACTTCATTGGCGCCGCCATGCTTGGGGCCGCGCAGCGCACCGATGCCACCAGCGATGGCGCTGTACATGTCGCTACCGGTACCGGCAATCACGCGGCAGGCAAACGTGGACGCATTGAACTCGTGCTCGGCATACAGGATCAGGCTGGTGTGCATTGCACGCACCCACGAATCCTTGGGCGCGAACCCATGCAGCAGGTGCAGGAAATGCCCACCGATCGAATCGTCGTCGGTCTCCACTTCGATGCGCTTGCCGTTGTGGCTGTAGTGATACCAGTACAGCAGCATCGAGCCGAGGCTGGCCATCAGCTTGTCGGCGATATCGCGCGCGCCCGGATGATGGTGGTCGTCCTTTTCCGGTTGCAGGCAGCCCAGCACCGAGACGCCAGTCCGCAGCACATCCATCGGATGCGCTGACGGCGGCAGCTGCTCCAGCGCCGCCTTCACCGCCGCCGGCACGCCCCGCAGCGAGCGTAGCTTGGCCTTGTAGCCGCGTAGCTCGCCGCTGTTGGGCAACTTGCCGTGCACCAGCAGGTAGGCGATCTCCTCGAATTCGCTGGTGGTAGCCAGATCGAGAATGTCGTAACCGCGGTAGTGCAGGTCGTTGCCGCTGCGACCCACGGTGCACAAGGCGGTATTGCCGGCGGCCGTGCCGGACAGGGCAACGGATTTCTTCGGCTTGAAGCCGGGAATGACGGTGTCGTTCATGCGATGAGCTCCCAAACGGTGGCGTGTTGCGAAGTCACGGACAAAGCTAAAGAATCGTGGACGCAGCAAGGTGCAATCATGCGCCTTTGCGTGCGAACAGCGCATCCAGCCGCTGTTCGTAATCGTGATAGCCAATGCGCTCGTACAGCTCCTCGCGCGTCTGCATGCTGTCCAGCACGGCCTGTTGATGCCCATCGCGACGGATGGCCATGTAAACCTGCTCGGCCGCCTTGTTGGCCGCACGGAAGGCCGACAACGGAAACAGCTGGATCGCCACGCCGGCCTGCGCGAGCTGGTCGCGGGTGAACAACGGCGTCTTGCCGAACTCGGTGATGTTGGCCAGCACCGGCACTTTCACCGCATCGACGAAGCGCCTGTAGGTCTCCAGATCGTAGGCGGCCTCGGCGAAGATGCCGTCCGCACCAGCCTCCACGCAGGCAATGGCGCGTTCGATGGCCGCCTCCACGCCTTCCATCTGGATCGCATCGGTGCGCGCGATCAAAAAGAACGCTGGATCGGTCTTGGCATCGGCCGCTGCCTTGACCCGATCCACCATCTCGCCCTGGCTGACGATTTCCTTGCCCGGCCGGTGCCCGCAGCGCTTGGCGCCCACCTGGTCTTCGATATGGCAGCCAGCCGCGCCGGCCTTGATCAGGGACTTGATGGTGCGCTCGATATTGAACGCGCTCGGCCCGAAGCCGGTGTCCACGTCTACCAGCAGCGGCAACGCACAGACGTCGGTGATGCGGCGCACGTCGATCAGCACGTCTTCCAGCGTATTGATGCCCAGGTCCGGTAACCCGAGCGAACCGGCCGCCACACCGCCGCCGGACAGGTAGATGGTCTGGTAGCCGGCACGCTGCGCCAGCAGCGCATGATTGGCATTGATCGCGCCGATGACCTGCAGCGGCGACTCGGCAGCCAGTGCTGCGCGAAAGCGCGTGCCGGCGGTGGCGGTAGGCGAAGACGTCATGGCGATTCCTGCGGTGAGATGGAGGGACAATGCGCAAAGGCCATGCCAACGGCAAGCCATTGATTCTACGTGGTCAACCCGCCACTAGTGTTGCATGAACGAAACATCTGCTGCAGCATGAAACAATAACGAAACACGACTGACCAATGCACAGCATTCCACCGACCGACTCCATGGAGTCCACCCCACCTACCATCTGGACCGTCAGCGTCTCGCGGCTGACCGGCCTGCTGGCCGATGTCATCCCCGAATTCGACCAGCGTGCGCGCATCGAGCAGATCAACCTGGGCTTTGCCGAAGCCGTCGAGGTCATTGGCCAGCGCCTGCGCCGCGAGCGTTGCGACGCGCTGGTGGCCGGCGGCTCCAACGCCGCCTACCTGCGCAGCCGCCTGGCGTTGCCGCTGGCACCGATCCAGGCGACCGGCTTCGACCTGATGGAAGCGCTGGCGCGCGCGCGCCGTATCGCTCCGCGCATCGGCGTGGTGACGCATGCCAGCGACGTACCTTCGTTTCATGCCTTCCAGACCAGTTTCGACCTGGACATCGAACACCGCCGGTTCGTCACTGCCGAAGACGCGCGCGACTGCATTGCCGACCTGCGCACGGCCGGCACCCAGGTCATCGTGGGCACCGGCATGGCGATCGATTTCGCCGAGCAGGCCGGCCTGCCCGGCGTATTGCTGTATTCGGCCGCATCGGTGCGCGAAGCCTTGGAGCAGGCCATCACGCTGAGCAGCGCCTCCACCAGCCCACAGCGCCTGACCACGCGCAGCCGCACACGCCGCGTGCGCCGCGACGACGCCCTGCTTGGCGAAGATGCCCCCATGCGGCAGGCACGCGAACTGGTGCAGTTATATGCCCCCCATTCGGGGACTGTGCTCATCAGCGGCGAGACCGGCACCGGCAAGGAACTGATCGCCCGCCAGCTGCACGCCGGCAGCCGGCGTCGCGGCCGCTTCGTTGCCATCAACTGCGGCGCCATCAGCGAGTCGTTGCTGGAAGCAGAATTGTTCGGCTACAGCGATGGCGCCTTCACTGGCGCGCGCCGTGGTGGCCACACCGGCCTTATCGAAGCCGCACAGGACGGCACGCTGTTTCTCGACGAAATCGGCGAACTGCCGATGCCACTGCAAACCCGCCTGCTGCGCGTTCTGGAAGAGCGCGAAGTATTGCGCGTAGGCGCCACGCTGCCGGTAGCGGTGGACGTGCGCGTGGTCGCCGCCAGCCTGCAACCGCTGCAGGTGCTGGTCGAGCAAGGGCGCTTCCGCCGCGACCTTTTTTATCGCTTGGCAGCGCTACGCATCGCATTACCGGCGCTGCGCAACCGCCCCGCAGAGATCGCCCTACTGCTGGCGCATTACTTCCAGCAACTCGGCACGCTGCCATCGCCATTGTCTCCGGCAGCGCTGCAGCGGCTGCAACGGCACACCTGGCCGGGTAATGTGCGCGAGCTACGCAACCTGGTCGAGCGCCTGTGCATCCATTGGAAAGCGCAACCGCACGACAGCCTGGGCCTGGATCAATTGCAACGCTGGGCACCAGAACTGTTCGATCTGCCCATGAGCGACGGCGCGGCAGCAGCCGACCACACCGACCTTGCGACCTCCCGCATGCACCTCACTGCAGCAGCAGTCCGCGCAGCGCTCGATCGCGCAAACGGCAATCGCGCCCTCGCCGCACAGGCACTCGGCGTCTCGCGCACCACCTTGTGGCGCTGGATGCAGGCACACGCGGCGGCATTACCTGCCTGAAATGCAGGCGCCAGCACGCAGCGATCACTTGACCCGCGTGTACTCGGTATCGCCCGTGCTCAAGTGACCGGTCGCCTGGTTGATCGCGTAATTGACGGTGCCCCCCCATGTCACGATAGTTGTCCGCTCCCCTGAATCCTCAGATGGAGAGCCCGATGGCCCGCTACAGCCCCGAACTCAAAGACCAGATC
>NZ_MDED01000047.1 GCF_002939885.1 Xanthomonas cucurbitae
CGACGGCGCTGATGCGCTGCAAGCCTTGCCCAGAGCGAGTTTTGCGCATGGCAAGCAACTTTCTTGGCTGAGGGATGGGGCTAATCAGGTCCCGGTTTGACCGGCTTTTTTGCGGCAACCGGTGCGGTGGCCAGCAACGGCGCGAAGCTGGTGAAGTCCACCACCGAGGAGACGTCGAAGTCTTCGGTGAACCAGTCGTAGAACGATTCCGGATTGGTGGCGCTCAGCGCAACCACATACGCCTCGCCGATGCCGGGCATGGCATCGGTGTGGGCGACATACATCGCATTGCCCGATAACGAGGACCCGGGCACTTGCCAGACCTGAGGCCCCCACACCAGCTGCCAATCGCCAATCCTGTCCTGGGTATCGGCGGAGGCCAGCGTCTGCAGCAAGGTGGTCTGGTAGTCCGCCTGCAGCGCGGGTTGGGTGCCCCTGCGGTCGCCGATCCAGTTGGCCAGTGCCGATAACACAAACGTCTGCTGATATTGGTCGTAACGCATGAAGCGACTCCTTAAGCGACTCCTTTCCCTGGCGCTGCGCGAAGAGGTGGGCGGACACGGGCGCAGCCCCGGTTTCACCCGGACACGCCGCTGGCGTGCGCAGCTGGAATCTAGCAAGGATTTGCCTGCCTGGATGGCAAACGCAGCAGACTTTGACCGACCGCACGAATCGCATCGACAACCATCAGGAACCGCCCCGGCCCGACCGTTGCGGACCGGCATGCCGGTGTCCCCGGTACGCATCTGCCGCGCGATGGCAGGGCCTGCGCGGCGTCTACCATGCGCAAGCAACGGCGCGAACCTTATAATGGCCGCCCGCTGGCCTCGCCGTCCCACGTCTCCTTGATGATGAAACACTGGCTGGCGCGGTTGCGCATCGATCCCTTCACCCTCGCGCTGCTGTGCACGGTCACGCTGGCCTCGCTGCTGCCGGTGTCCGGTACCGCCGCTGTGGTCATGGACGATGTCACCGACGTGGCGATCGCCGCATTGTTCTTCCTGCATGGTGCGCGGCTCTCGCGCGAGGCAGTCAAGGCCGGCGCGCTGCACTGGCGGCTGCATCTGGTGATCCTGGCCTGCACCTTCGTGCTGTTTCCGCTGCTCGGCCTGCTGCTCAAGCCGCTGGCACATGTGGCACTGACGCCGGAGTTGTATATCGGCGTGCTGTTCCTGTGCGCGCTGCCGTCCACCGTGCAGTCCTCGATCGCGTTCACCTCGATGGCGCGCGGCAATGTCCCGGCCGCAGTCTGCGCCGCCTCGCTGTCCAGCCTGCTGGGGGTGTTCTTCACTCCGCTGCTGATGGGCGCGCTGGTGGGCAGCCAGGGCGTAATGGCGCATCCGGCCGAAGCGATCGGCAAGATCGTGCTGCAATTGCTGGTGCCGTTCCTGGCCGGCCACTTCCTGCGCCCATGGATCGGCGGCTGGGTCGAACGGCGTCGTGCGGTGCTGCGCTACACCGACCAGGCCACCATCCTGCTGGTGGTCTACACCGCCTTCAGCGCGTCAGTGAACGAAGGGCTGTGGCAGAAGACCCCGTTGCCGGCCCTGCTTTCGGTCATCGGCGTGGCAGCCTTGTTGCTGGCGTTGGCGATGGTTTCGATCACTGTTCTTGCGCGGCGCCTGCACTTCAACCGCGCCGACGAGATCGCCATCGTGTTCTGCGGCTCGAAAAAAAGCCTGGCCACCGGCGTGCCGATGGCCAAAGTGATGTTCGCTGGCGGCGGGCTGGGCGCGATCGTGCTGCCGATCATGCTGTATCACCAGGTGCAGCTGATCGTCTGCGCGTTCGTGGCGGCGCGCTACGCGCGCACCACGCCGGACGTGTCGCAAGACCGGGCCGGCCGTCATTGATGGATGTGGTGCGGGCAACAGCGCAACGGCACAGTGCATGACAGTATTTCGCCTGGCCGACCTCCACCGGTTGTCAGCACAGGTACAAAAGTTATGACGCTGACGCGCCAGCGTGCGCTAGCGTAGGCGATCAACATCTGCCAACCCCATCGGTGACCGCCATGACGTTGTCGTTCCGACGCCCGTGCCCGTGCGCGATCGCGCTGCTGGCAGCCCTGACGTCCCTGGCAGGCTGCAACATGCCCGAGACCCCGGCGACAGCGGCAACAGCGGCCAGGGCAACTGCAACGCCGGCTCCCGCGTCCAGCATCGCCTGGCGCGAAGGCGATGTGGACGATGCCTTCGCCGAAGCCAGGGAGACCGGCAAGCCGGTCCTGCTGTACTGGGGCGCAGCCTGGTGCCCGCCCTGCAATCGACTCAAGGCCACCTTGTTCAAGGACCCGGCGTTCATCGCGCGTACCCGGCAATTCGTCGCCGTGCACCTGGATGGCGATTCGGAGGGTGCGCAGGCCTGGGGCGAACGCTTCGGCATCAAGGGTTACCCCACCATCATCGTGCTGCGTCCGGACCGCAGCGAGATCACCCGCCTGGCCGGCGACGCCGATAACGCCCGCCTGGTCGACGTGCTGCGCGTTGCCGCCAGCAGCACCAGTACCGTCAAACAGCTGCTGGACACCGCGCTGCATGCGCCACAGACCCTGACGGCGGACGACTGGTCGGTGCTCGGCAACTACGCCTGGGGCACCGACGACCGCCTGCTCAAGCGCGAGGACGCAGCGGGCGTACTGACCCGGCTTTCCACGGTGGCGCCGCAGCCCGCGCTAAAGCGCAGCTTTGCCCTGGAAGCACTCACCGCGACGAAGGACCCGCCCGCCCCCACTCCGGCCTATCGCACGTTGCTTGAGTCCGTGCTGGCCGATCCGGCAGAGGTACGCGCCAATCTCGGCTCACTGAACTACATGCCGGCACGCCTGGTCGCGGCCGCCAGCGCCGATGCCGGCGAACGCGCCACGCTGTCCACCGCCGTGGTCAATGCCCTGGACAAGGTCTACGCCGACCCCACACTGCCGGTCTCCGACAGGCTCGGCACCGCGTTCGCGCGCATCCAGCTCGCCCGTCTGGCACAGGGCCAACCGACCGAGGCCGAAACGAAGGATCCCCAGCCGCGGCTTCCGCAGGAGGTCGTCGCTACCGTGCGCCAACGCGTGCAGTGGGCGAGCCAGGCCGCCAGGACCGATGAAGAACGCCAGTCCACCATCAGCACGGCAGCGGCCCTGCTGAGTGAGGTGGGTGACCGCAGTGGCGCCGAACAGCTGTTGCTGGCAGAACTCTCGCGGACCAGGACGCCGTACTACTACATGCCGGAACTGGCAGAGCTGGCCGAACACCGCGGCGACAAGAAAACCGCCCTGTCATGGCTCAAGAAGGCGTACGAAAGCGCACAGGGCCCCGCCACCCGCGTGCAATGGGGTGTGCTGTATGTCGATGGACTGCTCCGGCTCAGCCCGGACGACACGACAGGCATCGAAACCGCCGCCACGCAGGTGATTGGCGAACTGGCCGGGCAACCGGACGGCTACCGCCAGCGGACCCGGCAACGTTTCGACACACTCGCCGCAGCCCTGAAACGCTGGAGCAAGCAGCATCGTCGCGACGGCAGCGCGGTCCTTGCACGGCTGCAGAAGAAGATGCAGTCCAGCTGCGACAGCAAGAATGCCAGCGACTGCGCCAGCTGGCTGAGTTGAGACCTGCACACCTGCGGCGGCCTGCCTGCCGCCGCACGCAGGATCCCGGCCTGGCATGCGCGTTCTAGCGGACCCAGGGCAACAGCAGGTGATCGACCATGAGAAATGCAAATAGCGCCATCAGATAGACGATGGAGTAGCCGAACATCTTCATCGAAAACAGCTCGTCCGGCGGATCGAGCATGCGCCAGGCGTACCAGAGGAACACCACGTTGAGCACCAGCGCGCCGCCCAGGTAGAACACCCCGCTCATGCCCACCACCACCGGCAGCAACGTCACGATCGCCAACACGATCGTGTACACCAGGATCTGCTTGCGCGTGTGCGGCACGCCATGGGTCACCGGCAACATCGGGATCGCCGCCTTGGCGTAGTCGGCACGGCGGAAGATCGCCAGCGCCCAGAAATGCGGCGGTGTCCAGATGAAGATGATCAGCACCAGCAGCGAGGCATTGATCCAGTCCGTCGTGGTCGGCAGCCCGGTCACGGCGGCCCACCCCAGCATCGGCGGCGTGGCGCCGGCCAACCCGCCGATCACGATGTTCTGCGAGGTGGCGCGTTTCAGGTACACGGTGTAGATCACTGCATAACCGATCAACGAGGCGAAGGTCAGCACTGCGGTGATGACATTCACCCACACCACCAGGAGGGTCATGGAGACGGCGATCAGCGCGCTGGCGAACACCAATACCTGCCACGGCCGCACCTTGCCCACCACCAGCGGACGCCACGAGGTACGCGCCATCTGCGCATCGATCTTGGCGTCGAGCAATTGGTTGATCGCCGCCGCTGCCGAGGCCGCCAGCCAGATGCCCAGAAAGCCCAGCGCACCGGTGCGCACCTGCACCCACGACGGCATGCCGGGAATGGCCAGGAACATGCCCACCAGCGCTGTGAACACGATCAGTGCCACCACCTTGGGTTTGGTCAGATCCCAGTAATCGCGTGCGCTGACAGCCATGCTCACTCCGGCGCGCGCAACCGCGCCAACAGGGAGACCAGCACGAACAACAGTGCCACCGCGCCACCGTTATGCAGTACCGACACTTCCAGCGGCAGCGCCAGCTTGACGTTGAGAACGCCCAGCGTCACCTGCACGGCCACCAGCAACGCCAATGCGCCTGCCCACACCCGCATGCCTGGCGAGCGTGACAAGCGCCACGCCAACCACCACAAGTACAGCGCGGTCGCAATCGCCCACAGCCGGTGCGCCATCTGGATGGCGATACGCGCCGCGCCATCGAGCACGCCGCCTTCGTAATCCACGCCGATCCCGCGCCACAGCGTAAAGCCCTCGCGGACGTCGTGCGGCGGCCACCACTGGCTGACGCAACGCGGGAAGTTGTCGGCCGACCAGCTACCGCCGCCGCACGCCAGCGCGGCGTAGTTGGCGCTGACCCAGCCACCGAGCGCAATCTGCAGGCCGAGCACCACCACGCCCAGCCGCAGCAGCCATTTCAACCGCGAGGCGTCGGCCAGCGTGATCGGCAAGTGCGTGGCGCGCCAGGCCATCCACACCAGCAGCGAGAACATCAACATGCCGCCCAGCAGATGGCCCATCACCACGATGGGCTTGAGCAGCAGCGTCACCGTCCACATGCCCAGCAGCGCCTGGAAGATCACCACCGCCAGCGTCAGCACCGCCGCGCGCGCCAGGTCGATGTTGCTCCAGCGCAACGCCGCCAACAACAGGATGGCCTCGCCGGCCAGCGCCACGCCCATCGCCAATCCGTGCCAGCCAGACATGTACAAGGGAATCGACAACGCCACCAGCACCGCGGCCGAGACGACCTGGGCGATGCCCATGCGACGGCGACGCGCAGCCAGCAGCGTCAGCACCAATACCTCCACACCCAGCGCACCGGCCAGGAAGCGGTGCACCTGCTCGCGCCAGGCCTTGTGCGACTCCAGCGGCCGGATCTTGCTGGCCACATGCGTATTGGCTTCGTCGGTGGTCTGCGGCCAGGTCACGCGGCCGTAGCAGGTCGGCCAGTCCGGGCAGCTCATGCCGGCATCGGACAGGCGCACGAACGAGCCGAACAGGATCGTGCTCGCAGTGAACAACGCCGCCAGCCAGGCCATGCGGTGGAAGTGGCGGAACAGTGCCGGTGGCGCGAACAGATTCATCGAAACGGGCTCACATCAATTTCAGCAGCTTGACCAGATCGGCGCGCAGGCCGGCCGGGTCGAACCCCGGGGCATAGCGCAGGATCACGAAGCCGTTGGGGTCGATCACATAGACCGGAACGCCGGCCGCATCGTCGGCATGCGGCAGCGCAGCTCGCAACTGCGCGTCGTCGCGCAGCACACGCAAGGCCGGCATCGGCGGCAGCCCGGCCGGCGGCGTACCGATCCACAGCACCTCCACCTTGTCGGCACGGTGTCCGAGCAGTTGCCACACCTTGTCCAGCTCGGCGGCCAATACCAGGCACTGCTGCGTGCAATCGGCCGGCGGTGCCAGCGCGATACGCCACATGCGCTCGCCCGGTGCCCACGCATATGGCTGCCCATCCGCACGCACAGGCTTCAGCTCGCGGAGGTCGGCCGGCGGGTTGAGCAATTGGCCGTTGTTGCGCATCGACGCAGGCTGCCACCCGGCAAAGCGCAGTCCGCCGGCCAGCGCCATCGAGCCGAAGAACAGCACCGCCAGGGCAATCAGCATTCTGCGGCCGCGTTTGACCGCGTGCGGGTTGGCCGATGGGGAGAGAGTCATGCCGGCGATTTTCTCATGCCGCAGGCGTCAGTGCCCGAGTCGGCGGCGACGCCGCGCACGCCAGGTCAGCAGTGCAGCGGTGCTCATCACCGCAGCCGCCAGCCCGAACCATTGCACCGCATAACCCAAGTGCCGCGCGGGCGGCAGCGTGTTCGGCAGCATCTCCAGATCGCGCACGTAGCCCACGGGCACAGCCGGATCCAGCCGCAGGACCTGCGACGAAATGTCGCGCCTGCCCAAGGCCCCACGCACTGCCTCCGGGTCCAGCCGCGTAGCCAGCCAGGTGGACGAGGTGGCAGTGGGTGCCAGTGCAGGACCGATCGCCAGCCCGGCCGACGGCGGCGCACCCAGCAAGCCCTGCACGGCGCGCACACCGTCCAGCGTCGCGAGGGTGGGCAACTGCCGATTCGCAGGCAACGGCAGCCAGCCGAGATCGACCAGTAGCGCTGCTGATGCGCCTTCTACCGTAGCGAGTTGATAGACGCGCACACCCGCACGCCCATCATGCAGTTGGTTGTCCAACAACACCTGCTGCGGGACAAAGCGCACACGCCCGCTCACCCAGCTCAGCATCTGTGGGCTGGCCAGGGCCTGCACCAGGGTCAATGGCTGCTCCCGCACATGCGCCGCGCGTTCCAGCAATGCCTGCTTGCTGTGCATGCGCTGCAGCTGCCACTGGCCCAGCGCCGCAAATCCTCCGCTCACCAGCACCGCCAACATCCATCCCAGCACTGCCGTGTGCCTGCGCGTCATGACAAGCAACGCAAAAAAGCGTGCAATGGTCGCACCATGTCGACGACCCCCGGGGTTGCTGTGAACGATTCGCTCAAGACGCTGCTGATTGTCGCCTTCCTGATCGTGATTTTGTGGAACCTGGGTGCCGGCCTGTACTACCTGCTCACCGACCGCGGCCAGACCAAACGCACCGTCAACGCACTCACCTGGCGCATCGGCCTATCGGTGGCATTGATCGCCATCGTGATTCTCGGCATCTACACCGGCTGGATCAAGCCGCATGGCATCGGCCGCTGACGTGCCGGGAATGGGGAATCGGGAATGGGGAATCGCAAAGGCATAAGCGGGCTCGCTCTTGCGATTCCCGATTCCCGATTCTCAAAGGACATACACGAATAGGAACAGCGCCAGCCACACCACGTCGACGAAGTGCCAATACCATGCCGCCGCTTCGAAGGCGAAGTGATTGTCGCGGGTAAAGTGACCCTTGGCCACGCGCAGCCACATCACCGCCAGCATGATGGTGCCCAGCAGCACGTGCATGCCATGGAACCCAGTGAGCATGAAGAAGGTGGAGCCATAAATGCCCGAACCGAGGGTGAGATTGAGTTCGGTGTAAGCGTGGATGTACTCCTCCGCCTGCAGGAACAGGAACACACAGCCCAGCAGCACCGTCAGCCCCAGCCACACCAGCAGCGCGCCACGGCGCCCGCCCTTCAACGCATGGTGCGCGATGGTCAGCGTCACGCCCGAGGTGAGCAGGATCAAGGTATTGATGAGCGGCAGTCCCCAGGCCGGAATGGTCTGGAACTGCCCGCCGATCGTACCCGGGCCGTTGGTGGGCCAGCCGGCCGAATAGCCATTCCACAGTAATTCGTTGGTCATCACGCCATCGCCCTCGCCCCCCAGCCAGGGCAGCGTGAGCACGCGCGTGTAGAACAAAGCACCGAAAAACGCGGCGAAAAACATCACCTCGGAAAAAATGAACCATACCATCCCAATGCGGAACGACCCGTCCACCTGGCGGTTGTAGTGGCCCGCATTGGATTCGCGGATGACATCGCCAAACCACAGGAACAAGGTCGCCAGCAACATCGCCATGCCGGCGAAGAACGTCCAGCGCCCCCAGGCCGCATCGTTGAGCCAGCTGGCCACGCCGATCATCATCACGAACATCGCAATCGAGCCGACAAACGGCCATTTGCTCTGGCTCGGGACGAAATACGCATCGGCGTTGGGACTGTGATCGGCCATGGCGTTGCTTCCGTGTCGTGGTGAGTGTGGATGGACGTTAAGGTGCGGCGCGCGGCGCGCCGGAAGCGCCTGGCCCCTGCAATTCAGAGGTCAGCGCGTCGTTGCGGTAGAACGTATAGGACAAGGTGATGGTGGTGACTTCCGGCGGCAGCGCCGGATCGACGATGAAACGCAGCGGCATGTCGCGCGTCTCGCCGGCCTGCAAGGTCTGCGCGGTGAAGCAGAAGCATTCGGTCTTGTTGAAATAGCCCGATGCACGCGCTGGCGCGACCGACGGGACCGCGCTGCCGACCACCGCACGCGTACTGTCGTTACGCGCGAAGTACAGCGCTTCATTGAGTTCGCCCGGCACCACATCCATCGTCATCTGCTCGGGATGGAAGGTCCATGGCAACTTGGAATTGACCCCGGCATCGAACTCCACCCGTACCGTGCGCTTGCCCGGCACGGCGAGCGTGCCCGCGCCTGCCCGCGCGTTACCGGGCGCGCGCTCCATGCGGATACCGAAGACCTTTTCGCAGGCAATGCGATATAGCGGCACCAGGGAAAACGTCAGCACGAACACGCCCAGCACCACACCGAGCAGCTTGAATAAGCCGGCCGTCGGTGCAGGCGCGGGCGCACGAGCATTCACCGCCCGATGACTCCGGATGCGATGAACCCCGCGTAGATCAGCAACGCGATGATGCCGACCGTGATCGCCGTACGCCGCACTGCGCGGCGCTGCTGCGCCTGGCGCTCGGCCGCCGAAAGCAGGCGCGTCACCGCCGGCTCCGAGGCGGACTCAGTGACCGATGTCTTCATGGGCAAGATCTCCAGGCTTGATCACCGGCGGCACGGTAAAGGTATGCGCTGGCGCCGGCGACGGCACCGTCCACTCCAGCCCCTTGGCGCCTTCCCATGCACGCGCATCGGCCCTGGCACCACTGCGCAACGAGGCAAGCAGGATGCCGGCCATCAGGAACGGCGTGGCGAACATGCCGAACGCACCGATCGAGCTGACCAGATTCCAGTCGGCGAACACCACGTTGTAATCGGGAATGCGCCGCGGCATGCCGGCCAGACCAAGGAAATGCTGCGGGAAGAACAGCAGGTTGACGAAGATCATCGTCCACCAGAAATGGAACTTGGCCCAGGCCTCGTTGTACATGCGCCCGGTCCATTTCGGCCACCAGTAGTACACCGCCGCGATCAGCGCGAACACCGCGCCGGTGACCAGCACGTAATGGAAATGCGCCACCACGAAGTAGGTGTCGTGGTACTGGAAGTCGGCCGGCACGATCGCAAGCATCAGGCCCGAGAAACCGCCGATGCTGAAGAGGATCACGAACGCCACCGCCCACAGCATCGGCGATTCGAAGGTCAGCGAGCCCTTCCACATCGTGCTGACCCAGTTGAACACCTTCACCCCGGTCGGGATGGAGATCAGCATGGTGGCGAACATAAAGTAGATCTCGCCACCCAGCGGCATGCCCACGGTGAACATGTGGTGGGCCCAAACGATGAAGCTCAGGAAGGCGATCGCCGCGATGGCATAGACCATCGCCTGGTAGCCGAACAGCGGCTTGCGGCTGAAGGTGGGGATGATTTCGCTGACCACGCCGAACGCCGGCAGGATCATGATGTAGACCTCCGGGTGCCCGAAGAACCAGAAGATGTGCTGGTACATCACCGGATCGCCACCGCCTGCCGCGTTGAAGAAGCTGGTGCCGAAGAACTTGTCGGTCAGCAGCATGGTCACCGCGCCGGCCAGCACCGGCATCACCGCGATTAGCAGGAAGGCGGTAATCAGCCAGGCCCAGCAGAAGATCGGCATTTTCAGCAGATCGATGCCCGGTGCACGCATGTTGAGCACGGTGGCAATGATGTTGATCGCGCCCATGATCGAGCTGACGCCGGCCACATGGATCGCAAACACGCTGAAGGCCACGTTGTAGCCGCCCTGCAAGGACAGCGGCGGATACAGCGTCCAGCCACCGGCCGGCGCACCGCCGGGCAGGAACAGCGTCAGCAGCAGCAAGGTGAAGGCAACCGGCAGCAGCCAGAACGACCAGTTGTTCATGCGTGGCAACGCCATGTCCGGCGCGCCGATCTGCAGCGGAATCATCCAGTTGGCCAGGCCCACGAAGGCCGGCATCACCCCACCGAAGATCATCACCAGCGCATGCACGGTGGTCATCTGGTTGAAGAATTCGGGTTTGACGAACTGCAGGCCGGGCTGCATCAGTTCGGCGCGGATCACCACGCTCATCGCCGCGCCGATGATGAACATCACGAAGGAGAACAGCAGGTACAGCGTTCCGATGTCCTTGTGATTGGTCGAAAAGAACCAGCGCTCGACGAAACCGGGCTGGTGGTGTCCGTGGTGATCGACTGCGGTATGCGCCATGACGGAACGACCTCTGCGAAACGATGCGGTTGCGTGCGGTTAGAGAGCGGCGGTCGGTGCGGCGGCCGGCGGTGCGGGTGCGGCGTCACCGGCCGGCGTCGGCGCGGGGGCTGCAGGTGCGGCAGCCGGCGCCGCTTGCGCAGCGTTGCGACGCGCAGCCAGCCAGCGCTGGAACTCGGCCTTGGGCAGGGCTTCGACAACGATCGGCATGAACCCGTGGTCCTTGCCGCACAGCTCGGCGCATTGCCCGCGATACACACCCGGCTGCTCGATATTGGTCCAGGCTTCGTTGACGATGCCCGGGATGGCATCCTGCTTCCAGCCCAGCGCCGGTACCCACCACGCGTGGATGACGTCGTCGGCGGTAATCACGAAGCGGATCTTGGTACCGACCGGCAATACCAGCCGGTTATCCACGTCGAGCAGGTAATGTGGCTGCGAGGCCATGGTGGGACGCTCGCCGCTCTGGCGGATGCGATCGGACTCGCGCGCCAACCGGCTGGTGAATTCCACGCCCTGGCCCAGGTATTCGTACTTCCACATCCACTGGTAGCCGGTCACCTTGACCGTCATTTCCGATTCGCGGGTGTCGTACATCGCAATCAGCTTGGCGGTTGCCGGCCAGGCCATGGCGATCAGCACCAGCACCGGAATCACCGTCCACAGCACTTCGGCCCGCGTGTTGTGGCTGAACTGAGCAGCCACCGCGCCCTTGGACTTGCGGAACTTGAAGATGGCATAGCCCATCGCGCCGAACACCAGCACGCCGATCACCACGCAGACCCACAGCGCCACCATGTGCGCCTCGTAGGCCATGCGCGCGGTCTGGGTCACCCCGCGGCCCATGTTGAGCTGCCACGCCGTGGGGTCGGCCGACTGCGCCAACGCCGCCGGCGCGCTCGCCAGCGCCGCCACTGCCAGTCCCAACCGCATGTACATCGACTTCCAGCTGCTGCGTTGCGTCATTGCCTAGACCCTTACGTCATCGGTGACGGCCATTGGCGGCCGCGAGCAAGCGTTTCAGCGTATCTGCCAGTTCCACACGTTCGGCGGGCCCGAGAAAGCTTCCGATCTCGATCTGCCTGCCGCTGCTCACCAACAGCACCCTGTCATCGCGTTCCACACATAACCGCACCCAATGCGGATGTGCCTGAAACGCTGGTGGCGCGTGCCCGGACGGAAATACCTCGACAGCGGTCTCCCCTACCTGGATCGCTTCTTCGCGCTCGCCGCTTCGCCACAACTGCCGCAGCGCCAACGCCACCACACCACTGTGCAACAGGGCGAATACCGGCGCGAATGCATTTCCGGTCCACCACCCCAGGCCCGCAAACAACCACATCATTCCAGCCAGAACCGCGAACAACAGCACGAATTGCCGGAACGACAGCGCCCTTGGAGGCCGCAACCGTAACTGCGTCCCGACCCTTTCGGACATCAACGGCAGCACTTCGATCATTGATAACACGCAGTGCACTGCGGGAACAGCTCGATGGTAGACCCGCGCCGACGCATGCGGCAAGCGTTTCCGGCAATCGGAAATTTGCTGCAGTGCAGCTAAAAGTACGCAAAAAATCAACCACTTCACGGAAAGACCGGGGATGCACGCCCCGCCAGCGGACGGGTCATCGCCTGCGCAGGCGACCTGCACAAAACGGCGGGAAAGCTGCCGCATCCGCACAAGTGCGCGACCGCCATGGCTCTCTAGAATGTGCGCGGATTCCCAGGCACCTTTCGCATGCACGCTCAGCCCGACCCACTTGCCACTTCCGCTATCGCACAGCCCCTGCTGGCGCCCGAATTGCCGGCCGCGCCCGGTGCCTTGCGCGCCGCCATCACCGCTGCCTGGCTCAAGGACGAAACCGAGCACATGCGCGAGTTGCTCGACCAGGCGCGTCTGCCGGCCGCCGAGCAGGCCAAGGTGCAGGCGCTTGCCGCCGACCTGGTCAGCCGCGTGCGTGCCCGCGCGCAGGATCAGGGCGCCATCGAAGCCTTCATGCGCCAGTACGACCTGGGCAGCGAGGAAGGCGTGCTGCTGATGTGCGTGGCCGAAGCGCTGCTGCGTATTCCCGACCAGGACACCGCCGACAAGCTGATCCGCGACAAGCTGGGCGATGCGGACTGGAAGAAGCACATGGGCGGCAGCGACTCGGTGCTGGTCAACGCCTCCACGTGGGGCCTGATGCTCACCGGCAGGCTGGTGCAGCTCAACGATCTCACCCGTGCCGATGTACCTGGTGCCTTCAAGCGCCTGATCGGCCGTGTCGGCGAGCCGGTGATCCGCCTGGCCGTGCGCCAGGCCATGAAGATCATGGGCCATCAGTTCGTCATGGGCAGGACCATCGGCGAGGCACTGGCGCGTTCGCGCAAGGGCGACAATGCCCACTACCGCTATTCGTTCGACATGCTCGGCGAAGGCGCGCTCACCATGCAGGATGCGCAGCGCTATCTGCAGGAGTATCGCGATGCGATCCATGCGATCGGCCGCAGCGGCCGCTTCGTCGGCACCGATGTGTTCGCCGCGCCCAGCATCTCGATCAAGCTATCGGCACTGTATCCGCGCTACGAACACGCCAAGCGCGCACGGGTGATGGCCGAACTGGTACCCGGTGTGCTGGAGCTGGCGCAGCTGGCCAAGTCCTATGGTATCGGCTACACCGTCGATGCCGAAGAAGCCGACCGTCTGGAACTGTCGCTGGACATCATCCAGGCCACCTTCTCCGATCCCTCGCTGGACGGCTGGGAAGGCTATGGACTGGCCGTGCAGGCCTATCAGAAGCGCACGCCCTACACCATCGATTTCCTGGCCGACCTCGCCCGCCGCGTGGGTCGGCGTATCCCGGTGCGGCTGGTCAAGGGCGCGTACTGGGATGCGGAGATCAAACGCGCCCAGGTCGAGGGGCACCCCGGCTACCCCGTGTTTACCCGCAAGCAGAACACCGATGTGTCCTACCTGGCCTGCGCGCGCCGCATCTTTGCGCACAGCGATGCGTTGTATCCGATGTTTGCCACGCACAACGCACAGACCATCGCCGCGGTGCGTGCGATTTCGGCCGGCAAGACCTACGAACATCAAAAGCTGCACGGCATGGGCGATGACCTGTATGCCGAAGTGATTCCGGCCGATCGCCTGGGCTTGCCCTGCCGCGTGTATGCGCCGGTCGGTTCGCATGAGGATCTGCTGCCCTATCTGGTGCGCCGTCTGCTCGAGAACGGCGCCAATTCCAGCTTCGTCAATCGCATCACCGATGAGGACGTCGCCATCGAAGACCTGATCCGCGATCCGGTCGAAGCGGTGTCCTCGTTCGCCTCCATCCCGCATCCCAAGATCCCGCTGCCGACCGATCTGTTGCGCAGCCAGAACCAGAACAGGAAGAACTCCATGGGCGCCAACCTCGCCAACGACAACGATCTGCGGCAGCTGGCCGAGCAACTCAACGCCGCGATCAAGCCGTGGACGGCTGCGCCGCTGGTGCCCGGCGCGGTGATTTCCACGCCCAGCCAGGCCGTGCTCAATCCGGCGGACCGCCGCCAGACCGTGGGGCATTGGCAACCTGCAGATGCTGCAACCGTGCAGAAGGCGCTGGCCACGGCCGCCGCCGCGCAACCGGCATGGAACCGCACCCCGGCCGCCAGCCGCGCCACCATCCTGGAGCACGCGGCCGATCTGCTGGAAACGCGCATGCCCGAGTTCATGGCCATCTGCGTCAAGGAAGCCGGCAAGACCCTGCCCGACGCCGTCGCCGAGGTGCGCGAAGCGGTCGACTTCCTGCGCTACTACGCCGGCCAGGCGCGCGTGCAGTTCGGTGCCCCCGAGCGCCTGCCCGGCCCAACTGGCGAATCCAACGAACTGCAGCTGCATGGCCGTGGTGTGTTCGTCTGCATCAGCCCGTGGAATTTCCCGCTGGCGATCTTCCTTGGCCAGGTGGCCGCGGCGTTGGCAGCGGGCAACACCGTCATTGCCAAGCCGGCCGAGCAGACCAATCTGATCGGCTTTGCGGCAGTCAAACTGCTGCACGCAGCCGGTGTGCCGGAGGCAGCGGTGCAGTTGCTGCCCGGCGATGGCGCCACGGTGGGCGCCGCACTGACCAACGATGCGCGCGTGGCCGGTGTGGCCTTCACCGGCTCCACCGACACCGCGCGCATCATCAACCGCACCCTTGCCGCGCGCGATGCGGCCATCGGCGTGCTGATCGCCGAGACCGGTGGCCAGAACGCGTTCATCGCCGACTCGTCCTCACTGCCAGAGGCCGTGGTCAAGGATGCGATCTCCAGCGCCTTCATGTCCGCTGGCCAGCGCTGTTCTGCGGCACGTGTGCTGTTCGTCCAGGACGACATCGCCGACAAGGTCATGACCATGCTGGCCGGCGCCATGGGCCAATTGAAGATCGGCGATCCAGCTGCGTTGTCCACCGATGTGGGTCCGGTCATCGATGCAGAGGCACTCAAGATCCTGGACGATCACGCAGCACGCATGGACCGGGAGGCGCGCCTGATCGGCACGACCTCGCTCGATGCAGGCACCGCACATGGCAGCTTTTTCGCCCCGCGTGCGTATGAGCTCACCGCATTGGCACAGTTGCAGCGCGAGATCTTTGGTCCGGTGCTGCACGTCATTCGCTGGAAGGCCGACCAGCTTGATGCAGTGATCGATCAGATCAATGCCACCGGCTACGGCCTGACGCTGGGCGTGCATTCGCGCATCGACGAGACCATCGAGCGAATCACCTCGCGCGTTGCAGTGGGCAATGTCTACGTCAACCGCAATCAGATCGGTGCCGTCGTTGGCGTGCAGCCGTTCGGTGGCCAAGGCTTGTCGGGCACCGGTCCCAAGGCCGGCGGCCCGCATTACCTGCTGCGCTTTGCCACCGAGAAGGTTGTCACCGTCAACACCACTGCCGCAGGTGGCAACGCCTCGCTGCTGACCTTGGGCGACTGACCACCGCGGGCAGGGCGGGCAGCGACTGCTCGCCCTGCGCGTCGATGTATCCGGTGGCACGCGCTGTTCAGCGCGTGCCCTGCAGGTCGACAAGCAGACTGGCAACGACCGCTTCCTCCGCGATACTGACGCCGTGGGACGCCATCGCCATCGTCAACTCGGCATCCCACAAGGCCTGGACGCTATCGCCGCTCAGTTCATGCGGCCGCGTCGGTGCCTGTGCGACGGCGGCACGGTAATCGGCCGTCCCGAATCGCCAGGGCCGCGCATTCCAGGTCCGCATGACCAGATTGGCGATGCCGATGCCAGGCCAGTCGTAATCGCCGTGGTAATGCAGATGCGCGCCTGCGGCGGTTAATTGATCCAGCAGGATGCGCTGGGCGGCGGCCGGCATGCCGTCGGTACAGATCAACGGCGCGCAGGCCGCGCCCAGACGGTCGGCCGCGATGGCGACGATGTCCGGGTTCTCGCAGACATGGATGCGGCGCCCTGCCACTGGCCACGCCGGCCGGTGACGCAGCAGCTGCCGCAACGACAGATAACCCGGCTCACCGGACCTGCGGGTGAAATCGTCCTGGCCGGGCATCGGCAGATTCAAATACAACGCCGGCCGGGCCAGTGCGCTGACCAGCACGCCGGCCCGCGCCCACACATGGCGTACGCGCGCATCGTCGGGATCGCCTGCCGTGCCTGGCCTGCCGGCATCTCGCGTCCCTTCGTACCAGCGCCATGCAGTCAGTACGATCGTCGCCACCGGCCTGCCGGGGTCCAGCGCATGTGCATCGCCAAGCAGCTCGGCAGACAACTGCGAGCGCGGCACGCCACTGGCCGGGAGCCGGGCCAGCACGTTGTCGGCCGCCTGCAGCATCAGATCCGCACGATCGGGTTCGCGCGCCAGGCGCTTGAGCAGCGTCAACGCGGCAGGCGACTGGTCCAGCCAGTCACGCAGCAGCTTGGCCACCTGGATATCGATCAACAGTGCCGACCATCGGGATTGCAGCGCGTTTCGCAGTCTGGCGTGTGCAACGATCGGCCCCTCCAAACGCTCCAGTGCATCGCGTAGCGAATCGGCCAAGCCTGCCGCGCGCAGCCGCGCATCCAGTTCGACAACATCCAGGGTGATCGAGCGCGCCCTGCGCGAGGGAAGGCCGGCCAGCTGCGCCAATGCCGAATATGCAGCGGCATCCAGTCCCCCCAGACGAATGATGCCTGGCACGGCCTCGGGGCCGGCCTGCTCGTAGCGGCGGCGCAGGCGCTGGCGGACCGAAGCCAGTTCGTCACCGCCCAATAACCGCTGCAGACGCGGGTCGGCCGGCGCGATCGCCGCGGCCTTGGTCATGTCGTCGGAAAGCGGCGGTCGGGATCGTCCTGGATGCGTTTGGCGCGGCCGTCCCAGGTCCAACGCGAGACGTACACCGCATCCACCCCTTCGCGCCGTTGCAGCTGGCAGATCGCCACACCGGGCAATTCGGCGTAACACGCCCATTCGCGCTCGCTGGTGATGACGAAATCCAGGTCGAACTCGCGCACCAATCCCATGCAATGCGCGCGTGCGGTGTCATCGATGCCGGCAAACGCCTCGTCGAGCAACATCAACCGGGGCGCAAGCGGGCTACCGCCATGGCCGTAGAAACTGGCGATCGCGGCAAACAGCGGCACGGTCAGACCCAGTGCGCGTTCACCGCTGGAGGCCGGACCGGACAGTTTGCGCCACTGGCCGTCCTGCTGGCGCTGGATCCGGAAGCGATGCCAATGGCGGTAATCCAGCGCGTGTGCGAGTTGGTCGATCAGGCTGCGGCCGGTGGCATCGGCGTCGGCGCGTGCACGCTCGGCGGCGATCTGCTGTTGCAGCATGCCACCGACCGTTGCACGGTCTTCGGCCGACCATAGATCGGCACTGGTATTGAGCAGGCGCTTGCGTGCAGCGTCCAACCCGACCGGAGCTCCTTCTTCGGTGGACATCGGCTCCCATTGCAGCCGATAGCGCACCCCGGTGGTGGTCGGACGCTTGTGCAATTCATCGTTGATCGCATCGACGCGATCATTGGCAGCACGCATCAATCGCTGGATTTCGGAGGCGATCTCGGCCTGCAGGTGGTTTTCCAGCACTTCACGCTCGCGCGCGGACAACAGTTCGCTGCGTTGGGCGATGTCCTCGGCCAGCAACCGCGCCAAGGTGTCCGGGCGCTCGGCGCGGCCGCGGTACTGGATGGCAACGGTAACGCCCCAATCGTTGGGTTCGGACACCGCCAGATGCCCCAGTGCGCTCAGCCCGCGCTGCAGCTCGCTGAGGTCTTCGGAGATCTGCTTTTGCACGCGGGTCCAGGCCACCTCGTTGTCCACGATCTGCGCCAACGCCTGTTCGACGCGGCGAGCCAGATGCAAGGCTGGATCGACGGTCCATTGCTCAGGTGGCTGCACGTCCGGCAATGCCGCCGCGAGCAAGCCGCTGTGCGCAAATTGCTGCAGGCGTTCCACCGCAGCCAGGCGTTCGGCGACGCGTTCGGCCAGCTGCGCTTCGGCTTGCCCGGCACGCGCGGCGGCCACGGCATGTCCCTTGGCCGCATCGCTCTGCGCGGTGCGGCACAGCTCAAGCGCGGTCTCGGCGTGATCGCGTTCGCTGCGAGCGGCAGCCAACTTGCGGCGCAGCTCCTCGACCTGTTGCCCGATGGAGTGCCGCAACGTCTCGAAGCGGATGCGCGCTTGCTCGGCCTGTTCGTCCGCAAGCAAGCAGCCCTCGTCTGCCCGCGTCAACGCCATCTGCGCCTCGTCTTCGCGCTGGCGCTGCTGTACCTGTTCCGGCCAGGCGCGCTGCCACTCGCGCACGGCCTGGACCAGCCGCCCCTGGGTCCGGTCGAAGCGCTCCAGGGCCTGCTCGACCTCCGGCAATTGCGCTGCTGCCGCCGGCAGGTGCAAATCGAGCGCCGTGCGCTGTACTTGCTCACGTGCCGCCTGCAAGGCGGCGTCGGCGTCGCGCTGCCGCGTCTGGGCCAGTTCCAGCCGCTGCCGGGCGCGCCCGGCCTCCTCACCCGCCAATAGCGCGGTCGACATCGCCGCGTGCAGCGCACGCTCGGAGGGCGCGCGTGCCCATTCTTCGTCGGCCTGGCGACGATCGGCATCGAGCGTCTCGCCATGGAGCGCGCATTCGGCCATCTCGGCCTGCAGTGCAGCCAACGCGATGGCGATCTCCTGCAAGCGCTGTTCGCGCGCGCGGGCCTGGGCGCTTCGACCGATATAACGCGCCTCGGGCTTTTGCCACGCACCAGCCAATGCACCCAGGCGGAAGCGCCCGTCGGGCGACAACCAGGTGTCTGCATCGGGCTGGTCGTGATCGCCATAGGCAACGCCGGCCAACACGTCGACCAGCAACGGTTCCGCAATCGCGCAGGCGTCCGGCAACGCCGGTATCAGTGCATGACTCAAGCGCGTGCCGGCCACTGGCGCATGACGGAGCCAGCTCGTATCCAGCAGAGGACGACCTTGTTGATCCGTCAGCGCGCCATCCGGCGACAACCAGGCATCGAGCAAACCGCTGGCTTCCAGTGCCGCTTCCAGTCCGGCGCGCTCGGATGCACTCAATTGCGGCTGGAAATCGACCAGCTGCCAGAGCGGTGCACCCTGGCGTTGCGCGCGCACGCCGGCAGCCCGTGTCACCGGCTCGGGCGGAACGGCCTCTTCGCCTGCGACCAGGCGCTCGCGCTCGTCTCTCAACGCCGTGTCCTGCAGGCGCAGGTGCTCCTGCCGTGCACGCAATTCCACCGCGCGCACGGTGTATCTCTCCAAGGCGACCTGGCGGGCGGCCGACAAGGCTGCGTGGGCCGGATTGTCGCCTTCGGGACGGGTGGTCCATTCGGCAAGCTGCTGCAACGGTACGGCCGCCTCCAGGCGCAGTTGCACCAGCGTGTCGCAATAGCCGCTCCATGCCTGCACCAATGCGTCAGCGGCCTGTTCGGTCTGACGATCCGCATGCGCGCGTCGTTCCAGCGCGTCGTTGCAGTCATCGCGCGTGGTCTGGGCATGCTCCTCCGCCGCCGCCGCCGCTGCCTGCTGGGTGTCCACCTCACCATGACGACGACGCAGCGCAGCGATATCCTGCCGCCGCTGCGACGCTAGCGCCTGCAGGCTCTCGGCGGTGGCGGTTGACTCCAGTGGGCGCTGCGCCAGCTCCTCGGCGGGCAACGCCAGCAACGGATGCACGACGACGTCCACATCCAGGCCGATGCTGCGGGCAGTGTCCAGTGTCTGGGAACGCTCGGTGTCCATTGCCGCGCGCGCGTTGTCCGCCTGCAAGGCACGCTGCCGTCCAAGCTCGGATTCGCGGCGCAGCGTCGCTGCCGCCCTCTCACCGTGCGCGCGGGCTGCCTGCGACTCGCGCGCGCGTTGTTCGGCATCCTTTTCCGCCTGGGCCAGTCGGTTGGCCTCTTTGTTGTCGGGATCGCTCTGCAGGGTTTCCAGCCGCTCGCGCGCGACCGCATACACTTGCCTGGCCGCTTCAGAGGCTTGACTGGCGTCGTCTTCGTCGCGCTTGGCCTGCTCGTAGTCGGCCTGCGCCTGGTGACGTGCTTCGCTGGCATTGTCGAAGCCGGTCTGTGCCTGCCGAAGTTCGCGCGCCTGCCGGCGCGCCAGCATGCCCGCATACACACGGTAGCGCCGGTCGAACTGCGCGATGGCTTGCTCCAGTCGGCGCGTCTGCTCCAACTGATCGCGGTCTTCCTCCAGCTGATTGAGCGCTTCGGCCACGTCGCCGAGCAATTCGCCCGGCAGCGGCGGCAGTGATTCGCTCAAGGCGTTGGACAACCCGGTCTCGTCGGGCTTTTTCGACAATTGCGGCTGGCGCAATTGAATCAGGGTGTCGATCAACGCGTCGTAGCGCCGCTGCCCCAACTGGAACAGATGCTCGTCCACCGCTCGACGGTAGCCCTGCGCGCTTTCGAACACCTGGCCACGGCCGCTCAGCGCCTCGCGCAGGCGTTCTCGCGTGAGCACCTGGCGCTGACTGGTGGTCAGCCACAGATCCTGGCCGATGCGTGGGCTCGCGTGCGTTCCATCGCCTTCGATCAGAAAGTACCAACTGTCCACCTGCGCCCTGCCCGCCACCGCCGACAATCCGACACCCAGGGTGAGGTAATGCGCACGACCGTCCCGATCACGACGGCCGAACTCGATCCAGCTGTAGCCAATACGGCGCGGATAGCTGCCAAGCAACAGGTTCCATGCCATCTTCTTGCCGCTGTCGCCATCGGGTTCGACCCTGGACGAACGCAACTGCGCGTCGAACAACAACGGTAAGGTCAACGACAGCACCTTGGACTTGCCGGTGCCGTTGTTGCCGCGCAACAGCAGGTGGCCGTCCTCGAACCAGAATTCCTCGCTGTCGTAATGAAACAGCTCCACCAGACCCAGGCGCAGCGGTTGCCAGCGCTCGCGCCGGGGTTCGGGCAGCGCAGTTCTGGACTGGGTCATCGACAGGGACAGCAGGTCTTCGGTCATGATTCAGGATCGGCCAGCAAGAGATTTTCGCCTTGGGCGTCCCGCACCGTGGTCTGGCCAAGCGAGAAACGCGCGATGGCCGGCAATGGGCGCAGCCCGTCGGTCTCACGGGCCAACAGGCACAGCCGACAGAGCCGATCCACGGCGATCGCCGCCAACTCGCGCTCCGCGCCCGGCGCACGCGCCGACTTGCGCCAGTAACGGCCGTAGCGCCCGGCGGCGTCGCGCAGGAACACTTCGATCTCGGCCATTGTCAGCAGCAAGGGCGCACGCGCCTGACGCAGGCATCCAGCCAGATACTCAGCCACCAGCAAGGTGACATGCGCTTCGGTTCCTTCGGCAGGCATTGCCACGTCGGTCAACTGACCATGTTCATCGACCAGCGCAAGCCCTTCGGCGCGCTGCTCGGCCACCAACCCGGCGGCCTCGCACAACCGGCTGGCCAACACACCGCGTTGATTGGTGAAATAGCCACGCGTTTCCTCGTCCAGGGTGTCGGCATACAGCACCGGATCATCGAGCAAACGGCGCGTCAGATGATGGCGCATGGCATCGCGCCGCCCCTGTTCGCTGTCTACGGTGAACTCGCTCACCAGGGCACGTAGCCGCATCTCGATATCGGTCGGCATCTCTTCCACACGCCAGGTGGACGGCCCGCGCACCGCTGCCGGCAGGTCGGCCAGCAAGCGACGATGCACGTCATATAACGCGTCGGACTGCTGCCAGCCATTCTCCTGCACGAAATTCTCCTCCTCACCGGCCACCCGCTCGAGCACGCCCTGTTCGAGCAACGTGCGACAGACCACGACCAGTTCGCGCCGTTCGGTGGCGCTGCGCATGGTAAAGGCAAACCCTAGTGCCTCCAACGCCGGGTCGGCGGCCTGCTGCACGATCCGCTCGCCGATCAAGCGCAGGGTGATCTGCGGATCGGCGCGCTCCAGCACCGCGCAGGCAAGACATAGCAGGACGTAGCGACGGCGGTCGTAATCGGGCAGGCCCCGGGTGGGATCGGACAGATCGGCCGGACGCTTGAACAGTCGCGCCCCCTCGCGGTCCACATGCAACGGCCAACCGGCTTCGCGCGCGAACCACTCCCGCAGTCGCTCTGCCTGCCGTCGCACCGCCGGAAAATCCGCATGACCCGGCGCCATCAGCGGCTGCATCAGCAGCCCACGCAATGCGCGGCGAAACTCGTCCTGTTGCTGGGATTTCTGCAATTCGCCAACGGGCACCGCGCGGCGACGGGAGACCTGTGCGCTCATGCGCGCGCCTGTGTTGAACGGATGGTCAGCAGATGATCGCGCCCACTGAAGATTCCCGCAGGTGTGTGGATCTCGGCACGGCTGCCCACGGCCAACGGCTCGAGACGGATCTGCAGCAAACCATCGCCGGTCTGGCGTTCGACCGCCTGGTCGGGGTTGGCCTGGTCTGCGAGAGCTTCACCCAGCAAACTCAGGAACAGTCCGAACGCGTGCGCATCCAGGTGGCCCAGCTCTGACAGCCTGGTGGGATGCCCGGTTGCCAGCCGACGCCGTGCAGCATCGACCTGCTGCGACTCCTCGGCCAACTGTTGCGCCATCAATGCACGCTCCCGGCTACGGTCACGCACCCGAGCCAGTGGGCCGCGCGGCGCGGCCTCCCCGTATTCGCGCAGGCGGGGGTTGATCGTCAGCGGTGGCGCGTCCAGCCAGGAGGTGCTGGCGGTGACGTCCTGATCGGACGAGGTCTCCAGTGAAAAGTGGCGGGCCGGCTGTAGCGCGAATGCCGCGCGTGCGAGGCGGTGCGCCTGCGCATCGCCGTTGCATGCGGCAAACCACTGTGCCAACACGCGGAAATCGGCCGACCGATCGCTACGACCACTGCGGCGCTCATTGACTGCGGCAATCGCGCCCAGCAACTGTGGGATGGCTGCGCGGGCGCGTGCACGCAACAGCTCGGCTTGCGGAGGTTCATTGCCACTGGCAAGAAACCAGCCACACAACCCTTTCCAGCGCTCCTGCCAAATTGCCCGTCGGCGGCTCGCCTCGTCCGCCAGCTCACCAGGATCGCCTGGCGCGATATCCCGCGCTTCTCGCTCGGCGACCTGTTGCAGCACGTTATCGATCGACAGGGAAATATGTTGCAGGGTGCGAGCGATGGTGTCGGAGCGGCGGATCAAATCACCCATGAAACGTTCCAGGTACTCGATCAGACGGCGTTTGTAGGCGACCAGCGCCGTCGCATCGGCTTGCTGTAACTCCAGGCTGCGTGCCACCCCCGCCATGAATGCCTGCGCGTTGGCGGCCAGGTCCTCGAACACCCGCACCAGGTCACGCAGGATGGCGTGCGCTTTTGCGCTATCGAGCCGTTGCGGCGTCGCGGCCACATCTGCCAGCAACTGACGCAAGGCCTGTAGACGACTATCGATGTCCTCCAACGCCACGGTTTGCAGTTCGGCGCGGTGACGCAGATTCCGCTCGAACGCGTCCAGTCCCACTTCTACCGCTTCACCGCCACGCGAGAGGCGATAGATGTAGCGTGCCCGGTAATAGTCGTTGAGTGTGGACACGCGGGCCATGTCCGGCTGCGACTCGAGATTTCCCCACGTCGATAACTGCGCGAGTGCCGCCGTGATGTCTTCCTGCGTGGGGACTTCACCTTCCCACAATGCTTCAGCGAACACCTCGTCCGGCCGCAACTGGAGACGATACTGACGCTTCGCGCCGGCAAACACGGCCATGATCGAGCGATACACGCTTGCCTTGTCCGCCGTCACATGACGAAACAGATCAGCTGCTGCAGCGGTTCGCGAAACGTCACGCGTCTGCATGTTGTTGCCTTCGCAAGATGGAATCCGGCAGAGAGATCATCGGACTCGCACAAAAACTGCACTCATGCCTGAATTGTGCCCATGATGCGGGGTAAATCCAAGCCTGTATTAAGCAAGCGCGACATACACCGGAGCAAACGACAGCGCCCGGCCATGCGTAGGTTTTGATGAGGTGGAGGATTTGGAGTGGGGCAAAAAGAACAAACCCCCAGTCCTGTTGGACTGAGGGTTTGGGGA
>NZ_MDED01000048.1 GCF_002939885.1 Xanthomonas cucurbitae
AACAACCGACCCAGAAAACGATTGAGCTATCTCACTCCAGCCGAGGTCTTTTTCAACTACGATACCCTTGCACTTCGTGAGTGAATCCACCGACATCCATGTCCCTTACAAAAACGTCGCGCATCCATGCGCGCCGCCCTACGGGTTGTATCTACCCGGCTTGCCGCTGCGGTATGGGGGGATGAGAAGCCAACAGCAAAAACAGAGCAAAGCGACAGCGACAGCGACAGCGACAGCGACAGCGACAGCGACAGCGACAGCGACAGCGACAGACAGTGCAACACGAGGCAAATCAGATCCCCGTCTACCAACCAATCCCCAATCCCCGCCCCTTTGGCACCCTACTTGCATCACCACCCCCATGAGCCCTGAAATCGCCCTGACCGAATTGCGTGGTGGCCTGGTCACCGTCCTGTGGATCGCCGGCCCCATGCTGCTGGCGGTGCTGGTGGTCGGCGTGGTGATCGGCGTGATCCAGGCCGCCACCCAATTGAACGAGCCCACCATCGCCTTCGTCGCCAAGGCCGTGGCGTTGACCGCCACCCTGTTCGCCACCGGCAGCCTGCTGCTGGGGCATCTGGTGGAATTCACCATCGCGCTGTTCCAGCGCATTCCCCATCTGATCGGTTAGCGCACCGGATGGATGCCGCCACCCAGATGGTGATCGATGGCCAGCGCGCGTTCGCAATGGTCGGGGCGATCCTGTGGACGATGCTGCGCACCGGTGCGCTGCTGACCGCCATGCCACTGATCGGCACGCGTGCCGTGCCCGCACGGGTACGGGTGATGCTGGCCGGCACCTTGTCGATGGCACTGGCCCCGATCCTGCCGCCAGTGCCCGAATGGGACGGATTCACCGCGGCGGCCGTGCTCAGCATCGCGCGCGAACTGGCAGTGGGTGCCAGCATGGGGTTCATGCTCAAGCTGATCTTCGAAGCCGGTGCGCTGGCCGGCGAGCTGGTGTCGCAATCCACCGGCCTGTCGTTCGCACAGATGTCCGATCCGATGCGCGGAGTGACCTCCGGCGTGATCGCGCAATGGTTCTATATCGGCTTCGGCCTGCTGTTCTTCGCCGCCAACGGCCACCTGGCGGTGATCGCCCTGCTGGTGGACAGCTACAAGGCCTTGCCGATCGGCACCGCCCTGCCCGACGCCAGCGCCTTCGCCAACGTCGCCCCTACGCTGTTCCTGCAGGTCCTGCGCGGCGGGCTGACCCTGGCGCTGCCGATGATGGTGGCGATGCTGGCGGTCAACCTGGCCTTCGGTGCGCTGTCCAAGGCCGCGCCTGCGCTCAACCCGATGCAGCTCGGCTTGCCGCTGACGGTGCTGCTGGGTTTGTTCCTGCTGGCCAGCTTCGCCAGCGAGTTCGCCCCGCCGGTCCAGCGCCTGTTCGATACCGCCTTCGACGCCGCCAGGGGCCTGACCGCCTAATTGAGACGCAGCTCAAGTTTCAGGGACAACGGCCGCCAACGCAGGTGACGATCGTGTGAGTGGACCATCCTCTTCCTTGCCCGGACACCAATGCCCAACCTGTTTGCGCTATTCGCTTCATGGGATTTGCACGGCCACAGGCGCTGCCGCCAGGTTGCGCTGTGCCTGATCGGCTGGGTGCTGGCAGCGAGCGTCGGCGCGCAGACCTACAGCCTTCGCGACTATGGCCAGGCCGACGGCCTGCAGGGCATGACCGTCAACAGCCTGCTCGAAGACCGCCAGGGGGTGGTCTGGATCGGCACCGAGCTGGGCCTGCACCGCTTCGAACGCGAACGTTTCATCCTGGTGGGCAAGGAAAGCGGCCTGGACGCACGCTTCATCCGGGCCTTGACGCTGGATCGTCGCGGACGTCTGTGGGTTGCCAGCGTCAACGGGGTCTTCGTGGGCGATGGCCGTACCTTCACGCCGGTCCTGCGCGATGGCAATCCGATCCGCGCCGACAGCGGCAACGTGATCGCGGCCTACGCGGACGGCGCAGTGGTGGTCAGCGAGAACCAACTGCTGCAGCTGTCGCCGAAGGCACCCGCTGGCTGGAGCGTCCGGGTACTGCCGTTGCGCCTGGACGACGGCACCCTGCTGCCGGCCGGCAAGGCCTTGCTGGCCGATGGGCAGACCTTGTGGTCCAGCTGCGGCAAACAGGTCTGTCGCATCGATGCCGCCGGGCATGTCGCACTGCTCGGCAGCGCCGAGGGCGTGCCACAACGGAACTGGCGTGCCATCTTCCGTGACCGTGCGGGCCGGATGTGGCTGCGTGGCGGGGGCGCGGTGTTGTCGCGTGCGCCCGGCGAACGCGAGTTCCAGGCACATCCGCCACCGGCCGGCAGCAGTTTCGACACGCTCTCAGCGGCCACCACCCTGTCCGAAGACGCGCAAGGCCGCCTGCTGACCCGCTCCGATCGCGGCATGGTGCGCTGGGAAGGCGACCACTGGCGCTATTTCGGTCACGACAAGGGGGCAGGAATCAGCCCGATGGTTGGCCCATTGCTGATGCAGAGCACCGGCCAGTTGTGGATCGGCACGCGCGGGCTGGGGGTGCAGCGCTGGCTGGGCTACGGCACCATCGAGCACTGGGACGAAAGCCAGGGGCTGGCCGAAGCGCCCACCTGGGCGATCCAGCGGCTACCTAGCGGCGAACTGCTGGTGGGCGGCGATGCCGGCTCCAATGTGCTGGATCCGGCGACCGGACGCGTGCAACCGTGGACGCTCGCCAACGGCGAGCCGCTGCTGCAGGCGGTCTCCATCGCGCTGTCGCCGGTCGATGGCGCGGCCTGGGTGGGGCGCTCGTCCGGTCTGCTGGCGCGGCGCGACCCGCAGACCGGCAAGACCATCGACATGCTGCGGCTCGGCGTTCCGATCAACAAGCTGCAATTCGACCCGGCAGGCGTGCTGTGGATCACCACCCCGCGCGGCTTGTATTCGGTTGCTCCCGGGATGCCGCCGCAGGCCAGGCAGGAACCGATGGTGCCAACGGTGTTCGTGGTGGACCTGGACCTTGATCGCCAGGGACGCCTGTGGGCCAGCACGCGCGAGGGCCTGTATCGCCGCGAAGCGGACGGCCGCTGGGTTCGCGTGCAGGTCCATGGCGACCTGCCCACGCACGATTTCTTCCTGCTCGATTTCTCCGCCGACGGCCAGCTCTGGGTGTCATTGCGCGACACCGGCCTGTGGCACGGCACCGTGCAGGACGCCGCGCAGATTACCTTGACCCCGGTCAACGACCCGCTGGTGGCGCGCGTCATGCCCTTCATCCTGCGGCATGACAGCAAGGGAAACCTGTGGCTGGGCAGTAGCCAGGGACTGGATCTGCTGAAAGACGGGCACTGGTCGCGTGCCACCCGTAGCGAAGGCTTGCTGTGGGACGACCTGTCCGCCAATGGCTTGTTCGAAGATACCGATGGCAGCATCTGGCTGGGCAGCAGCCGTGGATTGACCCACCTGAAGGATCCCTTGCAGGTATTTACCGCACCTCCGCTGCGGGTGGAGGTGCTGCGCGTGCACCGAGGCGAGCAGACCATCGCCCCCGGTGCGCAGGTGCCCTGGTCGCAGGTCCCGCTGGACGTGGAGATCGGTACGCCCGGTGCGGAGGGCGGCCCGGATCGCATCAGCTTCCGTTACCGGGCCAGAGGCCACCAAGCCGGCTGGGCCACCACCTCGTTGAGCCATCTGAGCTATCCGTTGCTGCCCCCGGGACGCTACACGCTGGAGGTGCAGGCGGTGGATGCCAGCCAGCGCAGCGTCAGCCCCATCACACGTTTCGAGTTCGTCCTGACGCCACCATGGTGGCGTGGCCCACTGGCGCTGCTCGCCTATCTGCTGCTGGCCATCGCCGCAGTGATCGGACTGTTGCGGTGGCGCACGGCCAAGTTGCTGCGACGCAAGCGCGAACTGGAAAAACTGGTCGCCGAGCGCACCGCCGAGCTGGAGCAGGACAAGCGCAACCTGGAAACAGCACGCGCCGAACTGGCGCTCAAGGCCAGCCACGACGAACTCACCGGCCTGCTCAACCGCGCCGGCATCCTGGCCGCGCTGCGTAGCCTGCTGCTGGGCGCCGATCCGGTAGTGCGCCCGCTGGCGGTGGTGTTGATCGACCTGGACCACTTCAAGCAGGTCAACGACCAGCACGGACACCTGGCTGGCGATGCGGTGCTGGCCGACGTCGGACGCCGGCTCAACGCACTGGTGCGTGGCGATGACCGGGTCGGGCGCTATGGTGGCGAAGAGTTGCTGGCGCTGCTGCCGGGCCTGCACCGTGGCGCCACACATCGCCTGGAGGCCCTGCACCGTGGCATCTGCGGCCAATACCACATCGACGGCGGCAGCTTGCAGCTCACCTGCTCGGCCGGCGTGGCGTGGCAGCAGCCCGGCGAAACCCTGGAACACCTGCTGGCGCGCGCCGACGCAGCGCTGTACAGCGCCAAACGCGACGGCCGCAACCGGATCGCCTATGCCGAGGAAGCAATCGGCGACGCCCCAGCCAGCGACGCGTAAGCGCTGGCGTCTGCACCCACGCTGCACGCGGCATGATTAAAGTATTCCGCAACGACAGCCGCTAGTCGGTATATCGCGGCCCGTAACGGGCTGCCAACCGAAGCGTGAGAGGTGCGCGCCACGCGCGAACCGCACGCACGATGCGTGGGAGACTGCAACGCCCGTGGGGTTCTTGCACTACCAGAGCAGGTCAACAGGCCGGCGTGCACCGTACGTGGCGGTGTTGCTGCTGGCGTGGCTGGCGGTGGCCGGCCTGGCCGGGGCGCAGAGCGTCAGCATCCGCCGCTACGCGCATGACCAGGGCCTGGTGGGCCTGGCCGGCACCTGTCTGTTGCAGACCCGCGCCACGCTGCTGTGGGTGTGTACCGAAAGCGGCCTGTATCGCTACAACGGGCGCATCTTCAAGCAGATGGAACTGGGCGGTCTGCGCAACGAGCCCATCAACGCGATGAGCCAGGCCGCCGACGGCCAGCTCTGGGTTGCCGGATTCAAGGCCCTGTTTGTCGGCGACGAACACGGCTTGCGCAAGCTCGCTCCCGACGAAGCCCCGCACCTGCAGGAAGGCATGCTGCTGGCCAGCCCGGCATGGGGCACGGTGCTGGCCAACGGTGCAACGCTGGAACGCCTGAGCCCTCGCAGCAACGGCCGCTGGCAGAGCGAGCCGCTGCTGGACACCGCCACGCGTGCCCGCCTACCGGAGCTGTCCAAGGTGCTGAGCCTGTCGGTGGAAGGTGACACCCTATGGGCCGGCTGCGCGCGCAAGCTGTGCGCCATCGATGCGCAGCGCCAGGTGCAGGTCTACGGGCCGGAGCAAGGCGTGCCGGAGGATCGCTGGTCCAGCGTGCTGCGCGATCGCGAGGGCGGGCTGTGGGCGCGTGGCGCCGGTACGCTGATCTATCGCGCACCCGGCGCGGCACGCTTTGCGGTGCGCCCCGCCCCGCTACTGGATGGCAGCACGATCGGACGGCAGGCGCCGTTGGTGATGGACCGCCAGGGACGCGTGCTGGTACGCCGCAACGACGGGCTGCTGCGCTGGGAGGGCGACCATTGGCGTAGCTTCGGGATCGCCAACGGACTGCCACCGGGCAGCAGCGACGCGATCGTGGTGGACCGCGACGGCGATCTGTGGATGACCGTGGACGGTGAGGGTCTGGTGCGCTGGGCCGGCTACGAATGGATCGAAAGCTGGGACGCCTCGCAGGGCATGCCGGCCGCACCGACCTGGGCGATCGCACGCGATGCGCATGACGCCCTGGTGGTGGGCAACGAACACGGCATCGGCCGCCAGGCGCATCCGCACGAGCGGTTCGTCCCGGCCCTGCCGGAGGCCGGCATCCAGATCGTGGGCCTGGCGCGCGGCGCAGACGGCAGCCTGTGGACGCTCAGTTCGGCAGGCCAGCTGCGTCGTCAGTGGCCCGATGGCCGCAGTGCCGAGATCGGCAAGCTTCCGCGCATCGGCAGACGCCTGCACATCGACCGCCAGGGCCGGTTGTGGGTACTGAGCGTCGGCGGCCTGTTCGTGGTCGAACACCCCGAGCAGGGTGGCACGCTGCAGGCGGTATCGGAGCTGCCCGCCATCTCCTACACCGACATCCAGCATACCGCCGACGGCACCTTGTGGGTCTCCAGCGCCAATGGCCTGTTCCGGCTGCAGGGCAAGCAGTGGTCCAAGGTCCCGGTGCGGGTCAATGGCGGCGCGGCAGACCCGTGGATCAGCAAGTTCCATCTCAGCGACGACGGCGAGGTGTGGCTGGCGTTCTATCGCCCTGGCCTGTGGCACGGCATGTTGCTCGACGGCCGGCTGGACCTGCAGGCCGTCAGCGACGAAGCCATGCGCGATGTCGGTGTGTATCTGTTGCGCGGCGACAGCGTCGGCCGGATCTGGGTGGGACACGCGCGCGGCGTGGAGGTCTACAACGGCGAGCGCTGGGCGCACCTGTCGCAATCGCAGGGCCTGCTTTGGGACGACGTCTCCGAAGCCGCGTTCGCCGAAGACCCTGATGGCTCGGTCTGGATCGGCACCTCGCGCGGCATCAGTCACCTGCACGATCCCGGACGCCTGTTCGAGCAGCGCCTGCCCAGCGTGCGCATCGACAGCGTCAGCCGCGGCGGCGTGCCGGTGCAGCGTGGCCAGTTGCTGGGCTGGAGCGACAAGCCGCTGCATATCGAACTGTCGAGCATGGAAGTCTATGACGACCCCAGCCGGCTGTCCGTGCGCTATCGCCTGCTCGGCCTGCACGAGGAATGGATCCAGGGCAACGAGCTGTCGATCGACCAGCCGCCACTGCCATCCGGACATTTCCGCCTGCAGGTGCAGCTGTTCGACCGCTACCGGCGCACCGTTTCGCCGGTGGTCGATCTGCCGTTTGCGATCGCGCCGCTGTGGTGGCGCAGCCCGCCGGCAATTGCGCTGTACGTGCTGATCGGTGGTGGCCTGTTGATCGGCCTGTGGCGCTGGCGGCACCGCCACCTGGTCGCGCGCGAGCGCATGCTGGCCGAGCTGGTGGCCGAACGGACCTACCAGCTGGAACGCGAAAAACGCGATCTGGAGAGCGCCCGCGCGGCGCTGGCGCTGAAGGCCAGCCACGACGCACTGACCGGCCTGCTCAATCGCTCCGGCATCCTGGAGGCGATGGCCGAGGAACTGCTGGCCTGTGCAAGCGCCGACCAACCGCTGGCGGTGGTGCTGATCGACCTGGACCATTTCAAGCAGATCAACGACGAACACGGACATCTGATCGGCGATGCGGTGCTGGCCAGGGTGGGCGCGCGGCTGACCGCCTGCCTGCGCGATTCGGACAAGGTGGGGCGCTACGGCGGCGAAGAACTGCTGGTGCTGCTGCCGGGCATGCAGCGCCAGAGCCAGCACCGGCTGCGCGCCATTCACGAGGCAATCGGCGTGGCGCCCTACGAGGTGGGCGCCGCGTATCCACTGCAGGTGACCTGCTCGATCGGGGTGTCCTGGTTCCGTCCCGGCGACACCGCCGCCACCCTGCTGGCACGCGCAGACGAGGCCTTGTATCGGGCCAAACGCCACGGCCGCAACCGGATCGAACCGGAAGAACCCGACGTCTCGGCTGCCTGACGCCGGCGCGGCCGGGCGCCGGCCCGCCCCATTCCCCACGCGCGACCATCAATTGGCACGCCACTTGCATCAGGCAGGATTAACCACCCACCGGCAGCCCCATGTCCGAGTCCGAAGACGGCGGCGAGCGTACCGAGCTTCCCACCGAAAAACGCCTGCGCGAAGCCCGCGAACAGGGCAACATCCCGCAATCGCGCGAGTTGTCCACGGCGGCGGTGTTCGGTGCCGGCGTGTTCGGCCTGATGGCCCTGGCCAGCGGCATCGGCGATGGCGCGGAGGCATGGATGAAAAACGCGCTCACGCCCGACCCGGCCATGCGGCAGAACCCGATGGCGTTGTTTGGCCATTTCGGCGACCTGTTGCTGCAGTTGCTGTGGGTGATGCTGCCGCTGATCGGCATCTGCCTGCTGGCTGGTCTGGTCGGGCCGCTGCTGATGAGCGGCCTGCATTTTTCCGGCAAGGCATTCATGCCCGACCTCAACAAGCTCAACCCGATGAACGGGGTCAAGCGCATGTGGGGCAGCAACAGCCTGGCCGAGCTGGTCAGGTCGGTGCTGCGCCTGCTGTTCGTGGCCCTGGCCGCCTGGCTGTGCTTCGCCGGCGGCCTGCAAGGCCTGCGCGAGCTGGTGAACCAATCGCTGGAACAGGCCGTCGGCAACGGCCTGGACTTCACCAAGAGCCTGCTGCTCTACACCGCCGGCGCCCTGGTGCTGCTGGCCGCCATCGATGCGCCGTACCAGAAGTGGAACTGGCTGCGGAAGCTGAAGATGACGCGCGAGGAGATCAAGCGCGAGATGAAGGAAAGCGAAGGCAGCCCGGAAGTAAAGGGCCGCATCCGCCAGATGCAGATGCAGATGTCGCAGCGCCAGATGATGGAAGCGGTGCCCAAGGCCGACGTGGTGCTGATGAACCCCACCCACTACGCGGTGGCGCTCAAGTACGAAGGCGGCAAGATGCGCGCCCCGATCGTGGTGGCCAAGGGCGTGGACGAAATGGCCTTCCGCATCCGCGAAGCCGGCGAACAGCACCGCGTGGCGATCGTCACCGCTCCGCCTTTGGCACGCGCCTTGTATAGGGAAGCCCAGATCGGCAAGGAAATTCCCGTGAGACTCTATTCGGTCGTGGCCCAGGTCCTGTCCTACGTCTACCAGCTACGCGGGTGGAACGGCGGCCCGATGCCGGAAGTGCCGTCGCTGGACGTGGATGAGTTCGGCAAGGGAGCCAGCGCATGAGTGCCCAACCCGCCCCGTTAAATGCCCGGCGCGTCATGGAGTTGCTGCGCAACGGCCTGGGCGCCCCGCTGGCGCTGATGGCCATGCTGGCCATGCTGATGGTGCCGCTGGCCGCACCGGTGCTGGATGCGTTGTTCACCTTCAACATCGCCATCTCGCTGATGGTGCTGCTGGCGGTGGTGTACGTGCAGCGCCCGCTGGAATTCACCATCTTTCCGATCGTGCTGTTGATGACCACGATGCTGCGGCTGGCGCTGAACGTCGCCTCCAGCCGCGTGATCCTCATCAATGGCCAGGACGGTCATGCCGCCGCCGGCAAGGTGATCGAGGCCTTCGGCCAGTTCGTGATCGGCGGCAACTACGCCGTGGGCATCGTGGTGTTCGCGATCCTGACCATCATCAACTTCGTGGTCATCACCAAGGGTGCCGGACGCGTGTCGGAAGTGACCGCGCGCTTCATCCTGGACGCCATGCCCGGCAAACAGATGGCCATCGACGCCGACCTCAACGCCGGTTTGCTGACGCGCGAGGAGGCCAAGGCCCGCCGCGAGGAAGTGCGTGAAGAAGCCGACTTCTACGGCGCGATGGACGGTGCCAACAAGTTCATCCGCGGCGACGCCATCGCCGCCATCCTGATCCTGTTCATCAACCTCATCGGCGGCATGGCGGTGGGCATGTTCCAGCACGGCATGTCGTTCGTGGATGCGGCGTCGACCTATACCCTGCTGTCCATCGGCGACGGCCTGGTGGCGCAGCTGCCGGCACTGCTGGTGTCCTCCTCGGTCGCCCTGCTGGTGACCCGCGCCTCGCGCGCGCAGGACATGCGCGGTGCCATGATTAGCCAGGTGTTTGGCCAGCACCGCGCCCTGGCGGTGGCGGCGGCCATCCTGGGCCTGGTCGGCCTGGTGCCGGGCATGCCCAACGTCGCGTTTTTGACGCTGGGTCTGATCCTGGGCGTGATCGCCTGGAAAATGTACAAGCGCAGCCTGGCCGCCCCGGCCGCCGGCGATGCCGCCACCGATCCGCAGGCCGCTGCCGCGGCCACCGCCGCCCAGGCCAGCTCGGAGCTGAGCTGGGACGAACTGCGCCCGATCGACCCGCTGGGCCTGGAAGTGGGCTACCGGCTGATCCCGCTGGTGGACAAGAACCAGGGCGGCGAACTGATGGCGCGCATCAAGGGCGTGCGCCGCAAGCTCACCCAGGACATCGGCTTCCTGGTGCCACCGGTGCATATCCGCGACAACCTGGAGCTGTCGGCCAACGCCTACCGGCTGCTGGTGCACGGCGTGCCGGTGGCCACCGCCGAGATCCATCCCGACCGCGAGCTGGCGCTGGACCCGGGCGGCGCGCTCGGCCAGCTGGACGGCATCCCCGGCAAGGACCCGGCGTTCGGCCTGGACGCTACCTGGATCCAGACGCACCAGCGCGCCTATGCCGAATCGATGGGCTACACCGTGGTCGACCCGGCGACCGTGGTTGCCACCCACCTGTCACACCTGATCCGCGAACACGCTCCCGAACTGCTCGGCCACGAAGAAGTGCAGCAACTGCTCGCCACCCTGGGCAAGACCGCGCCGAAGATGGTCGAAGACCTCACCCCGAAAGCCTTGCCGCTGTCGGTGGTGGTGCGCGTGCTGCAGAACCTGCTGATCGAGCGCATTCCGGTGCGCCAACTGCGCAAGATCGTCGAAGCCCTGGTCGAGCATGCCCCGCACAGCCAGGACCCGGCCACTCTCACCGCCGCAGTGCGCACCTCGCTGGGCCGCTTCATCGTGCAGGAGATCGCCGGCATGTCGGCCGAGCTGCCGGTGTTCACCCTGGCCCCGCAGCTGGAACGCGTGCTGCAGGACTCCACCCATGGCAACGGCGTGGCGCTGGAGCCGGGCCTGGCCGAACGACTGCATCAGAGCCTGGCCGATTGCGTGGGCAAGCAGGAAGCCCGCAACGAACCGGCGGTGGTGCTGGTGCCCGGCCAGGTGCGCGCGGCGCTGGCCCGCCTGGTCCGCCACAGCGTGCCCAGCCTGTCGGTGCTGGCCTACAGCGAAGTGCCGGAAGACAAGCGCCTGAAACTGGTCGGCACCATCAGCTGAGGCGGCAAGCCCGGCGCTGGCCAGGGTTCCCTTCGCGCTCCCCTCTCCGCCTGACGCACTTCGGTGCGTCCACTGCGGCCTCCTGTTGCTGCCCCACCGACGCGACCCGGCGCCTCTGGTTTCCGTGCTGGTCAGCCGTGGCCTACAGGGCAGTTGACGCCGCCGCGACGCCAGTTCCCGCCGCACTCATCTATGATGAACGCCGCTTGGACAAAGACCGCCTCCCGCTGGGCACCGGTGAGCGCGCGGAGGCAATCACACACGGAGATGGACGCATGGGTAGTAAGGGAAAGGCGGGCATTGCAGCGATGCTGTTGGTCCTTGCATTGGTCGCCGGGTTGTATCTGGCCGGTTACATGACGCTGATGCTGCTGAAATTGCAGGTGCCATTGAAGGCGACCACTTATCTGGACTACTGGAGGGCGCTGGACCTTCCGCAAGTGCAACCCTACGTCACCCGCATCAAGATCAGCGGCATCATCGGCTTCGGCCTGCCCTTTATCGCTTGGTTGCTGCTGTTGATTCCCGTGCTGAGAAAAAAACAGCAATCCCTGCATGGGCAAGCCAGCTTTGCCACTGTCGGTGATCTCAAGAAAGCCGGCATGCTGGAGAAAAAGCCGGAAAGCATCCTGGTCGGCAAGCTCGGTGGCCGTTATATCTACATCAACGGCGCGCTCCACGTCATCGTGGTGGCACCCACGCGCTCCGGCAAGACCACCTCCATTGCCATCCCCGTATTGCTGACCTACCAACAATCCATGGTCGTGCTCGACCTGAAAGGCGAGTTGTTCAAGGCCACCAGCGGATACCGGGCCTCGCAAGGTCAGAAGATCTATGTCTGGGCACCTTACGCCACCAATGGCCAGACCCATCGTTTCAACCCATTGACCCTGGTACCCGAAGATCCGCGCGAGCGCATCGCCTCCATCCAGACCATGGCCGCGATCCTGTATCCGGACGAGCCCGGCAAAGACGCCTTCTGGGTCACCCAGGCGCGTACCGCATTCACCGCATTCGCCTCCTATATGTTCGAGAACTGGCACGACATGCGAAGTTCTGGATTTCCAGGCGTGGAAGACCCCAACACAAGCAGCCTGTTTCCCAGCTTCGAACGCATCCTGCGCTTCTCCACCGGCGGCAATAATGGAGAGAACACGGCCGAATTGCTGAAAAAAATCATCACCACCAAGAATTTCAGCTTCATCAGCCCACAGACGCGCTCCACCTTCAGTGCGCTGGCCGGCCTGGCGGAACAGACGTTCTCTTCGGTCATGGCCACCATGCAGGCGCCGTTGCAACAGTTCCTGAGCCCGATCCTGGCAGCCGCCACCAACGCCACCGATATCGACGTCACCGCCATCCGCAAGCGGCTTACCACCGTGTACGTCATCATCCCCACCCAGAAACTGGATGAAAGCAGCAAGCTGTTGAATATCTTCTTCAGCTCGGTGATCGGTAATAATCTCGATAAACAGCTCAACGAAGATCCCAAGCTCAAATACCAGATGCTGATGCTGATGGACGAATTCACCGCCATGGGCCGGGTCGATGTCTGGTCCAAGCGCATCTCCATCTCTGCCAGCTATGGCGTACGCGATTTGTGCATCATCCAGAGCCAGTCGCAGTTGCGTGCCACCTATGGCGCCGACGACGCGCAGAACTTCATCACCAACCATGCCGCCAGCATCGTCTTCACCCCGCGCGAGCAGGAAGACGCCAACGCCTACAGCGACATGCTGGGATATACGACGATCCGCAAGCGTCACCGCTCCACCAGCAAGGGCGGCGGCGGCAGCAACGTGTCATACAACTTTACCGAAGAGCGCCGCGCCCTGATGCTGCCGCAGGAGATCAAGGAGCTGCCCGGCAACGACGAACTGCTGTTCTTCGAAGGGAGCAAGCCGATCCGCTGCGAGAAGAACTGGTTCTTCAAGGACTCGGTCTTGAAGAAGCGCATCATGGACCCGGTGGCGATTCCGGCATTGGCATTGGACGACAACGCCAGGCCATAGCGCATCGCGCTGCATCGTCTACCGGTTGCGTCGCTCTATCCGGGGATCGCAAGTGACCTCACTCCTGCCAGCGCCATCGCGCAGGCTGGGCGGGTTGGTGGCGCAATCGGAGGGAATGGGCCGGACAGGACGGGCTGGATGCCTCTGGTGACCTGGCCCAATGCGCGCACCCAGCTCGTACAGGCACAAGGCGGCGTGCCATGTCGACGCTGCAAACCAACCTGATCCGGCGGGGCAGTGATGGCCACCTCGCCGGGCCGATGCGCGTACCGCGTCAGAAATCCAGCGCAGCACCGATGCCCGAACCGGTCGCCCCACCCACGTCCAGCACCGACACGGCGCACCCTCCCGCAGCGGCGGAAAGCTGACCGTTCCAGCACTGGCAACGCCTGCCCCCTGATCCCCCCGCCTGGCGTGCCGACGTCGTGAAGGCGCAACGCCTTCTTCAAGCAATCGCCTGACCGCCGCCGCCAGCGGTCGATCCACCTGCCCTGCGTCCCATGCGGTTCCCGCGCCGGAAACCCGGCACTGCGGTGTTTGGCACGCCGCATGCATTAGCCCTGGCGAGACCGCAGCCAGCACCACCGCTACGGGGTCGATGGCAGGACTTGGAACTACCAACGGGACAGGCAACTCATGACGCTGGCAACACACCCACATTCATCGCGCACCCGTCCGGCGTCCGGCGGGTCCTGTTCCTGGAGGTACCTGGCATGAAGATCAAACGCTTTGTCGCCCCGGACATGCGCACTGCATTCCGCATGGTACGCGAGGAACACGGCCCGGATGCCGTGATCCTGTCCAACCGTCGCACCGCCGAAGGCATCGAGATCGTCGCCGCCAGCAACTACGACGAAGAGCTGGTGCAGCGCGCCCTGGAAACTGCCCGCGACACCCCGGCCACCACCGTCCCGGTGCAGCAGGCGCCCGTGCAGCAGGCATCGGCACCGGTTGTCGCCCGCCCCGCCGCGCCAGTCCACGCCCCGCTGAAGCCGGCCGCCGAGACCGGCATGAGCCACCGCCAGCGCGTGGCCAGCGCCGCCGAAGAGATGATCGCCGCCATGGCCCTGCGCCAGCCGGCCAGCGTGCCGCGCCAGCCGCCGGTCGCCACCCCGATCCGCAGCGCCGCGCCGATGCCGGCCGTGCAGGAACTGGCCGCACCGGTCGTGCAGCGCCAGGAACACGCGCTGTCGGCGGTGCCGGAACAGCTGTTCGCCGACTTTTTGACCACCGCTCCGGTGCAGCGCCCCGCCGTGCAGGCCGCCCCGGTCCAGGCGCCGACTCCGGTCGTGGCCGCCACGGTTGCCGCCCCCGCCTACGCCGACCAGGGCCAGGACGACGAGGCGTTCGTCGACGCGGCCGACTTCGATCTGGACCAGTCCCTGCCGCAGATCCTGCCGCCGGCCGCCTTGCCACCGATCGTGGTCGCCCCGCCGGCCCCCGCTGCGCTGGCCGCCGTGCCGGTGGCTGCCGCGCCGGTCGCGCAGAACGACGAAGAACTCAAGCAGCTGCGCGGCGAGCTGGCGCTGATGCGGCAGATGATCGAGCGCGAAATGAACCGCCTCACCGACGAGCGCCTGCGCGGCTCGCCGGTGCGCGCGCAAGCGCTGGAACTGATGGACGACTATGGCTTCGACGCCGGCCTCACCCGCGACGTGGCCCTGCAGATCCCGGCCGACACCGAATTGCACCGTGGCCGCGGGCTGATGCTGGGCCTGCTGTCCAAGCGCCTGCCGGTGACCCCGATCGACCCGCTGGAACGCGGCGGGGTGATCGCCCTGGTCGGCCCGACCGGTGCCGGCAAGACCACCACCATCGCCAAGCTGGCACAGCGCTTCGCCGCCCAGCACGCCCCGCGCGACGTGGCCCTGGTCACCACCGACACCCTGCGCGTCGGCGGCCGCGAGCAGCTGCACAGCTACGGCCGCCAGCTCGGTATCGCCGTGCACGAAGCCGACAGCGCCGAAAGCCTGCTCGCCCTGCTGGAGCGCCTGCGCGACTACAAGCTGGTGCTGATCGACACCGCCGGCATGGGCCAGCGCGATCGCGCCCTGGCCGCCCAGCTGAACTGGCTACGCGCCGCCCAGCAAGTCACCTCGCTGCTGGTGCTGCCCGCCAACTCCCATTTCGCCGACCTCGACGAGGTCGTGCGCCGCTTCGCCCACGCCAAGCCCCAGGGCGTGGTGCTGACCAAACTCGACGAGACCGGCCGCTTCGGCAGTGCCCTGTCGGTGGTGGTCGATCACCAACTGCCCATCACCTGGGTGACTGACGGACAGCGGGTCCCCGACGACCTGCACCGCGCCAATGCCGCCAGTCTCGTTCTTCGCCTTGAAGATTTACGGCGCGCTGCCGATAAGCCCTGTACTCCGGAGCACAACCATGCAGTCGCGTGAATACGCAAAGCTGACCAACGCCTTCCCCCTGTCGGCAACCCGTCCCGAGCCCCTGGGCCCGGTGCGCACCATTGCCGTGACCGGTGGCAAGGGTGGCGTGGGCAAGACCAACATCTCCGCCAACCTGGCCGTGGCACTTGCCGACATGGGCAAGCGCACGCTGCTGCTGGACGCCGATCTTGGCCTGGCCAACCTGGACGTGGTGCTGGGGCTTTCACCCAAGTACACCCTGGCCGACCTGATCGCCGGCCGTTGCACGCTGGATGAAGTCATCATCGAAGGCCCCGGCGGCGTGCTGGTGGTGCCGGCCGCCTCCGGCCGCCGCCACATGGCCGAACTGGCCCCCGCCCAGCACATCGGCCTGGTCAATGTGTTCTCCGAGCTGGAGCGCGATCTGGACGTGATGGTCATCGACACCGCCGCCGGCATCACCGACAGCGTGCTGACCTTCTGCCAGGCCGCCCAGGACACCGTGGTGGTGGTCTGCGATGAACCGGCCTCGATCACCGATGCCTACGCACTCATCAAGGTGCTCTCGCGCGAACGCGGCGTGGACCGCCTGCAGATCATCGCCAACATGGTGCGCGACCCCAACGAAGGCCGCCTGCTGTACGACAAGCTCTCCCGCGTCTGCGAAAAGTTCCTCGGCGACGTGTCGCTGAACTATCTCGGCCACGTGCCGCAGGACGACTGGTTGCGCCTGTCGGTGCAGCGTCAGCAGCCGGTCATCAAGGCCTACCCCGCCAGTCCGTCGGCGCAGGCCATCGCAGAAATCGCTCGCCGTACCTCGCGCTGGCAGGCTCCCACCGTGCCGCGCGGCAACGTCGAGTTCTTTGTCGAACGCATCATTCAACGGGGAGTGGCCGCATGAGCACCGCTACCGCAACCACGGCCAGCGCGCAGTACCGCGCCGTGCAGCGCAACAACGCCAACGACGTGGTGACCCAGCACGCCGACCTGGTCCGCCGCATCGCCCACCATCTGGCTGCGCGCCTGCCGGCCAGCGTGGAAGTGGACGACCTGATCCAGGCCGGCATGATCGGCCTGATCGAAGCCTCGCGCAGCTACGACTCCGAGCAGGGTGCCTCGTTCGAGACCTATGCCTCGATCCGGATCCGCGGCTCGATGATCGACGAGATCCGCCGTGGCGACTGGGTGCCGCGTTCGGTGCACCGCCGTGCCCGCGATGCCGCCGCCGCCGTGCGCAAGATCGAACAGAACACCGGCCGTGCCGCCGCCGCCACCGAAGTGGCCGCCGCGATGGAGATGCCGCTGCCCGACTACCTGCGCCTGATGGAAGACGCCGCACGCGGCCAGGTGCTGAGCCTGGAATCGCGCATCGAAGATCACGGCGAGCTGGACACCACCGCCAAAGGCGGGCCCAATCCGCAGCAGATGATGGAACGGGGCGAATTCGGCCGCGAGCTGGGCAAGGCCATCGGCCAATTGCCCGAGCGCGAGCAACTGGTGCTGTCGCTGTACTACGAACAGGAATTGAACCTGAAGGAAATCGGCGCCGTACTCGGTGTCAGCGAATCGCGCGTCTGCCAGATCCACGGCCAGGCCGTGGTGCGCTTGCGCGGCCGCCTCAAGGTATTCGAACTGGCCGATGCCGGTGTCGAAAATGACGATTGATTTTTTCGCGTATTTTTCGTGTTAGGAGCTTGATGTGAACAAGAACATGCGGATCCTGATCGTGGACGACTTCTCGACAATGCGACGCATCGTCAAGAATCTGTTGGCAGATCTTGGCTTCACCAACACCGCAGAGGCCGAGGATGGCAACAGCGCGCTGGCTGCGCTGCGCGCAGGTCCGTTCGATTTCGTGGTGACGGACTGGAACATGCCCGGCATGACCGGCATCGACCTGCTGCGCAACATCCGCGCCGACGCCAAGCTCAAGCACCTGCCGGTGATGATGGTGACCGCCGAAGCCAAGCGCGAGCAGATCATCGAAGCCGCCCAGTGCGGCGTGAACGGCTACATCATCAAACCGTTCACCGCGCAAACGCTGGAAGAGAAGCTGGGCAAGGTGTTCGAACGTCTGACGGCGACCGCCTGATGAACGCCACCGTCGAAGCCGATGCCGAACGTGCCGCGCTGATCGAACGCCTGCAACACGCGCTCGATGCACTGGAAAGCGGTGACCAGGTTGCCTGGCGGCGCGAGGTCGATCACCTCGCCGCCCTGCGCACGCGCCCGATGATGCAGAGCCTGAGCCGGCTCGCCCGCGAACTGGGACAGGCCCTGGGCGAACTGCCCACCGTGCCCGACGAGGCCGGCGAACTGGACGATGCCTGCTCGCGCCTGGACCATGTGGTGGAGATGACCGAAAAGGCCAGCCACCGCACCCTGGACCTGGTCGAGGAATGCCGCGTGCTGGCCAACCAGCTGCGCGACGGCGGCCTCAATCAGGACCAGGCCGCGCTATTGGACAAGATGCGCCACAACCTGACCGAACTGTCGCTGGCGCAGAGCTACCAGGACCTCAGCGGGCAGATCATCCGCCGCGTGGCCGGCATCGTGCGCCGCGTGCATGAGGGCTTTGGTGCACTGGGCCTGCCACCGAAGAGTACCGAACCGAAGAAAGACGACGGCGGTCTTGCCGGCCCCGCCATCAAGGGCCTGGACCGTCATGCGGTGTCGCAGGACGACGCCGACGACCTGCTGTCCGGATTGGGGTTGTAACCATGAGTGCTGTTCCAGACGATATTGCTGCCGATTTCATCGTCGAGGCCCAGGAAATCCTGGACCGCCTCGGCGAACAGCTGGTGTCGCTGGAACAGGCACCAGACGAAGCCGACCAGCTCAACGCGGTGTTCCGCGGTTTCCACACCCTCAAGGGCGGCGCCGGCTTCCTGGCGATCAAACCCATGGTGGAGCTGTGCCACGCCGCCGAGGAAACTCTCGGCATGGCGCGCTCTGGCCAGGCGGTGTTGCAGGCGCATCACTTCGATGCCGCGCAGCAGTCGCTGGATTATCTGCAGGCCATGTTGGATGCGATGGGCTCGGGTGAACCCGTGCCGCACGCACCGGCCACGCTGATTGCGCAATTCGATGCCAAGAGCGGCCCACCGGCGGTCAAGTCCGTGCCCAAGGGCGCCACCGCACCGGCGCACGACGCCCACGCACCCGCTGCGCCCGGCGCCAAGGCCGGCCCCAAGGCCGCAGCCAAGGCCGGTGCCGAGGCCGAGCAGACCGTGCGCGTGGACACCAAACGGCTGGACGCCATCGTCAACCTCATCGGCGAACTGGTGCTCTCGCGCAACCGCCTGAAGACCTTGCGCACCCGCCTGCGCGATGAAGAACTCGACCGCGCGGTGAGCACGCTGGACATCGCCACTGCGCGCCTGCAGACCGCGGTCATGCGTACCCGCATGCAGCCGGTGAGCAAGGTCTTCGCGCGCTTTCCGAAGGTGGCGCGCGATGTCGCGCGCACCCTGTCCAAGGAAGTGGAACTGGAACTGATCGGCGCCGAGACGGAACTGGACCGCAACCTGGTCGAAGCCCTGGCCGACCCCTTGGTGCACCTGGTGCGCAACGCCATCGACCACGGCATCGAATCGCCGGCCCTGCGCGAAGCCACCGGCAAGCCACGTAGCGGCCATGTGCGCCTGTCCGCGCAGCAGGAAGGCGATTACGTCAGCATCGAAATCCAGGACGACGGCGCCGGCATCGACCCCGAGCGGCTGCGCGAGATCGCCCGCAACAAGGGCCTGATCGACGCCGAGGCCGCCGCCCGCCTGAGCACCGACGAGTGCCTGCACCTGATCTTCATGCCGGGCTTTTCCACCAAGGTCGAGGTCACCGACATCTCCGGCCGTGGCGTGGGCATGGACGTGGTGCAATCGCGCATCCGCGAACTCAGCGGCCAGATCCAGATCCAGTCCGAACTGGGCCGCGGCAGCCGCTTCATGATCCGCGTGCCGCTGACGCTGGCGATCCTGCCCACGTTGCTGGTGCAGGCCGGCGAAGCCGTCTACGCCTTGCCATTGGCACGCGTGGTCGAAGTGCTGCACGCCCCGCAGACCTCGCTGGGCTGGTTCGACGGCCGCGCCGTGCTGGACCGCCGCTCGCACACCCTGCCCCTGATCGACCTGCGCCGCTGGCTGGGCGTGCCCGCCGAACAACCGCCGCTACTGACCGTGGTGCTGCTGCAGGCCGGCGAAACCCGCTTCGGCCTGGTGGTGGACCAGGTGCGCGGCCGCGAGGAAGTAGTCATTAAACCGCTACCACGCGCCCTGCGCGGCCTGCCCGGCTACGCCGGCGCAACCCTGATCGGCGACGGACGCATGGCCTTGATCCTGGATGTGGATGGATTGCGCTCCAGCGATCATTGAGCTGGGGGCTTGGGGGCTTGGGGATTCGGCCAAGCAGCAGGCTCCCCCCATCAGGTAGGTCATGTGCGATCTCGCTGAGGCTGACCGCCACCGCAGAGCGCAGCTGGACACCTCGGCGTGATGGACCGATCCTCGTATCGTCAAGGCGCATGCGCCGGCGCGCTGGAACACTCCCCCCCACGATTGATCGTGGCTGCACAGTCGAGCGCGGCATCGCGGTTGTTGCGGATGTCAGTCAGGGAACTGGCGATGGTCACATCCGGGGTGACTCCCCGCCCTTCGAGCGAGACACCGGAGGAATCCTTGAAAGAGGCGATCGGAATGTGAATTTTTGCGCCACGATCAAGTGAGTAGACCTGCGCAATCAGCACCTGGCCGGCCGTGCGCTGACCAATCACACGGGCACGGCGATAGCGTTGCAGGGTCGCCGACAGAACCTCGGCAGCACTGGAGCTGGCTTCACTGACAAGGACAGTGACTGGAACATCCGTTGCTGTCATTCCTGTTGGAACACGCAGCTCGATGGACGATTCGCGACCGCGCTCCGTTCCAATCAGCGTTCCTGCCGGAAGAAAGTTCTTGGCAATGTCACCCATGGCCGTTGCGACTCCACCGCGATTGAGCCGGAGATCAAGCACGATCGGCTGCCCGGGATGAGACGCGACCTGCTGGGTGACCCAGCGCATATTCTTCGTATTGAATTCGTTGAATTCCAGAACGAGCGACTCCCGGTGCTCATAGGCGACTCGCTCATAGAGCTTGGCCAGGAGTCTTTCTCCCATGGCGTGCTCGGTGGGATCTGTCCTTACCTGAAGCACTTGCCCGGATGCCCCCCATGTCACGATAGTTGTCCGCTCCCCTGAATCCTCAGATGGAGACCGCGATGGCCCACTACAGCCCCGAACTCAAAGACCAGAT
>NZ_MDED01000049.1 GCF_002939885.1 Xanthomonas cucurbitae
AACAACCGACCCAGAAAACGATTGAGCTATCTCACTCCAGCCGAGGTCTTTTTCAACTACGATACCCTTGCACTTCGTGAGTGAATCCACCAGCCCCTCAGGCTATCAAGGTGTCATCTATCAACGTGTCCATACCAACGAGGTCATTGTTGCCCATCGCGGTACCGAGACTGAGCGTGAGCTCAAACAGGATGGTGTCTACACTGACGGCGGCATGGTTGCGACACGTCACAACCGCCAAGCCGCCGAAGCAATTGAGTTGACCGAGCATGCGTTGGTCTATGCACAAAGACTCGGTAAGGACGGCGAAGTACCAGACGTCACCGTCACCGGCCACTCGCTCGGCGGTAACCTGGCCCAGGTCACTGCGCACCACTTCGGCCTCAAGGGCGAGACCTTCAACGCCTATGGTGCAGTCAGCCTGGATCGTCGCATTCCTGAAGGCGGCACCGCTGTCATCAATCATGTGATGGCCGGTGATGCGGTCAGTGCTGCCAGCAAGCACTATGGCCAGGTCAAGCTCTACGCCACTCAGCAGGAGATTGCCTTGCTGGAAAAAGCGGGTTACGCCAATGATCGCAGTCTTTTGGATGCACGCAATCCAGCGGTCGCCCAACCGCTCGCCGACTCGCACCGCATGCACAACTTCCTGCCGGTGGATGCCAACGGCAATCCAGACCATTCGGTGCTGGAAGATCCCAAGGCGCAGCAGTTAGCCCGTCAGTACGCGCCAATGATCGACAAGTACCGCGATGACGTGGAAGTGTTGCGTGGTGGCTTGACGCTTGGTGCACGCGGTGGTTATGGCCTGGCCGTCGATGCCATCGATCATCTGCGCGGAACGTTGGAAGCCGGCGCTGGAACGACGGAGATGGCCGCCGCACGCTGGCAAGGAGTGCAGCAGCGCATGGAGGCAGAGCACCAACAGCAGTACGTGGCACCCGGCTGGAAGATGCCGTTGGGGGCAGGCAGCGAAGTGGATGGGTCGACAACGCCGCCTGGTCGGTTTGGCGAGCCTGCCTCCGCATCGGTTCCCAACGATCCGCTTTATCAGGCCATCCACAGCAAGCTCCCTGCCGGCACCTCGCCGGCCGAGGCCATGCATGCAACGGTGGAAGCCAAGCGTGTGGGTATCCTGAGTGTCGATCAATTGCACAGCGTGACATTGCATCAGGACGTGGTTTGGATCATCGGCCAGACACCGGGCTTTCGGGCCAAGGTGGATTTGTCCGAGACCGTACCTCCATTGCAGGAGAGCGTCCGCCAGTCGCAGGCCCTGGATGCGCAGCGCAGCCAGCCAGACATGCCCCCACCGGCACCGATGCGTGGAATGTAGCGATGGATGACCGGATGCGCCGATGACTGCACCCTTGCAGACTACCGCCACTGTAGACCGACGTGCGCATCGTGCGATCAGCCGGTTGCAGCTCTTGGCGGATATCGGCCTCGGTGACTTCGTGTTTTTCAAACTGATTGGACTTTCCTTAGCTCGGTGCTAATGCTGCCAGCAGCCCGCGCGCGGCATTGAATCGATCCGCGCCCTCGGGAAGCGGCAGCTTGATGCGCAGCTTGTCCGGGCCGTCCATGGTGTAGATCCTGGGCTGCTTCTGGATCATCTGGATGACGGTCATCGGGTCGATCGTCGGCTTGGCCTCGAACACCAGTCGGCCGCCGTTCTCGCCCAGATCCAGCTTGCGCACGCCCAGCGCATTGGCCTGCAGCTTGAGCTCGGCAACGGCGAACAGGTGCTTGACCGGGTCCGGCAGCAGGCCGAAGCGGTCGATCATTTCCACCTGCAATTCACGTAAGGCCTCGGCATCGCGTGCGCTGGAAATACGCTTATACAAGGTCAGGCGCGTGTGCACGTCGGGCAGGTAGTCCTCGGGTATCAGCGAGGGCACATGCAGTTCCACCTCGGCCCCGCGCACTTCCTCGCCAGCATCCAGATCGGGTAGCTTGCCCTGGCGGATGCTGCGCACCGCGCGTTCCAGCAGTTCGGTATAGAGGCTGAAGCCGACCTCGGCCATCTGCCCGCTCTGGTCCTCGCCCAGCAACTCACCGGCGCCGCGGATTTCCAGGTCGTGCGTGGCCAGCGTAAAGCCGGCACCGAGCTCGTCCATGGAAGCGATCGCTTCCAGACGCTTCTCGGCATCGGAGGTCATCGAGCGCCGGTCCGGCACTACCAGGTAGGCGTAGGCGCGGTGATGCGAGCGGCCTACGCGGCCTCGCAGCTGATGCAACTGCGCAAGACCGAAACGGTCGGCGCGGTTGATGATGATGGTGTTGGCGTTGGGGATGTCGATGCCCGATTCGATGATCGTGGTCGACAGCAATACGTTGAAGCGTTGTTTCTGGAAATCCAGCATCACCCGTTCCAGCTCGCGCTCGGGCATCTGCCCATGCGCGATGCCGATGCGCGCTTCCGGCACCAGTTCGGACAACTCGCGCTGCATGCGCACGATGCTTTCCACGTCGTTGTGCAGGAAGTACAGCTGCCCGCCGCGGCTCAACTCGCGCTGGAATGCTTCGCGCAGCAGTGTGTTGTCCCAGGCGGTGATGAAGGTCTGCACCGCCAGCCGGTTCGGCGGCGGGGTGGCGATGATGGACAGGTCGCGCAGCCCGGCCATGGCCATATTGAGCGTGCGCGGGATCGGCGTGGCGGTGAGCGTGAGCAGGTGCACGTTGGCGCGCATCGCCTTGAGCGCTTCCTTCTGGCGCACGCCGAAACGCTGTTCTTCGTCGACCACGACCAGGCCGAGATCCTTGAACTTGACGTCGGGCTGCAATAGCCGGTGCGTGCCGATGATGACGTCGATATCGCCGCTGGCGACCTTTTCCAGTTCGGCCTTGATTTCCTTGGTGCTCTTGAAGCGCGAGAGCACTTCCACTTTCATCGGGTAATCGGCGAAGCGGTCGCGGAAATTGCGGTAATGCTGTTCGGCCAGCAAGGTGGTCGGCACCAGAACGGCCACCTGTTTGTTGGCGCTGGCAGCGGCGAAGGCGGCGCGCACGGCCACTTCGGTCTTGCCGAAGCCGACATCGCCGCAGACCACGCGGTCCATCGGCTGGCTGCTGCCCAGATCGCGCAGCGTGGCATCGATGGCGGCTAGCTGATCGGGGGTTTCTTCGAACGGGAAGCCGGCCGCGAACGGTTCGTACATCGCGCGGTCCACCTGCAGTGCCAGTCCGGCACGCGCACGGCGGCGTGCCTGGATTTCCAGCAGTTCGGCGGCCACGTCGCGCACCTTTTCGGCGGCCTTGCGCTTGGCCTTGGTCCATTGCTCGCCGCCCAGCGAATGCAGCGGCGCGGTCTCGGCCGACGCACCGGAATACCGGCTAATCAGGTGCAGTTGTGCGACGGGTACGTACAGCCGGTCGCCCTTGGCGTATTCGATTTCCAGGAACTCGCCAGGCATGCCGCCGGCATCGAGCACGATCAGGCCACGGTAACGGCCCACGCCGTGATCCTCGTGCACGATCGGCGCGCCTTCGGACAGCTCGCCCAGGTCGCGGATGATGGCTTCCGGCTCGCGTCCCACCCGGCGCGTGCGGCGCGGCTGGTTGGCCCGCTCCGGAAACAGCTGGCGCTCGGTGAGCACCGCGATCTGCGGGTCATCCAGCGCGAACCCATCTTCCAGCGGCGCCACGGTAATGCCGAAACGTAGCGTGGCCGCGGCCAGGAACGCAGGCAGGTCGGCGACCACCTCCGGCTTGAGCTGTGCGGCGGCCAATACTTCCATCAAGGCTTCGCGACGGCCGGCCGAATCGGCGGCTACCAGCACGCGGCCCGGGTAATGGCCCAGGAAGGACGCCAGCGCCTGCCCGGCCGGTGCGTCCTTGGCGGCCACCGGCAGCGGCGGCAACGGTTGTTCGCCGAGCGCGGCGGCGTCCTCGATGCGCGGGTGATCGGCTGGCCACACTTCGATGCGGGCCAGCTTGTTGAGCCGCTCGCGCAGCGCATCGGGCGACTGATACAGCGCGTCCGGCGGTAGCAGTGGCCGCTCCACATCGTGGCGGCGCTGTTCGTAGCGGTGTTGCGCCTGGGTCCAGAACGCATCGGCGGCGTTGGAGACGCCGGTGGCAATCAGCGGCAGCACACGCGTGTCCAGGTAATCGAACAGCGTGGCTGTCTTGCTGAAGAACATCGGCAGGTAATACTCGACGCCGGAGGGCGCGATGCCGGATTTCAGGTCTTGATACAGCGCGCTGCGGCGGGTATCCACGTCGAAACGTTCGCGCAGGCAGGCCAGCACGCGTTCGATGCTGGCATCGTCCATCGGCACTTCGCGGCCGGGCAGCATCTTGACCGCATCCACCTTGTCCAGCGAGCGCTGCGATTCCGGATCGAACGCACGGATGGAGTCGATGTCCTCGTCCAGCAGCTCCACCCGCAGCGGCGTGTCCGCACCCATCGGGAAGACGTCCAGCAGGCCGCCACGCACCGCGAAATCGCCCGGGTCCATCACCTGCGGCACGTTGCGGTAGCCGGCGCTCTCCAGACGGCGTTTTTCCGTGTCCAGATCCAGCCGCTGGCCAACGGTGAGATCGAAGCTGCCGCCGACGATGTAGCTCAGCGGTGCAAGTTGCTGCAGCAAGGTCTGCACCGGCACGATCACCACGCCCTTGCTCAAGCCGGGCAGGCGATGCAGCGCCGCCAGCCGCTGGCTGATGATTTCCGGATGCGGGCTGAACTGGTCGTAGGGCAGGGTTTCCCAGTCGGGAAACGGCACCACCGACAGCGCGGAATGCTCGCCCAGCAAGGCCAGCAGGTCGGATTCGATCTGGTGCGCGCTCTGGTTGTCGCGTGCGATCACCAGCAGCGGCCCGGCATGCGCCTCGGCGGCCCGCGCGATCGACCAGGCCAACGCAGTGGGAGACGACGGTGCGCGCCAATAGGCGCGGAGCTGGCCAGACTTGGGCAGCGGCGGAGAGGGGTAGGTAGGCGACGGCATCAGCCGGCAATTTTACCAGAGCCCCCGCAGTGCCCGGTCCATCTGGCGTGAAAGGTGGTTCGTACGGTGCATGCAGAAGGGCGCTGCGGGGCTACAGCCCTTGCGAGCTCGTGCATCTGTCTTGTCGGCGGCTCTTTAGTGGGGCCTGGAAAGTCCAAAGCCACGCGGGTCGAGTGCGCGGTGCCCTCACCGCTTGCGGGACACGCCGTGAATCCGTCCCTGGAGGCTCGGTGGCGGCATCCATGCCGCCAACGGTCCCGCAAGCGGTAAGGGCACCGCGCCAGAGCGTTTGCTGGTGGCTTTATTGAAAGCTATGCGCACCGACCGACTCGACTGGTCCTTGCCCGCTTACCGTCGTGGGACCTTGAGCGGCAGGGATGCCGCGCCAGAGCTTACAAGGACGTACTTGCAGCGTGTCCCGCGATGGTGAGCGGGCAAGGGCCTTGCAACCAAGTCGCAGATCGCCAGCGCTAAGCCGACTCCTAAATCCCGATTCCCGATTCCCAGCCCCTCAGGCATCCAACTCCAGCACCATCCGCACCAATTCCGGCGATTCCGGATGCGCCTGCGGCTTGAAGCCCAGCGATTCGGCCAGTTGCAGCATCGGTACGTTGCTTTGCAGCACGTCGCCGAACAGGCAATCGAGATATTTGCGGCGCGCCCACTTGACCAGCTTGCGCATCAACTGCCGGCCCAGCCCCTGGCCGGCGACGAAACTGCTGACCAGGATGGTGTACTCGGCCTGGCGGGTGCCCGGTACCAACGCGGCCCGCGCCACCGCCCCGACCAGGGCTTCGCCGGGCGGCAGCTGCTCGGCGGCAACCAGCACGATCTCGCTCTTGGGGTTGGGATGGGTCAGGCGCTGCACCATTTCCGGGGTGATTTCGGCGGAGGAACGCACAAAGCGCGCGCGGATTTCCTCCGGTCCCAGCAGGCTGAATGCCCCTTGCAGCGGCGGGCCGTCCTCGGGACGGATCGGGCGTAGCAGAAGAGTGCGGCCATTGGGCAGGCTGAAGTTTTCATGCCAGGGAGGCATGCGATTGCGAATGGCCATGACCGGTAATTCCTTCAAGGTCGGAAGATTCTGGCACCAGCCCGGCGCGCAACCGTGAATGAATCCGGTGCGCCGCCAAGAGCCAACGAGGTGGCAGTGCTTCTCACTTCACTGTAACGAGCCGAGCCGTGAGCCAGCAGTGAGAGCGTGGGCGCGGGTATTGGCTCGGACGCGGTTAATCGATGGTCCGCCGGCAGCGCCACAGTGGGCACCGACCCGCGCGCTATCCCGACGGACGTGCCGTCAGGCAAGGCCAGGGGCCGCTGGTGATGCCCGTGCAGCGCAGTGCATCGGAGTCCGCACCGCGTGCATGCAGGGGGATGGTCAGGGGCGTGCCGCAGCGCAGCGTCCTGCGTCCCGTCCACCACCGGCCACCGCAGCGGCCAGCAGCGGATCAGGCGTCCTGCCGCAGCCACTCCAGCCGGGTGGAGGCGCCGGGTTCGCCCAGATGCTGCTTCAGCACCGGCAAGGCCGGGGCCAGCACCTGGTCGAACTGCCAGGGCGCGTTGACGATCAACAGCCCGCTGCCGGTCAGGCGCAGCGGCGAGTCGTCCGGGCGCACCTGCAGCTCGGCGACCAGCACCGACTTGGCGGGCAGCGTGGCGGACTTGCGCATGAACGGTTGCAGGCTGCGGCGCAGCTTGATCGGGTACCACACCATGCAGATCGCCTGCGGCCAGCGTGCCAGGGCCTCGCGCACGCTATGGATGATCTGCGGGTACTCGGCATCCTGCGCTTCGTAGGGCGGGTCGATCAGCACCAGCCCGCGGCCGATCTTGGTATCGCCTGCGCGCGGCGGCAGGAAGGCGCGGATCGCCGCATAGCCGTCGCCGGCGTGCACGCGCACGCGGCTGTCCTTGTCGAACAGGCTCTTGAGGGCCTGGGCTTCGTCCGGTTGCAGCTCGCAGAACGCCATGCGGTCCTGGTCGCGCAGCGCCTGAGCCGCCAGCAGCGGCGAGCCGGGGTAATGGTTGAGCTGGATGCCGGCGGTGGGCCGGGCCGGCTTTTGTCCGGGTGCGGCGTGGCGCGCCGAGGCCTGGTTGTCGGCCTGCACCGCACGCAGGTAGCGCTCGACCACTTCGGGCAGGGTGGGCGCGGCCATCAGCCGCATCACCCCGGCGTCGGCCTCGCTGGTCTTGCGGCCTTCCTCGCCACCGAGCTGGTAGCGGCCGCGCCCGGCGTGGGTGTCGAGCACGAAGAACGGGGTGTCCTTGCGCTTGAGCGAGTCGATCAGCGCCAGCAAGGCGATGTGCTTGAGCACGTCGGCATGGTTGCCGGCATGGAAGGCGTGGCGATAGTTCATCGCAGCAGTGTAAGCGGGCGCGGTGGTTTGCGCTGGGGTGCGCGGTCGCTTGCGGTCTGCTGCTGCCAGTGCTGGCGGCGCCGGCGATCAGGCCTGCGCTGCCGGGGAACCTCGCGCGCGCTGCCGCGGCGGCACAGCGCTATAGATCGTGCATGCCTGCGGCTATGCTGCGCGCCATGTCCGACCCTCCCGTCCGCGTGCTCGTCGTCGAAGACGAAGCCGCCATCGCCGATACCGTGGCGTGCCGGACTACGCGATCGAACGCGTGTTCGAGCGGTTCTACTCGCTGGCGCGCCCGCTGACCGGGCAACGTGGCTCTGGTCTGGGCCTGCCGTTCGTGCGTGAGGTGGCGCGTCTGCATGGCGGCGAGGTGGCCTTGCGCAATCGTGAGGGCGGTGGCGCGGTAGCGGCCCTGCACCTACCCAACGGCTGAAACGCACTGGCTGCCGTGTGCGACAGGCCGGCTGCAGATCGCCGCACCAGGGCAGTTGCGGCATGCGCCGTAGCACATGCCGCCGATGTGTCAATCGCGCACTACAATGTGCGCTGCGGGTTCAGTGCAGTACGTCGGCTTGCATGACGTCCTTGGCCACCACCGACCACGCCAGTTTGCCAAAGCCCTTGTTGCCCCAGCCGGTGCCCCAGCTGTTCTCGACCAGCAACCCTTCGCTGTCGTAGCCCAGCGCGACCACCGCATGACCGCCCAGCAGCGGCGTGGAGGTGTCGTAGTCGACCTGGTTCTTGGAGCTGAGGTCTTCAAAGCCTTGCCGGACCTGGAAGCCGATCGCCACCGGCGTGGACGAGGCCAGCGCAAGCTTGATCTGCTCGATCAAGGCTCGCCCACCGTTGCCGCCGTTGTCCGAATACAACACGGTGTACTTGCGGTACGGCGTGGGGTTCTTGGCGGCGTTGGCGCGGTCGGCGGCGGTGGGCGGGTTCTTCCAGTTGTAGTTGCCCCATGAATAATGCTGCTCGGTGTCGATACCTTGCGCCAACGCCACCTCCAGTGGGGCGTCCAGCGTGGAGCCCTCATCGACGCCGCCGTTGACCTGGCTGTAAAGATACATCGGGGCAAAGCGGGTCTGCGCCTGCTTGTTGGCGTTGGCATACCAGCCGGTCAGGGTGTGGGCCGTTGCCCAGGATGCACATGCATTCACTTGGCCCTGGTCGCCTGGCGGAATCGCCCAGGCGGTCAGGTCCACGCTGGCGGGGACCGACTTGGCGGCGCTCGCTGTTCCGAACAGCGGTGTGACCGGCTGCATCAACGACTATGGTTTCAAGCCCATGCCGTGCGTTGCCGCCTGTGCGGCGGCGGACAGGCTCAGTGCAGCGAGTAGGCAGAGTGCGAGCGAACGTTGGATGTTCATGGGAGGGAAACTCCAGGCTAGAGAGGAATGCAGTCGGCGCAGGGGTAGAGCCACGCCAGGCAAGCAGGCAGGCGACCGGTGCGGCGCGCGCGAAGTAACGGACATCGGTATGGAGCGACGAGGCTGGAAAGTCGTGTTCAGAACGAAATCGAAAACGAAGAGATGGATCTGCAGGACGTCACTGCAGGCGAATCGTTGCGCTTGCCGCCACAGCGTGCCGTAGCGATGCGAAGCGCTGTCGAGGAAACGGAAGTCCGTGGTGGGCCTGGGTTGCACTTGTGCCGGTGGAACTGCGGATTTCTTCAGTGCGTCACAGTGCGGCCGCAGGTCGGGGCAACGCCCACTTCACATTGCCGGACGAGTAGGGCAACCAGCGCAAAGTGTGGCGCAAGCGTGAGGGCGCGCTGTTGCAGACCCCGCGCAGCCTGAAACTCAGCGGCGAGATGGTGCCGTCGGTGCGCGAAGTGGGTCTGTATCGCGTGCAGGTGTATTCTTGCAGAGCGGCGCTGCACGCGGAATACGCACCGCTGGACTACGCCGCCGTGCCCACCCGCGTGTATGGCCAACCGCATCTGGCGGTGGGCATTTCCGATGTGCGTGGGCTGGTCGGGACGCCGCAGCTGCAGATGGATGGGCGTGCAGTGGCACTGGAAAGCGGCGCTGGCGCGCTCGCGGATCGGTCGTCGGGCGTGCATGCCGAACTGAGCCCGCTGGCCGACCCGGTGGCCGGGCGGCTGCAGGAGGGCAATGGGGTGGAGATGCAGTTCGTGCTGGACGGCACCCGCCGGCTGGCCATCGCACCGATCGCCGACAACAACGGGATTGCCTTGCGTTCCGCCTGGCAGCCCCCGTCCTGCGGCGGCCGCTTCTTGCCCAACGCACCCAGCATCGGCCCGAAAGGCTTCGATGCCAGCTGGTCGCTGTCGTCGCTAGCCACCGGCGCACAAACGCAGCTGCAGTCCAGCCGCAACCACGGGACTGCTTCGTTATGGACCATGGCAACGCCTGAGCAATGGCAGCTACTGGACCCGCAGCAACGATGCGCTGCTCGGGGTGCTGGTGGCTGCAGAAGAAGCGGCGGTCTGGTTGATGTGGCAACAGCCGGTTGCCACGGAACGGCACCACCGCCGCTGGTTGCGCTGAGCGGCGGTGGCGCGGTCGCTTACCATGGCCGGCATGACCCGTACTCCCCTCGTCATCGAAGCGGTAAGCGGCAACGCGGGGTTGCCGTACCTGGACGCGGTGGCGCAGCTGCGCATCGCGGTGTTCCGTGCATGGCCGTATCTGTACGACGGCGATGCCGATTACGAACGTAGCTATCTGGCGGCATATGCGGCCTCGCCACGCAGCGTGTTCGTGCTGGCGCGCGATGGCGATGCGGTGATTGGTGCCTCCACTGGCCTGCCGCTGCTCGATGACGGCGACGCCTTCCACGCGCCCTTCCGCGCAGCCGGCATCGACCCGGCTGGCGTGTTCTATTTCGGCGAGTCGGTGTTGCTGCCCGCGTATCGCGGGCGTGGCATCGGCCACGCGTTCTTCGACCGCCGACAGGCGCATGCGCGCGCGCTGGGCGGCTTTGCGCTCACCGCCTTCTGCTCGGTGGACCGTGCGCCCGACGATCCGCGCACGCCGGCTGACTATCGCCCCAACGATGCGTTCTGGCGCAAGCGCGGCTATGCGCCGCAGCCGCACCTGCAGGTGCGGCTGGCCTGGGCAGAATTGCACCACGGCCAGATCGACCACCGCTTGAGCGTGTGGACATGCGCCTTGGCAGACTAGCCGCGCTTGCACCGTCTGCGTTGCCGCTGGCTGCGACCATTGCCGGCCCGTGTGTGTCTCCACTTGCCGCTACAGGTACAGGACCTAGCCCATGAATGCGCCGCTCACCATTGCTGTTGCCAAGTACGCGATCGGCCGCCCGGCGGATTTCGATGCGTTTGCCGCGCGCGTGTCGGCCCTGGTCGGCGAGGCTGCGCTGGCCGGTGCCCGCGTGGCGGTGCTACCGGAATACCTGTCGCTGGAGCTGGGCGCGACCTTCGGCACGCAGGTGTCTGCCGGCCTGCCCGAATCCTTGGCCGCCATCCAGGCCTTGCGTGCACCATGGCTTGAACTCTTTGCCGGCCTGGCGCGCCAGCACCGGCTGCACCTGATCCCCGGCAGTTTCCTGCTGGATCCAGGCCAGGGCCGCTACCGCAATCGCAGCGACTGGTTCACCCCCGATGGCCGCCACGCTTGGCAGGACAAGCTGCAGCTCACCGGCTTCGAAAAGGCCACCGGGCTGATCGAGCCGGGCGATGCGCTCAAGGTGTTCGACCTCGATGGCGTGCGTGCGGCGATCGCCATCTGCTACGACAGCGAATTTCCGCTGCCGGTGCGGGCGCAGTACGAGGCCGGTGCACGCCTGCTGATCGTGCCCAGCTGCACCGACACCGCCGCCGGCGCCACCCGCGTACGCATCGGCTGCCTGGCGCGCGCGCTGGAAAACCGCATGTTCGTCGCGCAGTCGGTCACTGCCGGCCAGGCGCCCTGGAGCCCGGCGCTGGACGTCAACACCGGCGAGGCGGCGGTGTTCGCGCCGATGGATGTGGGCTTCCCGGATGACGGCGTGCTGGCGCAGACCCGGGGCGAGGCGGCGTGGGCGTATGCGTCGCTGGATATCGATGCCTTGGAAACCCGCCGCGCACACGCGCAAGTGGCCAACGATCGCGATTGGCCGGGGCAATGGACAGCCGGTCTGGCGCGTGCGCGGCTGGCGAGGTGGGAATGAGTCAGCCGTGCCGGGTGTTGCCAAGGACATGACCGCGCGCTCCTGGGCCGCAGCCCATCCTCCAGTGCTATCACGGGCCGTACCCGCCAGCCCTGCGCTCGTGGTGTACTGGCGACCATCTCCAGCACGGTCGTTCACCCGCTCCCATGGCCAAGAAAACCCTGATTCCGCATAGCGTCCGGCTTGAGTTCACGCCGGGCGCGCTGGTGCACAGCAATCTTTCCGGCGCGGCGTTCACCGACGACTGGCTGTGGGTCGCCGGCGACGAAGCCTGCGCGGTGGACCGGTTGCGCAGGCTGCCGCCCGGCCAGCGCGAGCGCTTGCGCTTCGGCGAGGGGCAGAGTTTTCCGCTGGCCGAGCTGCTGGACCTGCCCGGCCAAGACGCCGAGGAGGCCGACCTGGAAGGCATGGCGCTGTCCGATGGGTATCTGTGGGTGGTCGGTTCGCATGGGTTGAAGCGCAAGAACGCCAAGCCCGGCCGCGACGATGCCGACAACGCCAAGCGCCTGACCAAGCTCAAGCTCGACGCCAACCGCCGTCTGCTGGCCTGCCTGCCGATCGAACGCGACGACGACGGCACGCCGCGGCTGGTGCGCGAGACCGCCGACGGCCGCCGCGCGTTGCGGCTCAAGGGCGATGCCAAGCACAACCAGCTCACCGAACTGCTGGCCGACGACCCGCATTTCGGTCCGTTCCTGACGATTCCCGGCAAGGACAACGGCTTCGACATCGAGGGCATCGTGGTCGACGGCCAACGCCTGCTGCTGGGCCTGCGTGGGCCGGTGCTGCGTGGCTGGTCGGCCTTGCTGGAGATCGCGGTGGAAGCGCATGGCGACCATCTGCGCCTGGCACCGCTGGACGAGGACGGCACCCTGTTGCGCAAGCACTTCCTGCAACTGGGCGGGCTGGGCGTGCGTGATCTGCATTATTCCGGCGACGATCTCTACCTGCTGGCCGGGCCGACCATGGTGTTGAACGGCGAGATCCGCCTGTTCAAATGGCCGGACGCCCGCCAGCAACTGGCCGCCAATCGCGCGCCGGTGCGCTTCCAGCACACCCTGCTGGAATCGGCGGTGTTGCCGCACGGCAAAGACAGCGACCGCGCCGAGGCGATCTGCAACCTGCCGCCGCAGCTGGCCGGCAGGACGCCCAGCTGGCTGGTGCTGTACGACGCGCCCGGCCCCGCGCGCAGCGGTGGCGAGTGCGTGGTGTACGGCGACCTGTTGCGCAACCGCTGAACCGGCGGGCCGGGCAGGGCCGCGCTGCGCAAGGTAAAATCGGCCCAGTCCCGTTTCGCCGAGCGCTCCATGACCTGCCGCACCCGCTTTGCCCCCAGCCCCACCGGTTACCTGCATATCGGCGGTGCCCGCACCGCGTTGTATTGCTGGCTGGAGGCACGTCGTCGCGGCGGGCAGTTCGTGCTGCGCATCGAAGACACCGACCGCGAACGCAGCACCCAGGCGGCCATCGATGCCATCCTGGAAGCGATGGACTGGCTGGGACTGGACTACGACGAAGGCCCGGTCTACCAGACCCAGCGCGTCGCCCGCTACCAGGAAGTGGCCGAGCAGCTGCTGGCGCAGGGCAAGGCCTATTACGCCTACGAAACCCGCGAAGAGCTCGATGCCATGCGCGAGGCCGCGATGGCCAAACAGGAAAAGCCGCGCTACAACGGCGCTGCCCGCGAGCAGCAGCTGGCGTACCGCGACGACCCCAATCGCGTCATCCGCTTCAAGAATCCGCTGGACGGCAGCGTGGTCTTCGACGACCTCATCAAGGGCCGCATCGAGATCGCCAACAGCGAGCTCGACGATATGGTGATCTTCCGCCCGGACGGCTACCCCACCTACAACTTCGCGGTGGTGGTGGACGACTGGGACATGGGCATCACCGAGGTGATCCGCGGCGACGACCACATCAACAACACCCCGCGCCAGATCAACATCTACGAAGCGCTGGGTGCGCCGGTGCCGCGTTTCGGCCACATGCCGATGATCCTGGACGAGCAGGGCGCCAAGCTCTCCAAGCGCACCGGCGCGGCCGACGTGATGCAGTACAAGGACGCCGGCTACCTGCCGCATGCCTTGATCAACTACCTGGCCCGCCTGGGCTGGTCGCATGGCGACCAGGAGCTGTTCAGCCGCCAGGAGCTGTTGGACCTGTTCGACATTACCGATGTCAATTCCAAGGCCGCGCGGCTGGACATGGCCAAGCTCGGCTGGGTCAATCAGCATTATCTGAAAACCGACGACCCGGCCAGCATCGCGCCGCAGCTGGAATACCAGCTGGGCAAGCTGGGCATCGACGTGGCCAACGGCCCGGCCGCCGCCGACGTGGTGGTGGCGCTGCGCGAGCGCGTGCAGACCCTCAAGGACATGGCCGAAAAAGCCGTGGTCTGGTACCAGCCGCTGGAGGTCTACGACGCAGCGGCGGTCATCAAACACCTGAAGCTGGGCGCCGAAGTGCCGCTGGGCAAGGCGCGCGAGCTGCTGGCGGCGCAGCGCGAATGGACCGTGGAAAGCGTCTCGGCAGCGCTGCACGAGGCCGCCGCGGCGCTGGAGCTGGGCATGGGCAAGGTGGCCCAGCCACTGCGCGTGGCCATCACCGGCACCCAGGTCAGCCCGGATATTTCGCAGACGGTGTACCTGGCCGGCCGCGAGGGTGCCTTGAAACGCATCGATGCGGCACTCATCAAGATCGGAGCGGCCTGACGCCGGAGCCTGTATGACCAAGCACACCCACACGCAGGACCATGCCTGCACCGAGCCGCATCACCACGTCGACGACGCCAACGGTTTCGTGCGCGCGGTGGAGCGTGCCTGCAGCGAACGCGGCCTGCGGCTGACGCCGATCCGCGCCAACGTGCTGCGGCTGATTGCCGATGCCGGCAAGCCGGTCAAGGCCTACGAACTGCTGGACTGGGTGCGCGAAGGCAAGGGCGTGGGCGCCGATGCCCCGCCCACCGTCTACCGCGCGCTGGATTTCCTGATGGCCAACGGGTTCGTGCACAAGCTCGAATCGGTCAACGCCTTCGTCGCCTGCCATCACCCCAACAGCGCCCAGCACTCGGTGCCGTTCCTGATCTGCGACCGCTGCCATAGCGCGGTGGAGCTGGAAGACCGCGACGTGGTCTCGCAACTGGACGCCCGCGCCAAGGCACTGGGATTCCAGCCGCAGGCGCAGACGCTGGAAGTGCATGGCCTGTGCGCCAAGTGCGCGGTGGCAAAGTAACTCACGCGCCTGGCTGCAGGCCGGGCGGGAGCCTGCCTGCCAGATGGTGGCGGCATGAAGCGCCACCACCGGTGGCATCGGGAATGGGCACCCTCTGGCCGCTCACGCGCGCCGCGTATCATGGTCGCGAACCCAGTCACCGCACGCGTCCATGCCCGTCAAACCTTTGCCATTCTCGACCCCTAGCAGCCCGGCGCAGTGGCAACAGCTCCAAGCCGCCGCTGCCGCCGAGCTTGCCCGGCGCACCGCGCAGGCGCACCTGCAGATCCTGGGCATCTTGCGCACGCACGGGCACCTGTTGAGCGCTGCGCAGCGGCGCAGCCTGCACAAGCGCCTGCAGCGCGGCAGGCGCTGATCGTCGATCCCGTTGCTGAAGGATGGTCGTTGCCAAGGGCGAATGCGCCGCGATGAAAAAGGCCGCCCGAAGGCGGCCTCGCTTCTAGTCGGCGGGGGAGAGAGTCCGCCGTCAGAAGAACATGCGCACGCCAAAGGAGGCGCTGCGGCCCGGGAGCATCACATCGTCCTTGAGGAACGAGGTATGCACGCGGGCGTCCTGGTTGGTGAGGTTGTTGCCGTCCAGGAACACTTCCCAGGCATTGCTGCCATGGTCCACGTGGTAGGCCAGGTGCGCATCGACGAAGGTGTAGCCGTCGGTCGGGGTTTCGTTCACCGCCACCTTGTCCTGTTTCATCGTGCGGGTGGCGCCCACTGCGGCGCGCCACTGTTCGGCATCCCAGCGTAGCTGCGCACCGAACCGGCCTGGCGCGATGCGCGGCAGGTTGCCGCCGTCCTTCAAGCGTGCCTGCACGGTATCCCCGAACATGCGCAGGTCCCAGGCACCGGTGTCGTTGTTGGCCAGGTGGAAAGTGGCTTCGCCTTCGAAGCCGTGGAAGACCGCATCGGCCTGCGTCCACTGGCGGATCGGCAGGAAGTCGTTGTCTTCTTCGTTGAACCATTGGTTGCCGGTGTCGACGATGTAGACGAAATCGTCGTAGCGGTTGTAGTACGCCGCCACCTTGGCATCCACCCAGTCGTTCTGGAAGTTCAGGCCCAGCTCGGCCTGGTTGGCCTTCTCGGTCTTCAGGTTGGCATCGCCGATCTCGAAGGCGAGGGTGGCGATATGCGGACCATTGGCGAAGAGTTCCTCTTCGGCCGGCGCGCGCTCGGCGTGGTCCAGGTTGGCGGTGAGGCGCCACTGCTCGTTGAAGCGGAAGCCGCCGCTGGCCGAGAAGCTGGTGGGGGTGAAGTCGCGGTCCACGCCGATGTCGGTCTGGTACTTGACCTTGTCCACGCGTGCGCCCACTTCGGCGGTCACCCGCTCCCAGCTGTTGCGCGCCACGGCGAAGGCGCCCAGCGAGCGGGTATCGGTCTTGGGAACGAAGGATTCTTCACCGATCGCCTGGAAGGTGGTGTCGCTGCCCTGCAGGCCGAACGCGGTCTGCCAACCGCCGCCAAAGGTGAAGGATGCTTCCACGCGGCCCTCGTTGGCGCGCTTGGAGAACACGGTGCCTACTTCGTCGCCTTCGAATTCGGTATGCGCGTAGTCGGTGTGGCCGAAGCTGTAGCGCAGCGCGCTGCCGTCGCCCCACGGGTCGGTCAGCCCGCCCTTGAGGTCGTAGCGATCCTGCTGCAGCTTCAACGACACGCCGCGCTCGCCGATCGAGGGGTCGCCCGGTTCGCCCGGATTGCCGTAGTTGTCGCGGAAGCGCGAGGCCGACAAGCCCACGAAGCCCCAATCGCCGGCCAGCGATGCACCGATCGAGCCCACCTTGGAGTCGATCCAGCTGTTGAGCTGGCGTCCGCGCGGGGTGTCGTAGTCGTTCTGGTTGCGGTACACGCCGTCGGCATGGATCGACAGCCCGCTGCCGTTGCCGGCATCGACGCGGAACATATCGGTGTTGCCGTCCTTGTCGCCGCCGTCGAAACGCACTTCGGCGCGGCCGTTGAAGCCGTCCACCGGGGTCTCGGCAATGCGCCCGTCGACCACGTTGACCACGCCGCCGATCGCGCCGGAGCCGTACAACAGCGTGGACGGACCCTTGAGCACTTCGATCTGGTTGGCCAGGAATGGCTCGATGGCCGGCGAGTGGTCCTGGCTGACGGTGGACACGTCCTGGGTGGACAGGCCGTCGCGCAGCACCGCCACGCGCGGACCGTCCAGGCCACGGATGATCGGCCGGCCGACACCAGGGCCGAAGTTGGAACTCTGCACGCCGGGCAGGCTGGCCACGGTTTCGCCCAGGCTGGAGGTGCGCACCTCATCCAGACGCGCGCCGGCCAGCACCTCGACCGGGCGGCTCAGCTCGCCGGCCGCGTCGCGCAGCGGGCTGGCGGTGACCACCACCTTGTCCAGGTCCTTGATATGGCGCCCGCTGGACGGCGAGGCGTCATGCCGGTTGTCCGAATCTGGAGGCGTCTGCGGGTCGGCGGGCAGCGGGCCCTCCGCGGCCGTGGCCAGGACGGGAAGCAGCACGCTGGCCAGGGCCAACGCAAGCGTGGAACGGCGAAGGGAAGAGGCAACACTCAGGGGCATGGTGGACCGGACTCGATGATGGTGACCGTGGAGCAATGGAATGGCGCAGCGGAACTGCGGCGCCGACGGCAGGCATCGCACGGGCGTGATGCACCGGTGCGAGGCTGGAACAAACAAGATGTTATATTATTCTAAATCGTCGTGATCCCCTGCTGAAAGTCATGTCCCTGCCAACGCTCCGCCATCTGCTTGATCGCTTCGGTGCCACCGGTTCGCTACTGTGCGCGGTGCATTGCGCGCTGTTGCCGCTGGTGCTCGCGCTGGCGCCCTCACTGGGCCTGTCGTTCTGGCTGGGCGAAAGCGTCGAACTGGCCATCGTGGTGTTCGTGACCCTGCTTGGGCTGTTCAGCCTGGTGCTGGGGTATCGCCGCCATCGCGCCCTGCACGCACTGGCCCTGCTGCTGCCTGGCCTGGCGATGCTGTGGCTGGGCCTGCTGTATGACCCGTTGCACCATTCGGTGGTACCGCATGCGGTGGTGATGACCCTGGGCGGCGCGCTGGTGGGCATTGCCCATCTGGTCAACCTGCGCTTGAACCACAGCCATTCCCACGTGCACGACGCGCGCTGCGCGCATTGATCGCGTCCACCTTGGCGACGCCGTGCGGGTGCGGGCTGCGCGCGCGCAGGCCGACGTGATAGGCTTGCCGGCCTTGCGCGAGGGCGCCGCCGGCGCAGCCTCGCCAGACCCGTGCCAGCACGGGGCTTTGTTTTCACATTCAGGAGTCGACAAAATGGGTAAGGGTGACCGTAAGACCGCCAAGGGCAAGCGCTACAACGCCAGCTACGGCAATTCGCGTTCGCACGCGGTGAGCAAGGTTGTCGTGGGTGCGGCTGCCCCGGTTGCCAAGAAGGGCGTGGTTAAGGCTCCGGCCAAGAAGGCTGTGGCCAAGAAGACCGTTGCCAAGGCCAGCTGAGTCCAGCCCACTTGCGACTTGAGAAACGCGGCGCTTGCGCCGCGTTTTTTTATGTCAGCACGACTCTAGAGAAGAACCTTGCGTGAAATTCACAGAGGATCACGCCGAGCAGCGCAACAGGCCCAGCAGTGGCGAACCGACGCAAGAACGTAGCGTCGCAGCGTGATGTAGCGTCGCAGCGTGATAAGGATGTCACCGTATGAATTGGCGCATGTCACCAACCCAGCGACACCGACCGGGCTTGCATCATGAAAAGTCCATCTTGATGTTTGTGATTTATAAGTCACAATGGAGGCCGGGTCATGTTTGAGGTCCGGCGATACCAACGGGCCGATGCTGCGGTTCCGCTGACCGACTGGCTGGCTGATCTTCGGGACGCGCGGGCTCGGGCCAAGCTGGAGATCCGTTTTCGGCGGGTGTCCCTGGGCATTTTGGGCGACATCAAGCCGGTCGGCGAAGGTGTCCTGGAACTGCGTGAAGACATCGGCCCTGGCTATCGGGTGTACATCGGCCGACACGGATCGGCGCTGGTCATCCTGCTGTGCGGTGGCGACAAGCGCTCACAGGGTGCGGACATCCAACGAGCCAAGGAATATTGGCTGGACTGGAAACGGAGAAATACATGAGCAATCGCAAACATGCCGCCTCGGTCTCTCATAGCGAGGCCACGATTGCCGAACTGCGTGCTGATCGAGGCTTCGCGCTGGAGTATCTGAAATCCGCGCTCGAAGAGCTGGACAATCCGGAGCATCGCGCCGCCGGACTGCTCGCGCTGCGCGACGTGGCAGAAGCCTACGGCGGACTGGCGACCGTCGCCCAGGAGGCGGGCATCACGCGTGAAGCGCTCTATCGAGCGCTGTCGCCGACGGGGAACCCGACGCTCAAGACCTTGCTGGCCGTGCTGCATGCGGTCGGTATGCGCCTGTCCGTTGCGCCTGCCGAGCCCATCGTGTCACACGCCTGAAGCCCTGGATTGCGTGCGGACCCTGTACACATGGTTCGTATTGAACGCTTCAGTCCCCAACATATGGAAGCTGCTGAACGAGAACTACTTTCATGCCGTCTTTGAGTCGGACAAGGGCGTTGCCGAGCGATTGCGTTTGATGTCCGGCCTCGCGACGGACGGAGTGGAATTGGTGAATCGCGCGCGCTCCACGCAAAATCCGATCTTGGTTCTCGGCTCGCTCGCCATCGAATCCGACAAGAGCGAGCAGAAAGGTTTCGCCAATCTATTGGTGGGCCTCTTCGGCGCTGTGCGCAACCCGCTAGCGCACGCGCCCAAAACCAACTGGCCTATGTTCCAGCGGGATGCGCTGGATATTCTGACGCTGGTGTCACTCATTCATCGCAAGCTGGATCGACCCCTGGAGACCGGCGCGGCGCGGCGGTTTGATCTTACGTTGAACGAATGCTTCAAGGCGGCTTCACCGCTGCGGGTGCCGTAACGGAAACTGCGCCGGCCTTACGCTTTCTTGCTGTCTCCCCGCTACGCTTGTCGATCTGTGCTCGCCACGTCTCCAACGCCATGATGTCGGTAAGTAGTTCATCGGGCTCGGGAATGGCGACGCCACCCAATAGCGCCTTGTCATGTGCATAGTTCGAACACTTCGTCATGCCCGCGTGTACTTGCGCATAGTCACCGTCTTCGACAACGACACCTGCCAAGCGCTGCGTTTCCACACCTTTGCGGAAGCGCAGAATGACCTCGCGCAGCAGCACCTCCTCGACCGCACGCTCCCATGCCATACGCAGCCGGAAATACGCATCGACGGTTTGCCTCCTGTGCTCCCGTTCTTCACCATCCTTGTGTAGTTTGGCGATGGATTGGTGCTGGGCTTTCAGAACGCCGATCCGCTTGCTCGCATTCTTGCCCTCAAATGGCAGTTCCGGATCGGCGATACCGAATCCCTCGGTACGCCGAGTCAGACTTTGTGTGGCAATCGCAGCGCCGGCCAGCTTTGCTTCCTCCGCAAGCAGGCATAGAAAATAGGGGTCTTCGCGGATCACTGTGGGTGCAATCGAGCATTTTCGGGTAGCGCGGGCAGGAAGCTGGCGATGATCTTGAGCCTCAGGAACTCCTC
>NZ_MDED01000050.1 GCF_002939885.1 Xanthomonas cucurbitae
GCTTTGAAGACATCGGGGAGATCCGTTGGGAAGAACGCGATATCCCAACGGGCTGCTGGCTGCTTGTATAGGTGAGGTTGGCGGACGCTTACAGTACAACAAGGACCCCAAGCCGTTGAAGTAGACGTTCGCCGATCCCACTCGGCGCATTACAGCCGATTTCTCGGATTCAGTGGACTAGCGGCAGCAACAGTGACTGCGCGGCGGCCATCTCAGGGTAGTGCTGGCAAGCGACTGGCGAGTGGGCGTAGGTCCGTGGCAGCATGATTTGCCGGAAATACGTGCGACTTTCCAGGCCTGACTGTGGCCTTGATCCGTTCCAATACCTGGCGGCCTGAGTCGATCGCTTGCCCTCGCAGGGGCGGACCGTCGGCACCGCCGAAACCCGTGGGTGTACCCGGGAAGACAAGCACTGCAGTGTCGAACTTTGGTGCGTGATACCTGTCCCAGAGAGGCGAGGGAGTTCGCATACGTGGCGCCGCGTGGGCCGCCCCTCTCCGTCGTGATCTTCAGATAACCGAATGCCTGGCACCGGGTCATGTGCCGCGCGAGACGCCTCGTCGACGCTGAAGGGCAAGCCACTGCATCGAGGTGCCAGGTGATCGTCAGTTGGGCAGGTGCGATACAGCCATCGCCGCGCCCTGCAGAGATCGCATCCGCCGGGGCGCGACGGGGATAACGTCCTGCAGGAACGCGGCTAACCGCTGTAGGCCTTATGACCGATACGCGTCGCCCCGATCGCCTGGGATGCATTAGGAGCAATTACCTGGTAGGGCGCATCGGTCCTCAGGTTTGTAAAATTGACCATTGCACTGGGCGCGTCTGTACGGAAGACCGCTTCCTTCACATGGTTGAATTGGCAGTTCTCGATCTGCAGATGCGTGTTGATATCCGTATGCCCGCCATTGGTGCGGAAAACCTTGCCGGCACCGTTCACGGTGCAGCCACGCATCACCACGTCTGCAGGGCCGTTGTCTTGCACGATTTTGTCCGAGGCATTGTTGAATGTGCAATTGATGATCTCGACGTGCGGCCGTCCGCTGACTCCGGGACCGCAGCCGGCAATGCGAGAATCATGCTCACGGTTGCCCTGCCCATCAATGGTTATGGCATCCTCGCTGACGTCCTCGTTGACGCAATTGACCATCTTGCCACTGCCCAGAAAATGCACACCGTCGCCGCCGCCTTTCATACGGACATTGCATAGGGAGCCGCCGTCTTCCACGATGAACAATGGTTGTTGGTGCTCGTTTTGGGAACCATCGCCCAGGCTGCTGCCGCCGATGTAGGTCTGGTTCTTGCCATCAAACACTTCGCCCTTGTGCACCACGATGGTCTTGTTCTGGATGCCAGGGGGCGCAGTGACGACGGTACCGGGCGGAAGCGACGCATGCGTACCTGTTGGACTGGATGCCGGTGTGGGGCGGCTAGGCCCGGTGTCAGATGGGGCGTTTCCGTCGTCTGTTTCCATGGTCCGGCCATGATTCCCGGGGTTCCGGCTGCCGCCACCGGTATCGCTGCCGTGTTGTCCGCCGAGATTGGAGAAACAAGGCATAGGGCTGCTGGGCATCGATGGGGGGGGAGGCATGAAGACCGGCGGCTGATCGTTGCCCGAATATTGATGCTGGCGCTGCATCAGGTCCTTGAACATGCGCTGCATGCAATACGCCATCATGCTCATGACCATTGCCGCCAACGCTTGCTCCTGTGAGACGGAGAATGCCGATGACTGGAAATTGGCAGTTGAATGCGGAGCTATGGAAAGACTCATTGGCGGACATCCCTATGCAAGATAAACCCGGTGACGTTGTTCGTCTCGAAATCTGTGCATCTAAGCATGTGAGCTATGACGCAGCACGGCTGACTTAATTGTACGTGCCAGCGTGTTGCACAGCCCGGACATGCTGCTCGTGACGGGCATTGCCCGCAGACGGATGGAAGTGACTTAGGCGCGTAACCATAAGTAGTTTCCCGTCGCGATACCTTCAAACATGTCGTCGTGTGCGATGAAAATATTGTTGTTCCAGTAACGACCGTGCTCGGCGTAGTGGGCCAAGAGATCGCAGATCCATGCTCCATCGAGGTCGGCATCCAGCGGTACGCGAACGATCAATACGATGACGCCGTTCTCGTCAAGCCCGAGTTGCGCCTGATCCTGCGCGTATACCGAAAGATTAGCTTCTAGCAACAGTCGGAAAACGACCAGGGTTCTGCCAGCAGGCGCCAGCCCATAGGACATGCGCAGATACAGCGATTCTTCCTGGACCTCATCGTCTGGCTGCGTCTCTGGCAGGTGCAGGTAGACTTCAAATCCTTCGATCTCGATAGTGCGATGCTCAAGCAGCCCTTGTTTATCTGCAAGCCCAAGGACATCACATAGTTCCGAAACCAGTTGCTCAAAACGTGCCGAGGGCATTGCCGTCCCGTCGTCCAATCCACAGGCCCGTGTTTGCGGGCCTGTGCGAAAAGAAAAAGAAACTTACTGGGTCAGGGTCTTTGCATTTTCTCCTGCTTTCTTGACGACCTGGTTGAGAGCGACGTTGAAATTCAATTCATTCATTTCCTTACTTAAGAAATTGTTGGTGCGCATCTGCCCGGAGACCGAGCCGCCAACCGAGGATCGTAAGGAACTCTCCTGCATGTCTTCACCGAAGTTGTTCAACCCACCATCAAACTTATTTTTGAAACCGCCGATAATTGTGTCCTTGAACGAGCCGCCTCTGTTCAAGCCTTCAAAAATTCCCATGGTATTGCTCCTCTGTTTTAAGCGCGCATGAGTTGCGCATGGAATCCCCGCTGGAGCGAGGGACAGGTTAAGATGTCAAGCAGAAGCCATGATGTGCGTTACTATTGTGTGGGCGGCGGCCATGCCCTCTTGGAGTGTTCCTAGTGCGACGCGTGCTTCTGCGTCGCTGGCGGCCTGCCAGTGCACCTGAACTTGCTGCCTTGTCTTAGCCAGGGCGTCTGTGATGGCAAGCAGACGATGGCCGGTTTGGTCCTCGGACTTGACCTTGAGCAATGCGCTCATGTCTTGGGCGATTTCGTCGGTGATATATTCAAACACGTTGGTACCTCCAATCGATTTCAAATCGGGGGAACTCAGTAACCCGTCGAACTCAGATGTTTTGTTCCATCCGGGGTCTCGACGTAATGCAGGCCATCTGCCAGAAGGGCCGCGTCGTAGTGAGCCGGCAGTTTGGTGGATGGGTCCTGCTGGATGACATCGACGTGGATCGCGCCGATCTGTGATCCCAAGTCGCTACGCAGTTCATCAATACGTCGCGCTGTCCGCTCTGCATCGTCGCTCTGGCCGGCAATGGAAAAGACGCCCCGCCCCTCATATCGGACGTTGAGATTGCGGTCGGCCAAGGTATCGCGAATGGTTGCCAGCACTTCATCCACTACAATCACGTCCAACTTCACTGCGGGCCGATACCCACTTAAGCGCAGGCGCAAACGTGCCGCGTCAGCGCTGCTTGCTACCAGGCCTTCAACCCGCAACTGAGCTCCAGCATGTGCGATGCGCGTCTCGCCCAGACGGAGCTGTCCAAGAACGGCCTTTACCTGCGCATATTGATTCTGCTCGCGCGGTGGCGGAGCAGCCTCGGAAAGGAAGGCCGGTTGCAAGGCGGGCAGCAATGCTGCTGCAACTAGCGCTAGGATCGCCCCGAGGCCTGCGCGTAGCGCCTTGTGCTGCCTTTTGCGCGGCGGAGCATCTGCCTGCGAGGGTGAGGGTGAGGGGAGCAGGCGCTCGATGAGCTCCATGTCGCTGGGCCACTGCGACGCACAATCGCCAACACACAGCACCACATCGCCGAATCGGACTGGATGCATTGCGGTGAATGTCGCGCTCGATGCTTCATCGTTGTGATAGCGAATCTGACCATCCGAATCTACCTCAATAACGAAAGGGCCGCCAGGCCAGTCCTCGATCCTGATGTCGGCGCGTGAATCACTGCCAAGTCCATAGCAACCAGGCAACAAGTCTAGTCGTGCGCCGGCATGCGTTCCAGTGAGTACGCGAATTTGCATGGTCATGAGCGAATCTCTTCATAAGACGAATCGCTGCGCTCTTTCATAAGTGCGTTCAACCGTTTGACCGCGCCTATGCGATCCCGCAGGCGACGTGGCCGCTGTGCATTGAGCAGCATGAGCGGAATCAGCAGATGAAAGCTGCGCAGAGCCGAGGATGCGTTGGACTCTGGCGTGATCAGGGTCAATAGACGCTCGCGCAGGGCCCTTAGCGTTTCTTGGGGTGGTGACGAGCTGCAATGCCGTAAATGATCGCGCATCAGCCTCCAGACTATTGTCGTCAGCGGGGCGCTTTCTGGGTGTGCAAGCTTGATAGCGCGGAACTCGGCAAGCGCGATCACCAGCGCATTGGATGAGGCCGCCTCATTGCTGGTGCATGCCTGTACATAGCGATCTAGAATACCGTCGATATGCGAAAGGATCTCCAGGTTCGACGGGTCTATGGAAGCCAGTGGTCGTTGTGCCGACTGCGGGTCGCCATCGTGCCCGGACGAGTTTTCGTCTCGTTGCCCGTCGTGCTTGTTGTCCTGTGACGGGGCAGCAACGACTTTGACGCGTCCACGCAGCGCTGACACCCGCGCCGCTTCTGCCTCCTGCAGTTCTGCGGCATCAAATCCTTCGTCCATCCCGTCCAGTGCACCCATGCCGCGCCGACGCCTGCGGGGCGAGGGAGCGGGACGGAGCCGATGGTGGATGGTATCGGCGGCTTGTGGCACCTCCGCGTGGGGCACATCCATACTGGTTTGCGGTTGTGCGGGGGCCGTCGGAAGGACCGATCCGGTTGATGGCAGGCGGCGTATCATGGAAAGGCGGCCTGCATCAGTGCCTGCCCGAACTGCAGGATTGCGGCGGCGGCCCAGGGAGCAGTCACCGCGATCGCGGCCACGACGACCACCAGCTTCAGCGCAAAGGAGATCGATGCATCCTGCAACGACATCACCGCCTGCAGGAAAGCGATCAGCAGGCCCGTTGCTGCGGCGACGCCGACCACAGGCAGAGACACCTTGAGGCAGAGCAGCAAGGCTTCGGACGTGAATCTCACCAGATCTTCGTGGTCCATGGCGTCACCGATAACTCAAAACCAGGCCGTGAATGAGCATCGACCAGCCGTCCAATGCCACGAACAACAGCAGCTTGAACGGGATCGCCACATTGGTTGGTGTGACCTGCGAAAGGCCCATGGCCATCAAGGCATTGGCCACGACAAGGTCGATGACAATGAACACCAAATACAGCAGGAAGCCAATCCGAAAGGCTTCGGTAAGTTCGCTGAGCGTGAAGGCAGGAGCCAGTACCAGCAGATCATCGGACTTCAACGCATCAGCCTTGTCCTTTGGCCAGATCTGCTGCGCTGCATGGACAAAAAAAGCCTTCTCGCGCTCGCGGGTATGCTGGAGCAGGAACTCTCGGAAAGGCTTGCGACAAGCGTCCAGCAACACCACGACGCGACTGTTGTCCGCACCTGCGCCGTAGGTTTGTGCGGTCTTGAACGCTTCCATACCCACCGGTGCCATCACGAAGCAGGACACCAGCAATGCGACACCATTGAGAACCATGTTGGGTGGAACCTGCTGTACGCCAATGGCGTTGCGCAACAGGCCTAGCACCACCACGATCTTGGTATAGGAGGTGACCACCATCGCTGCGAAGGGCAAAAGCCCCAGCATGATGACAACCACCAGCAGAGAGCCTACGTCAGGCATCTGCACGAGGTGTCTCCGACATGCTGAGGATTTGCAAGCCCAAATGCTCACCCACCGCCAGCAGGCGACCAATGCCCACGGTCTGGCCATAGACGACTAGCCGGATGTCCGCCTGATCCAGTGGAACCGACAATTCCAGGATTTGACCGGGCTGCAATGCCGACAGCTCCGAGAGCGAAAGCGCAAGCTGGTCAACTTCGAGGCGAACCGGTAATTCCAGCGAAGACAGGTCCGACGCCGGCTGTGCGGCATTGGGTGGAGGTAGATCGTCATGCATGGTGGGGCAAGTCTCCAGAATCATCTGTTGTGGGGTCAGGCGCACCGCGGCACGCATTGAGCCGCTACCCGGGGCCCCCCAAAGCAGCTCGCCTGCGCGCAGCGGCGAGCTGGCAAGGCAGTGCAGCAGCACGTCGCCCGCGCGCAGCGACTGCAACATCCCGGCGGAAGCAGAGCGTTGGCCGATGCACAAGCTGGTGGGGATGCGCAGCGAACCTGGCCACCCGGACACAGGCATCTGAAGTGCCTCGACAGCTCTCTGCAGGGCCGACAGCAAGGCGGGACTCGCGGCCTCCGCGATCATGTCGATGCCGCCGACCGTCACGCCTATACCGGCGGGTTCAGACAACTCGTCGCAGCGGTCGAAAGCGAGGAGCTGCGCCTCGCCAAGTCCCAGCGGTTCAAGGCTGCGCAGCGGTTCGCCCATGAGCAGACCCGCCAGCGCCACGCGAACCTCTCCGTCTGCCTCGTTGGCTACCAACGCTAATCCGTCGCGGGCGGCCACGCAGAATTCCAGGTTGCCGCTGTCCAGTTGCAGGCATGCGCGCACCGCGTCGGCCTGCGGTATGGGCCGCTGATGCAGCCTCACGCCGCAGTGATGGGACAGTCTCATGTCGCCTAGCAATCTGGCTAGTTGCGCAAGTCCCGAAGGCACGTTGGTAAGCGCCTGAGAAACTGCACGTGCCGACGGTACTGGGCTCGGCTCGGATGACAAGACGGAATCCCTCTAGTAATGCAGTTGCCAGGTATGCGGGGATAATTTTTCTAGATAACCTCGATACGGATCTCATGCACGTTGCTGAGTGCAGCTTTCAGGGCAACGCGCAATTGCTCCCTTCCGCTCCAAAGTAGCTCGCGTGCATCGGGAGAGCTACTGTCGAAGCGAAGTAATAGCTGGTCGGGCGAAAGCCTAAGAAATAACGTGGTTTTCCCAATCATGTCCTGGCGAATGGGCAAAGTGGCCTCCCAGATCCCCGCATCACGCACCGGCTGAGAATTGCAGAAATCGGCCACGTGTAACGCAATGCTGTCGATGGACATCTGCGCACATTGCGTTCTGACGAATTCGGCTGCGATCCTTTGGTCCAGACATTCGCGGCCCTCGTCCTGCTGATGCGCACCGTACTGATCGACGTGTGGAGGCGTTGCCTGCACGATGTCCTCTGCGGAGGGCTCGCAGGCTGCGATGCCGATTATGTCGTCGCGTGTTTGGAGTCCGTTCATCTCGCCCCCCGACATGTCCGGCTCGGCAATGCGGCCCGGATGAGGGCGCCGACGCAGCTGCAGGAACTGCACACGCTGTGCCTGCCGTAGTGGTAACGGCGTCACGGTCATAGCCGGAGTGGATAGAATACGCACCGGGCGCATGGGGAGCTTGCGCATCACACCACCACCCGGCCGATTGGCTGCAATTGAACCTCCGTACCCAATTCTTGGAACGAGTAGACCTGTAGCCAGTTGAGACGTGCCTCGATCATCCGGCGGACATACCGACGCACGTCCATTGAGGCGACGATCGCAAGTGGGTGCTGCTGCCTATCTTGTACGATCTGTTCCACCTGCTCGATGAGTTGATTGGCCTGATCGGGTGGAAGGGCCAGGAAGTTACCAGCAGGCGTGGCACGAATTGACTGGCGAATCAGTTGTTCGACGTCGTGATCTAGCATAACCGCCGGCAACTGCCCGGTTCCTGCGGTTGCGGTATGTGCAAGGTAGCGACCGAGGTCGCAGCGGACATATTCGGTCAGCATCAACAGATCCTTCTCCTTGGGGCCCCAGACCACAAGACTCTCGAAAATGATCTTGATGTTGCGGACCGGAATGCGCTCCTCCAGCAGTCGTCGCAGGACATCGGCGATACGTTGTGGCGGCATGGACTTATTGACCTCCGCGACAAGACCCGGATAGTCCACTTCCACTTGCTCGAGCAACCATTGTGTTTCCTGGATACCGACGAACAAATGGGCCCGGGTCTTGAGGGGGGCAATGGCATGTTCGGCAAGCGATGTCTGCAGGTCGGCGCTGTCGCTCAGCTCTTCGCGCCGTTCCGGGACGTCGTGAATCAGGACCTCATACTGCATGCCTTGCAGCGCGTCGCTCTCCCAGATCGCAATGCCTGGGAACGGCAGGCCAAGCAATTCGACCAGCTGGGTGCGTTCCCTGTCGATTGCTTTATCCAGCAATGCTGGATCTAATCTGGCGGCGAGTTGTGCGGACAAGCGCATCGACAGTGGCGAGGCAAATTCGGGCGCACTTTTGCGGATATGCGGCACATTACCCTTGGCACCTTTGCGGCTCATCGATGGTAGCCCCGGCTTGTCGTCGCTGCCGCCGTCGCGTTGCCTGCGCCAGATCGTGTATCCGCCGGTACCCACTGCGGCCGCCAGCAGTAGGAACAGCACGGCCGGGAACCCCGGCACGAATGCAAAACACGCCAGAAGCACGCTTGCAGCGAGCAATGCGCGAGAATTGCTGGTCAGCTGCCTACCGATATCCAGGCCTAGCGAACTGACTTTGGTCTCGTTTTCGTTGGCCACGCGAGTGATCATCACGCCAGCGGCCACCGAGATCAGCAACGAGGCGATCTGCGACACCATGGCATCGCCCACCGACAGGATCGCAAAGCGGTTTGCGGCCTCGCCCGCCGTCATGCCGTGATAGGTAACGCCAACGACAATGCCAGCCAGGATGTTCACCAGCGTGATTACCAGCCCTGCGATCGCATCGCCCTTTACAAACTTCATGGCGCCATCCATGCCGCCATGTAGCTGACTCTCAATGGCCAGACGTGCGCGTTTGCCGCGCGCTTCTTCGGCAGTCAGGTTGCCGCCTCGCAAGTCTGCGTCGATGCTCATCTGTTTGCCGGGCATTGCATCGAGCGTGAAGCGTGCGCCCACCTCCGCAACGCGCTCGGAGCCCTTGGCTATCACAATGAACTGAACGGTGGTGATAATCAGGAACACCACCAGGCCTACGACGATGTTGCCGCCGACCACCAATTCCCCGAAGCTCTCGATGATGTGGCCGGCCTCGGCGTGCAACAGGATCGATTTGGTGGAGGCGATGTTCAAGGACAGCCGCAGCAGGGTGGTGAAGAGCAATAACGAGGGGAACGAAGAGAGTGATATCGAGTCCGGTACATACATCGTCACCATCAACAGCACCACGCTGAGTGTGATGTTGATACCGAGCAACATGTCGATCAGCGGCGTGGGCAGCGGCAGGATCATCAGTCCGATCACGGCCACGACGAGGGCAGCGATGGCCACCTCGCCGGTATATGCGAAATAGCGTGTCAGTCGCATGTAGTCTCCTAGCAAGGCAGATGGCTGTGGCCGTCGTTGTCGTTAGCGCCGCCGAGTTCATCCACCCACCGCAGCACGACTGCCACGGTTTCGAATAGTGCTTCGGGAACCGCATCGCCGAGTTCAACCTGGTGCAAGGCGCGCGCAAGGGGAGGGTTGGCTACGATCGGAATGCCGGTTTGGTGCGCAAACGCACGCAGCGCCATTGCCTCATCATCCGTTCCCTTCGCGACCACCTGCGGCAATCCGAAGCCGTCGGGATCGTAGGCAAGCGCGACCGCATAGTGGGTCGGGTTGACCACCATGACCTTGGCCTTCGCCAGCCGTTCGCGCGGATCGCCGAATACCAGCTCCTTGGCGAACTCCTTGCGCTTCCCCTTCACTTCCGGGTCGCCCTCGCTTTCCTTGTGCTCGCGCTTCTGCTCATCCTTGCTCATTCGCTTGTCCCGAATGAATAGCCAGTGCTGAATGCTCCAGTCCGCAGCACCTACAATGACGAACGTGAGCGCTGCCAGCGCACATAGCGTGCCGAGCGCTCGCCAGCTTATTTGTGCGATGTTGGATGGGGGCTGGTAGGCGAGGCCGATGATGGCCGGCAACAAGGAACGCACGCCTACCCAGAGCACTACGCCGATAATCAACGCCTTGGCGGTCAACTTCACCAGGTTGATAAAGCTTCGTAGCGAGAAGAGCTTCTTTAAGCCGTTGACCGGGTTGAGTGAGTCGAACTTGGGCGTGACAGGTTTCAGCGAAACGTTCATTCCGGTTTGCAGGAAGGCACCAGTCAGAGCTGCGATCATGCAGGCGACGAGAAACGGAATTGCAAGCCAGAGGGCCTGCAATCCGATCGAAGCAATCGCGCGCTGCAGAGAAATTCCATCGCGCGTTTTGGCGTTGATGTCAAAGCCAATGGTCACCAGCGCGCGCAAGTGCGAGGCAAAATAGGTGCCTGCGAGAGTGATGACCAACAATCCTCCCAGAAGAACGGCAGCTGCGGTTACATCCGGGCTGATAGTCAGCTCACCATCACGGCGCGCATCCTGGAGCCGCTTTTCAGTCGGCTTTTCGGTTTTTTCATCGGACATTCACGAACTCCGGCCTGTATGTCCAGGAAATTAGTTTGTACACACCTTTTCGAGGCCGTAGACGTCCCGCGCGAACGTATGTGTGGACGGGCGAAGTGTGGCGTGTCCTTTCGCAATGGTGGGCCGATATTCGCTTTAAGGAAGTTGTTTTCTGTGCAAGTAGGTAACGTTACGCACGTCCTCTATTCGACGCCGTCAAGCAACGAGGTGAAATATGGAGAAAATTGAATGCCCGGCATCGGTAGTCACGGGTCTTATTGAGTTGATCACGGTTGGATTGACGCATGATAAGCTGAATGAGGCAGGCGCTGTACTCGCTGCCGTGCGAGTGCTTCGGCCGGAACTGAAAGCGCTGGACACGTTTGATGCATGGATTGCGATCAAGCGCGGAAATTATTTGGAAGGATCGCGCCTGCTGCGCGAGATGGAGGTTGACACCTCCTCCAATCCACTGTGCAAGGCGCTTTATGCATGCTGCATGTTCGCGGTGGGAGATGCTTCTTGGCACGGCATCGCAGATAGCCTGATCGAAGCGGATGCTGATGCCGATGCAGTCGCTTTGGTGAAGGCGCTGTCAGGCCGCTACTCGGCGATGCCTGGCGCATCTGACGTGTCAGTCGACGAAAGTGCGCCAATAGAGATGCCGAACGCGCATTACCTGCGCGCCTGATCCGACTTCAATCCAGCAGGAAAGATTCGCCATGACGATTATTCCTCCTGTCGCACCGATTGCCGCGAGCACCGGTGTTTCGACGCAAGCGCTAGCGCCTGGCGTAGCGCCACACCAGACACTGGTCAATCGATTCCAGACTCTGATGCAGTCATCCAGTGCGTTGCCGCCCCAGATGCAGCGTGTGGGAGAGCCGAGCATGATGAGCAGGATAGTCGATGTGCAGAACGACAGTGTGCGCACCATCTCCGATCATATCGAGGCATTCAGCGCACAGGCACCGAACCTGGGCCCGCAGGAGATGGCAGCGCAGCAAATAAAGCTGATGAACGAACTCACGATGGTTGGCTTCAATCTCAATGTAAGCGTAGGCGTTGCTCAGTCGGGGAAGTCCGCCGTGCAGACACTGTTCAAGAACCAATAACATGCGTTCGATCAGATATGTGGTGGTGTTGCTCTTGGTGCTGCTGCTGTCCGCTTGCAGCCAGCAGCTGTACTCCGGACTTACTGAAAACGATGCAAACGACATGTTGGCAGTGCTGTTGCGTGCGGGCGTGGACGCGGAAAAGGTAACGCCCGACGACGGCAAGACCTGGGCGATCAATGCCCCTCGCGATCAGGTGTCCTACTCGCTGGATGTGTTGCGTACCCATGGCATGCCTCATCAGCGTCATGCCAACCTCGGTGAGATGTTCAAGAAGGATGGGCTGATTTCCACCCCGACCGAAGAGCGCGTACGTTTTATTTATGGTGTCTCCCAGCAACTGTCGCAGACCTTGTCGAATATCGACGGTGTCATCGCTGCCGACGTGGAGATAGTATTGCCAAACAATGACCCACTTTCCACGTCGATCAAGCCCTCCAGCGCGGCAGTATTCATCAAATTCAACGTTGGGAGCGATCTGACCAGCCTGGTGCCGAGCATCAAGACACTCGTGGTGCACAGCGTGGAAGGGCTAAGCTACGAAAATGTCAGCGTCACGATGGTGCCTGGAGGTGTGGAAGGCGACGCAGGATTTGGCACATCGGTACCAGCACGTAGCCTAGTATTGCCGTGGGCGGCCGGTGGTGGGCTGGTACTGTGCCTGGCGGTTGGAGCAGTTAGGTTTTGGTACTGGCCGTCGGCGCGCGCAGGCCGCTGGAGCGGGTTGCAACGACTGCGCCAACTGGGCAGGAAGCGCAAGGTCGAGACTGGCGGATGAACGACGTATCGATGGGCAAGCCGGAGCAGGATCTTCTGCCCTGGATATTGCAATGGGTGGCTCATGTGAACGCTCTGGCGCTTACGATGCAGGCGGATCAGGCTGGGCACTGGCTTGGCCCCGCTGCGGCCAATGCGTGGCAACAGGCGCCTGTGCACCATCGCGTGCGCGCGATCCGGGCGTGGCTGGGTTGGTCGCGTGCAATCTTGCCGGCGGCCGACACGCTGGCTCACCGCCTGCTCTTGCTGGGGCCCGAGCTATTGGCCAATGTGTTGATGATCCGGGCATTGTTTTCCCGCGTGCTCGAGTTGCGTCGCTGCATTGAAGGCGAGCGCCTCATATGGTTCGAGAACTGCGTTGGGGCGAAGGTATTCGAGGACCTGCGTCATCGTGCGGTAAGCGTGGTCGCACTGCCATTGTTGCCACGCGATGCCGACCGTGCGGATTGGATTGGCGATGGCTGGCGCCGGCTACTGGCCGATGGCGTATGGTCGGACCCATGTCTGGCAAAGCTTTCGGGCCTAGCCCTGCCATTGCGTGCCGCGCAGGTACCGCCGGTTGTTGCAGACGGCGCAAGTGTCGCCTTTCTGGAGGTTCTGCCCGACCTAATGCCGGAGCTGTCATGCGCCTGTGGTTGAGATCCGCAACTGAGGCGGTCGGCCTGGACTGCGACGTCATCCCGCGGGAAGCGTTAGCGGAGTTATTGGATCTGGATGCGGCGGCTGTTGCAGTGAAGGCGCGTTGTGAGCGCTGTGTGGCCGAAGCGCAGGAACGAGCGCAGGCACTGATCGAGGATGCGCAAAAGCAGGCCGATTCCCTGTTGGGTGCGGCACAGGACAAGTTTGATCGCAGCGCCCGCCTGGGCTACGCGGCCGGGATACGTCGCCAGCTGGATGACTGGAACATGAAGGGCGCAAGGCACGCTTTCGCCGCCACTGCCGCTGCATACCGGGCTCGCGAGCGTCTGGCCGAGCTGGTCGCGCGAGCCTGCGAGCAGGTGGTGCACGTACAGGATCCGGCAGCGCTCTATGCATGTGCAGCGCAGGCCTTAGTAAGTGCACTGGATCAGGCCACAGTTCTGCGTGTGAGTGTGCATCCGGATGCCGTGGCCGACGCCCGCCGCGCATTCGATCAGGAGACGGCGGAGATCGGATGGACGTGCTCGATCGATGTATGCGCCGATGCTGAGCTTGCACCGGGGCGGTGCGTCTGCGAATGGGATACCGGCGTGTTCGAGGCCGACCTGCGCGATGAACTGCGTAGCTTGCGTCGAGTCATCCGCCGCGTCCTGACTGCGGAGGCGACGCAGGATGTCGCCTGAGGTGTATCTGCCCGATGGGCTGTTCGAGCGCGAACTGACCACCCTGGCGTTCGGGCAGCGCTACGGGAAAGTGGTCGAAGTGACCGGCACCATGCTCAAGGTAGCCGGGGTGCAGGTGAGCCTGGGCGAGGTGTGTGAGTTGCGCCAGCGCGACGGTACGCTGCTGCAGCGCGCGGAAGTGGTGGGTTTCAACCGTACGCTTGCACTACTGGCGCCGTTCGGCGATGTGGTGGGTCTGTCGCGTGACACTCGTGTGGCCGGATCAGGGAGGCCGTTGGCTGTACCGGTTGGGCTGGCGTTGCTGGGCCGCGTGCTCGATGGCCTGGGCGAGCCATCCGATGGCGTCGGGCCTATTGTCTGTGACGCGTGGGTGCCAATCCAGGCGCAGGCTCCGGATCCGATGCGCCGGCAACTGATCGAGCAGCCCATGCCGACCGGCGTACGTATTGTCGATGGGCTGATGACGCTCGGTGAGGGACAGCGCATGGGCATCTTCGCCGCTGCCGGCGTTGGGAAAAGTACCTTGATGGGAATGTTCGCGCGCGGCACGCAGTGCGACGTCAACGTAATCGTGCTCATTGGCGAGCGCGGGCGTGAAGTGCGCGAGTTCATCGAGCTGACTCTGGGTGAAGACGGGCTGGCGCGCAGCGTGGTGGTGTGCGCCACCTCGGATCGCTCATCGATCGAGCGCGCCAAAGCGGCCTACGTGGGAACCGCCATCGCCGAATACTTTCGTGACCAGGGTATGCGCGTACTGTTGATGATGGATTCGCTGACCCGCTTTGCGCGAGCGCAACGCGAGATTGGCCTGGCGGCGGGCGAGCCGCCGACGCGGCGCGGCTTTCCGCCGTCCGTGTTCGCGGAGTTGCCGCGTCTGCTCGAGCGTGCGGGCATGGGCGAAAACGGTTCGATTACGGCGTTCTACACAGTTCTGGCAGAAGACGACAGCGGGAGCGATCCGATCACCGAGGAAGTCCGCGGCCTCCTCGACGGGCACCTGGTTCTATCCCGCGAGATTGCCGCCAAGAACCAATATCCGGCCATTGACGTACTGGGCAGCCTGAGCCGTGTGATGAGTCAGATCGTGGCGCCCCAGCAGCAACGGCATGCCGGCCAGCTACGACGCTTGCTGGCCAAGTACGCGCAGGTGGAGACCTTGCTGCAGGTCGGTGAATACAAAGAGGGCAGTGATGTTGTTGCCGATGAAGCCATCGCCCGGATCGACCTGATTCGCGAGTTCCTGAGCCAGTCGACCGATGAACTTGAAGACTATGCGCAGACCTTGCATCGGCTTGCCAGCGTGATCGACGATGCATGACCGTTGCGGCATATGGCTCACCCTGCAGCGTCTCAAGGAGCGCCGCAGCGAGCGCACGCAGGAGCGTTTGAACGACTGCCGCCGCGCCGCAGAGCAGGCCGAACGCGCATACGCCGACCGCCTGCAGGAACACGATGCTTGCAAGGAGCGCCTTGTCGCATGCGATCAGGCGCTTGCCGACAAGGCCAGCGCGGGCCAGTCGATCGGGATCCAGTCCATCGTGGAGCATCAGCGCTTCCGTGCGGTGCTGGAAGAGCGTTACCATGCTGCAGCACAGCCGCTCACTGCGGCTAGCCAGGCGCTGCACGATGCCCGTGAGGAAGTTGCGGCCACTCAGCTCGTGCTCTGCAGGCTGCAGACGCAGGCGGAGATGTGCGCGGAAAAAGCGGCCAAGGCGCGGCGTATGGTGCAGGCAGAATGCGAAGCAGCAGAAGAGGAGGAGGCGATTGAAGCGCTGCTCGCGCTACGCTCCTACCGCGCCTTGCATGGAGCAGAACCGTGACCGACCTGGGGAATGCGCTGGTTGCGCTTTCATCGCAGGGCCTTGGGTTGCTGACTCTGCTCGCGCTGTGCGGGGTGCGGGTGTTCGTGGTGTTCTCGATCCTGCCGGCGACTGCACAGGAAAGCCTTCCTGGGCTTGTGCGCAATGGCGTTATCTATGTGCTCAGTACCTTCATTGCCTATGGGCAACCGGATGACACGCTTAGCAGGATCCAGGCAGTCGGTATGGTCGGGCTGGTGTTCAAAGAGGCGTTCATCGGCATGCTCATCGGATTTGCGGCCTCCACGGTGTTCTGGGTTGCCGAGAGCATCGGCTTGGTGGTGGATGATTTGGCCGGCTACAACAATGTGCAGATGATAAATCCGCTGAGCGGCCAGCAGAGTACGCCGGTATCCACCGTGCTGCTACAGCTGTCGATCGTCTCGTTCTACGCCTTGGGTGGAATGTTGATGCTGCTTGCTGCCGTGTTCGAGTCGTTTCAGTGGTGGCCGTTGACGCACATGTCTCCGGACCTGGGTGCGGTCGTTGAGTCGTTCGTCATCCAGCAAGCGGACGGCATGCTCATCGCCATCGTCAAGCTGTCCGCGCCAGTCATGCTCGTGCTGGTTTTTGTGGATCTGGCGATCGGCTTCGTTGCCCGCGCTGCCGACAAGCTTGAGCCGTCGAACTTGAGCCAACCGATCCGCGGCGTGCTGGCACTGTTGCTGCTATCGCTGCTCATGGGCGTCTTTATCGCGCAGTTCAGCGAGTCTCTGGGATTCGTGCACTTCCAGCAGCAGCTGCGTGGTGCGGCAAGTGCCGGCAAAGGAGGCATCTCTCATTGATCTTTTTTGAGACATTGTGGGCCTGGTGCCATCTAGACTCTCTGTGATGTCGCCGCTTGTGCGGACATTGAAGCGACATCGGGCGCTTCGAAGCAGTATGTCCGGACAAGTCCGCACCTGGAATTTCGATCTAAACCTTCTTATCACCGCCTCGCAGGGGGAACGCCATGGCGCATGTCTACACTCCAGTTTACCGCCATCGACGCGCACCGCTATGCGCTGCGCTGCTTTGTCTGCTTCCGATGTTACCAATGTCCGTCACGGCCGCTCCTGTACCGTGGCAGTCGCACACGTTCAAGTATGTTGCCGAACAAAAGGACTTGAAACAGGTATTGCGAGACCTGTCTGCCAGTCAATCCATTACCGCATGGATTTCTCCTGAAGTGACTGGCACGCTCAGTGGAAAATTCGATACTCCTCCGCAGAAGTTTCTCGAGGATTTGTCGGCCACCTTCGGCTTTGTCTGGTACTACGACGGTGCGGTGCTCAGAATCTGGGGGGCGAATGAATTCAAGAGCGTGACCTTGAGCCTTGGAACAGCGCCGACGAGTGCGTTACGCGAGGCGCTAGCTCGCATGCGACTGGATGATCCGCGCTTTCCAGTGCGGTATGACGAAACCACGCATGTGGCGGTGGTCTCCGGACCTCCGGGCTACGTGGAAACGGTGACGGCGATCGCCAAGCAGGTTGAACAGGGCGCGCGCCAGCGCGATGCAACCGAAGTGCAGGTCTTTCAACTTCATTACGCACAGGCCGCCGACCACACGACCCGCATTGCTGGTCAGGACGTTCAAGTGCCTGGAATGGCCAGCCTTTTGCGCAGCATTTATGGGGTACGTGGCGCGTCCACCGCAGCGCTTCCTGGTCCGGGCTCCAATTTCGGACGCTTACAGCCGGTCGGCGGCAGCTCGTCAAATACTTTTGGCAGCGCACCGCAGGGCCAGAACCAAGGTGCAGGCAACGGCATCCTCGGATTGCCTGGCTCATGGTTTGGCGGCGGGGCTGCATCGGAGCGGGTGCCCGTCAGCCCGCCGCTGCCCGGCAGTGGAGTCAATGGGCCGGCCAGCGTCTGGCCAGAAGTCACGCCGGGACAACGCGATACCGCACGCTCTTCCGACATCAGCACTGGCGCTGAGCTCGCTGCTGATGGCCCTGTCATCGAGGCCGACCCGCGAACCAACGCGGTGCTCATCCGCGACCACCCGGAGCGGATGGCAGCGTACGGCAGCCTCATCCAGCAGCTCGACAACCGTCCAAAGCTGCTGCAGATCGACGCGACGATCATCGAGATCCGCGATGGTGCCATGCAGGATCTGGGCGTCGATTGGCGGTACCACAGTAAGCGGGTGGACGTACAGACCGGCGATGGACAGGCAGGCCAGCTCGGCTACGCTGGGAGCTTGAGCGGCGCAGTAATGGCCGGTGCTACCACACCGGCGGGTGGTACGTTGACCGCCGTCCTCGGCGATGCCGGACGTTATCTGATGACGCGGGTATCGGCGCTGGAGCAGACCAACAAGGCTAAGATCGTGTCGACCCCACAGGTGGCGACGCTGGACAATGTGGAGGCAGTAATGGACCACAAGCAGCAAGCCTTCGTGCGTGTCAGTGGCTACGCCTCTGCCGATCTCTATAACCTGTCTGCCGGCGTATCCTTACGAGTCTTGCCCAGTGTGGTCCCTGGGTCTGCAAACGGTCAGATGCGTCTGGATGTGCGGATCGAGGACGGCCAGCTGGGATCCAATACGGTGGACGGTATTCCGGTCATCACGTCCAGTGACATCACAACGCAAGCCTTCGTCGATGAGGGGCAGAGTCTATTGATCGCAGGCTATGCGTCCGACGCCGAGCAAACCGATCTCAACGCGGTACCGGGCTTGTCCAAGATTCCACTGCTCGGAAATCTGTTCAAGCATCGCCAGAAGAATGGTACGCGCATGCAGCGTCTATTTCTGCTGACGCCGCACATCGTCTCACCTTGATGGCTCCAACGGGTCATGGTCCTCTCGTGACCATCCGAGGGCATAACGCCAGCAGGCTGCCGCAGATTGCGGCAGCCTGCATGACCAGAGGGATATGGGGCGCGTGGATTGTCAGACGTTACCGAACAGGCTTGAGTTCAGCTCACTGTGGTTTCCGCTGTTGAAACCGCTGCCCTGTCCCTGTCCCATCATCATTTGCATCACGATCTGCATCAACATCTGCGTCAGCGGACTCATGCCGTTCTGCTGTCTGGGCTGGGATTGGTTGTTTCCAAAGCTGTTATCGCCATTATCGCCATTACAGCCGTCACTGGCATCGCTGCCCTGGTTCTGCTGAAGCAGAGTCATGATAAACATGGCGAGCAACTGATCCAGCTGCTGCTCGGAGGCAGCGGAGGAGGAGCGCTGGTTAGGGTCCTGGAATTGCTGCGGCCCGATATCCATGTATTCCTGCGGCCCCAGATCTCTGATGTTCAGGTGGGTGAAGTTTGAAGAGTTGTTGTAGATTGATGAGTCCATGGTAATTCCTGTCTCATGTGATTGAACTGGGTAAATCGTGTGCTGCCGCTGACTTGCAGTGGGGACACAGCGACCAGGGGCGCTGCACTTCCCCCACCACAACGTAGAACAGGGTACAGAGTTACGCCTGACAAGACGCGAAAGTGCGTTTTTCCCTGCGAACCTGCACAAACAATATTACGACGTTCGCAGTGGCAAGACCGTAATGGAAGCGACGCATGGCCTGATTTCGCTTATGTCATAGCCGCTTCGGTCGATGAACACACGCAGATGCACCGCGCCGTTATGGTATCGCGAGTGAGCGGCGTCGGATCTACCAAGCATGCATGCCAGGGCGCTGTACTGGAGAACTCAACGACGATCAGGTTCAATTGATGATCAAGAGCGATATATTGTCCATGCGCGCGTCAGTGCACGGTATGCGTGCCCAATGTCCACGACGTTGGGGCATCCTTGCCGCAACGCTACAAGTAGAAAATGGCTGGCATGTGTTCCAAGCCCGATATGCCGTTTTATCCTTTCGCCGTCGACGGGCGCTGATGGCGATACTTCTACTATGCGCAGCACCGCTTGCACATGCGGACTGCTTCGAAGAAGCAGCCGGCTATCAGCATGTCAATCCGTGGGTGTTGCGTGCCATCGCCTGGCAGGAATCGCGTGGCCGCGCCGAAGCGATCCATGTCAACAAGAATGGCACCATCGACTACGGAAAAATGCAGATCAATTCGATCCATCTGCGACGTCTTTCTAGTTATGGCATCTCCAGAGATGAGTTGATGCAGCCATGTGTCAGCGTATATGTAGCTGCCTGGCGGTTGCGCGAGATGGTCAATAAGTACGGAAACACCTGGGCTGCGGTGGGCGCCTATCACTCCGAAACGCCTGCGGAACGCAACAAGTATGCGCAGGCGATACACGGGATTCTGCTCAGGCGCGGTGTGATTTCCGAATAGCGCGCCACTATGCCAGACTGTGCCTGGTATGGGGCCACGCGGCAGGTGTCTGAAAGGTAGTTGTCGCCTGATTCAAGCTGCTTTTCGGTGGACGACCTCCGCTGCAACGACCGCCTCTTTCTCGGGATTCAAGGCGGCCGCCTTGATTGGCTGCCAGTTCCGCGTGCGGCCACTCCAACGGGCTGGAGTCGCCTCGCGCGCCTTTTGGTACAGTGCATGGCGCGCCTGCAGGATGGCGATGTCGTCGCCGGCATTGCGTTGGCACGCTTGACGTTGGCCAACATCACATTCAACCAACGTGCTCCCTGGACTTCGGTTGCGGCACGACCACCGCCGGTATCGAGGGTGGTGTGGGCATGCCCAGCCTCCTCCAGAC
>NZ_MDED01000051.1 GCF_002939885.1 Xanthomonas cucurbitae
CAGGCTCATCAAGCAAAAAAGGGAACGTGTTGAACACGTTCCCTTTTTACTGGATCAGCTCCCCTCGGGGCTTAACTGACTGGCATTGGGCATTGCCGGGCTTTTGTCGTTTTGGGCGTTACTGCCCGCGTGCGTGGACGGTTGTCCGATGCGCAGATTCTGCAGTCGGCAGGGCCTGTCTCGGTAGCGATTGGGGGAGGGGTGCGGGCAACAAAAAAGGCCCGATCTTTCGATCGGACCTTTAGTTGTCTGGCTGCCCCGGATGGATTCGAACCACCGAATGCCTGAGTCAGAGTCAGGTGCCTTACCGCTTGGCGACGGGGCAATAAAACTGTGCTGTCCTAGAGTATCGCATGCCTGTGCAGGCCTGGAAACCTTGGTGGCTATGGGTGGACTCGAACCACCGACCCCAGCATTATGAGTGCTGTGCTCTAACCGGCTGAGCTACATAGCCTAGGGAGCCGGCAATTCTCACCAAGCATCGGCGTGTTGTCAAGCTTTTCGTTTTCAGCTTGTGAGCCGGGCGTGGCCGTGGCAGAGTCGGTGACAGTAGATTTTCAGGAGTCCGCATCGTGATCGATCCGGACGGTTTCCGGCCAAATGTCGGCATCGTGCTGATGCGTGAGAACGGTCAGGTGTTCTGGGCACGTCGCGTGCGCCGGGATGGCTGGCAGTTTCCGCAAGGTGGCATGAATACCGACGAGACGCCCGTGGAAGCCATGTACCGCGAGTTGCGCGAAGAAACCGGGTTGTTGCCCGAGCATGTGTCAGTGCTCGGCGCCACCCCCGGGTGGCTGCGCTATCGCCTGCCAAGCCGTGCGGTGCGCCACAACGAGCGGCAGGTGTGTATCGGCCAGAAGCAGGTCTGGTTCCTGCTGCAGTTCACCGGCGACGAATCCCACCTCAAGCTGGACCATACCGACACGCCCGAGTTCGATCACTGGCGATGGGTGGATTTCTGGTACCCGGTCGAGCACGTGGTGGTGTTCAAGCGCGGCGTCTATGCGCGCGCGCTGCGTCACCTGGCGCCGCTTGCCCAGGATATCGCTGGCCAGGCGGCGGTGGGGATGATGCCCGAGCGTGCGCTGGAAGCCTGGTTGCCGGGCAGCAGCGCAGCCGGACACGACCGTCCACGCAAGCGGCCACGCAAGCGCAGCGGGCCACGGCCGGTGCGGATTAATAATGATTAACGTTTGGAATTGACACCTATTCTCGTTTGCGGTGCAATCGCGTTCGGTCCTCTCCGGATCGCCAGCGCCCGACCGATACCGTGTACGTCTGCATCTGCAATGGGGTCACCGACCACCAGATCCGCGAAGCGGCCGACAATGGCTGCGTCAGCCTGGCCGAACTCACCATGCGCACCGGCTGCGGTTCCAACTGTGGCGCGTGCCTGGACATGGCCTCGGACCTGCTGAATCAGGCGCTGGCCAGCCGTGCACTGCCGCTCCCCCTGCTGGGGCTGGCAAGCGCTGCCTGAGCGGACCTGGCGCAGGCAGGTGCGCGCGGAGCGCTACAGCCCCCGATGCGCGCGCGTCCCGCAACTGAGCACGATTCGCGTTCCTTCATGCGGGCGGCCGACGCGGTAGAGTGCGGCCGGTTCATTTCCGGAGACATCGCATGAAGGGCGACAGCAAGGTCATCGAGTACCTCAACAAGGTGCTCTACAACGAACTCACTGCGATCAATCAGTACTTCCTGCACGCCAAGATGCTGAAGAATTGGGGCCTGAAGGAACTGGCCGAGCATGAGTACAAGGAATCCATCGACGAGATGAAGCATGCGGACACGTTGTCCGACCGCATTCTCTTCCTCGAGGGGCTGCCGAACTTCCAGGCGCTGGGCAAGCTGCGGATCGGCGAGAACCCGACCGAGATGTTCCGCTGCGATTTAGCGCTGGAGCGCGAGGCGGTAGCGGTGCTGCGCGAGGCGGTGGCCTATGCGGAGACCGTCAACGACTACGTCAGCCGCCAGTTGCTGGTGGACATCCTGGAGTCGGAAGAAGAGCACATCGACTGGCTGGAAACCCAGCTGGACCTGGTGGCGCGTATCGGCGAGCCGAACTACCTGCTGACCAAGCTGGACGACTGAAGCGACGGGTTGTCTCGGGCGTTGTTCGGCCCTGGATCGCTGCAGGTGCACTGACGATCCCGGGCAGCGCTTGCGGCGGATCCTCGCAGGTGTTGCACCTTGGCGGCTTGGGTGGGTACGTATGGGGTTGGCCGTACCCTCACCCCAACCCCTCTCCCGAGGGGAGAGGGGCTCTCGAGATGAAGCCGCACTAGCCGGTTGCGCTGGTAGCGGCCTGCAGGCGGGTGACCTGCCCCAGCAACGCCAGGCGCGCACGCGCGTATTCGGCAATGACCAGGGCCACCATCGCCGACGGGCGTTCGACGGTACCGGTGCGGGCGGCCAGTTCGATCCGGCGTGCGGCGTTGGACAGCACCTGCGCGCCGACGTTGGCACTGGAGGATTTGAGCGTGTGGGCCAGGTCGCGCAGCTGCACGTTGTCGCGATTGGCCGCAGCTGCCTCGAGCTGGGCGATGATGCCGGGGGCATCGTCCAGGAACACCTGCAGGATAGTCACGGTGTCCGCGCCGATGACCTCGTACAACTCGTCGATGACCTCGGTGTCCAGGATTGGCAGCGCCCGCGCCGGGGGCGCTACGCGGGCGTCTTCCGGGTCGGGCTTCACTGCTTCGCTGGACGTGTCGGGTGCCACTGTCTCGCTGGACGGGTCGGGCGCCACTGTTTCGCTGGACGGGCTTGGCAGGAGCGTGGGCTGTGGCAGCCAGCGCTGCAGGCAGGCATCGAGCTGTTCGCGGGCGACCGGTTTGGAGAGGTAATCGTCCATGCCGGCAGCTAGGCAGCGTTCGCGGTCGCCAGCCATGGCGTTGGCGGTCATTGCCACGATCGGGATCGGGCGGCCGCCGGATTCGGTCTCCATCGCGCGCCAGCGCCGGGTGGCGGCGTAGCCGTCGAGCACCGGCATCTGGCAATCCATGAAGACCATGTCGTAGTGGGTGGCCTGCATGCGACCCAGCGCGGCCTCGCCGTCGGTGGCGGTGTCGGCTTCGAAGCCGAGGACGGCCAGCAGCTTCTGTGCGACCAGCAGGTTCACCGAGTTGTCTTCGACCAACAGGATATGCACCTCGCGCGCGCGCACCAACGGCGGCGGCTCGGGGAGCAGGGTCACGCTCGGCGCTGGCGTTGGCACTGGCTTCGGATCTGCAGGCAGTACCACCGTTCGCAGGATCTCGTCTGGGCTGTGGCGTGGGACCAGGCTGGCGTGGTCGTGCAGTTCGACCGGCACCGGCTCGTCGCCGTACAGCCAGATCAGCCTGGCGGTGCCCGGTTCTTCTGGCCGGGCCAGTGCACGATGCACCGCGCGGGCGCTGTAGCGCAGGGTGTCGTGGTCGGCGATGACGCAGCGGAAGCCTTCGGTCTCGTGATGCCGGCGCAGGCGCTCGAGCGCTTCCTGCGTGGTGTCCATCGAGACGTGCGAGACCCCCCAGCTGTCGAGCAGGTGCCTGAGTCGCTGCTGCAGGCGCGTGTCGGAGCTGATGATCATCACCCGCGACGCGTCGGCGCTGTTGCTCTGCGGCAGGTCGCCGATCACCTTGAGCAACGGGATCTCGAACCAGAACGTGGCACCGCGCCCTGGTTCGGATTCCACGCCGATCCGCCCGCCCATCAGGTCGATGATGCGTTTGCAGATCGCCAGCCCCAGCCCGGTGCCGCCGTACAGGCGGGTGGTGGAGGCATCGGCCTGGGCGAAGGAGCGGAACAGGCGCACCTGCTGGTCCGGCGCAATGCCGATGCCGGTGTCGCGCACCTGGAAGCGCAGCAGATGCTGGGTGCGCGTCTCGCCCAGGCGGCCAAGCTGGATGTCGATGCTGCCGCGCTCGGTGAACTTGATTGCGTTGCCGATCAGGTTGCTCAGCACCTGGCGCAGGCGGATCGGGTCGCCGCGCACCAGCAGGCGGACCGACGGCGCGATCTCCAGGCTCAGACGCAGTTGCTTGCCTTCGGCGGTGCGCTGCAGCAGCTGCACCACGCCGTCGAGCAGTTCGCGCAGGTTGAAGGCGGTGGTCTCCAGTTCGAGCTTGTTGGCTTCGAGCTTGGAGTAGTCGAGGATGTCGTCGACGATGCGCAGCAGCTGCAGCGAGCTGCCGGTGGCGGTCTGCAGCATGTCGCGCTGGTCCAGGCTGAGCTGGCCGCGCGCGATCAGTTCCAGCATTGGAATGATGCCGTTGAGCGGGGTGCGGATTTCGTGGCTCATGGTGGCCAGGAACTCGCCCTTGGCCAGCGCGGCGGCTTCGGCGGCGCGCTTGGCGCGCAACAGGTCGTGTTCGAGCTCGCCGTGGCGTCGCAGTTCCTGTTGCAGGCGCTCGTGGGCGAGGTCGGCCTCGTCCACGCGCTGGGACAGCGCGCGCTGCGCACGCGCGCTACGGTGGGCGGCGGCGGCTGTGCAGATCGCCAGCACGACAGTGACCACCGCAGCGGCGGCGCCGAGCGCGTGCCACGGACCCGGCAGGCCAGCCCATTGCAGGCCTTGGCCGGTTGCCGTGACGATGGCTGCCGCCAGGGCCAGGCCGGCCCAGGTGCGAGGGCTGCCCGCCTGTGGCATCGCTCAGAGCACCGCGTTGGTGAAGTCGAAATCCAGTTCCTTGCCGACGGTCTGCACCAGGTTGCCCTGGATGAAATCCACGCCGCTCATCCACATCGCCGCGGCTGCCTGCGGGTCTTCGATGCGTTGGCCGATCACCAGCAGGCCGCGCTGGTGGGCGGCATCGATCACGCCGCGCAACTGGTCGCGTACCCCGGTGTTGCCATGCGCATCGGCAAAACGGTTGGCCATGCGCACGAAGCTCAGCGGTAGCTGGCTGAGCAACGCGTTGGCCTCATCGCCCGGTTCGAACTGACTCAGGCAGAACTGCACCCCGGCAGGCATCAGCCTGGCGCAGAACTGCTGCACGGTGACGGCGTGGATCAGGGCGTCGTCCAGGCGCAGGTCCACGATCAGCGACTGCCCGGGCACGCCGCGGTCGACCAGCGCGTTGAGCAGCCAGTCGGCGAATGCATCGCGTGCCAGCGTGCGTGGCGACTGCGAGACGAACAGCCGCAGCGGCGGGCTGGCGTGTTGGTACAGATGCAGCAGCCCGAGCGCGTGGTCCATGACCTGCTGGTCGAGATCGGCGATGCGTCCGGCCGCTTCGGCGGCAGGAATCACCTGGCCGGCCGACAGCAGGGTGCCGTCGGCCTGGCGCAGTCGCAGCAGCACCTGGTACTGCGCGGTGTCGCCGCCGGCCACCGCCACGATGGGCTGATAGGCCAGTTCCAGCTGGCCTTCGACCAGGCGCAATTGCTCCTGCTGCTCGGCCTGGCTGGGCGCCAGATAGGTCTGCACGCCATCACTGCGCAGGCGCGCCTGCAACGCGGTGCGTTCGACCGCTTCCACCGCGCTGCCGGCATCGTCGAAGCCCAGGCTCAACGGCGCCGCGCCAATTGCGCAGCGTACGTGGACGGCTTCTTCTTCGCGGACCGCAAAGGCGTTGGCGGAGAGCCGCTCGCGGATCTCCAGCGCGCGCTGCTCCAGGCTGGCTTCGTCCATCTCCACGCCCAGCAGCAGGAAGCTGTTGTCGTTCAGGCGGGCCAGCGGATAGGGCTGCGCGGCACTGGCCAGGCGATGCCCGGCCTGGGTCATCAGGCGTTCGTAGGCGGCGTAGCCGTAACGTTCGCGAAGGCCGAGCGCGCTGGCGATCTCGATGAAGAACAGGCCGCCGGCCTGCTTGCGCTCCAGCGCATCGCCCAGCAGGTCCATCACATGGCCGCGGGTGGGTAGGCCGGTTTCCGGATTGCTGCGTGCGCTGGCCTGCTCGCCGGTGTGCTGCAATGCCTGCTGGCGTGCACGACGGATACGGTTGGACACCGCTGCGATGAGATGGCGCGGACGGATCGGTTTGGTCAGGAAGTCGTCGGCGCCACTGTCGAGCACCTCGAACTGGCGCTCCGGGTCCGGATCACCGGTGAGGAACACGATCGGCAGCAGCTGCTGGCCGGGTTGCTGACGGATCAAGGTGGTCAGGCGGATGCCATCGAGCTCGGGCATGTGCAGATCCATCAGGATCAGGTCCGGGTGATAGTCCTGGATCGCCTGCGGCACGCTGGCAGCGGTCATTTCCACCTGCGCATGCATGCCGGCGCCATGCAGCACGCTCTGCGCGAACAGCGCCTGCGAGCGGTCGTCTTCGACGATCAATACCCGGTACGGTGCATCGGCGGCGACGTCGTCGCCGCTGTCCTGCGCGGCGGCAGGCGCCATCGATGCCGACGTTGCAGGCCCGGCCGCGTGCGTGCCGCCGGCGTTGGCCGCCGCCTGTGCCGGCGCGCTCGACAGGGCCTGGCGTGGCACGCCGGCGGGCGCAGGAATGATCGCCGCGCTCACCGGGGCAGCGTCTTCGGGCGTGGCGTCGTCGTCCGCCCAGCGGCGCCAATGGTCGGCTGGCGGCGTCTCGGCACGCAACGGACGCTGACGCGTGGTGGTGTCGTCACGGGTGGTGAATGGAACCGGATCTCGGGCGGCCATCGATACTCCCTGCAGTCGCGATGATTATGCGATGAACTTCACGATAGCGGGGAGCGGCGTGCAGCGGGTGTGGTGATTGCGCGCAGCGGCGCTGCCAGCCGACGCATGCCCCGCCACAACAGCCGCCACACCCACCACACCCCCAGCGCCACCAGGACGCTGGCTCCCACCGCAATGCCCAGCGCCAACCACGGCTGCGCCAGGGCCAGGGCCAGCGCAGTGGTGGCGATGGTGTCCTCGGCCAGCGAGGCGACCCAGTTGCTGGCCGGCTCGGGCGAGGTATTGAGCAGTGCGCGGGTGCCGGCCTTGAGCGTGTGGCTGGTCAGCGCCACTCCCGCGCCGGCGGCCAGCGCACCGGGACTCAGGTCGCCATCGGGCGACAGTGTGGCCGCAGCCAGGAACGCACCGGCCGGCACCCGCGCCAGGGTCTGCAACAGGTCCCAGCCCGAATCCACGCCGGGGATCTTGTCGGCAAAGAATTCGGCCACCGCCAGTGCGCCGGAGGTGCCCAGCACCCACCAGGACTGCGCTGGATGCAGGGCAGGCGGCAGCTCGATCCAGCCGAGCAGGCCGGCCAGGCCGACCCCGAACACGGTGAGGTAGACGCGGATGCCGGCCAGCCAGGCCAGCAGGATGCCGATCACGAACAGATGGGCCTCGCTCATGGCGCTGCTTCCTGCGGACAATGCGGAACTATCGGATAACCGCCGGTCCAGCGCCAGCGCGACCGCCGACCAGGCTCTGGCACACTACGCCGCCGACCCACGCCGGCCCGTCCGGACCCGATGCCCATGAGACCAGCCGCACGCGTTCAGATCGTCCATCGGGAGTCGGGCGGCGGCCGTTCCGGCGGTCGCTGGTTGTGGGGCGTGATAGCCCTGCTGTGGCTGGCATCGCTGGGCGGGGTGTGGTGGATGGCCACGCGGACGGCCGCACCGCGCCTGGCCCAGGCCGAGGCGGCATTGCAGCAGGCACAACGCCGCCAGGCCCAGCAGCAGCGGCAGATTGCGCAGTTGCAGCAGCGCCAGGTCAACCTGGCGATGTCCGACAAGATCAGCCGCGCTGCCAATACCGAGGTGCAGGCCTCGCTGGCCGAGCGCGACGAGCAGATCGCCGCACTGCGCGCCGACGTGGCCTTCTACGAGCGCCTGGTGGGCTCCACCGCGCAGCGCAAGGGGCTCAATGCGCATTCGGTGCAGTTCACCGCCGAGGCCGGCGGCACCTGGAACTACAGCGTGGTGCTGACCCAGAACCTCAACCGCGGCGCGATCAGCCAGGGCCAGCTGCGCTTTGCGGTGGAAGGCGTGCGCGCCGGCAAGCTGGTGACGGTGAGCTGGAACGAGTTGCACCAGAAGCCCGATGCCGCCGGCCAACCGTATTCGTTCCGCTATTTCCAGCAATTGGATGGCAGCCTGATCCTGCCGAAGGATTTCACCCCGCAACGTGTCAAAATCTCCCTCAGCGGCGATGGGGCGCCGGTCACTCAGACATTCGACTGGAAAATCGCCGGCAATGGCGCGGGGGAGTAGCTCATGTTCGGAACCAAGTCAAACCGTGGTGCGCAGACCGTGGTCGACACCCTGATCGGGCCGCAGGTGGTGATTCGCGGCGATTTGGTGTTCAGCGGCGGCTTGTACGTGGAAGGCCGCATCCTGGGCAAGGTGATTGCCGAAGACGGCGCCAGCGCCACCTTGACCGTGGCCGAGCAGGGCAGCATCGAGGGCGAGGTGCGCGTGCCGGTGGTCATCATCAATGGTCAGCTGACCGGCGACGTCCATGCGGCCGAGCGGGTGGAACTGGCCGCCAATGCGCGTGTGCAGGGCAATGTGCACTACCAGGTGGTGGAGATGAGCGCCGGCGCGCAGCTCACCGGGCGCCTGATCCATGCCGCCACCGCTGGCGCCACTGCAGCGCTGCCAGCGCCGGAAGGCAGCCGCACCGAGCCGGCCAAGGCCGCGCAGGCCGAGACCGCCGAGGCCTGAGCGCTGCGCGGCCGACGCGCCAGCGCGCCGCCGGCTTGAAGTGGAGCGGCCCGGCCCCCATGCTGACGGCATGAGCACTCTCGTCTCGCTTCCCACTGCCGCACCGGCGCCGGACTACCAGTCCATCGACCGGCCGTTGAACTTTTCCGGCGCTGCCGCCGCCAAGGTGCGCGAGCTGATCCAGGAAGAAGGCAACGCCGACCTGGCCCTGCGCGTGTACATCCAGGGCGGTGGGTGTTCCGGCTTCCAGTACGGCTTCGAGTTCGACGAGAATCGGGCCGAAGACGATCTGGCCGTGGCCACCGACGGTGTGACGCTGCTGGTGGATCCGCTGAGCCTGCAGTATCTGATGGGCGCCGAAGTGGACTACACCGAGAGCCTGACCGGTGCGCAGTTCGTGATCCGCAACCCCAATGCCAAGACCACCTGCGGGTGTGGGAGCAGCTTCAGCGTCTGATGTACCTTCCTCGGCCGGCGACCGCGTCGGTCATGGCTGCGCAGCGCGTGCAGGGGTCGCTTGCCTGGCCCGCTGCACTGCCGCAGGGATGGCTTCGTCGTCGAGGCGAGGCGGGCCGTCATCGCTGCGGTGGTGATCCTGCGCCAGCGTCGCCGTGTTCCCCCGCCTGCATGGCGCGCTGTGGCTGAACAGGCACCGCGACAGAGGCGGTCATTGCTTGCACCACGGTTGCGGGTACTGCCGATTGTCGGCAGGCTTGCGTCGATGTCAGCGCCTTCCTCTCCATTGTCCGCGTTTGCCTTCGCCCACGCGCCGCTCGATCGCGGCGATGCCTTGCGTGACGATCCTGCAGCGTTGGCGCACCTGTGGCCGCAGGCCCGCGTGCTGCTGATCGATGCCAAGGGCACCGCCCTGGCCGATGCCCAGGGCCAGCCGTTGTTGCTACAGGGTGCGGCACTTGCCGACAGCCCGGAGGCGGCGATCTTCCTGGGCCTGCGCGATGGCCAGGGGTGGTTCTGCCTGTCGGCCGACCCGCTGGCGGTGACGGCGCCGCAGCGCGTGGACCTGCGTCAGGCGGCGGCCGAATGGCCTGCGGAGATCGCGACCGTGGCGTCGTATGCGCGGGCGATGCTGCATTGGCAGGCACGTACGCGCTACTGCGGCGTGTGTGGCGGCGTGATCGTGTTTCGCCGCGCCGGCTTCATCGCGCACTGCACGCAATGTCAGGCCGAACACTACCCGCGCGTGGACCCGGCGATCATCGTGGCGGTCAGCGACGGGCAACGGCTGCTGCTGGGCCGTCAGGCCAGCTGGGCACCGCGGCGCTATTCGGTGATCGCCGGCTTCGTCGAGCCGGGCGAGTCGCTGGAACAGACGGTGGCGCGCGAGGTGCACGAGGAAACCCGCGTGCGGATCCAGCACTGCAGCTATCTCGGCGCGCAGCCCTGGCCGTTTCCCGGCGCGTTGATGCTGGGCTTCACCGCGCATGCGGCGGCCAGCGAGGTGCCGCAGGTCACCGGCGAACTGGAAGATGCGCGTTGGGTGGGCCATGCCGAGATCGGTGCGGCGTTGGAAGGGCGTGGCGGCGAGGAGGGGATCGGGCTGCCGCCGGCCATTTCGATTGCGCGCGCGCTGATCGAACACTGGCATCGCACGCATGGCTGAGCACTTGCATCGCCGCTGCCACCGTAGCGGGGCCGGCGTCCATGCGCCGCTGACGCACCTGGCCGTCAGCAGGGGGCATCACGCGGCGGGGCGGTTGCATGGGCGCTGGTTGCGCTCGTCTAGACTCGGTTGAGGAGGAAATCCATGTTCACGACCCTGGTTGCCGTCGTTGTCGCCCTCGCCCTGGGGCATCTGGTGCCGGCCCAGGTGGCCAGGCTGCGGCGCTTCGACTGGTTCGCGCGGTGGCTGCGCCGGCTGGACAGCGCCGCAGCCGACAACGGTGCGTGGCAGGGCCGCTACGGCGTACTGCTGGCGCTGTTGCCGGTGCTGTTCGTGGTGGTGCTGCTGCAATGGGTTCTGGACGATGTGTGGCACGGTTTCCTGGCGTTGTTGTTCGGCATGGCCGTACTGGCCTGGACCTGGGGGCCGCGCGACCTGGACCGCGATGTGGAAGCGGTGATCGATGCCGATGCGCCTGCCGCGCGCCGCGAGGCGATCTCGCATCTGCAGGCGGCCGGGGGCAGCGTGCATGAAGATGCGCCGTCGCTGGTGGAAGCGGTGGTGGTCAATGGCTTGCGCCGCTGGTTCGCGGTGCTGTGGTGGTTCCTGCTGCTGGGGCCGTTCGGTGCGGTGTTGTATCGGCTGACCGCCCTGGCGGTGGAAAGCCCGTTGGCGGTGCTGCTGCCGCCACGCAATCTGGCTGGCGCGCGCTGGTTGCTGGCTGCGCTGGAGTGGCCGGTGGCGCAGTCGATGACGGTGTCGATGGCGTTGGTGGGCAATTTCGACACCGTGTTCCGGGCGTGGCGCGAAGCGCACGGCAACCGCTGGACGCTGGAGCCGCATTTCCTGGGCGCGGTGGCGCGTGCCAGCGTCAGTGCCGAGCTGCGCGACGAAGCCCACGACTACACCTACTCGGGCCTGGTGCCGGTGTGGCGCCGCCTGCCGGAAGTGCGTGATGCCATGAGCCTGGTGTGGCGCGTGCTGCTGCTGTGGATGGTGGTGCTGGCGTTGCTGGTGATTGCAGGTTGGGTGCGGTAGCGCTATGGGTGCGCCTTGCACGTGGCGTCGACCTGCCGATTGTTCTCAGTCAATCAAGGTGGATCCACCGGTCTTTGCCTGCGTAGACGTGCTGAGATGCAAGAGTTCTTATCCATTGCTGTCTCACGCCCTCAACATGCGGAAGCGATCACCCCGGCGCAAGCAGCGTAAATGGAAACCAAGGCAGATTGCGTGCAATCCAAAATCCGGGCAGTAGCGTGATCCAAAGCCACGGTGAACTCAATCCGCGCGCCATGGGCCGGAATATGGCGGGTTGCCAGCCCTGGTGCCAGAGCACGACAAACGGTACCAGTGCCAATAGCCCGACTGCCAGTGCATTCATTCCAAGCGCTGTGACCAAGTCCCCGTGCACCAGCGCATGAAGCGCGCGGGTAATTCCGCATCCAGGACAGTAAAGACCCGTGAGTGCATGGAAGGGACAGGGAGGAAACGGATTGCCGGGTAGGTTTGGATCAAATTTCCAAAAAATCCATGTGCCGACACCAGCTGCCATTGCAGCTGGTGCCAACGAGAGATAGAGCAGTCTTTTGGACACGCTTACCTTGAACTCTCGATTTGTTGCTGCATTTCGAGGATTTTTGCTCTATAGCCGTCTACACCAAGGCTGGCGATTGAAACCAGCCACAGGAGCAGTCCAAGCGCAAAGATCGCGGTCGTCACCCAGGCGAGGACTTTCGCGGTACTTGAGGCCTTGATGGCGCCCTGAATGTCTCCCGCGTTGAGCAGCGGATTTACTTTCGCAGCAAAAACAATCGCCACAATGCCGGTCACGATGCCGGGAATGCTCCAGCACGAACAGCAGATCAGCACACAAAGCACCGTCATGACGATTGACCAGACCAGATGATTCCTGATCGGCTGGAGAGGCGGCGACGACATGGTGGGAGGTGGTTGGATCGGCGGCGGAATGGCACTCATGGTGAAGCTCCTTGGGTGGTAAATAACGGCAAACGATTGCGCACGACGACGTCCCCCGGTACAAACTGCCGCGCCCGCTTGGCGAACGCGGCGGTCAAGCGTGCAAAGGCGCACAGGCTACTCGCGGTGCGCGATGGACGTAAAGCTTGCGCCGGGTGGCTCAGGGACGCTCCTGACGCAGCGTGCGTACCTGTTGTTCGAGCAGAGCGGCGCTGGCCTGGTCGCCGGCGATGGCGGGGCCGGCAACCACCTCGATCTGCGCGCGCATCCGACGCGGTACGCGCATGCGTCCCAGCCGCGTGTCGCGCCGGCTCCACATGCTCGACCACATGCCCCGCAGGGCCATCGGAATCACCGGCACGCTGCGCCGTTGCAGGATTTTCTCGACACCGGACTTGAAGGCGGCAATCTCGCCATCCTTGGTCAACGCGCCTTCGGGGAAGATGCACACCAGCTCGCCATCGGCCAGCGCGGCATCGATGCGGTCGAAGGCCTGCTGCATCAGTGCCGGATCTTCGCGCGCGCCGGCGATCGGGATGGCCTTGGCGGTGCGGAAGATCCAGCGCATCACCGGAATGCGGAAGATCTTGTAGTACATGACAAAGCGCACCGGTCGCGGGATCACCGCCGACAGGATCAGCGCATCCATGTAGCTAACGTGGTTGCACACCAGCAATGCGGCGCCGTCGTCGGGCACGTGCGTGTCGATGTCGCGCGCGCGCAGCCGGTACAACACGCTCACCAGCACCCAGCTGAGAAAGCGCATCAGGAACTCGGGCACCAGGGTGAAGATCCATAGCGCCACCAGCGTGTTGGCGATCGCCAGCGCCAGGAACACCTGCGGGATGCTCAGCCCCGGCATCGGAATGCGCTGCCCGAACAGCATCACTTGCGGCAGCTGCAGCGCGATGCCGATCACCGCCGCGGCCACGATGAACAATGCGTTCTGGATATTGAGCCCGGCGATCACGCGCGAGAGTTCGGCCTTGGGCGTGCGGCTCTGGATCAGCGCGAACAACGGCACCACGAACAGGCCGGTGAACAGGCCGACGCCGACCAGGTCCACGATCAGCCGCACGCTACCGGCTTGCTGCACGAACAGGCCGATCGACAGGCCGGTGGCCGGCGCGGCACCGGGACGGGCGAAATACAGGTCCAGCAGGAACGCGCTGATGCCGAACGCGCCCAGCGGCACCAGGCCGATTTCCACGGTGCGCCCGGACAGCCGTTCGCACAGCAACGACCCCACCCCGGTACCGATCGAAAACAGCGCCAGCGCGAACACGTACAGGTCCTGCTGGCCGCCGAGGTTGAGCTGCGCGTAGGTGGGCAACTGCGCGGTGAGCACGGTGCCGACAAACCAGAACCACGACACGCCCAGCACCGCGTTGCGCACTGCCGGCGTGCGCCGTGTCAGGCGCATGATGGCGCGCGATTCGGGGATGGGGTTCCAGTTGATCTGCAAGTCCGGCGCGCCGGCATCGACGCGCGGTACCAGCCGCGCCACCAGGTTGCCGGTGAGCGCGATGACGATCACCGCGGTGGCCGCCGCCTCCGGGCCATGGCTGCCGGCGATCTGGAAGATCAAGCCACCGAAGATCATGCCGCACAGGATCGAGATCGAAGTGCCCATCTCGACCAGGCCGTTACCGCCGGTGAGTTCCTCGGGCTTGAGCACCGAGGGCAGGATCGAATACTTCACCGGCCCGAACAGCGTGGATTGCAGCCCGGTGCAGAACAGGGCCACCAGCAGGATCACCATGTTTTCGGTGATGAAGCCCACCGCAGCCAGCGACATGATGGCGATCTCCATCGTGGTGGTGATGACGATGAGCCGCTGTTTTTCCAGCTTTTCGGCGATCTGCCCGGCCAGTGCGGAGAACAGGAAGTACGGCAGGATGAACAGCGCCGGCGCCAGGTTGGTATAGAGCGTGCGCTGCGCCGCGTCGATGCCCAGGTAGAACAGCAGGCCGATGATGGCCTGCCGGTACACGTTGTCGTTGAACGCGCCCAGCGCCTGGACGGCGAAGAACGGCAAGAAGCGGCGCTGCCTGAGCAGGGCAAACTGACTGTGACCGGACATGCAGTTTCCTTTGCGAACGCGCGCAGCCTAGCAGGCTTGGACGGTGCGCAGGTGGATCGCGATGCAGCGCGCGCGATGCCGACCTGGCGGTTCGTTTGCGGGCGCTGACCCAGCCCGGCCTGCGCGAAGGCCACAGCGAGATGCCGCGCACACCGGCGCCGGCCACCAGCCCGGCAGCGCCACCCGCGTGCGTGCGGCAAAGCGGCGGCTGGATGTCACGATCAGCGCAAGCGGTTCGTGGTGCAGCGGCAGGCGCTGCGCCGACACCGCCGCCGGTGCGGGCCGGCCCCATGAGGATCACGTCCAGGCGGCCTTCGCCATGACCGTTAGAGCTTGTTCACTGCCAGGGGGGCTGCACCTTCGCCCGGTGCATCGGTGACGGCCAGCGCTGCAGCACGCAACGTGGGCAGCAGGCGCAGGGTCAACGCCAGTTGGTCGCGCACCAGGCGCTGCTTGGGCGGTAGCTGCACGGCATGCTGTTCGAGCGCTTCGGCCATGGCAAGTGCTTCGCGTTCGTCGTGCAGCGGTAGCGGTTGGTGCTGGCCCAATGCGGTGGCGAGCGCGCCGAGCGCGCGCTGCAGATACTCGCCGGCCCGGGCGATGGCGGCATCGTGTTCGCCCTCCAGTGCGGCGCGGTGCGCGCCCAGTGCGGAGAGATAGCCGAGCAAGGTGTTGGACAGCGCCAGGAAGCGGAACCCCGCTTCCAGGTTGCGCCGGTAGCGGCCCGGCTCGCGCAGCATGTTGGACAGCGCTACCGAGAGCGCGGCATCGGCGTTGTGCATGTCGCGGCGCGCGATGCGGTAGGGCAGGTCGTCGCGCATGCCGCTGGCATATTGCTCCAGCACCTGGGTGAGATACCGCGCGCAGCTGGCTAGCACCGTGGCCATCACCTGATTGAGGCGGCGGCCCTGCCAGTCGGGCAGGATCAGGAACGAGGCCGCCGCGGCGATGGCGCAGCCGATCACGGTGTCGATCAGGCGCGGCCAGATCAGCACGAAGCCATTGCCGAGCAGGTTGAAGCAGAACAGCGCCATCACCGTGATGCCGGCGGTGGCCAGCATGTAGCGGTCGGTGCGCGCGATGAAGAACACCAGGGTGGCCACCAATGCGAGCAGCAGCTGCACTTCGGTGCTGGGAAATAACTGCATCAGTGCCCAGGTGGCGACCAGGCCGATCAAGGTGCCGGCGATGCGTTGCACCAGCCGCAGCCGGGTGGCGCCGTAGTTGGGGCGGCAGACGAACGCGGTGGTGAGCAGGATCCAATAGCCGTGATCGGCATGGATGACGTGCATCACCCCATAGCCCACTACCAGTGCGATGGCCATGCGCAGACCATGCCGGAATAGTAGCGAGCCGGGCGTGAGTTGTTGGCTCAGGCGCGCGGCCATGTCGCGCAACGTATGCGGCGAAGAATCGCGCAGGCGCGTATCGATCTGGTCGCTGGTAGAGTCCGACTGCGCTGCTTCGGACAAGCGCCGTTCGATGGTCTGCAGGTTGACGACCAACAGTTCTAGCGCGCCCAGCAGGCGCGTCAGCGCGGGATCGGCGCGCCCGTGCAGGTAATCCAGCGACTGGCGCAGGTCGTCGGTGGCCAGGCGGCTGTTGTCGCCGTAGTCGAATGGCTGGCGCAGGCGGATCGCTTCGCCCAGCGCCGCGCAGGCCTTGCCCTGGAGAGCGAGCAGGCGCTGGCAGCGGTACAGCACATCGCTGTGGAAGAACGCGTCGGTCAACGCTTCATACGGGTAATGCGAGGAACTGGCGCGCTCGTGGAATTCCTGTGCCATGTAATACAGCCTGAAATACAGGCCCGACTGCACGCCCGGCCGGCCCGAACGGCCGAAGCGGCTGATGATGGCGGTCTTGGCAGCATTGAGCGCAGCCACCACGCGGGCATTCTGCTCGGCCAGTGCGAGCCGGCGCGCATGCAGGTCGCTTTGCCGCACCGGTTCGAACAGATCGGCCTTGCGCCTGAGATACAGGCCCAGTTCGAAGAACAGCCGCGACAGCCGCTCGCGCACCGGGCGGTTGGCGAACAGGATGGTCCACAGGATCGACAGCCCGCCGTACCATCCGGCCCCGATCATCAGTAACGCTGCACCCTGCCAGGCAATGCGCGGATCGTGGCTGCCATGTTGGTCCATGCCGATCATGGCGTAGATCGACAAGGCCACCGTGGCCTGCGCGATGGAGGCATAGCGCTCGCCCAGTGCGCCCAGCAGGGTCAGCGAGAACGTGGCCAGCGCCATGCCGATCACGAAGGGCAGCGGGTAGGGGAACAACAGCGTCACGGCCGCGGCGGCAGCGGCAAAACACAGCAACGACAATAGTACCGATTTCGTACGTCCCAGCCAGTTGTCGTCGGTCTCGGCGATGGCGCTGGCGATGATGCCCAGGAACAGCGCCGGCACCGCAGTGAGCTGTTGCCAGTGCCAGCACACGCCCATCGCCACCGCCAGCGCGATGAACACACGCAGTCCGTAGCTGGCCTTTTCATGGGCCCACAAGCGGCTGAGGCGGGATTCGAAGGAGGTGGTGGCCACGGTCTGTTGAAGGGCAAGCGTGCCCGGACATTATTGCCGCAGGGGCGCGCCATCGGTGTACAGGCCGGCTAGTCCTTTGTCAGTAGGTGGCCTACCCACGCGCTTCGCGCATGCTCTGACTTACATCGCGCGTTTGCGCTCGTTCGTGTGCCGTCCGATATCGCTTAAAGCGCTAGCCCAATGGATCGGTTGGAGCCTGTAGGGACGCGAACTCCCATCAGTAACTTCGTATCTTCAGCCCAGGGCAGTCAATAGTTCGGCTTCCATTCGTTTGACACCAGTCACTAGGTTGCGAAAGCTCGCAGAGCGAGCATTGTCTAATTGAAGATACTTCCCAATCTCCCGCGAGCCAGCCACTTTTTGATATCGACTACCTGTGATGAATTTAAGCTCTTTACTCGGATTGCCAAGCGCATCTGGGGATCTGAATTTACGGTTATTTTGATAGGAGAAAAGCCGCTCCATCTGTAAGGCCATGCCAACCGCCGCGAGATCTGCTAAGTAGAAGGTCTCAAGCTCCGTGCACGCAATTCTAACAAGACAGCATTGAATTTTTCCGGAACGCCTGCAAAGTTCCAGAAGATTCTGCTTTACCGCTCGGCAGTCTGGGTGGCTGTCCAAGTCTCTCAGTATGACAAATCGGGCGAGCGGATTCTGATAGCCACGGATACGGCGTTCAATTTGTTTTTCAAGATCTTGCTTTCCTTCGAACGCAATAAGCCGATATTGGATGTCGCTTGACAAGAGTCGCGGCAGCAAGCTTTCCAACATGGCCCGGGCAGAAGGCTCTTCCAAGAGAAATACCAGCTCCCTCATTGCGGGTCGACTCCTTCGAAGAATCCTTGCTTCCACAGATAACCAAGTTGGTCGCCTTCATTCACGTAGCTGGCAATTTGTTGATTGTCACGCGCGCGATGGACCTCGGTTCGACCATTTCGCTTCACCAGCCAGCAGGCCTCGTCGAGTTCGGTGGCATTCAAAAAGTCAGGCGAGTGCGTGGAGACCAACACCTGGCCGCCACGTTCCGCATACATGCGAAATTCTTCGGCCAGTTCGGTCATGAGTTGTGGGTATAACTGGTTTTCTGGCTCCTCGACGCACAGCAGCGGATGAGGGGAGGGGTCGTAGAGGAGGACCAGATAGGCGAACATTTTGATCGTGCCGTCAGACACGTAACGATCAAGGAAAGGGGTCTTGAAAGAACCGTCCTGGAAACGTAGCGTCAGATAACCGTCGTCCATCAGCTTGGGTTCGACCGAGGCGACTCCCGGGACGCGACGCGCCATGATGTCCAGGATGCGTCGAAATACATCCGGATGACGTTCATTCATGTATTGCGCAACTAGCGGCAAGTTGTCGCCGCTTTCCGACAGGTGTTCAGAGTCGCCGGTCGCTTCCTTGCGTCCTCTCGCTGCGCTGATGTGAAAATCAGAAACATGCCAGTTTTCGATCAATTGCCGACCTGATTAGCCCCATCCCTCAGCCAAGAAAGTTGCTTGCCATGCGCAAAACTCGCTCTGGGCAAGGCTTGCAGCGCATCAGCGCCGTCGC
>NZ_MDED01000052.1 GCF_002939885.1 Xanthomonas cucurbitae
AAAAACGCGCTTGGTGACTGACTGCGGCCATGTTCATCTCAGCACGGTGTGGATTGCCTGCAGAATAACATTTTTATGACACAGTAGGACTAATACCGCACCCCACTGCAGTCCCCACCCTTGTGAGCCTTCCCGATTCCGATCTGCGTCCGGAGCAGGCGCCGTTGCCCGATGACGGCGCGGTGGTCACCTCCGGCCCATTGACGCCACCGCCGGATTCGGCGGGCACCGCGGCCGACGACCGTGCTTACCATCATTCGGTGGCCGAAGACGTGCAGGGCATGCTGCTGGCGACCCTGGTCGCTTCGCTGGGTCTGGCCATCTTCGCCAAGGGCGGGTTGATGATCGGTGGCATGGCCGGCGTGGCGTTCCTGCTGCACTACGCGCTGGGCTGGAACTTCGGCCTGGTGTTCGTGCTGGTCAACCTGCCGTTCTACTGGCTGAGCGTGCGCCGCATGGGCTGGGAATTCACCTTGAAGACCTTTGCTGCGGTGGGTGCCTGCGGTGCGCTGACCGACCTGCTGCCGCGCTGGGCCGATTACGCGCAGATGAGCACTGCATTCTCGGCCATTGCCGGTGGCGCGCTGTCGGGCCTGGGCATCCTGTTCTTCATCCGCCACCGTGGCAGCCTGGGCGGCATCGGCATCCTGGCGGTCTACCTGCAGCGCGAACGCGGCTGGAGCGCCGGCAAGGTGCAGATGAGCTTCGATACCATGCTGATGCTGGTGGCCTTCGCCGTGCTGGCGCCGCACAAGGTGTTGTATTCGGCGTTGGGCGCGTTGATGCTGAGCCTGGTCTTGATGTTCAACCACCGCCCGCACCGATACATGGGCGTGTGACTGCGCGAGGGTAGACGCGCCACTACGCGGGTGTGGCAATCGGCAGGAACGCAGGCGCCGGGTGCGCTGCCGGCGCGCGAGGCCTGGCGGGCAGGCGCGGTGCGCAGAGCTTGCATCACACGCTGCGCATCCAGGGCGGTGCCAGGGCTGCGACCCGCGTGTATACCGGGCAGCCGGGGTGATGCGCGCCGGGCAGGTAGCCCAGGCTCATCAGGAACTCGCCGGTGATCTCGCCGCCGGTGAAGCGAAAGGTCTTCTTGAACAATGTGACCCAGGCCGGTTTGTCCAGCGGATGCTGCGCGTCCAGCCACTGCGCGAAGCTGCCGTGCGAGCGGCGCAGGGTCTGGATGACCTGCGCATTGTGGATGGCCGCCACTATCTTCAGGCGGTTGCGGATGATGCCGGCATCGCCCAGCAGGCGCGCGACATCCGCATCGCCATAGGCCGCCACGGTATCCACGTCGAAGCCGTCGTAGGCCAGGCGAAAATTGGCACGCTTGCGCAGGATGGTTTCCCAGCTCAGGCCGGCCTGGTTGATTTCCAGCACCAGCCGTTCGAACAACTCAGGGTCCTCGCGCTGCGGAAAGCCGTATTCGTGATCGTGGTAATGCGCATGCACCGGATGACCCGGCGCGATCGCACAATAGGCGCTCATGGGCGAGGCGGCGGATTGATGCCGTCGGCGCTTGGCGTGATGTCGATGCGGGTGCCTTCGGGCAGAATCAGGTCCGGCCAGCGCGTGGGGCGCGTCTGCAACTGCCCGTTGCGCAGCGCCTGGCGTAGCCGCTCCTGGGCGTTGCCGCCGCCGGAATGGTGCCGGATCGTGCCGGCCTGGTACCAACCGGCCGCGTTGCGCGCATACAGCACGCAATCGATCGCGTACTCGCCCTTTACATTGCACAGCAGTACATCGGGCTGGCCATCGCCATCCAGATCGTCGCTGCTGACCACGCAATCGCTGTCGCGCTGCGTGCACTGGCCGCGATCCTGCAGGCGTGGGGTGGACGTCAGTAGATAGGTCCACCAATCGGCTGGCGGCGCTGCCTTGCCGGCGGCAACGACCACCTGCTTGCGGAGTTGGGCCAGGTCGGTCAGCTCGTTGCTTGCTGGCGGCTGTGCCTGCTCGTCACGGTCCCAGCGTTCGGTGCGTGCCAGCAGCCGGCCCAGCGCTTGCTGGCGTGCGGCATCGCCCGCAAACGCGGGATCGTCGCGCAGCGACTGCACCGCCAGATAGCCACGCCGGCCATTGTCGAAGCGCAGGAATTGCAGATTCGTTTTCTCGCTCTCGGGCGTGCCGGTGGCCAGCCGCTGCATCTGGCTCTGCACCGTGATGCGGTAAGGGTCCAGCAACGGGCTGTTGATCAGGATCGCCAGGCCGATCACCACCCATGACAGCAGCAGGTTGCCGCTGGCCAGGTGCGGCAGCCAGCGGTCGGCGCGCGGCCGCAGTACTGCGAAGGCGTAGGCCAGCGCGTAGGCCAGCGCCAGTGACGCCAGCACCGCCGCGCAGAAGCGCTCGCCAGTCCAGCCATGCTGGCCAATGCGAAGCGCCAGGGCATAGGCTGCCAGCCCGGCGTGCGCCGGCAGGCTCAGCAGCCCGGCCTCGACCACCCGACGCAGCCAGCGCGGATACGGTGGCTGCACGTCGCCATCCCGATAGACCGCGTTGGTGAACAGCACCAGCCCGAACACCAGGCTCAACAGGATCGCTGCGGCCGAGCGGGTCTGCCAAAGCGCCTGCAGGCCGGTGAACGGCAGTACCAGCACAAATAGCAGTGCGATGCCGGCCAGCAGCGGTAGCAGGCCGGTGCACAACGCGAACAGGATCTGCCGCATCACCTGCACCGCGCGGTGCTGGGTGCGCCCGATCAGGATGCCCAGCCCCGTCATGATGCCGGTCGCCAGGTAGATGAAGGCCTGTTCGCGGAACAGCTCGCGAAAGACCATGATCTTGACCAATGCGAACAGGCTGGCCCACAACCACAGCACCATCCAGCACACCCACACGAACAGCAGCGCCAGTGCCAGGGTCAGGGCGTTCTGCCAGGCGTGTTCGAACAGGTCGCGGTAGTCCGCCCGCCAGTGGCCGTGCTGTTGTCGAGACTGCAACCAGGGCAGGGCGACGAACCACCCGGCCGTGACGGTGAAGCCGAATGGCCACAGCACTGCCGCGGTCCGCAGGCCTGGCGCACCGGTGGCGCTCCACGCTGCCCAGCCCGCCAGGGCGGCCAGTACCAGCGTGCTGCCGGCGATGTGCTGCCACAGGCGGCGATCGCGTAGCTGCTGCAGGCTCAGCAGCACCATGCTGGGCACCGTCATCACCAGGGTGTACCAGCAGATGCGCATGCCCAGTTCGGTGAACGGCCGCACGCCGTGCTGTTCGCCCAGCGCCGCCAGGTACAGCAGGCCGCCTTGCAACAGTGCCACCAGCACGATGGATGCGCGGATCTGTCGCGGCAGCGGCGCGTCGGGGTGTGCGGCCGCGTTGGTCGGTGGGGGCAGCATCGTCGGTCCTTGGCGGTGTCGGGCTGCAGTATCGCATTGGCGCAGCGCGCGGCGGAGCGAACGGCTAGAATGCGGCCATGTCCGTTTTACCTACGCCGCTGGCCAACCAACTGCTGATTGCGCTCCCGGCGCTGTCCGATCCCACGTTTTCGCGCAGCGTCGCGCTGATCTGCCAGCACGACGAAAATGGCGCGATGGGGGTGCTGGTCAACCGCGCGTCCGAGTACACCGTGGGCGAAGTGCTCTCGCAGATGGGGATCGAGACCGAAGATGCGCAGCTGCGCGAGCAGATCGTGCTCAATGGCGGGCCGGTGCATCCGGAGCGCGGCTTCGTCATCCACGACGATGCGCGCGAATGGGATTCCAGCCTGGAAGTGGGGCAGGGCGTGTTCCTGACCACCTCGCGCGACATCCTCGAAGCCATGGCTGCCGGCGAAGGCCCGCGCAATGCGCTGGTAGCGCTGGGTTGTGCAGGTTGGGGGGCGGGGCAGCTGGAATTCGAACTCGGCGAGAACAGCTGGCTCACCGCGCCGTCCGATGCCGATGTGCTGTTCGATACCGCCCTGGAAGATCGCTGGCAGACCGCCGCCGGGCGCATCGGCGTGGATCTGTTCCGGCTGACGGATTATTCCGGGCATGCCTGAGGCGGGCACCCTCCGCCCCGATGGCACGGTGCTGGGCTTCGACGTGGGGTCGCACCGGATCGGCGTGGCGGTCGGTACCGCGCTGGGTGCCGGCGCTCGTGCGGTGGCGGTCGTCAACGTGCACGCCGGCGGCCCGGACTGGGTGGCACTGGATCGCGTGCACAAGCAGTGGCGGCCCGATGGCCTGGTGGTGGGCGACCCGCTCACCCTGGACGACAAAGACCAGCCTGCGCGCAAGCGTGCCCATGCATTCGCCCGTCAACTGCGCGAGCGCTATGCGCTGCCGGTGGTGTTGATCGATGAGCGCTCCAGCTCGGTCGAAGCCGCGCAGCGCTTTGCGCGTGAGCGTGCCGATGGGCGCAAGCGTCGCCGCGATGCCGAGGCACTGGATGCCATGGCCGCGGCCGTGATCGTCGAACGTTGGTTGGCTGCGCCCGACCAGGCCACTCTTCTCCCTTGATTCCCGACCTGCGATGACCACCATGCAACTCGATTCGGATGGACGTTTGCGTCACCTGCTCACCCTGGAAGGATTGCCGCGCGCCACGCTGCTGCAACTGCTCGATCGCGCCGGCCAGATCCGCGATGCCGCGGTGGGCCGCGTCGGCAAGCGCAGCGTGCTGGCTGGCACCGCGGTGTGCACGCTGTTCTTCGAGCCGTCCACACGTACGCGCAGTTCGTTCCATCTGGCCGCGCAGCGCCTGGGCGCCGACGTGCTGAACTTCGACGCGTCCACCTCTTCCACCCGCAAGGGCGAGACTGCGCGCGACACCTTGAAGAATCTGGAGGCGATGGGCGTGCGCGGGTTTGTGGTGCGCCATCCCGACGACGGCGCGGTGGAAGCGCTGGCTGCTGCAGCCGGCGAGGGCACCGCGTTGATCAATGCCGGCGACGGCCGCAGTGCGCACCCCACCCAGGGCCTGCTCGACATGCTCACCCTGCGCCAGGCCAAGGGCACTGATTTTTCCAGGCTCAAGGTGGTCATCGTCGGTGACGTGAAGCACTCGCGCGTGGCGCGCTCGGACCTGCATGCTTTGCGGACGCTGGGCGCCGGCGAGATTCGCGTCTGTGGCCCGGCGAGCCTGTTGCCCGATGACGACATGCTGGATGGCTGCGTGGTCGGCCAGGACTTCGACGCCATGCTGGAAGGCGCCGATGCGCTGATGATGCTGCGCCTGCAGCGCGAGCGCATGGAAGAGGGCCTGGTGCCCTCGCTGGAGCAGTACCACACCGAATACGGCCTCACCCGCGAGCGGCTGACGCGTGCCGGACGTGATGCGGCGGTACTGCATCCCGGCCCGATCAATCGCGGCGTGGAAATCACCGACGAAGTTGCCGACGGCGCGCAATCGTGCGTGTTGCGCCAGGTCGCCAACGGCGTGGCCGTGCGCATGGCCGTGTTGGAAACCCTGCTGGGCTGATGCCGTCAGCAGAACGTCCGCGTCCGCCTCAAGCGGACGCGGACGTAAAGCGATCAAGACAGACCGGCGCACTGCATGTCTAAGCGCAAAGCAGGAAGCCATGGCGGGATGAGCAAGCCACGGGTTCTCAGGTTCGTTCAACGCCACGCGTCTTGCCAACGATCCCACCCCGTGGCCTGCTCTTGCGATTGCCGATTGCCGATTGCCGATTGCCGATTGCCGATTCCCGATTCCCGATTCCCGATTCCCGATTCCCGATTCCCGATTCCCGATTCCCAGCACCACCACGTAACACCCACTCCCCTATCGTGACGCTCTCTTTCATCGCAGGAGACCGCAATGGGTATTTCGCGTCACGCCACCGCACACTGGGAAGGCGACCTCAAGACCGGCAAGGGTCAGCTCAGCACGCCGCAGAGCGGCCTGATGGACAACACCCGCTATGCCTTCAGCAGCCGCTTCGGCGACGAGAAGGGCACCAATCCGGAAGAACTCATTGCCGCAGCGCATGCGGGCTGCTTCACCATGGCGCTGTCGGCGCAGCTGAGCGAAGCGGGCTTCCCGCCAGCCTCGCTGGACACGCGTGCCGACGTCGATCTGTCGATGGAAGGCGGCCCGCAACTGTCGCAGATCCGTCTCAAGCTCAACGCCGTGGTGCCTGGCATCGACGAAGCCAAGTTCCGCGAGCTGGCCGATGCCGCCAAGAAGAATTGCCCGGTGTCCAAGGCGTTGAGTGCAGTGCCGATCAGCCTGGAAACCGAATTCTCCAACTGATGCGCTTCGCACTGCATGGCGTCGGTGCACGTTGCCGCCGCCATGCAGCTGGCGGCAACCTGAATACGCGTTTCCAGGGCCTGTCCGGTTCAGGGCGGTTTCACCGGCATGGGTCGAGCATCGGCAGCGTGTCCTCCCTTGCGAAGCTGCCACGATGAAAACTCTTGTGCTTGGTGCTCTTGTGATTGGGCTGGCTGCGGCTGGCACTGCGACAGCGCAGCGCTACGACGGCAGCTATCGCGACGTGTACCGCGACTCCTATCGCGGCGGCTACGAAGATGGCCGCTACGAATATGCACGGGTGGTGCGCGTGGATCCGATTCTGGTGTCCGACTCCTACACCGAGCGGACCAACGAACGCTGCTACAACCGTCCAGCCGACGGTTACTACACCAGCAATGACGGTTACTACCGCAACGAAGGCGGCTATGCCTCGCCCAATTCCGGTCGCGGCGTGGCCAGTGTGATCGGTGGTATCGCTGGCGCGGTGCTGGGTAGCCAGGTGGGTGGCGGCAACGGTCGCCTGGTGGGTACCGCCGTTGGTACCATGGCCGGCGTGGCCGCGGGCCGCTCGATCTACGAGGCCAACAACCGCACCTACCGCGGCAATGTCAGCGTCTGCGAACCGGTGTCCTACCGCACCTCGCGCGAGCGCGTGGATGGGTACGACGTGACCTACGAATACGGCGGCCGCCTGTACCACACGCGCAGCGACTACAACCCCGGCGACAGGATTCGCGTGCGCGTCGACGTGCGCCCGGACTGAGTGTGCCGAACAATGCTGCCTCGGCACGCCCATGCTTGCCGAGGCAGCAGTTTTACATCGTCATTGCGTTGCATCGCCGTGTTGCAACGCTGACGCCCCGGCATCTCACTGCCAATCGAGCGTGCCGCGGATGACGGTCTGCACCTGGCCGCCGGACCACACATGGCCCTTGGTATCCACCCGCATTTCCAACAGCGCATCGAAGCCGATTTCGCGTCCCTGGCTGACCACGTAGCGACGATCCTTGCCCGGCAGCGCCTGGCGGCTGTCCAGCCAGGCCGCCAGCACCGCGTTGGCTGCACCCGATGCCGCATCCTCGAAACGTCGCGCATTGCCGACGAACGCGCGCACGGCCAGGTCGTAGGTGCCTACGGTCGCGGCGTAGACGTAGGCGAATACACCCATGCTGCCGGTGGATTCGGCCAATGCGGCTATCGCGTCCCAGTCCGGTTGCAGGCCGCGCAGGGCGGCCTCGCTGGCCAGCTCCACCACCCACCAGGTGCGGCCACCGTCCATCAGCGCCGGTGGCAGGCTGCCGAGCGGCCAGCCCTGTAGCGCGGCGCGCAGGCGTGGGTCGTCGGCGCTGACCTGTTCGGCGACGCGGGCGCGTGGCGTGCGGATGGCGATGCTGCGGTGGCCATCGATCTGCTCCACCCGCAGTGGCAACTGTCCGGCGATGCCGTCTTGCACCAGCAGGCCGTCGTGGGGCGCGGCCAGCCCGGCTTCGAGCACCGCATGCGCCGTGCCCACGCTTGGGTGACCGGCGAACGGGACTTCTTTTTGCGGCGAAAACATCCGCAGCCGGTAGCTGCTGTGCGCATCGGCCGCAGGGAACACGAAGGTGGTCTCCGGCAGCTTCGTCCAGCGTGCGATCGCCTGCATCTCCGCATCGTCCAGCCCCTGCGCATCCAGCACCACCGCCAGCGGGTTGCCGCTGCCGGGGCGGGCGGAGAACACATCCAGTTGCAGGAAACGGCGGGTGGTCATGAGGGGCGATCCGCGGGCAGGGCGCGGCAGCTTACCAATCGATGCGGCCGTCGATCACCTGCAGCGTCGTTCCGCCGATCCAGACCTCGCCCTGATCGTCCAGTTCCACCTGGATGCGTCCGTCGCGGCCGACCTCGCGGCCCTGGCTGGCGACATAGCGCGAGCCCTCGCCTGGCAGGCGTCCCTCGCCATGCAGGCGTGCAGCGATGCAGGCATTGGCGCTGCCAGTGACCGGGTCTTCCGCGATGCCAGTGCCGGGGCAGAACGCGCGCACCACCAGGTCTTCGCTGCCGCCATGGACGGGCGCGTAGATGGATAGCCCGGTGGCGGCGCTGGCCTGGGTCAGGCGGGTGATCGCAGCGAAATCGGGGGCGGCCTGCCGCACCGCATCGGCATCGGCCAGTTCCAGCAGCCACCAGTGGGGACCGTTGTTCCACAGGGCTGCCGGATGCGTGGCCGTGCGCAACCCGCTGCAGGCGGCCTGTACGGCCGCCGCGTGGCGATCGCCACCCGCCACCACGCGCGCATGCGGCGCGCGCAGCCGGACCTGCAAGGCACCGTGCCGGTCGAAGACCTCCACCGGCAGTACGCCGGCGGCGCATTGCTGGCGCAGGCGGCCATCGGCCTTATAGCCGGTCAGCCCGTGCGTGGCCGCAGCCCATGCTGCACCCACGCTGGGGTGGCCGGCGAACGGCAGTTCCGTGCGTGGGGTAAAGATGCGGATGTGGTAATCGGCACCGGGCACGCTGACCGGCAGGAAGAAGATCGTCTCCGACAGGTTCAGCCAGGCGGCGATCTGCTGCATCTGCTCGCCCGACAACGCGCTCGCGTCGAACACCACGCCCAGCGGATTGCCGGAGCCGGGGCGGCTGGCGAAGACATCCAGTTGCAGGTAGCGATGCTTGCTCATCTGTCAGCGATCTCGGGAGTGGGTGTGCATGCGGATGGTTGCAGCGTAAACCGTCGCAGCGCGGTCTCTTAATCCTGGGCCACTGCAACGATTGATGGGGATCATGCGGGAGATATTGGCAGTAGAATCGGGGGTTGCGCCCGGCATACCGGCTTTTCCCCCCAAATCGTAAACGCCTACCCCATGTCAGCTCCCCACTCTACCGATCGTTGGATCGTCCTCAAGTTCGGCGGCACCTCGGTGTCGCGTCGTCATCGCTGGGACACGATTGGAAAACTGGCGGGCAAACGGGCGACCGAAACCGGCGGCCGCGTGCTGGTGGTGGTCTCTGCGCTGTCGGGCGTGACCAACGAGCTTACCGCCATCGCCGATGGCGCCGCCGACAGCGCGCAGCGCGTGGCCGCGCTGGAGCAGCGTCACCGTGAGTTCGTTGCCGAGCTCGAACTCGATGCGCAGGCGGTGCTGGGCGAGCGGTTGGCCGCACTGCACGCGCTGGTGGGCGACGCGCGCGCTGCCACGCGCACGCTCGATTGGCAGGCCGAGGTGCTGGGGCAGGGTGAGTTGCTGTCCTCCACCATCGGTGCGGCGTACCTGCATGCCAACGGCCTGGACATGGGTTGGCTGGATGCACGGCAGTGGTTGTCGGCGCTGCCGCCGCAGCCCAATCAGAGCGAATGGTCCAGGCGCCTGTCGGTGTCCTGCCAGTGGCAGGCCGATGCGCCGTGGCGTGCGCGCTTCGATGCGCAGCCTAACCGCCTGCTCATCACCCAGGGGTTCATTGCGCGGCACGCCGATGGCGGCACCGCGATCCTTGGCCGTGGCGGTTCGGATACCTCGGCGGCGTATTTCGGCGCGCTGCTGGGCGCCAGCCGCGTGGAGATCTGGACCGATGTGCCCGGCATGTTCAGCGCCAACCCGAAGGACGTGCCGGATGCACGCCTGCTGACCCGGTTGGACTATTACGAAGCACAGGAAATCGCCACCACCGGCGCCAAGGTGCTGCATCCGCGGTCGATCAAGCCCTGTCGCGATTCCGGCGTGCCGATGGCGATCCTGGATACCGAACGCCCCGACCTGCCCGGCACCAGCATCGACGGCAGCGCCGAGCCGGTGCCCGGCGTCAAGGCGATCAGCCGCCGCAACGGCATCGTGCTGGTGTCGATGGAAGGCATCGGCATGTGGCAGCAGGTGGGCTTCCTGGCCGACGTATTCGCGCTGTTCAAGAAGCATGGCCTGTCGGTGGACCTGATCGGCTCGGCCGAAACCAATGTCACCGTGTCGCTGGATCCGTCGGAAAACCTGGTCAATACCGACGTACTGGCGTCGCTGTCGGCGGATCTGTCGCAGATCTGCAAGGTCAAGATCATTGTTCCTTGCGCGGCGATCACCCTGGTCGGGCGCGGCATGCGCTCGCTGCTGCACAAGCTCTCCAATGTGTGGGCCACGTTCGGGCAGGAACGCGTGCACATGATTTCGCAGTCGTCCAACGACTTGAACCTGACCTTTGTCATCGATGAAGCCGACGCCGATGGCCTGCTGCCGATCCTGCATGCGGAATTGATCGATAGTGGGGCAATGCCGGTCAGCGAAGGCGAAGTGTTCGGCCCGCGCTGGCGTGAGATCATCGGCTCGGTGCGTCCGCGGCCCACGCCGTGGTGGCATGCCGAGCGGACGCATCTGCTGTCGCTGGCCAAGGCCGGCACACCGCGCTATGCCTACCACCTGCCGACGGTGCGCGCGCGTGCGCACGCATTGGCGCAGATTGCCGCGGTGGATCAACGCTATTATGCGATCAAGGCCAACGCGCATCCGGCGATCCTGATGGCGCTGGAACAGGCCGGCTTCGGCCTGGAATGCGTCTCGCACGGTGAGCTGCGCCGGGTCTTCCAGACGCTGCCCGAGCTGTCGCCGCGCCGCGTGCTGTTCACGCCGAGTTTTGCGCCAAAGGCCGAATACGAAGCAGGATTCGCGCTGGGCGTGACCGTCACCGTGGACAACGTCGAGGCGCTGCGTAACTGGCCGGAGGTGTTCCGTGGCCGCAACGTGTGGCTGCGCATCGACCTGGGCCACGGCGATGGCCACCACGAGAAGGTCAATACCGGCGGCAAGGCGTCCAAGTTCGGCTTGTCGTCCACGCGCGTGGACGAGTTCGTGGAGGCGGCGCGCACGCTCGATGTCACCATCACCGGCGTGCATGCGCACCTGGGCAGCGGCGTGGAGACCGGCGAACACTGGCGAATGATGTACGACGAACTGGCCGGCTTCGCGCGCCGCATCGGCACGGTGGAGACCATCGATATCGGTGGCGGCCTGCCGATTCCCTACAGTGCCGAGGACGAGCCGTTCGACCTGGAGGTGTGGGCCAAGGGCCTGGCCGAGGTCAAGGCCGTACACCCGGGGTATCGCCTGGCGATCGAGCCGGGCCGCTACCTGGTGGCCGAGGCCGGCGTGCTGCTGGCGCAGGTCACCCAGGTGATCGAAAAGGACGGCGTGCAGCGCGTGGGGCTGGATGCGGGCATGAACACCTTGATTCGCCCGGCACTGTACGACGCCTGGCACGACATCGAGAATCTCAGCCGCCTCGATGCGCCGGCTGATGGCAGTTTCGATATCGTCGGGCCGATCTGCGAATCCTCGGACGTGTTCGGCAAGCGCCGCCGGCTACCGGCCACCACCGCGCCGGAGGATGTGATGCTGGTGGCCGATACCGGTGCATACGGCTATGTGATGGCCAGCACCTACAACCAGCGCGAGTTGCCGCGCGAAGAGGTCATCGATGCGCCCGCTGGCTGAGTTCGTGGCGCTCAGTACGCTGGCCGGCGGTGCGTCGATAGTGGCGTCCACCGCCATCGACATGGCCGGTCTGCACATGCGCTGGACCGACAGCTTGAAGTGGGCGCTGCCCGCAGTGTTTGCTGCCGGCATCGGCGCCTGGTGGTCCGGGCGCTGGCAGCTGCGTCGCCAGTCACGCGCGCCAGCACGGCACGCAGGCGGCATGGCGCTGCGCACGGTGCTGTTGAGCGGGCTCAGCTATCTGCCGGCGCTGCTGCTGTACCTGCTGGTGGCGCTGGCAGCGACCGGCGATGCGCAGGTGATCGGCTCGCAGGTCATGCTGCTGTTGTTCGCGATCGGTTGCCTGCCGCTGCTGTGGGCCGCAGTGCCGTTTTCCATGATTGAATATGTCCTGTGCCGACGTTATCTGCGTCGCTTGCACGTTCCTGCAGGTAGTCCATGAGCGCTTTCGACAAACACCAGATCTCCACATTCCGTTTCGTGCGCTGCGCGCTCGACGCGCAGACCGGCGTGGCGACGCTGGTGTATGCCTTCGACCAGGGCCCGGAACTGGTGGAAACCGTCGCCGTGCCAGGCGCGCCATTCGTGTTGGAGGGTGCACATGCCGCAGCTGTGCAACAGGCCTTGCGCCTGCTGCACCTGATCGCGGGCGTGAGTTACTACAAGGCCGCAGTGCCGCCGACCATCGCCATCGACAGCTACAGCATCGATGCCAACACCGCCGCGTTGGTGGAAAGCGTCTATCTGCATGGCCTGGGCGAATTCGCCTACCGCAATGGCTTGAACCTGCACGGCAAGATCAACTTTCCGGTGGTCGCGCAGGCAGCTGCCCCAGCGCCTGCGCTGGGCTTGCGCGAACACGCATTGGTCGCCATCGGCGGCGGCAAGGATTCGCTGGTCAGCATCGAGGCCCTGCGCCAGGCCGGTGTCGATCAGACCGTGAGCTGGATCGGTGGTTCGCAGCTCATCCGCGCCTGCGCCGAGCGCACCGGCTTGCCGGTGCTCAATGTCGGCCGCGTCCTGGCGCCGGAGCTGTTCGAGCTCAATCGCCAGGGTGCCTGGAACGGGCATATCCCGGTCACTGCGGTGAATTCGGCCATCCTGGTGTTGTCGGCATTGCTGACCGGCGTGGACCAGGTGGTGTTTTCCAACGAACGCTCGGCCAGCTACGGCAGCCAGATTCCAGGCACCGGCGAGGTCAATCACCAGTGGTCCAAGGGCTGGGCCTTCGAACAGGCGTTCGGCGAGTACGTGCAGCGGCACGTGGCGGCCGATCTGCGCTACTACTCGTTGCTGCGGCCGTTGTCCGAGCTGGCGGTGGCGCGGCAGTTCGCCAGGACCGACTACTACGACGCGCATTTTTCCAGCTGCAACCGCAACTTCCACATCATGGGCGAACGCCCGGTGCACCGCTGGTGCGGGGTGTGCCCGAAGTGCCACTTCGTGTTCCTGGCGCTGGCCCCGTTCATGCCGAAGACGCGACTGGTGGGGATCTTCGGGCGCAATCTGCTCGACGATGGCGCGCAGGCCGGCGGCTACGACGCGTTGCTGGAATTCCAGGACCACAAGCCGTTCGAATGCGTGGGCGAAGGCCGCGAATCGCGCGCGGCGATGGCGTTGCTGGCAACGCGTGCGGAGTGGAAGGAAGACGCGCTGGTGACGCGCTTCATCCGGCAGATCCAGCCGCAACTGGACCCGCAGGAGCTGCAGCTGGAGCCATTGATGGCCATCGATGGCGAACACCGCATCCCCGCGGCGCTGTGGGAGCGCGTGCGTGCGAATTTCGCAGCTTGAGGGCAGGGCGGTTGCATTGTGGGGGTGGGGGCGCGAAGGGCGCGCGGCGTATCGCGCGGTGCGCACCGCGCTGCCCGCCCAGCCACTGACGGTGTTCTGCAGTACCGAGGAGGCGCGCGAACTCGCGGCGCTGGACGATGCGGCATTGCAGGTAGAGACCGATGCCAGCGCGCAGGCGCTGGGCCGGTTCGAGATCGTGCTGAAGTCGCCCGGCATCAGCCCGTATCGCGCCGAGGCACTGGCCGCCGCCGCGCAAGGCACGCAGTTCATCGGCGGCACTGCGCTATGGTTCGCCGAGCACGCGCAGGCCGATGACGACATGCCTGGCGCCATCTGTGTCACCGGTACCAAGGGCAAGAGCACCACCACCGCGCTGTTGGCGCACCTGCTGCGCAGCGCCGGGCACCGCACCGCGCTGGTCGGCAATATTGGCCAGCCCTTGCTGGAAGTGTTGGCACCGCAGCCGCCACCGGCGTACTGGGCGATCGAGTTGTCCAGCTACCAGACCGGCGAGGTCGCGCGCAGCGGTGCGCGCCCGCAGCTGGCACTGGTGCTGAATCTGTTTCCCGAACATCTGGACTGGCACGGCGACGAGGCGCGCTACGTGCGCGACAAACTGTCGCTGGTGACCGAGGGCCGCCCGCGGATCGCCTTGCTCAACGCGGCCGATCCGCTGTTGCGCGGCATGCAGTTGCCCGATAGCGAGGTGCGCTGGTTCAATCATCCCGACGGCTGGCATCTGCGTGGCGACGTGGTGTACCGCGGCGCGCAGGCCATTTTCGATACCGCCAACGTGCCGCTGCCCGGCGAACATAACCGCCGTAATCTGTGCGCGGTGCTGGCTGCAGTGGAAGCGCTGGGCCTGGATGCCGCGGCGCTCGCGCCGGCTGCGTCGAGTTTCCGCCCCTTGCCCAACCGGCTGCAGTGGCTGGGCAGCGTGGACGGCATCGGCTACGTCAACGATTCGATCAGCACCACCCCGCATGCCTCGCTGGCTGCGCTGGCCTGCTTCGCGCAACGGCGCGTGGCCTTGCTGGTCGGTGGACATGACCGCGGGCTGGATTGGCAGGATTTCGCCGCGCATATGGCGCAGCAGGCACCGCTGGAAATCGTCACGATGGGTGCCAATGGCCCGCGCATCCACGCCTTGCTGGCACCGCTTGCCGCGTCGGGGCATTTCAGCCTGCACGCCGCCGGCGATCTGCAGCAGGCGATGCAGCTGGCGCGCGAGGCGCTGGGCGAGCAGGGCGGTGTGGTGCTGCTGTCGCCGGGCGCGCCCAGCTTCGGTGCGTACAGCGACTACGTGGCACGCGGCCGGCATTTCGCCCAGCTGGCCGGGTTCGACCCGGAGGCGATCAGTGCGATTCCCGGGCTGGGCGTGCAGTAACGCGTGGTGCCGCGCCGATGCGATCGCAATCGGCTGCTGGCGATGCAGGCAGTGGCGCAACGGGCAGGTTGGCGCAAGGCTGGCTGGTCGTTTTACCGCTGACGCACATCGCGACCGCTTCTGCACGCCGGCTCCGCTTACACTGCGCGCACATCCCCGGAGCAAGCGCATGCACAAGCAATGGTCGTTGAGCAGTGTGGGTCTGGTTGGCGTCCTAGCGTCGCTGGCATTTCCGACAATGGCGGCGATGCAGGCCAAGCCGCTGGAGTGGAAGATCGGCAAGGACACCTACAGCGGTGTGCTGGTCTACGACGATGCCGGCGATGCCAAGCGGCCCGGCCTGGTGATGGTGCCGAACTGGCGTGGCGTCAACGACTCTGCTGTGCAGAAGGACAAGCAACTGGCCGGCGACGACTACGTGGTGCTGGTGGCCGACGTGTACGGCAAGGGCAAGCGCCCCGCCAACGACAGCGAGGCGGGGCAGTTCGCCGGTGCGCTGAAGAAAGATCCGCCGACGTTGCGCGCACGCGCGCTGAAAGCCGTTGAGGTGCTCAAGGCGCAGACCGGCAAGGCACCGCTGGATGCGGCGCGCATTGGTGCGGTGGGCTTCTGCTTCGGTGGCACCACGGTGCTGGAACTTGTGCGTGCAGGCGCGCAGCTGGCTGGCGTAGTCAGCCTGCATGGCGGCATCGCCTCGCCCAGCCCGGCGGCTGCCGGCGCGGCCAAGACACCAGTGCTGGTGCTCAACGGCGCCGACGACAAGAGCGTGACCAAGGCCGACATCGCCGCGTTCGAAACCGAAATGAATGCCGCTGGCGCGGATTGGCAGTTCGTCAACTTCAGTGGCGCGGTGCATTGCTTCGCCGAGGCCGATGCCAACAGCGCGCCGGGCTGCCTGTACAACCCGCGTGCCGCCAAGCGTGCCTATCGCATGCTGGGCGATTTCTTCGATGAGCGGTTTGGTCGGTAGCCGGGATTGGGGATTGGGGATTCGGGATTTGGGATTCGCAAAAGCGTGGTCCCGTCCTTCGAATTTTCCCGTGAATCTGTATTCACTGGCCTGCGCTGGCCATCGAATGCGGGGATTCGTAAGAGCACAGCCAAGCCGCTTTGACGAATTCCCAATCCCCAATGCCCAATCCCGTCCGGCGCGCCCAGCGCACCGGATCAATGTGTGCGTTGCACCGCGTAACGGGCCAGGCCGCGCAGTGCGGCCACCGCCGGGCTGGCTGGCAAGCTTGCCAGCGCCTGCTCGGCGGCGGCGGCGTATTCGGCGGCGCGCTGGCGGCTGTAGTCCAGCCCGCCGGTGGCATGGATGGCGGCCAGCACTTCCGGCATCGCCGTCCCATCGCCCTGTTCGACGATGGCGCGCAGGCGCTGCCGCGTGGCCGCGTCCGAATGGGCCATGGCGTGGATCAGCGGCAGCGTGGCCTTGCCTTCGGCCAGATCGTCGCCCAGGTTCTTGCCCAGATCCGCAGCCTCGGCGGCGTAATCAAGCACGTCGTCGGCGATCTGGAAGGCGAAGCCCAGCTGCATGCCGTAGTCGTACAGCTGCTGCTGCACCTGCGCATCCGCGCCCGACGCCAGCGCGCCCAGGCGGGTACCGGCGGCGAACAGCACCGCGGTCTTGCGCTCGATCACGCGCAGGTAGGCGGCTTCGTCGGTGTCCGGGTTGTGCACGTGCAACAGCTGCAGCACTTCGCCTTCGGCGATGCGGTTGGTGGTATCGGCCAGGATCTGCATGACTTCCATGCGGTCGAGTTCGACCATCAGCTGGAAGCTGCGCGAATACAGGAAATCGCCCACCAGCACGCTGGGCGCGTTGCCCCACAGCGCATTGGCGGTGCTGCGGCCGCGGCGCAGGTCCGACTCGTCCACCACGTCGTCGTGCAGCAGGGTCGAGGTGTGGATGAACTCGATGATCGCCGCCAGTTGATGGTGCTCCGGGCCAGAGCCGCCAGCCGCGTGGCCGGCCAGCATCACCAGCATCGGCCGCAGGCGTTTGCCGCCGGCGGAGATGATGTGGTCGGCAATCTGGTTGATGAGCACGACGTCCGACGCCAGACGACGGCGGATCAGGGCATCGACCGCAGCCATGTCCGGCGCGGCGAGGGACTGGATCTGGAGCAGGTCCAGAACGGTGGGGAGGTCTTCGGCGATGGTCATGCGCAGGCGTTCGTGATGTGCATCGATTATAGGTGCCCGGGCCGGATCCGTCCCGCCATGTGTGTCCGGCGTTGCCGGAGCAGGGTGGAAACCGTTGCTGCGCCTGCCTTGCGGGATTGCCGGCGAGTACCGATTCCCACCCGCCGTCGCGGCGTTTTCCGGCCCTGCGACGGGCCGGGCGCAGGCACTGTCGCTGGGCAGGTGCGGTAACATTGGCCCCAAGACATTCACCGCCGCGCCCCTTCGGCGCCGGCGCACCATCGGAAGCATTTATGGCCCGCGGCATCAACAAAGTCATCCTCGTCGGCAACCTCGGCAACGATCCCGACACCAAGTACACCCAGGCCGGCATGGCGATCACCCGCGTGAGCCTGGCCACCACCAGCATGCGCAAGGACCGCGACGGCAACAACCAGGAGCGCACCGAATGGCACCGCGTGGTGTTCTTCGGCAAGTTGGGCGAGATCGCCGGCGAATACCTGCGCAAGGGCTCGCAGGTCTACGTCGAAGGGGAACTGCGCTACGACAAGTACACCGGTCAGGATGGCGTGGAGAAGTACAGCACCGATATCGTCGCCAACGAAATGCAGATGCTCGGCGGCCGTGGTGAAGGCGGCGGTGGCGGCATGGGCGGCGACCGTCCGCAGCGCTCGCAGGCTCCGCGCCAGCAGGGCGGTGGCGGTGGCGGCCAGGGCGGCGGCTACGGTGGTGGCGGCGGTGGTCAGGACTATGCCCCGCGTCGTCAGCAGCCGGCGCAGCAGCAGTCGGCTCCGCCGATGGACGACTTTGCCGATGACGATATTCCGTTCTAGGGAATACCTTTTAAAAGATGTAAACAAGGGCTCTTGGCGCATTTGCCAAGGGCCTTTTTTTGTTGTTAACGTTTTCCAGCAAGGTTCGATTACTTGTCTTACCGACTACCTTCGGGAAGTGTCAACATGGCGGCTGGCTATAGGGTAAGGACAGTTCGATTCGAGTCTGGAGAACGGCTGCCTATGCTGTTGTGCAAGGCGTCGGGATCTCCCCTGTGGCATCCAACTCTATTTCTGGTGACTGAGCTTAGAGCCACCGGTCTGGCCACGAATACGCTTGAACAGGCGGCCCGGGCGGTGATGATCGCCCACCAAGTATTTGGCTATCTCGACATTGACATTAATGAGCGGATTAGCGGGGGCAGGCTCCTTACCCTCCCCCCCATGTCACGATAGTTGTCCGCTCCCCTGAATCCTCAGATGGAGACCGCGATGGCCCGCTACAGCCCCGAACTCAAAGACCAGATCG
>NZ_MDED01000053.1 GCF_002939885.1 Xanthomonas cucurbitae
ATGGTGATGCCGGGCGACAACGTGAAGATGGTCGTGACCCTGATCAACCCGGTCGCGATGGACGAAGGTCTGCGTTTCGCCATCCGCGAAGGTGGCCGCACCGTCGGCGCCGGCGTGGTTGCCAAGATCGTCAAGTAAGAACCTGCAATCCGGCGGCCTGAGGTCGCCGGATTTGCGCGAAAGGCGGGCCGGCTGAACCGCGGTCCGCCTTCGTTGTCTAAGGTGTGCGGTAAACGAGTACATACGCCAGTAGCTCAATTGGCAGAGCAGCGGTCTCCAAAACCGCAGGTTGGGGGTTCGAGTCCCTCCTGGCGTGCCACTCCTCTTTCCGGCCCAGCGATTCGGGTCAGATCGGTAACTAGAGCCGGATGAATAGCAAAATCGAGCCTTCCAAAAGCGCGTCTGCTGCAAGCGCCGATATCGTGAAATACGTGATCTCTGCGATCCTGGTGATTGCAGGGCTGTTTGTGTGGTTCTGGTTTTCCGCGCCCGAACGCGCGACCCAGCTGGGTGCCTGGACGCCGCAGTTGCGGGCGCTGGCGGTCATCGTCGGGTTGGTGGCGGGTGCGTTCGTGTTTCTCGGGACCGGCAAGGGTCGTGATACCCGTGAATTCCTGTCCGAATCCAGGTTCGAGCTGCGCAAGGTGGTCTGGCCAACACGCCAGGAAGCCATCCGCACCACCTGGGTCGTCATTGTTGTTGTAATCATTCTGAGTTTGCTGTTGGGCGGCTTCGATTTCGTCATCCAGAAGCTCACGCAGTGGTTCCTGGCTCGTTGAGGAGAATCAAGCAGTGAAGCGTTGGTATGTCGTTCACGCCTATTCAGGCTTCGAAAAATCTGTCGCGCAGGCGCTGCGCGACCGCATTGCGCGCACCGGAATGGAAGAGCGTTTCGGCGACGTGCTGGTGCCGACCGAGGAAGTCATCGAAATGCGTGCCGGCCAGAAGCGTCGGTCCGAGCGCAAGTTCTTCCCGGGTTATGTGCTGGTGCAGATCGAAACGCACGAGGAAGCCGGCATCCCCCGCATCGACAATGAAAGCTGGCATCTTGTGAAGGAGACTTCCAAGGTCATGGGCTTCATTGGTGGCACCGCCGACCGGCCGCTGCCGATCCGGGACGAGGAGGCCGATGCGATCCTGCAGCGTGTGCAGGACGGTGTCGAAAAGCCGCGTCCCAAGGTGTTGTTCGAACCGGGCCAGATGGTGCGCGTCACCGACGGCCCGTTCAACGACTTCAATGGCGTTGTCGAAGAAGTCAACTACGAGAAGAGCCGGCTCCGCGTGGCCGTGCTCATTTTCGGTCGCTCCACCCCGGTCGAGCTCGAATTCGGCCAGGTCGAAAAGGGCTGATCGGTTTGGGCGCCGTCCAGGCGTCCGTTCGAAAATCCTGCTATGCTGCGCGGCTCGCTGACCTGGCGGACCGCCGGGAAACACTGGCTGCCGCATGGCGGCCATCTGCATGTGGTCAAAACGCGAAGCCGGGACGCGTGATTTTCCCGGTCCGATGGGGAGCCTGCAGTTCAGGCGCTAGCACCCGGAGAGTATCGAAATGGCAAAGAAAGTAGTTGCTTACATCAAGCTGCAGGTCAAGGCCGGTCAGGCCAATCCTGCGCCGCCGGTCGGCCCTGCACTGGGTCAGCGCGGTCTGAACATCATGGAATTCTGCAAGGCCTTCAATGCGGCCACGTCCAAGCTGGAACCGGGCCTGCCGACGCCAGTCATCATCACCGCGTATTCCGACCGTACCTTCACCTTCGTCACCAAGAGCACCCCGGCCAGCGTGCTGCTCAAGAAGGCGGCGGGTGTGACCTCCGGTTCCAAGCGCCCCAACACCGACAAGGTGGGCAAGGTGACGCGCAAGCAGCTGGAAGAGATCGCCAAGGCCAAGGAAGCCGATCTGACGGCAGCCGAGCTGGAAGCGGCGGTTCGCACGATTGCGGGTTCTGCCCGCAGCATGGGTTTGACGGTGGAGGGCTAAGACATGGCACAGAGCAAGCGCGTTAAGGCCATCACGGCCGCTGTCGTTCCGGGCAAGACCTATGCCTTCGAAGACGCAATCAAGATCCTGAAGACCGCCACCAAGGCCAAGTTCGTTGAGTCCATCGACGTGGCTGTGCGCCTGGGCGTGGACGCCAAGAAGTCCGATCAGCAGGTGCGCGGTTCGACTGTGCTGCCGGCCGGTACCGGCAAGAGCGTGCGCGTTGCCGTGTTCGCACCGGCAGGCGCCAAGGCTGACGAAGCCCTGGCCGCCGGCGCCGAAGCCGTGGGCATGGACGACCTGGCCGAGAAGATGCAGGCCGGCGACCTGAACTACGACGTGGTCATTGCCACGCCGGACGCCATGCGCGTGGTCGGTAAGCTCGGCACCCTGCTGGGCCCGCGCGGCCTGATGCCGAACCCGAAGGTCGGCACCGTGTCGGCCAACCCGGGCGAAGCGGTCAAGAACGCCAAGTCGGGCCAGGTGCGCTACCGCACCGACAAGGCCGGTATCATCCACTGCACCATTGGCAAGGCCAGCTTCGACGACGAAGCGCTGAAGTCGAACCTGCAGGCGCTGTTGCTGGATCTGGTCAAGGCCAAGCCGGCCACCTCCAAGGGGACCTACCTGCAGAAGGTGTCGGTCAGCTCGACCATGGGTCCGGGCGTGACGGTCGATCAGTCGAGCCTGTCGCTGAAGTAATCGAAGGCGTCGGGCGTCATGCGCCTGACGTATTCGTGGAGTACTGCATTGTTTTTCCGGCCCGGGCAACCGTGTGCTGGGAGTCCGTTCCCTCCTTTGGGGTAACGGACATTTTGAAGGCGATCGCCGGCACGTCCGGCGGTAGCCGTCAAAGACCGCAGGCGCGGTCAGCGCAGATCGACGACGGGCAGGGATGCTCGCACTGGCAAGGAGTCGCCGTCGATGCAGCGGGATCGCTTAATCGGTTCGTTTTCGAACTGGCCGGCGTAGATGGTGTCGCCCTTCTGGAGCTTTCTGGTTTACGCGCGTCTGGGGCATCCCGGATCGAGTCCACTCCAGGTCTAGAACGGCCACCAACGGAACATCGGTCGATGTTCCCGGCTTCCAGGAAGGAGGCCGCCCTGGACCGCAACCGGCAGGAGCCGCGAGCGGAGTAGTTTGAAGCGGGGATTAGCGATTCGGCATTTGGGATTGGCAACGGCGGCGTGATCGCTGTGACGAATCCCGAATCACCAATCACCAATCCCGGCTTTAACGGAGGAGTGCAATGGCTCTCAATCTGTCCCAGAAGCAAGACGTAGTCGCCGAGCTGGCAGACATCGCCGCCAAGGCCCACTCCCTGATCGCCGCCGAATACGCTGGCACCACGGTCTCCCAGATGACCGCGATGCGCAAGCAGGCCCGCGAAACCGGTGTGTTCTTGAAAGTTGTCAAGAACACCCTGGCCGTGCGTGCCGTCGAAGGTACCGAATTTGCTGTCGCGTCCGACAAGCTGGTTGGTCCTTTGGTGTATGCGTTTTCGATGGAGGAACCCGGCGCTGCCGGTCGCCTGATCAAGGAATTCGCCAAGAGCAACGAGAAGCTGCAGGCCAAGGTTGTGGCAATTGGTGGGGAACTGTTCCCGGCCAGCCACGTTGACGTGCTGGCCTCGCTGCCGACACGTGACCAGGCCCTGGCCATGTTGGCTCGCGTGCTGTCCGAACCGGCTGCCATGTTCGCCCGTGCCGTCAAGGCCGTTGGCGACAAGCAGGGTGGTGGCGACGAAGCCGCCGCGCCGGTCGCCGAGACTGCCGAAGCTTGATGTCCTAGCGTTCGCTAGAACCCCAATCCAGAAAATCATTTAAAGGTAATCACAATGTCCCTTACCAACGAACAGATCGTCGACGCCATCGCCGAGAAGTCCCTGATGGAAGTGATGGAGCTGGTCAAGGCCATCGAAGAGAAGTTCGGCGTCTCCGCCGCCGCCCCGGTGGCTGCCGCTGCTGCCGGCCCGGCTGCCGTGGTTGAAGAGCAGACCGAATTCAACGTGGTGCTGGTCAACTGTGGCGCCAACAAGGTCGGCGTCATCAAGGCCGTGCGCGGCGTGACCGGCCTGGGTCTGAAGGAAGCCAAGGACCTGACCGAAGCCGGTGGCATGCTGAAGGAAGGCGCCACCAAGGACGAGGCCGAGAAGATCAAGAAGGAACTGACCGAAGCCGGCGCGACGGTCGAAATCAAGTAAGCAGCATCTTGCATCGCCAGCGTTTCATGGTGATGCACTGAAGGCTGGGGGCGTAAAGCCCCCGGCCTTTGGCCGTTTCGGACGGGAATCGGGAATCGGGATTTGGGAATCGCAAATGCGACATCGCGTGCTCATCCGATTCCCAGTCCTCCATCCCCGATTCCCGGCCTCACCGAGTTGGTAGTTGGAAGTAGCGGGAGAAGGCGTGCTGGTGCCGGCAATACCAGCGACTTCCAACTGACAACTTGAACGTGAGTCCCTCACAAGAGCAGCGCACATCCATGTGCGCGGGTTCAATTTTGTTATTTCAGGGCCGCCGCAACGTGGCCCCGCAGCCTAGGGTGAAGACCTCATGACGTCTTATTCGTTCACCGAAAAAAAGCGTATCCGCAAGGATTTCGGCAAGCAGCGTTCGATCCTCGAAGTGCCGTTCCTGCTTGCCATCCAGGTGGACTCCTACCGCGAATTCCTGCAGGAAGACGTGGAACCGACCAAGCGCAAGGACCTCGGTCTGCATGCCGCTCTGAAGTCGGTGTTCCCGATCTCCAGCTACAGCGGCAACGCTGCGCTGGAGTACGTGGGCTACAAGTTGGGTCAGCCGGTGTTCGACGAGCGTGAATGCCGTCAGCGCGGCATGAGCTATGGCGCGCCGCTGCGCGTGACCGTGCGCCTGGTGATCTACGACCGCGAGTCGTCCACCAAGGCCATCAAGTACGTGAAGGAGCAGGAGGTCTATCTGGGCGAAATCCCGCTGATGACCGGCAACGGCACCTTCATCGTCAACGGCACCGAGCGCGTGATCGTCTCGCAGCTGCACCGCTCGCCGGGCGTGTTCTTCGACCACGACCGTGGCAAGACCCACAGCTCGGGCAAGCTGCTGTACAGCGCCCGCATCATCCCGTACCGCGGTTCCTGGCTGGACTTCGAATTCGACCCGAAGGACGCGCTGTTCACCCGTATCGACCGTCGCCGCAAGCTGCCGGTATCGATCCTGTTGCGCGCGCTTGGCTACAGCAACGAAGAAATGTTGGCCGAGTTCTTCGAGATCAACACCTTCCACATCAACCCGGACGAAGGCGTGCAGCTGGAGCTGGTGCCGGAGCGTCTGCGTGGTGAAACGCTGAACTTCGACCTGGCCGATGGCGACAAGGTCATCGTGGAAGCGGGCAAGCGCATCACCGCGCGTCACGTCAAGCAGCTGGAAGCCGCCGGCGTTGCCGCGCTGGCCGTGCCGGACGACTACCTGGTTGGCCGCATCCTGTCGCACGACGTGGTGGATGGCTCGACCGGCGAACTGCTGGCCAATGCCAACGACGAAATCAGCGAAGACCAGCTGGCGGCGTTCCGCAAGGCCGGCGTCGACGCGGTCGGCACCCTGTGGGTGAACGACCTGGACCGTGGTCCGTACCTGTCCAACACCTTGCGCATCGATCCGACCAAGACGCAGCTGGAAGCGTTGGTCGAAATCTACCGCATGATGCGCCCGGGCGAGCCGCCGACCAAGGAAGCCGCGCAAAACCTGTTCCACAACCTGTTCTTCACCTTCGAGCGCTACGACCTGTCCACGGTCGGCCGCATGAAGTTCAACCGCCGCGTCGGCCGCAAGGACGTGCTGGGCGAGTCGGTGCTGTACGACAAGAAGTACTTTGCCGAGCGCAACGACGAAGAATCCAAGCGCCTGGTCGCCGAGCACACCGACACCTCCGACATCCTGGAAGTCATCAAGGTGCTCACCGAGATCCGCAACGGTCGCGGCGTGGTCGATGACATCGATCACCTCGGCAACCGTCGCGTGCGTTCGGTTGGCGAAATGGCCGAGAACGTGTTCCGCGTGGGCCTGGTCCGCGTCGAGCGCGCGGTCAAGGAGCGGTTGTCGATGGCCGAATCCGAAGGCCTGACCCCGCAGGAACTGATCAACGCCAAGCCGGTGGCTGCCGCGATCAAGGAATTCTTCGGCTCCTCGCAGCTGTCGCAGTTCATGGATCAGAACAACCCGCTGTCGGAAGTGACGCACAAGCGTCGCGTCTCCGCACTGGGTCCGGGCGGCCTGACCCGCGAACGCGCAGGCTTCGAAGTGCGCGACGTGCATCCGACCCATTACGGCCGCGTCTGCACCATCGAAACCCCGGAAGGCCCGAACATCGGTCTCATCAACTCGCTGGCCGTGTTCGCCCGCACCAACCAGTACGGCTTCCTCGAGACGCCGTACCGCAAGGTGCTGGACGGCAAGGTGTCCGACGACGTCGAATACCTGTCGGCGATCGAAGAAAACGAGTACGTGATCGCCCAGGCGAACGCGCTGACCGACGCCAAGAACATGCTCACCGAGCAGTTCGTGCCGTGCCGTTTCCAGGGCGAGTCGCTGTTGAAGCCGCCGGCGGAAGTCCACTTCATGGACGTCTCGCCGATGCAGACCGTGTCGGTCGCAGCGGCGCTGGTGCCGTTCCTGGAACACGATGACGCCAACCGCGCCTTGATGGGCGCCAACATGCAGCGCCAGGCCGTGCCAACGCTGCGTTCGCAAAAGCCCTTGGTCGGTACCGGCATCGAGCGTGCCGTTGCGCGCGACTCGGGCGTGACCGTGAATGCCTTGCGTGGTGGCGTGATCGAGCAGATCGACGCGGCCCGCATCGTGGTCAAGGTCAACGAGGCAGAAATTGGCGGCGGCACCGATGCCGGCGTGGATATCTACAACCTCATCAAGTACACCCGCTCCAACCAGAACACCTGCATCAACCAGCGTCCGCTGGTCAATGTGGGTGACGTGATTGCGCGCGGCGACGTGCTGGCCGACGGCCCGTCCACCGACATCGGTGAACTGGCGCTGGGCCAGAATATGCTGATCGCCTTCATGCCGTGGAACGGCTACAACTTCGAAGACTCCATCCTGCTCTCCGAGCGCGTGGTGGAAGAAGATCGTTACACCACGATCCACATCGAAGAACTGACCTGCGTGGCGCGCGACACCAAGCTGGGGCCGGAGGAAATCTCCGCCGACATCCCGAACGTGTCCGAGCAGGCCTTGAACCGTCTGGACGAGTCCGGCGTGGTGTACATCGGTGCCGAAGTGCGCGCCGGCGACATCATGGTGGGCAAGGTCACGCCGAAGGGCGAAAGCCAGCTGACCCCGGAAGAAAAGCTGCTGCGAGCGATCTTCGGTGAGAAGGCGTCCGACGTGAAGGACAGCTCGCTGCGCGTGCCCCCGGGCATGGACGGCACCGTCATCGACGTGCAGGTCTTCACCCGCGATGGCATCGAGAAGGACAAGCGTGCGCGCCAGATCGAAGAATCCGAGATCAAGCGCGTCAAGAAGGACTTCGACGACCAGTTCCGCATCCTGGAAGCGGCCATCTACGCACGTCTGCGCTCGCAGATCGTGGGTAAGGTCGCCAACGGCGGTCCGAACCTGAAGAAGGGCGACAACGTCACCGACGCGTATCTGGACGGGCTGAAGAAGTCCGATTGGTTCCAGTTGCGCATGAAGGACGAAGACGCCGCCGATGCCATCGAACGCGCACAGAAGCAGATCCAGGCGCACGAGAAGGAATTCGAGGCACGCTTCGCCGACAAGCGCGGCAAGATCACCCAGGGCGACGACCTCGCACCGGGCGTGCTGAAGATGGTCAAGGTGTTCCTGGCCGTGAAGCGTCGCATCCAGCCGGGCGACAAGATGGCAGGCCGCCACGGCAACAAGGGTGTGGTCTCCAACGTGGTACCTGTCGAGGACATGCCGTACATGGCCACCGGCGAGCCGGTGGACATCGTGTTGAATCCGCTCGGCGTGCCGTCGCGTATGAACATCGGCCAGATTCTGGAAGTGCATCTGGGTTGGGCCGCCAAGGGCCTGGGTCGCAAGATCCAGCGCATGCTGGAAGCCCAGGCGGCGGTCAGCGAGCTGCGCAAGTTCCTGGACGACATCTACAACCACGACAACGCGATCAATGCACAGCGCGTGGATCTGTCGCAGTTCAGCGATGAGGAATTGCTCAACCTGGGCAAGAACCTGATCGACGGCGTGCCGATGGCGACCCCGGTGTTCGACGGCGCCAGCGAAGCGGAAATCAAGCGCATGCTGGAACTGGCCGAACTGCCGCAGAGCGGCCAGACCCAGCTGTACGACGGTCGCACCGGCGAGGCGTTTGATCGCAAGACCACGGTCGGCTACATGCATTACCTGAAGTTGAACCACTTGGTCGACGACAAGATGCATGCGCGCTCGACTGGCCCGTACTCGCTCGTGACCCAGCAGCCGCTGGGTGGTAAGGCGCAGTTCGGTGGTCAGCGCTTCGGTGAGATGGAAGTCTGGGCGCTGGAAGCCTACGGCGCGGCCTACACCCTGCAGGAAATGCTGACGGTGAAGTCCGACGACGTGCAGGGCCGCAACCAGATGTACAAGAACATCGTCGATGGTGAGCACGAGATGGTCGCGGGCATGCCGGAATCCTTCAACGTGTTGGTGAAGGAAATCCGCTCGCTGGCGATCAACATGGAACTGGAAGAGTGAGAGCCGGGACCCGGGACCCGGGAGAGCAGGAGCTTTGTGCTCCTCGCTTTCCGGGTCCCCAGTCCCGAGATAACACGCTTCCCGCCCATCTCAGATACGAATTCCTCCGACCCGGAGATATCAAATGAAAGACCTGCTCAACCTCTTCAATCAGCAGCGCCAGACGCTGGATTTCGACGCGATCAAGATCGCGCTGGCCTCGCCGGACCTGATCCGTTCGTGGTCCTACGGCGAAGTGAAGAAGCCCGAAACCATCAACTACCGGACCTTCAAGCCCGAGCGTGACGGCCTGTTCTGCGCCGCCATCTTCGGACCGATCAAGGACTACGAGTGCCTGTGCGGCAAGTACAAGCGCATGAAGCACCGTGGCGTGGTCTGCGAAAAGTGCGGCACCGAAGTCACCCTGGCCAAGGTACGTCGTGAGCGCATGGGCCACATCGACCTGGCCTCGCCGGTCGCGCACATCTGGTTCCTCAAGTCGCTGCCGTCGCGCATCGGCCTGATGTTGGACATGACCCTGCGTGATATCGAGCGCGTGCTGTACTTCGAAGCCTACGTCGTCACCGAGCCGGGCCTGACCCCGCTGGAGCGCCGCCAGCTGCTGACCGAAGAGCAGTACCTGACCGCACGCCAGGAGTACAACGACGATTTCGACGCCGCCATGGGCGCCGAGGCCGTGTACGAGCTGCTGCGCACGATCGACCTGCAGTCGGAAATGACCCGCCTGCGCGAGGAAATCGCCAGCACCGGTTCGGAAACCAAGCTCAAGCGCCTCACCAAGCGCATCAAGCTGATCGAAGCCTTCCTGGAATCGGGCAACCGCCCGGAGTGGATGGTCATGACCGTGCTGCCGGTGCTGCCGCCGGACCTGCGTCCGCTGGTGCCGCTGGATGGTGGCCGTTTCGCGACCTCGGATCTGAACGATCTGTACCGTCGCGTCATCAACCGCAACAACCGTCTGCGTCGCCTGCTGGAGCTCAATGCGCCGGACATCATCGTGCGCAACGAAAAGCGCATGCTGCAGGAATCGGTCGATGCGCTGCTGGACAACGGCCGCCGCGGCCGTGCCATCACCGGCACCAACAAGCGTCCGCTGAAGTCGCTGGCCGACATGATCAAGGGCAAGCAGGGCCGGTTCCGCCAGAACCTGCTCGGCAAGCGCGTGGACTACTCCGGCCGTTCGGTCATCACCGTCGGTCCGTACCTCAAGCTGCACCAGTGCGGCCTGCCGAAGAAGATGGCGCTGGAGCTGTTCAAGCCGTTCGTGTTCGCCAAGCTGCAGCGTCGTGGCCTGGCCACCACCATCAAGGCGGCCAAGAAGCTGGTCGAGCGCGAAGAGGCCGAGGTGTGGGACATCCTCGAAGAAGTCATCCGCGAACACCCGGTGCTGCTGAACCGTGCGCCGACCCTGCATCGCCTGGGCATCCAGGCGTTCGAGCCGGTGCTGATCGAAGGCAAGGCCATCCAGCTGCATCCGCTGGTGTGTACCGCCTTCAACGCCGACTTCGACGGTGACCAGATGGCCGTCCACGTGCCGCTCTCGCTGGAAGCCCAGCTGGAAGCGCGTGCGCTGATGATGTCCACCAACAACATCCTGTCGCCGGCCAACGGCGAGCCGATCATCGTGCCCTCGCAGGACGTGGTGTTGGGCCTGTACTACATGAGCCGCGCCCTGGAGAACAAGAAGGGCGAGGGCATGGTGTTCGCCAACACCAGCGAAGTGAAGCGCGCATACGACAATCGCGTGGTGGAACTGCACGCCAAGGTCAAGGTCCGCATCACCCAGGTGGACATCGACGCTGTCGACGGCAAGCGCACCAGCGGCACCTCGATCGTGGACACCACGGTCGGTCGTGCGCTGCTGAGCGAGATCCTGCCCGAAGGCCTGCCGTTCCAGCTGGCCAACACCGAGATGACCAAGAAGAACATCTCGCGCCTCATCAACTCCAGCTACCGCCTGCTGGGCTTGAAGGACACCGTCGTGTTCGCCGACAAGCTGATGTACACCGGCTACGCCTACGCCACCCGCGCCGGCGTGTCGATCGGCATCGACGACATGCTGATCCCGGACGAGAAGAAGGGCATCCTCACCGAGGCCGAAGCCGAAGTGCTGGAAATCCAGGAGCAGTACCAGTCCGGTCTGGTCACCGCCGGCGAGCGCTACAACAAGGTCGTGGACATCTGGTCGCGGACCAGCGAGCGCATCGCCAAGGCGATGATGGACACCATCGGTACCGAAAAGGTCGAGAACGCCAAGGGCCAGACCATCGACCAGAAGTCGATGAACTCGCTGTACATCATGGCTGATTCCGGCGCGCGTGGTAGCCAGGCGCAGATCCGCCAGCTGGCCGGTATGCGCGGCCTGATGGCGCGTCCGGACGGCTCGATCATCGAGACGCCCATCAAGGCCAACTTCCGCGAAGGCCTGAACGTGCAGGAGTACTTCAACTCCACCCACGGCGCGCGTAAGGGTCTGGCCGACACCGCGCTCAAGACCGCCAACTCGGGTTACCTGACCCGTCGTCTGGTCGACGTGGCGCAGGACGTGGTGATTACCGAAGTCGATTGCGGCACCACCGAAGGGTTGATCATGACCCCGATCGTGGAAGGCGGCGACGTGGTCGAGCCGCTGCGCGAGCGCGTGCTGGGCCGTGTCGTGGCCGAAGACGTCTACCTGCCGGGCAACGACGAAGAGCCGATCGTCACCCGCAACACGCTGCTGGACGAAGCCTGGGTCGCCAAGCTCGAAGACGCCAGCGTGCAGTCGGTGAAGGTACGTTCGACCATCAGCTGCGAATCCTCGTTCGGCGTGTGCGCACGCTGCTACGGTCGCGATCTTGCACGCGGTCACCAGGTCAACATCGGTGAAGCGGTCGGCGTCATCGCGGCCCAGTCCATCGGCGAGCCGGGCACCCAGCTGACCATGCGTACGTTCCACATCGGTGGTGCGGCCTCGCGTGCGGCGGCAGTGGACAACATCACGGTCAAGACGACCGGTTCGGTGAAGTTCAACAACCTGAAGTCGGTCGAGCATGCCAACGGCTCGCTGGTAGCGGTGTCGCGCTCGGGCGAGTTGTCGGTGCTCGACGGCCACGGCCGCGAGCGTGAGCGCTACAAGCTGCCCTACGGTGCCACCATCACCGCCAAGGACGGTGATGCGGTCAAGGCCGGCCAGGGCGTGGCCAACTGGGATCCGCATAACCACCCGATCGTGTCGGAAGTGGCCGGTTTCATCCGCTTCATCGACTTCGTCGACGGCGTCACCGTCATCGAGAAAACCGACGAACTGACCGGTCTGGCCTCGCGTGAAATCACCGACCCGAAGCGTCGCGGTGCACAGGCCAAGGAACTGCGGCCGATCGTGCGCATCGTCGACGGCAAGGGCAACGACCTGACCATCCCGAACACCGATCTGCCGGCGCAGTACTTGCTGCCGCCGCGCTCCATCGTCAACCTGCAGGACGGCGCCGCCGTCGGCGTGGGCGACGTGGTGGCGAAGATCCCGCAGGAAGCGTCCAAGACCCGCGACATCACCGGTGGTCTGCCGCGCGTCGCCGACCTGTTCGAAGCACGCAAGCCGAAGGATCCGGCGATCCTGGCCGAGCGTTCGGGCATCATCAGCTTCGGCAAGGACACCAAGGGCAAGCAGCGCCTCATCATCAAGGACACCGATGGTTCGGAACACGAAGAGCTGATCCCCAAGTATCGCCAGATCATCGTGTTCGAAGGCGAGCATGTGACCAAGGGCGAGACCGTGGTGGACGGCGAGCCGAGCCCGCAGGACATCCTGCGTCTGCTGGGTGTCGAGCCGCTGGCGGCGTATCTGGTCAAGGAAATCCAGGACGTGTACCGCCTGCAGGGCGTGAAGATCAACGACAAGCACATTGAGGTGATTACCCGCCAGATGTTGCGCAAGGTCGAGATCGTCGATCAGGGCAACAGCAAGTTCCTCAACGGCGAGCAGGTCGAGCGCCAGCGCGTCATCGAGGAAAATGCACGCCTGACCACGCGTTCTGAGCTGCCGGCCAAGTACGACCCGGTGCTGTTGGGCATCACCAAGGCCTCGCTGGCCACCGAGTCGTTCATTTCGGCGGCCTCGTTCCAGGAAACCACCCGCGTGTTGACCGAGGCGGCCGTTCGCGGCACCCGCGACAACCTGCGCGGCCTGAAGGAGAACGTCATCGTGGGTCGTCTGATCCCGGCCGGTACCGGTCTGGCGTATCACGCCGGCCGTCGCAAGGCCTCGGGTCTGACCGACTCGGAAATGGAAACGCTGTCGGGCAAGCCGGCGGTGGTCGAGCCGGTCGCCACCGTGGCCGACGCTGGCGCGGACGAAGAGTAAGCGCTCCGGCGGTGGTCGCAAGGCCGCCGCAAGCCAGGCGAAAGGGAGGGCAGGAGGCCCTCCGTTTTCCGGTCCGGGAGGGACCAACAGGGTTAGATTTCCGTGAAGTTGACGGAGTTTTGTCCTGCCAGCTATACTTCTCTGTCTTGGTGGGCCGACTCGCGGCCTGCCTTCGTGTTCATGCAAGGCCGTTTCGGCCTCCAATCAGAAGAATCGACTGATGGCAACGATCAATCAGCTGGTCCGCAAGCCCCGGCAAGCGACCACCTACAAGAGTGCCTCTCCGGCACTGGACAAGTGTCCGCAGCGCCGTGGCGTCTGCACACGCGTCTACACCACCACCCCGAAGAAGCCGAACTCGGCCCTGCGTAAGGTCGCCAAAGTGCGCCTGACGAACCAGGAGGAGGTCATCAGCTACATCGGTGGTGAAGGCCACAACCTGCAGGAGCACTCCGTGGTCCTGATTCGCGGTGGCCGCGTCAAGGATCTTCCCGGTGTGCGTTATCACACCGTCCGTGGTTCGCTGGACGCCGCCGGCGTCGCAAAGCGCCGTCAAGGTCGTTCCAAGTACGGCGCCAAGCGCCCGAAGAGCTAAGGAAATACTCCAATGTCCCGTAAAGGTTCTACTCCGCAGCGCACCGTCCTGCCTGATCCCAAGCATGGCAGCGAAACCATTGCCCGCTTCATCAATATGGTGATGCAAAGTGGCAAGAAGTCGGTTGCTGAGAAAATTGTCTATGGCGCGATGGACGTCATTGGCGAAAAGAATCCGAATGCCGTCGAGCTGGTGCAGAAAGCACTGGACAACGTGGCCCCGGCTGTCGAAGTCAAATCGCGTCGCGTCGGTGGTGCTACCTATCAGGTGCCCGTCGAAGTGCGCTCCTCCCGTCGCATGGCGCTGGCAATGCGCTGGTTGATCGATTCCGCGCGCAAGCGTGGCGAGAACACCATGCCGCGCAAGCTGGCTGCCGAACTGTTGGACGCCTCGGAAAGCCGTGGCGGCGCGATCAAGAAGCGCGAAGAGACGCACCGTATGGCGGAAGCGAACAAGGCGTTCGCACACTACCGCTGGTGACCTCGGGGGCCTTGGTAACGGGGCCCTTCAGCACCACCGAGTGCTGTTTGCGACGCAGTTAGCGTCGCATTCAATCCGAAGGCCGCCGAAAGGCGGCGTTCGGCCATCCGAAATCCAAGAAATTGAGAGGCTCCCCGTGGCCCGTACCACCCCTATCGAGCGTTACCGCAATTTCGGCATCATGGCGCACATCGATGCCGGCAAGACCACCACTTCCGAGCGCATCCTGTTCTACACCGGTGTCAGTCACAAGATCGGCGAAGTCCATGACGGCGCTGCAGTGATGGACTGGATGGAGCAGGAGCAGGAGCGTGGTATCACCATCACCTCCGCAGCGACCACCGCGTTCTGGACCGGCATGGACAAGTCCATGCCGCAGCACCGCTTCAACATCATCGACACCCCCGGGCACGTCGACTTCACCATCGAAGTGGAGCGCTCCTTGCGCGTGCTCGACGGTGCGGTGTTCGTGCTGTGTGCCGTCGGTGGCGTGCAGCCGCAGTCCGAGACCGTGTGGCGCCAGGCCAACAAGTACTCCGTGCCGCGCATGGCCTTCGTCAACAAGATGGACCGTACCGGTGCCAACTTTAACAAGGTCGTTGAGCAGCTGAAGGCCCGTCTGGGCGCCTACGCCGTGCCGATGCAGGTGCCGATCGGTGCCGAAGACGGCTTCGAGGGCGTGGTCGATCTGTTGAAGATGAAGGCCATTCACTGGGACTCCGCTTCGCAGGGCACCACCTTCGAATACCGCGACATCCCGGCCGACCTGGTCGAGATCGCGACCGAGGCACGTTCGTTCATGGTCGAAGCGGCTGCAGAAGCCAGCGAAGACCTGATGGACAAGTACCTCAACGAGGGCGACCTGAGCGAGGAAGAAGTCCTTGCGGGCTTGCGCGAGCGCACCCTGAAGGTCGAGATCGTACCGGTGTTCTGTGGCTCGGCGTTCAAGAACAAGGGCGTGCAGGCCATGCTCGACGGCGTGGTGCACCTGTTGCCGTCGCCGGCCGACCGTCCGCCGGTGCAGGGTATCGACGACGACGAGAAGGAAGACAGCCGTCCTGCGACCGACACCGCGCCGTTCTCGGCGCTGGCGTTCAAGATCATGACCGACCCGTTCGTGGGTTCGCTGACGTTCTTCCGTGTCTATTCGGGCACGCTGAACTCCGGCGACCAGGTCTATAACCCGGTCAAGTCGAAGAAAGAGCGCGTGGGCCGCATCCTGCAGATGCATTCCAACAATCGCGAAGAGATCAAGGAAGTGCGCGCGGGTGACATCGCCGCTGCCGTGGGTCTGAAGGACGTCACCACCGGTGACACGCTGTGCGCGCAGGACAAGATCATCACCCTGGAACGCATGGTGTTCCCGGAGCCGGTGATCTCGATGGCGGTGGAGCCGAAGACCAAGTCGGACCAGGAAAAGATGGGTACGGCGCTGGGTCGTCTGGCGCAGGAAGACCCCTCGTTCCGCGTCAAGACCGACGAAGAATCCGGCCAGACCATTATCTCCGGCATGGGCGAGTTGCACCTGGACATCATCGTCGACCGCATGCGTCGCGAGTTCAATGTCGAGGCCAACGTCGGTAAGCCGCAGGTGGCCTATCGCGAAACGATCCGCAAGACCGACGTCAAGTCCGACTACAAGCACGCCAAGCAGTCCGGTGGTAAGGGTCAGTACGGTCACGTGGTGATCGAGCTGTCGCCGATGACCGAGGAAGATCGCAAGAGCGATAACGTCAAGGACGATTTCCTCTTCATCAACGACATCACCGGCGGCATCATCCCGAAGGAATTCATTCCGTCGGTCGAAAAGGGTCTGCGCGAAACGATCACCAGTGGTCCGATCGCCGGCTTCCCGGTGGTGGGCGTGAAGGTCAAGCTGGTGTTCGGCTCGTACCACGACGTCGACTCCTCGGAAATGGCGTTCAAGCTGGCCGCGTCGATGGCGTTCAAGCAGGGCTTTGCGAAAGCCAGCCCGGTGTTGCTGGAGCCGATCATGAAGGTCGAAATCGTCAGCCCGGAGGATTACCTGGGCGACGTGATGGGCGACGTGAGCCGTCGTCGTGGCGTGCTGCAGGGTCAAGACGACAGCCCGTCGGGCAAGATCATCAACGCGATGATCCCGCTGGGCGAGATGTTCGGCTACGCGACCTCGCTGCGCTCGATGAGCCAGGGCCGTGCCACGTTCTCGATGGAGTTCGACCACTACGAAGAGGCGCCGGCCAATATCGCCGACGCTGTCACCAAGAAGGGCTGAGTTCGCTCAGCCGCTTCAAAAATTTTTCAATTAGAGGTAGCAAGTCATGGCAAAAGTAAAATTTGCGCGTACCAAGCCACATGTGAACGTCGGCACCATCGGTCACGTTGACCATGGCAAGACCACGTTGACCGCCG
>NZ_MDED01000054.1 GCF_002939885.1 Xanthomonas cucurbitae
ATGGCACCGATCACTGCACCCGTAGGAGCGCACCCGGGCGCGAATGCCTTACCGGTAAGGCCTGTCGCGCCCGGGTGCGCTCCTACAACGAAGATGACTGTGCACCCGATGCATCTTGCCGCGCCTTGCAGACCCACGCGATACCGATGAACTGACGAGTGGTGCGTGGCGCGTGTTCGGGCCATGGCACCTATAACCCCTGTCGCGCCCGGGTGCGCTCCTACAGGCATTGCGATAGCAGCTAGCGGAAACCGCGGAGATTATGCCTCGCCTAACTTCACGGCCAACGGGTCGCCGGTGAGGTAGCCCACTGCTGCGCCGAAACGGTTCTTGTAGTTGGCGCGGACCAGGGGGTCCAGGACGGCCTTGACGGTGTCGTGCAGCGGGCTTTCCCAGTCGCCGGGGTGCTGGAAATTGCTCATGACATAGGTCCAGCCATGGATCTGGTCCACCGCATGCAGGCCGGTGGATTCGGCGCCGGCCGGCACCGACAACAGCCGCGTCAGGCTGCCGGTGTCCACGTTGTAGGCCCACAGGAAATTATTGACGTGCAGGCTGCTGTCTTCGCCGATGAACAGTGTGCGCAACGCTTCGGAGAACTTGAGGTTGTCCGGGTTGGCCAGGCGGTCCGGATCGGCCAGATTGCCCAGCGCATCCGGCTGCGCCAGATCGTGGCCGGTCAGGGCGGCGGGGGCAGCCATGTCGATCGGCACCCAGTCGCTGTGGATTGGCGCGCCGCTGCTGTCGCGGCGCCCGCCGCGCAGATTCAAGGCGTAGACCGCGCCTGCATCCGGGCCTTCCACCTTCACGTCGCCCGAGCCATTGCGCATGCTGGTGACGATGTAGGACATGGCCATGTAGGCGATCTTGTCCTTGGCATTGACCGTGGTGCCTTCGAGCTTGGTGAAGCCCAGGCTGCCGCCGGCCAGCGCGGCATAGCGGTGGGTTTCCAGATAGGTGGCGGCCCTTTCCATGCCCGGCTTGATGCGGATCCAGTTGAAGGTGCCATTGAACGGGATCTTGGTGAAGCTGGCATCGCCCGGGTCGCTCAGATGCACATCGAGGATGTCGGCGGCGGTAAGGCGGTCGGCCAGCGCCTGGATCTCGGCGCTGGTGGCGTGGCCCAGCTTGATCCAGCTCAGCGTGGCCGCACCCGGGCCGACGCCGGAGGTCTGGTGCCACTTGCCGACGTACAGGGTGCCGGCGGAAAGGTCCGCCTTGCGGTCGGCGATGAACATGAACAGCCCGCCATTGGTGGCATCGTCGCCCATCAGCACGGTGCGCTGGTCGGGCATCACCTGCACCAGCTCGTGCGAAATGCGGCCCAGGCAATAGTGCTTGCGTACGCTCCCGGTGCCATCCGGATGCACGGTGATTTCGGGCAGGTGGCCGTAGTGATACGGGTTGGCTTTTTCCGGGTCGCCGTACAGGTGCGTGCTGTAGCTGCGGAACTGGGTGTTGCCGGCCAGCGCGGTGGCGTCGGGTTCGTACTCTTCGCTGGACAGGTGGGTATTCCACGGCGACAGGCTGGCGCCGCAGGTGGTCCACAACCCGTGCACCGGCGCGGTGTCGACGTTGTGGTACTTCACCAGCGACAGCTTGCCGGTGGCCGGGTCCTGGTCCAGCGTCAGCACCGCGATCGGCGCGGGCAGATGGCGGCTGGCGTCGTTGCCGGCCTGGTCGCGGGTGGTGTATTCGAACTGCACTACCGCAAACACAGGGTTGCCCTTGACCCCGGGGACCTTGGCGTTGGGCAGGGTCAGCAGCGAAGAGCCGTCCGGGCAGTCGGAAAAGAACGGGCGTTCGGCACCGGGCTGGGAGCGGTCGATGATGGGGCGATGCTGGATGTCGTAGTAGCCACCGGCCAGCACGGTGCCGCCCTTGCCGTCGGGCACCTGATCGCCAGTGACGAAGAACGGTTGGTAGGCCAGCGCGTAGCGCTGGGTGCTGCCGTCGCTGCGGGCCACGCTCAGCGACGAGCCCACCGTGGTGGTGGCCATGGCCGCAGGGTTGGCCAGGCTGGGGGCGGGCATGCCATGGAAGGTGGCCGAGACCAGACGGGCCGGGGTTTCCGAAGGCCGCAGCGGTCGCGCCGCCAGCGCGGCGCTGCCCAGTTGCTGGAACGCGGCGGCGCTGGCGCTGCCGAGCGGCAACAGGGGAACGGCCGCCATCAATTGCATGAGGCGGCGACGAGAGGGATCGGGGGAGGCAGGCATCGAAACTCCAGGCAAAGACGGCGATCAACGATGGCGATGGCGATGGCGCATCGGCAAGCCGGTTACGCTAGGCCGGGTGGATGACAGTTGTTTGACGACGAGCTCACCTGTTGGCGGCGGTTCGGATGCCGACCTAAAAGCGGGCGCGAACAGTGCGCCGCGAGGCGCAGCGCTGCGCAGTGTGGCTCGATCCCGGTGGTGCGATGCAGCAAAGTGTGGCTTCGCGCAAGACCAGGCAGCGCGTCGGATTCAGCGAATTTCCGTGGTTTGACAGGTGCTGCCGGTATTCCAAGCCTATAGCTCCGGCCAATAAGTTGGCCGTGATTTGGCATACAGACGAGCGCGGTTGACAGGGTAGTTGAATCACGTGAGCGTACGCCGCCTGAAGGCCTGCGCCGCATGCATCGCGGCAGGAGACACCCCTGGAGACCCGGATCTTGGACAAGCTGCTTCGCCGTACTGCCGCGCCCGTCGCGCGCCGCGCTCTTTCTCTTGCTACCGCTGCGGCGGTGCTGATGCTGGCGGCCTGCCAAGGCAAGGACACCACCACCGCCGAGGCCGGCAAGACCGCGCCGGCTGCAGCGCCTGCCGAGGCCTCCACCGCCATCCATCCGGACCAGTGGCCATCGCCGAAGTGGCCGTTCGCGCAGGACGCGGCGCTGGAGCAGCGCATCAGCGATGTGATGGCCAAGATGAGCGTGGAAGAGAAGGTTGCCCAGACCGTGCAGGGCGACATTGCCAGCCTGACCCCGGACGACGTGCGCAAATACCGCCTGGGTTCGGTGCTGGCCGGCGGCAACTCCGATCCCGGCGGCAAGTACAACGCCAGCCCGGCCGAATGGCTGAAGCTGGCCGATGCCTTCTATGAAGCGTCGATGGATACCTCCAAGGGCGGCAACGCGATTCCGATCATCTTCGGCATCGACGCGGTGCACGGCCAGAGCAATATCGTCGGCGCCACGTTGTTCCCGCACAACATCGGCCTGGGGGCCACGCGCAACCCGGAGCTCATCAAGCAGATCGGCGAAGTCACCGCTGCCGAAACCCGCGTGACCGGCATGGAGTGGACCTTCGCGCCCACCGTGGCGGTGCCGCAGGACGACCGCTGGGGTCGCAGCTACGAAGGCTATTCCGAATCGCCGGACGTGGTGGCCAGCTTCGCTGGCAAGATGGTCGAAGGCGTGCAGGGTATCCCGGGCACGCCGCAGTTCCTGGACGGCAGCCACGTGATCTCGTCGGTGAAGCATTTCGTCGGCGACGGCGGCACCACCGACGGCAAGGACCAGGGCGACACCAAGGTGTCCGAAGCCACCATGCGCGATATCCACGCGGCCGGTTACCCGCCGGCCATTGCAGCCGGCGCGCAGACGGTGATGGCCTCGTTCAACAGCTTCAACGGCGAAAAGATGCACGGCAACAAGGTCATGTTGACCGACGTGCTGAAGGGCCGCATGAACTTCGGCGGTTTCGTGGTTGGCGACTGGAATGGCCAAGGCCAGGTCAAGGGCTGCACCAACGACAACTGCCCGGCCTCGTTCATTGCCGGCGTCGATATGGCGATGGCCGCCGACAGCTGGAAGGGCATCTACGAAACCGAATTAGCGGCAGTGAAGTCCGGCCAGATCAGCACCGAGCGCCTGGACGATGCGGTGCGTCGCATTCTGCGCGTCAAGCTGCGCCTGGGCCTGTTCGAAGCCGGCAAGCCGTCCAAGCGCCAGCTCGGCGGCAAGTACGAACTGCTCGGTGCCCCGAAACACCGCGCCATCGCCCGCCAGGCGGTGCGCGAGTCGCTGGTGCTGCTGAAGAACCAGGCCGGCATCCTGCCGCTGGATCCGAAAAAGTGCGTGCTGGTGGTCGGCGATGGCGCCAACGACATGGGCAAGCAGTCCGGTGGTTGGACGCTGAACTGGCAGGGCACCGGCACCAAGCGCAGCGACTACCCCAATGGCAACACCATCTGGGAAGGCCTGGACAAGCAGATCAAGGCCGCCGGCGGTACTGCCGAGCTGGCGGTGGACGGCGCCTACAAGACCAAGCCGGATGTGGCGGTGGTGGTGTTCGGCGAAAACCCGTATGCCGAATTCCAGGGCGACATCGCCACCCTGCTGTACAAGCCGGGCGACGACAGCGAGCTGGCATTGCTGAAGAAGCTCAAGGCCGATGGCATTCCAGTGGTGGCGGTGTTCCTGAGCGGCCGTCCGCTGTGGATGAACCAGTACATCAACGTGGCCGATGCATTCGTCGCCGCGTGGCTGCCGGGTTCGGAAGGCGAGGGCATTGCCGACGTGCTGCTGCGCAAGGCCGATGGCAGCGTGCAGAACGACTTCAAGGGCAAGCTCAGCTTCTCCTGGCCCAAGACCGCAGTGCAGTTCGCCAATAACGTGGGTCAGAAGGACTACGACCCGCAGTTCAAGTTCGGCTATGGCCTGACCTACGCCGACAAGGGCGACCTGGCCGCACTGCCTGAGGAATCGGGCGTGTCCGGTGAGCAGTCCGTGGGCGGGGTGTACTTCGTGCGCGGCAAGCCGGCGCTCGGCATTGCGATGCAGCTGTCCAACGCAGGCCAGGCCAACATGCCGGCCACCACGCTGCCGGTGGGTCTGTCCGACGGCAGCCTGAAGATGAGCGCCGTCGATCACAAGGCGCAGGAAGACGCGCGGCGCCTGGTGTGGTCCGGTGCCAAGACCGCCAGCGTGCTGCTGGTGTCCGGCAAGCCGGTGGATGTGTCGCGTGAGAGCAATGGCGATGTGCAGCTGCAGCTGACCGTGCGTCGCGACAGCGCAGTGAGCGCGCCGGTGTGGCTGGGCGTGGGTTGCGGCGACACCTGCAATGGTCGTGTCGATGCGCAGAAGACCCTGGCCGCACTGACGCAAGGCCAGTGGAAGGTGGTGGGTATTCCGCTCAAGTGCTTTGCCAAGGCCGGTGCCGACGTGACCAAGCTGACCCAGGTCGCCAGCATCGAAAGCGGCGCCGCACTGGATCTGTCGGTGTCGAAGGTGGCGCTGGGTGCGCTCAACGAAGCCGAAGTCATGGTGGATTGCCCGGTCAAGTAATCCCCATGCCCGGAGGCACGCTTCCGGGCACAGTGCAGGTCAAGCAAAACAACTGCGTCGCCATGTCCGGCGACGTGTCAAAGCGGCCACCGATCGCGGTGGTGCCATCAGCCGCCGCGGGGGCGGTGTTGTCGATCGGCCGGGATGGCCTGCAGATGCGGTTCGCCGCGCTGCCATTGCGCACCGGGTGCGCGGCGGCGGCCTTCTGCAGCCCTGCCTGATCGTCGGCGCATACCCCAGAGCCAGACAGGAGAGTGCAGTGGGTTTGGCGACGTTGGATATCGTGATTGTGCTGGTCTACCTGACCGGCATCTTCGTGCTCGCGCAGTGGGTATCGCGCGAGAAGGCAGGCCACAGCAAGAGCGCCGAGGATTACTTCCTGGCCAGCAAGTCGTTGCCGTGGTGGGCGATCGGCGCCTCGCTGATCGCTGCGAACATTTCTGCCGAACAGATCATCGGCATGGCCGGCTCCGGCTATGCGATCGGGCTGGCGATTGCGTCCTACGAATGGATGGCGGCATTGACGCTGCTGATCGTCGGCAAGTTCTTCCTGCCGATCTTCCTGCGCAACGGCATCTACACCATGCCGCAGTTCCTGGAGCAGCGCTACGGCAAGTGGATCCGCACGCTGATGGCGGTGTTCTGGCTGCTGCTGTACGTGTTCGTCAATCTCACCTCGATCCTGTGGCTGGGATCGATCGCGGTCAGTCAGGTCACCGGCATGGACCAGACCCTGGCGCTGGCCTTGATCGGCGTGTTTGCGCTGGTCTACCAGCTGTACGGCGGGCTGAAGGCGGTGGCGCTGACCGACATCGTGCAGGTCACGCTGTTGGTGCTGGGCGGCCTGCTGGTGGCCGGGCTGACCCTGGCGCGCATCGGCGATGGCGCCGGCGTGCTGGCCGGCTTCAAGCACCTGTGGAATGCGCACCCCGAGCACTTCCACATGATCCTGACCAAGGACAACCCGTTCTACAAGGACCTGCCGGGCCTGAGCGTGCTGCTGGGCGGGCTGTGGATCATGAACATCAGCTACTGGGGCTTCAACCAGTACATCATCCAGCGCGCGCTGGCCGCCAAGAACATCGGCGAGGCGCAGAAGGGCATGGTGTTTGCAGCGTTCCTGAAGCTGCTGATGCCGCTGGTGATCGTGGTGCCTGGCATTGCTGCGGTGGTGCTGGCGCCGGACCTGGCCAAGCCCGATCAGGCCTATCCGACCATGATGCAACTGCTGCCAACCGGTATTTTGGGATTGGTTTTCGCTGCGCTGGTGGCGGCGATCGTGGCTTCGCTGGCCTCGAAGATCAACTCGGTGGCGACGATCTTCACCCTGGATTTCTACGCCAAGTTCCGCCCGCACACTGAGCAGAAACAGCTGGTGCGCGTGGGCCGCATCGTCGCCGCGCTGTCGGTGTTGATCGGCATCCTCACCGCACGGCCGCTGCTGGGTAACTTCGACCAAGGCTTCCAGTTCATCCAGGAATTCACCGGGTTCTTTACCCCCGGCGTGGTGGTGATCTTCATGCTCGGCCTGTTCTGGAAGCGCGCCAACGAAGCCGGCGCACTGACTGCGGCGATCGGCTCGGTGGTGCTCTCGTTCGCGCTCAAGTTCGCGTGGCCTGAACTGCCATTCATGGACCGCATCGGCGTGGTGTTCCTGGCCGTGCTGGTGCTGGCAGTGGTGGTGTCGCTGGTGACGCCGGCGACGCAGGCGCGTGATCTGATCCGCACAGACGATGTGGCCTACGGCACCACGCTGGGCTTCAAGGTGGGCGCCGCCGGTGTGATCGCGATCCTGATCGTGCTGTATACGGTGTTCTGGTGATCCCGTGCGATGCACCTGCCGGTCGCGCCGGCAAGTGCATCGCACGCTGTGAGCGGAACTACTGCGCAGCCGCCAGGCGGGTACGTCATTGCCCGGAACCGGCTGCCGACCGCTGGTCCATTGCCGCCGCAGCGTGGCACGGTTGCCATTGATGCCTGCGTGCGGGCAGGGACGCGGCGCCCGCCGTGCGCTCAGATTTGCGCCGCCGCCAGGCGTGCGGCGAGCAGATCGGCCGGCACTTCGAACTGTGCATGCCAGGGTGTCTGCAACCAGGTTTCCAGCGCAGCGGCCGGCATGGGTTTGGCGATCCAGTAGCCCTGGCCTTCGTCGCAACCCCAGGCGCGCAGCTGCGCATAGGCCTCGGCCGATTCGATGCCTTCTGCAATCACACGTTGGCCCAGACTGTGGCCGAGCTGGATCATCGCCGGCACCAGGGTGCGGTCGGTGCGGTTGTCCGGCAGTGAGCGCACGAAGGATTGATCGATCTTCAACGAGCTGGCCGGCAGCTGCTTGAGATAGCTGAAATTGCTGTAGCCGGTGCCGAAGTCGTCGATGGCGATATGCACGCCCAGTGCGGCCACTGCGGCGAGCTGCTCGGCCAGTTGGTCGGGGTGGCGGATCATCGCGCTCTCGGTGAATTCGATCTCCAGCCGGCGCGGGTCCAGTTTATGGCGGTCCAGCCCGCGTCGCAGCAGCAGCGCAAAGCCGGGGCGATCCAGGTCGGCGGCAGACACGTTCAACGCCAGGTTGAAGTCCAGGCCCTGCTGCTGCCAGCGCGCGGCCTGGGCGATGCCGTGGTCGATGACCCAGGCGGTGATACGGTTGATGAGCGCGGTTTTCTCGGCCATCGGCACGAACTCCGACGGCATCACCGGGCCGATCATCGGGTGCTGCCACCGCAGCAGCGCTTCTACGGCCACGCAGCGGTGATCGTGCAGATCCACGCGCGGCTGGTAATGCAGGCGCAGCTGGCTGGCGCTGTCCAGTGCAGCGGGCAGGGCGGCGAGCAGGCGGAAGGTGTTGCGTTGGGCCACGTCGTGCTTGCGCTCGTACATGCTCCACGCCAGGCCGCGCTCACGCGAGACATCCACCGCAGTGGTGAGCGAGCGGATGGTGTCGGCCGTGCCATAGCTGGTGTGCAGCGACACCGCGCCGATCGAGGCGACCGCCGTGTGCGGGATGCCCTGGTGATCCAGCGGCTCGGTGAATCCCTTGGACAATTTGTTGCACAGGCTGGACAGGCGCTGGTTTTCGGCCGAGGTGAGAAAGCCGAAGGTGGTCGGGTCCAGCTGGTACAGCAGCGTGTCGGCGGGCAGGTAGGCCATCAGGCGGCGCTGCGCCAGCGCCACGTAACCGTCGGCATAGTCCCAGCCCAGCGCCTTGACCATCTCGCGGAAATAGTCGCTGCCGCAGATATCGATGGCCACCGCAGTGGTGGCCGGCGCGGTCTCGCGCTGCGCCAGCCAGATATCCAGATCCTCGCCGAAGCGTGAGCGATTGGGCAGGCCGGTGGCACCATCGCGATAGGTGGTGCTGCGCAGGTTCTCCACGCGTAGTACGGCCAGGTCGCGCAACCCTTCCAGAAGTGTCAAGGCCTCGGCATCCAGGCCTTCGCGCGGACTGGTGCCGATGACGCACAGCGTGCCGATGCGGTGACCCTCGCGCAGTTGCAAGGGTGCGCCGGCATAGAAACGGATGAAGGGAGGGCCCAGCACCAGCGGGTTGTTGCTGAAGCGTGGATCCAGGTGCGCATCCGGCACCACCATCACCTCGTCCGAGCGGATCGCGTGTGCGCAGAACGCCTGATCGCGCGGTGTCTCGGAGCGTTCAAGCCCAAGGCGCGCCTTGAACCACTGGCGGTGCTCGTCCACCAGCGAGATCAAGGCGATATCTGCGCCCAGGCTGCGCGCGGCCATCGCGGCGATGGTGTCGAACACCGGGTCGGGCGGCGAATCCAGCAGGCACAGGCCGCGCAGGACGGCGAGCCGACCAGCCTCGTCAAGCAAGGGGTGAGACGGGGGGGCAGGGGCAATGACGGGCGGCATAGTCCTCTATCGGCCCCGGCCACATGCACTTGACGCGGCTGGGCTGGCTTATTCAGCTGCCAGCAGCGCTGGGGCCGTGGTGCAGCGCAAGGTGATACCGGCCGGTAGCTGCTGCCCGATACCGCGACAGCGCAGCGCTCACGCGCTGCAGCATGCCTTTGCGCAAGCGGGTGATGGGCGTCTTCGCCACACCAGCACGGGCGTGGGGTGCATCGGCAGCCTCTTGGCGCGGCGCAGACGCTCGGAAGTTAACGTTACCAGCGGGCTGCGTTGCGGTCTGCGCGCTCGGTCCGCCTCTGCGTGTTTTGTCGGTTCTGTGACCTGCACGCAGCGCATGCCGTCTTCGTCCGTGCACGCTGTGCGCCCGTTGGCCGGAGCGGCGATCACATGCCGCGCGCGCCCGCACTCCCCATCCTCTGGAGCCATCTCATGAACCTCTTCCACCGCCTGGCGCAGCGCTCGGTGCTGCTGATCGCCGGACTGGCATTGACCTCGCTGGCGCATGCGGGCCTGTCGGTGTCCGGAACCCAATTGCGCGAATCCAACGGCAACGCGCTGGTGCTGCGCGGCATCAACCTGCCGCATACCTGGTTCACCGACCGCACCGACGCGGCGCTCGCGCAGATCGCCGCCACCGGTGCCAACAGCGTGCGCGTGGTCCTCAGCTCCGGCCAGCGCTGGAACCGCACCCCGGAAGCAGAGGTGGCACGCATCATCGCGCGCTGCAAGAGCCTGGGTCTGATCGCGGTGCTGGAAGTGCACGACACCACCGGCTATGGCGAAGAAGGTGCGGCCGCCAGCCTGGCCGACGCCGCCAGCTATTGGACGAGTGTGCGCGGTGCGCTGGTGGGGCAGGAGGATTACGTCATCATCAATATCGGCAACGAGCCGTTTGGTAACCGGCTCAGTGCCAGCGAATGGGTCAACGGCCATGCGCGTGCGATCGCGACCTTGCGCAATGCTGGCCTGACCCACGCGTTGATGGTGGACGCACCCAACTGGGGCCAGGACTGGCAGTTCTACATGCGCGACAACGCCGCCGCGGTGCTGGCCCAGGATAGCCGCCGCAACGTGGTCTTCAGCGTGCATATGTACGAAGTGTTCGGCAGCGATGCGCCGGTAGACAGCTATCTGCGCGCCTTTCGCAGCAACGGTCTGGCACTGGTGGTGGGTGAATTCGGTGCCGATCATCGCGGCGCGCAGGTGGACGAGGCGGCAATCATGCGGCGTGCGCGCGAGTACGGGGTCGGTTACATGGGCTGGTCGTGGTCGGGTAACGACAGCAGCACCCAGTCGCTGGATATCGTGCTGGGCTGGGATCCGACCCGCCTGAGCAGTTGGGGGCGCAGCCTGATCGAAGGTGCCGACGGCATCCGCGCGACCTCGCGCAGGGCAAGCGTCTTCGGCTCACGTTGAGAGTGAAGCCTGCGGTTTCCTGGACGCGCGGATGAGTCACTTGCAGAGAGCCGATATGCGGGCTTTCCGCAGGGTCCTTGCCCACCCATCCTCGCGGGACACGCCGCAAGGAAGTCCCCTACAGGCGACGGCGCAGCATCCATGCCGCGTCAGGTCACGCGACGGTAGACGGGCAAGGACCTGACGCTTTCAAGCAAGCGGCTGAACACCTTTCTGGTACGGTGTCCTTGCCGCTTGCGGGACCGTGTGGCGGCCTGGATGCCGCCACCGCGCCTCCACGGACGGATTCACGGCGTGTCCCGCACGCGGCAAGGGCACCGCGCACTCGACCCGCCAGGCTCCTGACTCAAGCATCGGGTTGAGCCGAAAAACACCACCACGGTTGGAGATCTCGATGCCAGGCGTCAACGCCCGGGTTCGCGCAATGGTCCCGGGCTGGGGCGCTTGGTCAACTTGCGCTGCAGCGAGCGGCGATGCATGCCGAGCAGGCGGGCGGCCGCAGAGACGTTGCCGCCGGTTTCGTGCAATGCCTGCTGGATGTGCTCCCACTGCAGGCGGCTGAGCGGGGTCATCATGTCCTGCGCGGTTTCTTCTTCATCCGGCTCGGGCAGCTCGTCGTCTTCCTCGCCCAGCGCCCGCATGATGGTGGGGATGTTGGCCGGCTTGGGTAAATAATCGTCGGCGCCGAGTTTGATGGCTTCCACGGCGGTGGCGATGCTGGCGTAGCCGGTGACCAGCAGGATGCGCATATCGGCACGGATCTCGCGTAGCGGCTGGATCAGGCTCAGGCCGGAATCGTGGCCGAGCTTGAGATCGACCAGGGCGAAATCCGGCAATGCGCTACGCGCGATGGACAGCGCGCTGGCGGCATCGGTGGCGGTCAGCGTTTCCACGCCACGCCGCGCCAGACTGCGCTGCAGCGTACGCAGGTACAAGGTGTCGTCGTCGACCAACAGGCCGGTACGGATCGGGAGACTTGTCATGCCAGGGCCTCGTGTTCGGAAAGCGGCAGGCGGAACCCGACGCGGGCGCCGCTGCCTTCGGCGGGCAGCATCCACAATTCGCCCTGCAGCCGTTCGACGGTGGCATGCGACAAGGCCAGGCCCACGCCCATGCCGTCGTGCTTGCCGCTGTTGAACAAGGTGCCGGGCAGCAGGGCTTGCGCGGTGTCGAAGCCAGGGCCGTAATCACGGACCTCGCCGCTGAGGTGGTCGTCTTCCACCCGCAAGGTCAGGTCGATCTGCGGGCGGCCGACGCGCTCACCGGCATCGGCGGCATTGTTGAGCAACACCATCAACAGGTGGCTGACGCCGGGCTGCAGCATCAGCCGCATCGGTGCGTCCTCGTTGCGGCGTAGCTCGATGGTGGGGCGCACCAGCCGCCATTGTTCCAGCACGTCCTTCACTGCCACCTCACGGCTCAGGTGGCCGTTGTCGGCGGGTTCGGCCAGCGCCAGCACGCGCTCGTGGCATTGCACCAGCAACTCGCGCAAGGTGTCCAGGTCTTCGCGCAGTTCGGCCTGGTCGCACTGGTCGGCGATGTCGTCCACCAGCAGCGTCATGGTGGCCAACGGGGTATTGAGTTCGTGCGCTACCGAGGCAGCATGCGTGGCCAGCGCCACGATGCCCTCGTTGCGGGCGAAGCGCTCGCGCAGGGTGGAAATTTCGCGTTCGCGTTCGCGCATCGACACCGCCAGCCGCGTGGCGAAGGCCAGCACCACCACGGTGGACAACAGGAAGTTGGCGGCCATGCCCCACATGTGCAGGCTCAGCGGATCGAAGCTGCCGTAGGGCAAGGGCAGGCCGACTGCGGCGCTGATGACATAGCCGGCCACGCACGATGCGGCCACTGCCATCGCCCAGCTCAGCGGCAGGGCCAGCGCGGCCAGCGCGATCAGCACCAGGAACAGCGAACCGAACGGGTTGGCGATGCCGCCGCTCCAGCCCACCATCCAGGTCAGCACGGTCACATCGACCAGGATGTGGCCGAATTCGGTGGCCGGGCCCACCGCGCCGCGGTGCGCCACGCGCAGCTGCGCATACAGGTTGAACACCGCCAGCGCGGCCACGCCGGCCCACAGCGGTTGCTGCGGCAGGTGCAGGCCCATCAGCCCGGTGGCGACCAGGATGGTGGCGGCCTGGCCGGCCGTGGCCAGCCAGCGCAGGCTGCACAGGGTCCGCAGGAAGGAGGCGTCGGAGTTGTTCATCGCTGCAATGCTATGCGCTCGGGGGCGCGGTGGCCTGCGACAAACCGTCGCATCGGGCCGAGGGGCCGCCCGCAGCACGCCTCAGCTGTGAGCAGACGGAGGACAGGCTAAAATAGTGCGATGCATGACGCCGTGACCCGCCCAACCCCTCCCGCCGACGCCACCGCCTGGCCGCGCCGCATCACCCAGGCCGTCAGGATCGGCAGTGTGATCGTGGGCGGTGGCCACCCGGTGGTCGTCCAGTCGATGACCAATACCGACACCGCCGACATCGCCGGCAGCGTCAAGCAGGTGTCCGAGTTGTGGCGCGCCGGCTCGGAGATGGTGCGGCTGACCGTCAACAATGCCGAGTCTGCGGCCGCCATTCCGCGCATCGTCGACAAGCTGCGCATGATGGGCATCGAGGTGCCGCTGATCGGCGACTTCCATTACAACGGGCACCAGCTGCTCGCCGCCGAGCCGGCCTGTGCGCAGGCGCTGGCTAAATACCGTATCAACCCGGGCAATGTCGGCTTCGGCAAAAAGAAGGACCTGCAGTTCGCTCAGCTGATCGAATTTGCAATCCAGTACGACAAGCCGGTGCGCATCGGCGCCAACTGGGGCTCGCTGGACCAGTCGCTGGCGGCGCAGTTGATGGATGAGAACTCGAAGCGCGAGTCGCCCTGGGACGCCGGCCGCGTGCTGCGCGAGGCGTTGATCCGTTCGGCAGTGGATTCGGCCGAGCGCGCGGTGGAATTGGGTCTGCCGCGCGAGCGCATCATCCTGTCGGCCAAGGTGTCCGGCGTGCAGGAGCTGATCGCGGTGTACCGCGACATGGCTGCGCGCTGCGATTTCGCGCTGCACCTGGGGCTGACCGAAGCGGGCATCGGCAGCAAGGGCATCGTGGCCTCGGCTGCGGCGCTGAGCGTGCTGCTGCAGGAAGGCATCGGCGACACCATCCGTATTTCGCTGACGCCCGAGCCGGGCCAGTCGCGCACCCAGGAAGTGGTGGTGGCGCAGGAACTGCTGCAGACCACCGGCCAACGTGCCTTCACCCCGATGGTCACCGCCTGCCCAGGCTGCGGCCGCACCACCTCCGAGTTCTTCCAGGAGCTGGCCGGCGTGGTGCAGAACCATGTGCGCGCGCGCATGCCGGAATGGAAGATCTCCAACCCGGGTGCGGAGAACATGACCCTGGCGGTGATGGGCTGCGTGGTCAATGGTCCGGGCGAATCGCGCCACGCCAATATCGGCATCTCCTTGCCGGGCACCGGCGAAGCGCCGTCGGCGCCGGTGTTCGTGGATGGCGAAAAAACCGTCACCCTGCGTGGCGAGAACATCGCACAGGAATTCATCGCGCTGATCGACCAGTATGTCGAACGGACCTATGTCAGACGCGCCGGCTGAGTCGCCGGCCAGCGTCAAGACCTGGTTGCGCCACAACGCCTGGCGCATGGGGCTGTTGTTCGTCGGCGTGCTGGTGCCGCTGGGCCTGTTCGTGGACCTGGCCGATGAAGTGCACGCGCTGGAAAACGTCTATTTCGACGAACCCCTGCTGTGGAGCATGCGCAGCATTGCCAGCCCCGGGCTGGATGCGTTTTTCGGGGTGATCTCCAGGCTCGGTTACCAGTACGGCGTGATTCCGGTCGATATCGCCATCGTGCTGGTGCTGCTGGCGCTGCGCCGCTGGCGCGAGGGCACCTTTGCCGCGCTGGGCTTTGGCGGCTCGGCGCTGCTCAACATGGGCGCCAAGCAGTTCTTCCAGCGCGACCGGCCCAGCCTCTGGGAATCGATCGCGCCGGAAAGCACCTTCAGTTTTCCCAGTGGCCATGCCATGGGCTCGATGACGCTGGCGGCGGTGGTCATCGCGCTGGCCTGGCGCACCCGCTGGCGCTGGCCGGTGACGTTGGTAGCCAGTGCGTTCGCGCTGCTGGTCGGTGTCTCGCGCATCTATCTTGGCGTGCATTACCCCTCCGACATCCTGGGTGGCTGGTCGGCGGCGCTGGTCTGGGTGGTTGGCCTGTATCTGGCCATGTTCCGTGGGACGCGGCGCCCGCATTGGCGTGGCGTCCGCGCCGCGAGCTGACTGAGCGCTTCCCGGCGCGCGACATCCAGGCAAGACAGCACGCTCTACTGTGCGTCAGATGCAGGCAGGCGTTACACAGCGCGTCGCCGGCTTAGCGTTCGGCAACATCGACTGATCCCTGGAACGGAGCTGTTCCAGCTGGTGCGCGATTATCTGGTGCTTGGCGGTGGTCGCCCCAGCAAATTGCTGCCAAGCTGCTGGCCATGCAGCCACACGATCCTGCTCAGCGCGTCAGCCACGAGACCATCTACGCAACGATCTACGCGCATCCGCGCGGGGGCCTGAAGAAAGAGCTGGTCGAGGCGCTGCGCCAGCACAAGCCTTCTCGTGGATTGCGACGGACGAGTGCCTCTAAACGCACCTGGGTGCCGGAGGAACTGCGGATCGTGCACCGAGCTGATGAACACCCGTCCACGAAAAACGCTTGGCTGGAAAACGCCCAGCGAGGCCGTGGAAGAAGAGTTCGCAACCTTCAAATCACGTGTTGCACTTGAATCTTGAGACCGCCCTCCATATCCCCTCAAGGTAAGCTTTATCGGCGAGCACTATCATGGGCCGCCCATAGCCATCTGCGGCCCTGACCCCGCTGCTGGGTTTGCCCCTGGTCTTGCTTGATGGCTTTCGCCTGCATCAGGCTCTGCTCGACTGGCTGCTGGGTCACCCCTCCGGTTTCCCCCGCATGCATGAACAGCGTCTTGTCGCCAAATGGCACGTGGACCGCCAGCACGTTCTCGGCTCTGTCCTTGCCCAGTGCGCCGTTCACCCGGCCTATCGTCGGCCTACGGCCGCTGTCGTGTCGGGTGATTGGATGAGGCATCCACCAAAATGTATTCGCTGCCTTGGCAATGTATTCGCTGCCTTGGCTTTGCCAGGTCGGCGTGCGTTTGTCCAGCTTGATGCAGGGCCGGCCGCCGCAGGAGGTGATCTCGACATGCCTGGCCGCTTCCTGCACGTCCGCTCGCACGTCCGCCGCCGCCGCGCGGGCCCGTGCGGC
>NZ_MDED01000055.1 GCF_002939885.1 Xanthomonas cucurbitae
CTGATCGAGCCCAAGCCAATGGAGCCGATGAAGCACCAGTACGACTTCGACAGCGCCACGGTCATCGGCTTCCTGCGCCAGCACGGCCTGGATCGGGATTTCAAGCTCAATATCGAAGCCAACCACGCCACGCTGTCCGGCCACAGCTTCGAGCACGATCTGCAGGTTGCCAGCGATGCCGGCCTGCTGGGCAGCATCGATGCCAACCGCGGCAACCCGCAGAACGGCTGGGACACCGACCAGTTCCCGACCGACCTGTATGACACTGTCGGCGCGATGCTGGTGGTGCTGCGCCAGGGCGGGCTGGCACCGGGCGGGCTGAATTTCGATGCCAAGGTGCGCCGCGAATCGTCCGACCCGCAGGACCTTTTCCTGGCGCATATCGGTGGCATGGACGCGTTCGCGCGCGGGCTGGAAGTGGCCAATGCACTGCTGACGGCTTCGCCGCTGGAAACCTGGCGCAAAGAGCGCTACGCCAGCTTCGACAGCGGCGCCGGTGCGGCGTTTGCCAACGGCAGCAGCACGCTGGCCGACCTGGCCAAGCACGCTGCCGGCAATGCGCCCACGCAGATCAGCGGCCGCCAGGAAGCCTACGAGAACCTCATCAATCAGTATCTGACGCGGTGACCCACCAGCGTACGCATGTGTTGATGCACATGCGTGTGCGTGCCCTGCATGCGCTGCGAGCGCGGCGCATGCAGGGAGGAAACGTAACGGCAATGGCCACCGACGCAAACGCGCAGCTGTTCGCAGACGGCAGCCGCATGGGCGGGGCCCACAGTCCAGACAGCTTGGTGACCGACACCGGCTGCGGCAACCAAGGGACTGCGCAGCCTTCCGTCAGCGCTGTCTATTCGGCCGGATCGACCGATGTCGGTACGGCCACCGAATCCCGCTTGACCAGCAGGTGCGCGACCACATGATCGACCATCTTCGGCGTCCGCTCCTTGGCGCGTATCGTCTTCAGCAGGATGTCCAACGCGGCATCGGCCATGGCGGCAATGGGCTGCTGCACCGTCGTGAGTTCGGGCCAGACGGCGGTGGCGGCAGAGGTGTCATCGAATCCCACCACCGACAGGTCGCGCGGCACATCCATGCCGCGCCGGTGCGCCACCGAAATGGCGGCGGCGGCCATATCGTCGTTGCTGGCGAAGATCGCGCTGGGCCGGCGCTTGCGTGCCAGCAATTTTTCCGCGGCCAGCAACCCCGAGCGGTAGGTGTAATCGCCCGGCTGCACCAGATGCCGGTCCAGCCGCAAACCGGCATCGGACAAGGCCGCCTGGAATCCTTCGAAACGCCGCGTACTGGCCGACAGGTTGGGATGCCCGGCGATATAGCCGATCCGCGTATGCCCCTGCACGATCAGATGCTCGGTGATTTCCTTGGCGGCAGCGAATTCGTCGATGCGCACGCAGGCCACATCGGGACTGAAATGATTGGAGGCGATCGCCACCACCGGCACCTTGGCGCGCACCAGCTCCAGCACTGCGGCGCGGGACTCGCACAACGGCGGCGGCAGGATGACTCCGGCCACGCCCTTGGCGAGTTTGCGTGCGGCACGGCGCTCGGCATCGGCATCCAGGTCGTCCCAGCAGTCGATCACCAGCTGGATCGAAGTGCGCGAAGCCACCCGCAACACGCCGAGCAACAACTCGCGCAGGTAGGCACCACTGGGGTCGCTGTAGATCAGCGCGATGCGCGTGCTCTGCGCGGCGGCCAATGCGCTGGCGGCGAGATTGGGCGTGTAACCGAGTTTGTCGACTGCGCGCATGACGCGCTCGCGGGTGGCCTGGCGCACACTGCCGTTGTTGTTGACCACACGCGAGACCGTCATCGGCGACACTTTCGCCAGCGCCGCCACCTCGTCGATGGTGGTCGCGCGGCTGGTGCGGCGGACCGATTTCCTGACCTTCTCCAAGCGTGGCCTCTTCAAGTGAGTGCGAAAGCTGCACGATGCACACCGACCGCGGCAATGAACTCCGCACCCACGGCATACACGGCGATGCAAACCATGGTACCGGGAAGCAGACAGAGCGGCGAGACACGCAACGATGCGTTACCTGCAGTGGAGCAAATGTCATGAGCAGGCAGGCAAGCGGCAATGAGCGCGTCCCGATGGCTGCGCTGTTACTGATGGGGCTGATGCTGCTCTGCGGCGTGTTTCTGCCTGCTGCGCAGGTACATGCCGAAGATGGCTACGAGCTGTGGTTGCGCTACCAGCCGGTGGACAAGGCCACTGCATTGCGCGAACACACCCAGGCACTGGTGGTCGTTGGCGATTCGCCCACCCTGCAGGCCGCGCGCCAGGAGCTGGAACGTGGCCTGCAGGGCCTGCTGGGCGCCGCGCCGCCACCCACTGATGCGGTCACGCGCGACGGTACGCTGCTGCTGGGTCCGGCCAATGCGCCGCAGGTAGCAGCCCTGAAGCTGTCTACCGCCGATCTTGGCCGCGAGGGCTACCTGATCCAGTCCGTTACCGTGGACGATCACCGCAGCATCGCGATCGTGGGCGGCAGTGATATCGGTGCGCTTTATGGCGCATTTCATTTCCTGCGTCTGCTGCAGACTGGCCAGGCGCTGACCGCACTGAACGTGCGTGAGTCGCCGCGGCTGCAGCTGCGCATGCTCAATCACTGGGACAATCTCGATGGCGTGGTGGAGCGCGGCTATGCCGGCGCCTCGCTGTGGAACTGGCAGACCTTGCCGGGCTATCTGGATCCGCGCTACACCGACTACGCACGCGCCAATGCCTCGCTGGGCATCAATGGCACCGTGCTCAACAATGTCAACGCCAAGGCCTGGAGCCTGACGCCGCAGTACCTGGACAAGGCCGCCGCGCTGGCCAAGGTCTTTCGGCCGTATGGCATCCGCGTGTTTCTCAGCGCCCGCTTCAGTGCGCCGATCGAGATCGGCGGGCTGCCCACCGCCGACCCACTGGACCCGCAGGTGCAGCGCTGGTGGCGTGAGACCGCCGATGCGATCTATGCGCGCATTCCGGATTTCGGCGGGTTTCTGGTCAAGGCCAATTCCGAAGGACAGCCCGGCCCGCAGGATTACGGGCGCACGCATGCCGATGGCGCGAACCTGCTGGCCGCTGCGCTGGCGCCGCATGGTGGCGTGGTGATGTGGCGTGCGTTCGTGTATTCGCACGAGCAGCCCGACGACCGCGCCAAGCAGGCGTACAGCGAATTCATGCCGCTCGATGGCGCGTTTGCCGACAACGTGATCGTGCAGGTGAAGAACGGCGCCATCGATTTCCAGCCACGCGAGCCCTTCCATCCGCTGTTCGGCGCGATGCGCAAGACGCCGCTGATGCCGGAGTTCCAGATCACCAAGGAATACCTTGGCTTTTCCACGCACCTGGCATATCTGGGCAGCTTGTTCGCCGAGACCTTGCAGGCCGATACCTATGCGCGCGGCAAGGGCTCGACCGTCGCGAAGACGGTGGATGGCAGCGTGTTCAACGATGCCAAACGCCCTCGGCTGACCGGCATGGCCGGCGTTGCCAACATCGGGTCGGACCGCAACTGGAGCGGCTCGATCTTCGATCAGGCCAACTGGTATGCCTATGGACGGCTGGCCTGGAATCCGTCGTTGTCGCCGGAGGCGATGGCGCAGGACTGGGTGCGCATGACGTTGTCCAACGATCCGGCCGTGGTCACGCCGGTGGTGGGCATGCTGCTGCGCTCGCGCGAGGCCGTGGTGGACTACATGACGCCGCTGGGCCTGCACCACCTGATGGGGCGCGGCCATCATTACGGCCCGGCGCCCTGGGATGCCGGCAGCGAGCGCCCGGATTGGGACCCGGTGTATTACCACCGCGCCGACCGCAACGGCATTGGCTTTGACCGCAGCGCCAGCGGCAGCAATGCAGTGGCGCAGTACGCCGCACCGGTGGCGCGGGTGTTCGGCGATGTGCGGAAGGTGCCCGAGCAGTCTCTGCTGTGGTTCCATCATGTCTCCTGGGACCGGCGCATGGCCTCCGGGCGGACGCTGTGGGACGAGTTGGTGTGGCATTACGACCATGGCGTGGACGAGGTGCGGGCGATGCGTGCGACCTGGCAAGGCCTGGCCGGCCGCATCGATGCGCCGCGCTATCGGCAGGTAGCCGGGTTTCTGGCAATCCAGCAGGACGAAGCGCAGTGGTGGCGCGATGCCAGCATCGCCTATTTCCAGAGCGTGTCCGGGCGTGCCTTGCCACCGGGCGTGGCCGCGCCGGCGCATCCGCTGGCGTACTACCAGGGCCTGAAATTTCCCTATGCACCGGGGAATCCGAAATGAGCCTGCGTGGTTTGCCCCTGCTGCTTGCCACGCTTGCAATCGATGTGGCCTGCGCCGCCGATGCGCCGCTGTTGCATCCGCTGTTCCAGGACCATGTGGTGCTGCAACGCGATGCGCCGATTCGGGTATGGGGCGATGCGGCGCCCGGCGCGCGCGTGCGGGTGCAATTGGAGACCCAGCAGCAACAGGTGCGCGCAGACCGCCAAGGCCACTGGCAGGCGCAGCTGCCCGCCCATGCAGCCGGCGGACCGTACACGCTGACCGCCAGCAGCGCCGACGGTGCGACACAGCAGGTGGCCGATGTGATGATCGGCGATGTGTGGCTGTGTTCGGGTCAATCCAACATGGAATTGCAGGTGCATCGCACGCTGGATGCGCGCAGCGAGATCGCCGATGCCGATCAACCGGCCATCCGCATGTTCAAGGTGCCGGCGCAATCCAGCCCCACGCCACAGCGTGGCTTTGGCGGCGCGGCGCAATGGCAGCCGACCACGCCGGACACGGTGAAGGACTTTTCGGCGGCGTGCTACTACTTCGCGCGCGAACTACGCAAGACCGTCTCCGTGCCGATGGGGTTGATCAACGCCTCGTGGGGCGGCTCGCAGCTGCAGGCCTGGATCGGCGAGGCGGCACTGCGCGCGGCCGGCGACGATGGCCCGGCACTGGATGTGCTGGCACGCTATGCCGACAGCCCGACGGACGCGGCGCCGCGCTGGGCACGGCTGTGGGAAGCATGGTGGCATGCGCATGGCGAAGGCGAGCCGTGGCAACCGGATGCGCCGGGCGCGTGGCAACCCGCACCTGCCGCGCTGGGCGCATGGGACGACTGGGGCGTGCCGCAGCTGGTGGGCTTCAACGGCATGGTCTGGTATCGCACCAGCGTGGAGCTGACGCCCGCGCAGGCAGCGCAGGAAGCCACCCTGGTGCTGGGGCCGGTGGACGAGCTAGACCAGACCTGGGTCAACGGTGTTGGCGTCGGCAGCAGCTACGGGGCCGATCAACCGCGCCGCTATGCGCTGCCGCGCGGCCACCTGCATGCCGGGCGCAACAGCATCGTGCTCAACGTCCTCAACACGTATCGCCGTGGTGGATTGCTGGGCGATGCGTCCTCGCGTGCGCTGCAGTTTGCCGATGGCAGCACGCTGCCGCTGGCCGCGCCGTGGCACTACCGCATCGTGCCGCCGCAGCTGGGCTCGCCCCCGCGGGCGCCGTGGTCCTCGGCCGCAGGGCTGACCACCTTGTACAACGGCATGATCGCCCCGCTCGGCCTTCTCGGCCTGCGCGGAGTGCTGTGGTACCAGGGCGAATCCAATGCCGGCGATGCCGTGCATTACCCGGCCTTGCTCGACGCCTGGCGGCGCGACTGGCGTGCACGCTTCGGTGCAACGCTGCCGCTGCTGATGGTGCAGCTGGCCAACTACGGCGCGCCGCCCACGCAACCGGTGGAAAGCGGTTGGGCGCAGCTGCGCGAGGCGCAGCGCCGCTTCGTGGCCGAAGACGCGCACGCGGGCCTGGCCGTGGCCATCGACATCGGCGACCGCTACGACATCCATCCGGCTAACAAGCAGGAACTGGGCCGGCGGCTGGCACGCGCGGCGCGGCACGTGGTGTATGGCGAAGCGGTGGCGCCCTCGGGCCCGGTACCACGGTCCGTGCAGCGCGATGGCCACAGCGTGCGCATCGCCTTCGACGATGTGGACACCACGCTGCTGAGTTACGGCAACGATGCGCCGATCGGCTTCGAAATCTGCGGCGCGGCGGCTGGCAGCTGCCGCTACGCCAGCGCCAGCGTGCAGCAGCGCCTCGTCCACCTGCGCATTCCTTCCGGCATGGATGCGGTGCGGGTGCGCTACTGCTGGGCCGACAGCCCGGTGTGCACGCTGTACGACCGCAGCGGCCTGCCGGCCGGTCCTTTCGAACTCCCCGTCACCGCCCCCCTTTCCCCATGAGGCAGATCCCGATGTCACAGACCCCCGACTCCCCCGCTCCGCTGCAAGGTTCGGCCCGCGATCGCGAGATCGTCGAGGCGCGCGTCATCGTCACCTGCCCGGGGCGCAACTTCGTCACCCTGAAGATCCGCACCCGTTCGGGCATCACCGGGCTGGGCGATGCCACGCTCAACGGCCGCGAACTGGCGGTGGCGGCCTACCTGCAGGAACATCTGGTGCCGAACCTGATCGGTCGCGACGCCGGGCGCATCGAGGACATCTGGCAGTTCTTCTACCGCGGTGCGTACTGGCGGCGTGGCCCGGTGACGATGAGCGCGATTGCCGCGGTGGACGTGGCGCTGTGGGACATCCTGGGCAAGATGGCCGGCATGCCGTTGTATCAGTTGCTGGGCGGGCGCTCGCGCGAAGGTGCGCTGGTCTATGGCCATGCCAACGGCCGCGATATCGCCGAAACCAGTGACGAAGTGGCCCGTTTTCGCGAGATGGGCTTTATCGCCATCCGCGCGCAATGCGGCGTGCCCGGCATCAAGAAGACCTATGGCATTTCCAGCGGCGGCAAGCCGTACGAGCCGGCCGAAAGCGAACTACCCACCGAAACCGTGTGGTCCACGCCGCGCTATCTGGGTGTGGTGCCGAAGTTGTTCGAGCAACTGCGCAACGACCACGGCGATGAGATCGAGCTGCTGCACGATGCGCATCACCGGCTCACCCCGATCGAAGCCGCGCGCCTGGGCCGCAATCTGGAGCCCTACCGGCTGTTCTGGCTGGAAGACGCCACGCCTGCGGAAAACCAGCGTGCGTTCGAACTCATTCGCCAGCACACGGTCACGCCATTGGCAGTGGGCGAAGTGTTCAATTCGATTTGGGACTGCAAGCACCTGATCGAACAGCAGCTGATCGACTACATCCGCACCACGATTGTCCATGCCGGCGGCATCACCCACGTGCGCAGGCTGGCCGACTTCGCGGCCTTGCATCAGGTGCGCACCGGCTTCCACGGCGCCACCGATCTGTCGCCGGTGTGCATGGGCGCGGCCTTGCACTTCGATACCTGGGTGCCCAACTTCGGCATCCAGGAATACATGTTCCATTCCGACGAGGCCAATGCGGTGTTCCCGCACGACTACGTGTTCCGCGACGGGCGCCTGCACTGCGGCGAAACCCCCGGGCATGGCGTGGACATCGACGAGGCGCTGGCCGCCAGGTATCCCTATGTGCCTAAACAGCTGCCCATCGCGCGCCTGGAAGACGGCGCGATGTGGGATTGGTGATGCGGCTGTTGCCGGCCGCGCTGAGCGTGGTGATGGCCGCGCTTGTGCCTGTCGTGGCGCAGGCGCAGGCCGACGCCGAGGCCAATGTCGCCTTCGATTGGTTCGACTATCGCGGCGATGATGCGGTATTCGCCACGCCGTTGGCGGCCGGTCAATATCGCAACCCGATCCTGGCCGGCTTCTATCCGGACCCCAGCATCACCCGCGTGGGCGAGCGCTACTACCTGGTCAATTCCACCTTTGCGTATTTCCCGGCGATTCCGATATTCGAGAGCGGCGATCTGGTGCACTGGACGCAGATCGGCAACGTGGTCGAGCGCACCGACCAGCTCGACTACGACGGCCTGGACGTGTCGCGCGGCATGTTTGCTGCCAGTATTGGCCACCATGACGGACGCTTTTATGTGGTAGGGACTGCGGTCGACCGCGGTGGCAACTTTATCGCCAGCGCCAGCAACGCTGCTGGCCCCTGGTCGCAACTGACCTGGCTGCCGAGCATCGACGGCATCGACCCGTCGCTGTTCTTCGACACCGACGGCAGCGCGTATCTGCTCAACAACGGCCCACCGGAAGGCACGCCGTTATACGAGGGGCATCGCGCGATCTGGATGCAGCGCTTCGATCTGGCCACCCGGCAACCGACCGGCCCGCGCAAGGTGCTGCTCAACGGCGGCGTGGACCTGGCCAGCAAGCCGATCTGGATCGAGGGTCCGCACCTGTATCAGCGCGACGGCTGGTACTACCTGTCGTGCGCCGAAGGCGGCACCGGGCCGCAACATTCGCAGGTGGTGTTGCGCAGCCGCAACGTGTGGGGGCCGTATGCGCCCTCGCCGCACACCCCCATCCTGACCCAGCGCGATCTGCCTGCCGACCGTGCGCACCCGGTCAGCAACGCCGGCCACGCGGATCTTGTCGAAGCACCGGACGGGCAATGGTGGGCGGTGTTCCTGGCCAGCCGGCCGTATTCCGGCGATCGCTACAACACCGGGCGCGAGACCTTTTTGCTGCCGGTGCAGTGGCGCGATGGCTGGCCGTCGATCCTGCCCGCCGGCGCACCGATTCCCTACATTGCCAACGCACCTGCGGGGGCAGGGGCGACTGCCGATCAGGCGCCGCTGTCGGGCAACTTCACCTGGCACGACGACTTCACTGCCGCTACCCTGCAGCGCGAATGGCTCACCCTGCGCGTGCCCAAGCGCACCGTAGGCGATACGCAGGCACGTGCCGGTTGGCTGACCCTGCATGCAACCGAGCAAGGGCTGGAGGGCAGCGGCACGCCCGCGTTTGTTGCGCGCCGCCAGCAACACACGCTCTTTTACGCCAGCACCGCGCTGGCTGTGCCCACGCAGGCAGGTGTGCAGGCCGGGCTGGCCGCGTTCCAGAACGCCAACGCGTGGTATGCGCTGGGCGTGCGCCGCGACGGCGCTGCCCTGGAGGTCGTGATCGACAAGCGCGACGGCGCCACCACCACCACGCTGGCGCGCACCCGCATCCCGGCCACGACAACGCAGTTGCGCCTGCAGATCAGCGGCGATGGTGGCGCCTACAGCTTCGACTACGACGCCACCGGTGCCGGCTGGCAATCGCTACACCGCAACGACGATGCCGGCTTCCTCAGCACCGCACAGGCCGGCGGCTTCGTCGGCAGCATGATCGGGCCCTTCGCCCGGTTGCAATCAGACCGCACCAAGGAGGACTGACCATGCAGTCGCACCCTGCCCGTCTCACCGCCGCCCCGCGCCGCGCCCTGGCCGCCGGCCTGCTGCTGGCGATTGCCCTGGCCGCCGGCAACACGCAGGCGGTTGCACCGCCGCCGCCCCCGTATCTCGACACCCAACTGCCGTTCGAGACACGCGCCGCCGATCTGGTGTCGCGCATGACGCTGGAGGAAAAAGCCGCGCAGATGCAGAACGCCGCACCGGCGATCCCGCGCTTGCGGGTGCCCGCCTACGACTGGTGGAACGAGGCGCTGCACGGCGTGGCGCGCGCCGGTGGCGCCACGGTCTTTCCACAGGCGATCGGGCTGGCAGCCACCTTCGACACCCCGCTGATGGCCGAGGTGGCCACTGCCATCGGCGACGAAGCGCGCGCCAAGCACCATGCGTTTCTGGCGCGCGGTGAGCACAAGCGCTACCAGGGGCTCACGTTCTGGTCGCCCAACATCAACATCTTCCGCGACCCGCGCTGGGGCCGTGGGCAGGAAACCTATGGCGAAGATCCGTTCCTGACCGCGCGCATGGGCGTGACCTTCGTGCAGGGCCTGCAGGCGCAGCAGGGCCCGTATCGCAAGCTCGATGCCACCGCCAAACACTTCGCCGTCCACAGCGGCCCGGAAGCGGACCGCCATCACTTCGACGTGCATCCCAGCGAGCGCGATCTGCATGAGACGTACCTGCCGGCGTTCCAGGCCTTGGTGCAGCAAGGCCATGTGGCCGCGGTGATGGGCGCCTACAACCGCGTCAATGGCGAATCCGCCTCGGCCAGCACGCGGCTGGAAGGCATCCTGCGCCGCGACTGGGGCTTTGATGGCTATATCGTCAGCGACTGCGCGGCGATCCGCGATATCTGGCAGAACCACAAGATCGTGCCCACGCCCGAAGCCGCCGCAGCGCTAGGCGTCAAACACGGCACCGACCTGGATTGCGGCGACACCTATGCAGCGTTACTCAAGGCGGTGCGCGCCGGCTTGATCGACGAAGCCACCCTCGACACCTCGCTCAAGCGGCTGATGACCACGCGCATGCGCTTGGGCATGTTCGACCCACCGGCCAAGGTGCCGTGGGCGCAGATTCCCGCCTCGGTGAATCAATCGCCGCAGCACGATGCGCTGGCCCGGCGCACCGCACGCGAATCGCTGGTGTTGCTGAAGAACGACGGCCTGCTGCCGCTCAAACCCACGCTCAAACGCATCGCCGTGGTCGGCCCCACCGCCGACGATCCGATGTCGTTGCTGGGCAACTATTACGGCACGCCCGCCGCGCCGGTCACCATCCTGCAAGGCATCCGCGATGCGGCGCCACAGGCGGAAGTGGTGTACGCACGCGGCAGCGATCTGGTGGAAGGACGCGAGGACCCCAATGCTGCCGCACCGATCGACGCGCGCTATCTGCGCCCGGCCGCCGATGCCAAACAGAACGGATTGACCGGTGAGTACTTCAAGGGACGCAGCCTGGCCGGGCAACCGGTGCTGACCCGCATCGACCCGCGCATCGCCTTCCGCTGGGACCGCAATGCGCCCACCGACGATGCGCTGGGCCGTGGCGAGCTGCAGCCCGGGCAGGCGTTGGACAAGGACGATTTCAGCGTGCGTTGGCATGGCCAATTGTTGCCGCCGGTCAGCGGCGATTACGACCTGCAGATCGCTGCCGATGACGGCGTGCGCCTGTTTCTGGACGGCAAGTTGCTGATCGACCAGTGGAGCGATGCGCCGCGCATGCGTGGCGGCAATGCCAGCGTGCGCCTGGAAGCCGGCAAGGCCTACGACCTGCGCGTGGAGTATTACGAAGCCACCCGCGATGCCGGGGTGCACCTGGCCTGGCGCATGCCTGGTGCCAAGCCACCGCTGCAGGAAGCGGTGGATGCCGCTCGCAATGCGGAGGTGGTGGTGTTCGTCGGCGGCCTCACCGGCGATGTCGAAGGCGAGGAGATGGACGTCAACTATCCCGGCTTTGCCGGCGGCGACCGCACCGACACCCGCCTGCCCAAACCGCAGCGCGAGCTGCTGCAGGCGCTGCAGGCCACCGGCACGCCGGTGGTGGCGGTGTTGACCACCGGCTCTGCACTGGCGGTGGATTGGGCGCAGCAGCATGTACCGGCGATCCTGCTGGCCTGGTATCCCGGCCAGCGCGGCGGCAGCGCGGTGGGCGATGTATTGTTCGGCCAGGCCAACCCCAGTGGTCGCCTGCCGATCACCTTCTACAAAGAAGCCGAGCGCCTGCCCGCCTTCGATGACTACGCCATGCGTGGGCGCACCTATCGCTATTTCACCGGCACCGCGCTGTACCCGTTCGGCCACGGATTGTCGTACACGCAATTCACCTACTCGGACCTGCGCCTGGACCGCACCACCCTCAGCGCCGATGGCACGCTGCGCGCGACGCTGAAGGTGCGCAACACCGGCAAGCGCGCCGGCGACGAAGTGGTGCAGCTGTACCTGCATCCGCTCGACCCCAAGCGCGAACGGGCCGGCAAGGAGCTGCGTGGTTTTCAACGCATGACCCTGCAACCGGGCGAACAGCGCGAGGTCGCCTTCACGCTGAAGGCCGCCGATGCGCTGCGTATCTACGACGAGCAGCGCAAGACCTACGCCGTGGACCCGGGCGCCTATGAAGTGCAGATCGGCGCGTCCAGCAGCGACATCCGCAGCAAGCAACGCTTTACCGTCACCCACAAGTAATCGCGCCCTCAGAAGCCGCCGTGAAAAGCCCCTCTCCCGTCGGGGCGAGAAGGCACGGCTTACGCGCCATGGCGCGTGTGCCTTGGAGCGCCCGCGCCGCAAGCGCGGGCCGGGGCGCGGAGCGGGGGTTGGGGTGAGGGTACGGCCACCAAGCGAACGTGCAGCACCCCCTATTCAAAACAAGACCATGCCAATCCCACAACTCTCGCTAGCCACCCTTCCCCACCTACCTAAAACAATCCTAAAACCCAACTACGACCCAGCAACCACCACCATCGGCATCGTCCATCTGGGCGCAGGCGCCTTCCACCGCGCACACCAGGCCGTCTACATCGATGACCTGCTCGCAGACGATCCCGGCTGGGCCATCTGCGCCGTCTCGCTGCACAGCCGGCAGGTGCGCGACGCGTTGCGCCCGCAAGATGGCCTCTACACCCTCGCCCTGCTCGACGAACACCCGCAACTGCGCATCATCGGTGCCATCCGCCAAGTGCTGTGCGCCGCCGACGAACAAGCCGCCGTCCTCGCGCGCCTGGCCGATCCCGCCGTGCGCCTGGTCACCCTCACCGTCACCGAAAAAGGCTATTGCCTGGCCGGCGATACACTCGATCTGCATCACCCGGACATCGTGCACGACATCGCCAACCCCGCCACGCCACACAGTGCCATCGGCTATCTGGTCGCCGGTCTGCGCAAGCGCATGCAGGCCGGCCTTGCACCGTTCACCGTGCTCAGTTGCGACAACCTCAGCGATAACGGCCACCTGCTGCGCCGCGCGGTGCTGTTGCTGGCGCGCCAGCACGATGCCGCGCTGACACTGTGGATCGAACAGCAGGTCAGTTTCCCGCGCTCGATGGTCGACAGCATCACCCCGGCCACCGACGAGGCACTGCGTCCCCAGGTACAGGCGCAGACCGGCCTGTACGACGCCTGGCCGATCCAGCGCGAGCGCTACAGCCAGTGGGTGATCGAAGACGATTTCTGCAACGGCCGCCCCGACCTGACGCGCGTCGGCGTGGTGCTCAGCGACAACATCGCCGGCCATGCGCGCGCCAAGCTGCGCCTGCTCAATGCCCCGCATTCCACACTCGCTTATCTGGGCAGCTTGCTGCAGCTGGAGAGTGTTGCCGATGCCATGGCGCACCCGCCGCTGGCGGCGTTCGTCGAAACGCTGATGCGTGAAGACATCGCACCCACGCTGCAGCCGATGGACGGCTTCGATGCGCAACGCTATAGCGACGCGATTCTTGCGCGCTTCCGCAATCCCGCCATCCGCCATCTGCTTGCGCAAATCGCCTGGGACGGTTCGCAGAAGATGCCGGTGCGCCTGCTCGCCACCATCGACGACGCGCTTGCCGCAGGACGGCCCATCGACCGCCTCTGTTTGCCGGTTGCCGCGTGGCTGCAGTTCGTGCGCCGGCAGGCACGCAACGGCGTGGCCCTGGTCGACCCCTTGAACGATGCCCTGAGCGCGCTGGGACGTGCAGCCACCGGCGATGCAGCCGGTGATATCGCCCGCTTTGTCACGCTGGATGGCGTGTTCGGCGCGCTGGCTGCGGACCCGCGCTTCATCGATGCGCTGACCGAGGCCTATGCCGCGTTAGGCGATGCCACGCCAGGCCAGGTGGACGATGTGCTTGCTGCGCTGGCGGCTACCTGAGCCAGGCAACAACGCGGCGGTGGCGGTCTACGGCGGTTTCTGGACACACGAAGCAGCTCAGCTGCGCGCGCAACCGACAATGGCAGCCACCCCCAGCTGCCGGGTGTACCAGCTCACCTGCCGCAAGTAACCACCGATGCAGCCGTTGATTACATACCCCGATGGCCGCATCAGCTTGTGGCTCCATCGCACGTAGGCGTCTCGAAATGCCGGTGCCAGGCCCTGCAGCAGCAATGCGCCCAGCTGGCTCACCAGCAGGTAGGCGAACACTTCGATGCCCACCATATCCAGCAATGGCACAGCTGCTGCAAGTTCCGGGTTCGATGCGATGCAGGCAATCACCAACGCGGTGATTGCAACGGCTGCCCTGCGATTCAACCTGATTGTCCACATGTAGATGGACCTGTCTCTTGTCTAGCGATGAGGCCAGTGCAAGCTTGCACTTGGAAAATTTTGGTTCGTATCCGCTCGCCTTTGGGCTGTATCTGCCTGAAGCCTGGGCGGCCGATGCGGCGCAGCGGGAGAAGGCGGGTGTTCCGGAAGAGATCGAGTTCCCCAACAAGCCGGAGATAGCGCTGGCGCAGATGCAGGCAGCGCGTGCTGCAGGTGTTGTCCGCGGCACCGTGTTGGCCGATGCAGCCTATGGGCTTGGCGTGATGCGCTGACTGCCCGCCCGCGCCATGGAAGGGAAAGGGCCGTCCTGCGATTCGCCATCGCCGCACGGCGGATCGCCAGCCACAGTCGGTGGAGGCACTGGCGCAGTCCCTGCCTCGGCGTGCCTTCCGGACGGTGTCATGGCGGGAAGGCAGCAACGCACCGTTGTCCGGACGCTTTGCGGCCCTGCGCGTGCGTGCCGCGCAGGGAGATCGTTTGCGTCAGGAGGAGTGGTTGTTGATCGAATGGCCCAAAAACGAAGACAAGCCAACGCGCTACTTCCTCTCCAACTTGCCGGCAAGCACGCTCCGCAAGGATCTGGTGAATACAGTCAAGGCGCGCTGGCGGGTTGAACGCGATTATCAGGACCTGAAGCAGGAGTTTGGCCTGGATCACTACGAAGGGCGCGGTTGGCGGGGGTTTCATCATCACGCCACGCTATGCATTGCTGCTTACGGGTTTCTGGTTGCTGAGCGCTTGCGTGGAGCGCATCAAAAAAAACCGTCACAACGCCCGCAACCTGCCCTACCCGAAGATTACCGCCCGCGCGGGGCGACCGATGCGGGCTCAGCGCCATGTAGTGGACTCGATCGCGACGCTGCGCTGGACAATCGCCGTAGAAATTGCAGTGACACTACTTGGAAAGATACCTATACACCTTCGAATTTAGTGACAAAGTAGGATTAGGCAAGCTTTATCGGCGAGCGCTATCAGGGACCGTCCATAGCCATCCGCGGCCCTGACCCCGCTACTGGGTTTGCCCCTGGTCTTGCTTGATGGCTTTCGCCTGCATCAAGCTCTGCTCGACTGGCTGCTGGCCCACCTTCCCGTCTCCCCGCGCATGCATGAACGGCGCCTTGTCGCCAAATGGCACGTGGACCGCCCGCACGTTCTCGGCTCCGTCCTTGCCCAGTGCGTCGTTCACCCGGTCTATCGTCGGCCTACGGCCGCTGTCGTGTCGGGTGATTGGATGGGGCATCCACCAGGATGTATTCGCTGCCTTGGCTTTTCCAGGTCGGCGTGCGTTTGTCCAGCTTGATGCACGGCCGGCCGCCGCAGGAGGTGATCTCGACATGCCTGGCCGCTTCCTGCACGTCCGCTCGCACGTCCGCCGCCGCCGCGCGGGCCCGTGCGGC
>NZ_MDED01000056.1 GCF_002939885.1 Xanthomonas cucurbitae
CAGGTAACGCAGTTGCGCAAAGACCGGCGACAGGCTCGCTGCATACTGATGGAACACCCCCGCCGTCAGCCACAGCACCGTCACCTGCTCTTGCAGCAGGCGCTGCCGCAAACGCTCCGGTGCCAGCAGCACGTCCTGTTGGACAACCACAACGCACCCGCCGTTGAGCAGCGGTGCCCACACCTCCAGCGTACTGGCGTCGAAGGCGGGGTTGGCAGCGAAGGCCACCCGGTCGGACGCGGTGAACTCGGCATAGCCGTTGTTGCACACCAATCGACTGATCGCCCGATGCGGCACGCGCACGCCCTTGGGCACTCCGGTCGAGCCGGAGGTGTACATCAGACAGGCCACTGCATCGCTGGCCTGCGGCAACGCAGGATCGTGATCGGCCATCCTGCCCAGGTCCAGCGTGTCCAGATCCAGACGCTCGATCCCTTCTGGCAGCGCCTGCCCGGCGTGCGTGAGGACCCAGCGGGCCCCGCTGTCCTGCAGCATCGTCAATAAGCGCCCTGGCGGGGCCTGCACATCCAGCGGCAGGTAGGCCGCAGCGCACTTGATGATCGCCAGTTGCGCGAGGATCAGATCGACCGTACGCGGCAGGCCGATCGCCACATGATCGCCCGGCTCGACCCCCAGCGCGACCAGGTGGTGCGCCAGGCGATTGGCGCGCCGGTTGAGCGTGGCGTAGCTGTAGTGCTGCTGGCCATCGATCACCGCAACGGCGTCCGGATCGCGTACCACCTGCTGCTCGAACAGTGCATGGATGGTCTGCGCCTGCGGATACGCACGCTCTGTCGCATTGAAATCGTGCAGTACGCGTTGGCGCTCGGCCTCGGGCAGCACGCAAAGCGTCTGCATCGCACGCTCGTCCGATGTCTCCAATGCCTCCACCAGCTGCGTCAGCGCCACCTGCATGTAGCTGCACAGGCGCTCTGCGTCGAGCGTATTACAGGTGCTCAAGGTCAACTGCGTGCCGTCCCCCACATCGTCCACCGACAGGCACACCGGATAGGTACTCCGCTCTTGCGCGCCCAGCATGCTGACACCGGGCCAAGCTTCTATCACGGTACCGCCGAGCTGTTCTCTGCCAATCCTGCGGTAATTCAGCAACGCGTTGAACAATGGGGACGGCGCGGGGACACCACTGCACCGCTGAGCGAGCGCCAGTGAAGCGTGTTCGTTCGACAACAAGGCATTCAGGTATATCTGCGCCTGCTTGATCGCTGTACGAACTGTCGTGCTCCCGAGTTTGACCCGGATCGGCAAGGTGTTGATGAACATGCCGATGGCTTGTTCGATGTTGTTTCCCTGTGTTCTGCCAAGCAAGACAGTACCGAACACCACGTCATCCCGGCCGGCCGTCGCGCCCACCACCTGGGCCCACGCCAGGTGATGAAGAACACCGGTGCTTACCCCGCATTGCCTCGCTTGCACGCGCAACCGTTGGTCCACCGATGCATCCAACCACCTCACCGCCTCATGCACGGCCCAATCGTCACCCTCAGAATGCTGACGTCCGAACGACAACGTCGGCTCGTTCACCTCGCCCAGCATGTCGGTAAAGAATGCAGTGTGTTCTTGCGACTGCTGGCTCCACCGCGCCCGCATCGTGTAATCCCGATACGGAAAAAGTGGCGGAAGCTCGCCGGTATTTTCCTGTAGATGGCATCCGATCTCCTTGAGCAGGCTGCCCAACGATGTCGCATCAGCGATCAAGTGATGGACAAGCAATACGCCGATCCACCGTTGACCAACGGCATCGTGCGCGTAGCCGACGCGTAGCAACGGCGCCATGCCCAGTTCAAGCTGTTGCCTGCCTGGATCCATCTGCGCCTGGAGTTGCTGCAGGACATCCCCGTCTGCATCATCCAGCTGACACTCTACCCACGGCACCGTTGCATGTCGCCAGACAACCTGCACAGGGTCATCGACGTAGTCCCACACGATCGCGGTGCGCATGATGTCATGTCGTGCCACTACCTGCTGCAATGCATCGGCAAACGCGTCCAAGCGCCCACGATCAGCAAATATGAAACTGACGCACTGCAGATAAGGGTCACCACGTTTTGCCGAAAGATGGTGATAAACCAGGCCCTCCTGCAAAGGCGCCAACGGATAGATGTCCTGCACATTGCTGATGCCGCCCGACACCGTCGACACGATGTGATCGATGGATTCCTGGCTCAGGTCCACCAACGGAAAGTGCGCGGGTACCAGACTGTCGCACTGCAAGGGAATCCTGTTCTCCGGTACCGCCAGGTCGCTATTGACACCGATTGCCGCCGCCATCGCCATCAAGGTTGGCTGACTCAGCAATTCCTTGACCCCAGCGTGCAATCCATGACGGCGCATGCGTTCCAGCAATGCGACAACCCGCAACGAGTGTCCTCCGAGTTCGAAGAAGTGATCGTGGCGCCCAACCCGATCAACATCGAGCACCTCGCTCCATAGCTTGGCCAACAGCTGCTCGAGCTGTCCCTCAGGCGCGACATACCCGCGCTGGACGTACGCCTGCGCCTGCGGCATGGGCAAGGCTTTGTGATCGAGCTTGCCGTTGGGTGTCAGCGGCAGTTCGTTCACCTGCACATAGAGCGCAGGCACCATGTGCTCCGGCAACTGCTGCTGCAGATGGCCGCGTAGCTGCTCCGGCGACAGCTCGTTCCCTTCGGCCTGCACGTAATATACCAACAGCGCTTTCTGTCCTCCTGTATCTGTATGGGCTACCACGGCGGCATCGCGCACCTGCGGATGCTCCTGCAACCTGGATGCAATCTCCGCAGGTTCGATACGGAAGCCTCGAATCTTGATTTGATCGTCGTTGCGACCCAAGTAGTCCAATGTTCCATCCGGCAACCATCTTGCGATATCCCCGGTGCGATACATGCGTGCGTCCGCCGAAGAGCCGAACGGATCGGCAACAAAGCGCTGTTGCGTCAATTCATCCCGATTCAGATAGCCCCGGGTGACTTGCGCACCAGCAATACAGACTTCGCCCGCGATGCCGATAGGCATCGGCCGTCCGTCGGTGTCCAGCACATGCACGCGCATGTTCGCAATCGGCTTTCCAATCGGTACGCTGGCCGCCGCCGTTGACTCCCAACCCAGCGGAATCTCATAGACGACACATCCCACCACCGTCTCGGTCGGGCCATACTCGTTCACCAGCCGCAGGTGGGGCGCGAGCGCGCGCAGACGCTTCACGGTGAAGGCCGGCAATGCTTCGCCGCCGATCACAAACAGTGCTGCGGTGGGAGTTGCGTTGCAGGCAATCAGCTGCTGGGTAAGCACTTCAAGATGGGAAGGCGTGATCTTGACAAGACCCAGCGGCTTGCCTGAACTCAAGCGACGCTGCAACGCGTCGATTTCATCGTGCTCCGGCAGCAGCTCGGTCGTGCCGCCGCACAACAGCGGCAGATACAGGCTGGTCACGGTGGCATCAAAGGACAGTGACGAGGACACCACCGCGCCGTGTTGAGGCTTGTAGTATTCGGCACCCCACTCCAGATAATTGACGAGTGCGGCATGCGGCACCATCACGCCTTTGGGACGGCCACTGGACCCCGAGGTGTAGATCACGTACGCAAGATGCGACAAGGTCAGGCCGCTTACGCAAGGGTCTGTCTCTGCGGCAGAGCGCCAGTCGGGCGCATCCAGGTCCAGGCGCGGCACTTGCGCGCTGGACAGGTGCGCGGAGGTGGCGGCGTGCACCAGCAAAGCGCGCGGGGTACTGTCGGCCAGCATGTAAGCCAAGCGCTCGGCAGGATAGCGAGGATCTAACGGCACGTACGCGCCGCCAGCCTTCAATATCGCCAGCAAGGCCACGACCAGCTCGATACTGCGCTCCAGACAAAGAGCGACGCGTTCGTCGGGTTGCAGGCCCATCGCAATCAAGTGGTGGGCGAGCTGATTGGCCTGGGCATTGAGCTGCGCGTAGGTCAGCTGCCGGTCGGCGCAGACCACGGCTATCGCATCCGGCGTGCGGGCGGCCTGTGCCTGAAAGAGCGCCTGGAACGTCGCTTCCTGGACATCAGCCTGCTTGCCTTGGCTCCACGCATCCAGGACGTCTAATTCGGCAGGAACCGCCACCTCGAAGGCCTGCAGATGCCGCTCCGGATGGGTCAGGCCCTGGTCGATCAGCTGGATCCAGCGCTCTGCCAGCAGCTCTACCTCCCCGGCTTCGAAATAGGCGTTGTTGTAAATGGTATGCAACAAGGCAACATCGTCATGGACATTGCTTCTGACGAAGATCGACAGTGGCTCGGCCTCATGGCCGTTGGAGCACTTGAAGGAACGCGAATGCTCGCTACCAAAACGATACAGGTGCTCTTCCTGTTCGAAGGAAAACGACACATCGAAAAGGCGGGCAGCTCCGCTCCTCATCAATCCACATTCGCGTCCAATTTCGCTGATCGGGAAGTTCTGGTGGCGATAGTCCTTACGTAGTTCTTTGGACAGGTTCGACACCAATTCCAGGAAACTTGGATCCCCATCGAAACGCATCCTTACCGGCGTCACTTGGGCGAACATTCCGATGGATGACTTGAATTGATGGCCTGACCGATTGAGGACCGGCACGCCTATCGAGATGTCGTCGCGCTGCAAGGTACGCGAGAAGTAAATGTACAGAGCGGCCAGACTGACCTGAAGCGGGGAAGTGCCATGCGCTTGTGCAAACACCGTCATGCGATCGAGCAATGCACGCGGAAACTCGCGCGTCAACTTCGTGCTGCCTTGACTCTTATGATCGCCGGCAGGCTTGGATCCCGACGCAAACATTGGTTGCGGAACAATGGCGTACTTCTGTGCCCAGTACGCACGATCTTTCTGGTAACGCGTCGAAACTCGGTAACTCAGGTCATGATCGATGAAGTCCCTATACGACCTCACCGCCACGCTCGGAACGCCGCCAGCGCGCAACTCATTGTAGATCTGGCTCAATGTCTGGAGCACCAGATAGATTGACCAGCCGTCCAGCAGAATATGATGGGCGCTTACGACGAAGCACCATCTTCGCGCCCGAATACAACACAGGGAGATTCGCCACAGCGGGGTGCCATCGAACTCGAAGGCAGTCTCCATCTGCTCCTGAATCCATGTAGTCACCCAGTGCTCGGGGTTTGGCTGTCCTGATGCATCGACCAAGGCCACCGGTACATCGAGATGGTCGGCGAACGCCTGCAAGGGAATGCCGTCGCTGTCCACTTCCTGCACGATATGCGTTCTTAGCACGTCGTATTGATCTGCCATGCACTGTACGGCACGGCGGAAACAGGCCACGTCGACTTCGCCTTCAATCTCAACATAACCCCCGATGATCGATGCAAGGGAGTGGCCGAGCATCAGCTGCTCCAGCCAGACCTCTCGCTGTGGGCCGCTGAGGGGAAAGCTCGGTCGAACATTGGTTGGCATAATTTATTCCTTGCAAGGATGATCTATGGGCGCAGCACAGCTACGCACGAGAGTGGCTCGAACGGTTATCGGTGGTATCAGCAAATGGATAACGTGCGGGTAGGCCCCGCTCTACGCCGGGCCGGTGCTACCGAACAGGAGTGTTTATGCTGCCGGCCATGCTGGAGAAGACAACGACCGGGAATCCGCTCGCCATTTTCTACAGCCGGCACAGGGTGGCATCATTGGATGACCGCTTGCATTCGCCGCTTGGATTTTTCTGGGTGCCCAGAACTGAAATCCGATGGAAGCGGCAGCCGCATGGCTTCGTTGCATCCTCCTTGCTCGTGAGTGCGACTACATCAGCACATTGATATCACGATAACTTCCATACTAGAGTATCGAGAACGAGAGTTATTTCTTATAAGTAGGCATTGCGTGCAACAGCGGATCAATCGAGACACGAAAGCAGGCTTCGGAAAATCATGAAGCGCGATCACCAGCATAGACATTAAGTGATTTGAGTCACAATCAAGTCCGGATGAATTTACGAACACGGCAGGAATGACCCGGCTTTACTATGCAATAAATAACATACTAATAATCACTTTAAAGATATATCGCCATACCTGCTCCTGCGTATCTACGCGGCAGCTGGTGCAGTGCATGATCTTGCGCGGCTGAGCGTTGCCGCGCCGAGGGGCGTGGGCCCGACATTCGGCAGCTCAGGCAGAATCGGCGCCACATTGGCGATGCTTGAGCGTGAGCTGCATCGCGAAAGCAAGCCAGTGGCAGAACCCGCCGTTTACTGGCGTCGTCAAACATTTGAAGACGGCCGTCATGAAAGGCGAGGACTGAGAATCGTCCTGGAAGATCGTTAACGTCTGGTCGCCGAAATGAAGCAAGCGCATCGGGCCAGTACACGGCTGCAACAGGCTTATTGCATCATCAGTATCGGTGTGCTCACCCTGCGACGCTGGACACCCGTACGATCAACGCCTGCAAAGTGCATGACAGCGACGCTGCCGAACAAGCGGCCAGCCTGAGCCGGCGCACGGCCCCGGCCGAAGACTTCGCGACCAATCCGCTTGGCGCAGACACGACCCGCCTGCCACAGGCGTGCGCATCACAGAGGTGAGACATCCACCGATCGAATCGCCGGCATCGGATGCATGCACTGCCACCAGCGCTGAGAGAAAGCGCCGGGCGGATTCAAGACAACAAAAAAGGCCTTGCGGCCTTTTTTTTTATGATCGACTCGATCGTATGATCGGTCATCTTGATATGGAGCGGGAAACGAGACTCGAACTCGCGACCTCAACCTTGGCAAGGTTGCGCTCTACCAACTGAGCTATTCCCGCATGAAACTAAATTGTACAGCTTGTCACTTCGTTGCGCCAGCCCCCATCGTTGTCGATGAGAAGAAAACGCTTGAGGTGGAGGCCTGGGCCGGAATTGAACCGGCGTACGCGGATTTGCAGTCCGCTGCATAACCACTCTACCACCAGGCCGAAACATCCAGCGCAAGGCGTCCTGCCTGCTGAAACTTGGAGCGGGAAACGAGACTCGAACTCGCGACCTCAACCTTGGCAAGGTTGCGCTCTACCAACTGAGCTATTCCCGCTTGGGAGGCGAAATTCTACAGCGAACAGCATAGGTGTCAACTGTTGCTTTCGATTTTCTTCGCCTTGCTGCTGATTGCGGCTTTTTCGTCCGCGCGCAGGCTCGGCCAGGCCGCCTGCAGGTACTGAAATCCAGACCACAGCGTCAGTAGCGCGGCGATCGCCAGCGTCCAGTAGCCGGCGCGGAAGATCAGGTTGCCTAGCCAGATGTCGTGCGTCGGCATCTGTCCGGGCGTGACCGAATACAACAGGCACAGCAACGCCACCATCTGTGCAGTGGTCTTGACCTTGCCGATCACCGCCACGCGCACCTTGGCACGCTGGCCGATCTCGGCCATCCATTCGCGCAATGCGGAGACGGCGATCTCGCGCCCGACGATGACCGCTGCCCAGAACGCCATCCACGGCGTCGGGTGGCCTTGCACGATCAGGAACAGCGCCACCGCCACCATCAGCTTGTCGGCGACCGGGTCCAGGAAAGCACCGAACGCGGAATACTGGTGATAGCGCCGCGCCACCCAGCCATCCAGCCAGTCGGTGATGGCGGCCAGTGCGAACACGCCGGCGGATGCAAAATTGGTCCAGGTATACGGCAGGTAGAACACCACGACCAACACCGGGATCATCAAGATCCTCAGCAATGTCAGCCACGTGGGGATGGTCAACTTCATTACGGGCTCGGCTCGCCTGGCGCATCGGGAAGCGCCAGCCCGTGCAGGTTAGCGTAGATTCGCGCGGCGAGTGCGGCATTGACCCCTTCCACGCGGGCAATTTCGGCTTCGCCAGCGGCCTTGAGACCGACCAGGCCGCCAAAATGCTTGAGCAGGCTGGCCCGGCGTCGCGGGCCGATACCGGGAATGTCCTCCAGCTTGCTGGTCATGCGCGCCTTCTGGCGGCGCCCGCGGTGGCCCGTGATCGCAAAGCGGTGCGCTTCGTCACGCACCTGCTGAATGAATTGCAGCGCCGGCGATGCCGCGCCCGGTCGCAGTTCACGGCCATCGGTCATGACCAGCGCTTCGTGCCCTGCCCTGCGCTCCTCGCCCTTGGCCACGCCGACCAGCAGCACGTTCTCCACGCCCAGCTCAGCCAGCGCCGCCTGCGCCTGCGCCAGCTGACCGGCACCGCCGTCGATGAGCAACACGTCGGGCAGCACGCCGTTTTCTTCCACCGCGCGGCGGAAGCGCCGCTCGATCGCCTGGCGCATGGCCGCGTAATCGTCGCCCGGGGTGATGCCAGAGATGTTGAAGCGCCGGTACTGGCCGCGTACCGGGCCGCTGGCGTCGAACACCACGCACGAAGCCACCGTCGCCTCGCCCATGGTGTGGCTGATGTCGAAGCATTCCACACGTTTGACCGGCTCGGCCAGGCCCAGCATTTCGCGCAAGGCTTCGCTGCGCGCGTGTTGCGCGCTCTGGCTGGTGAGTTCGGTCACCAGGGTCAGCTGCGCGTTGCGCGTGGCCAACAGCAGATAGCCGGCACGCTCGCCGCGCACATTCCACTTCAGGGCCACCTTGTGCTCGGCAGCGGCGCTGAGTGCGGCTTCGATCAGCTCGGCATCGGGAATTTTGCGGTCCAACAGGATCTCGCGTGGCGGCGAATGCTCGGCGTAGTACTGCGACACGAACGCGGCCAGGATTTCGTCTGCGCTGTCTTCGCCGTTGGTCTTGGGGAAGAACGCGCGCGTGCCCAGATTGCGGCCGTCGCGGAAGCTGAGCAGCAACACGCAGGCCTGGCTGGATTGCGTGGCGCAGGCCAGCACGTCCAGATCGGCGGCGCGGCCATCGACGTACTGGCGGTTCTGCATGCTGCGCAGCGAGGACAACAGATCGCGCAGGCGTGCGGCACGCTCGAATTCGAGCGCTTCGCTGGCCTGCTGCATCGAGTGCATGATCTCTTCGCCGAGCTGGTCACTCTTGCCTTCGAGAAACATCGTGGCGCGACGTACCGATTCGGCATAGTCGGGGGCGGCCACCAGATCCACACATGGGCCGCTGCAGCGGCCGATCTGGTACTGCAGGCAGGGCCGCGAGCGATTGCGGAACACGCTGTCTTCGCAGCTGCGCAGCTTGAACAGCTTGTGCATCAGGCTCAGCGTCTCGCGCACGCCGGTCACGCCGGTATAGGGCCCGAAGTAGCGCCCCTGCACCGCGCGCGGCCCGCGGTGCAGGGCAATCCGCGGCCAGTCCTCGCGCGTCAGCAGCACATAGGGGTAACTCTTGTCGTCGCGCAGGGAGACGTTGTAGCGCGGCGACAGCGACTTGATCAGCTGGTTCTCCAGCAGCAGGGCCTCGGCTTCGCTGCGGGTGACGGTGACGTCCATGCGCGCGACCTGCGAGAGCATGGAGGTCAGCCGCGCATTCTTCGGCGTGCCGTTGAAATAGCTGCCCACGCGCTTGCGCAGGGCGCCGGCCTTGCCGACGTACAGCAAGGTATCGTCGGCCGCGTACATGCGATAGACACCCGGCGCAGTACTCAGCTGGGTGGCAAACGCCTTTCCATCGAAATCGGCTTGGGGTCTTGCACTCATTCGTCTATCGCAACATCACTCAGCACGCCGCTCGCCAGGTCGTAGCGCAGGACGGCATGTGCGTCGGTTTCGGCAATCCACACTGCGCCGGCCGTCACCGCCAAGCCAGCCGGGCCATGCAGGCGGCGCGGCAGCTCGATGGTGGTCAGTTCGCCGCCGCCCAGCCGCAGGCAACGCAATCGTCCGTTGCCGGTATCGGCGATCCACAGCAGCGGCGAATCCGCCGCCAGCGCGATGGCCTGCGGGAATTGCAACTGTGCCGTGCCACGCGGCCCGTCCTGGTCGCCGAACTGCCAAAGGCCCTGCCCGCCCACCAGCGTCTGCACCAGGTCGCCGCGCAGTTGCATGGTGCGAATCGACGATCCCAGGCCATCGCAGACGTAGGCAACCTGCTGCACCGCCGCCACGCCTGCCGGTTGCGCGAATGCCGCCAGCTGACCACTGCCGTCGCGCATGTCGAGCGCGCCGTTACCGGCACGCGCTCGCAGTGCGGCGCGCCCCAGGTCGTAGCTCCAGATGCGGTGATCGCCGGCCATGGCGATCAATAGCTGATTGTCGGCGGTGGCCAGCCCCTGCGGGGAGTTCAGTGCGGAGGCGCCGGCAAACGCCAGCGGCCCTTCCACCGGCTCACCCGGGCGACCGGTCCCGCACAGGGTATCGACCTGTCCATTGCGCAGATTGATGCGGCGTAGCGCATGGTTACCGGTATCGGCGACATACAGCTGGTCGCGTTCCAGGGCCAGGCCTTGTGGGCGGCGGAATGCGGCCTCACCCACACCGCCATCGATCAGATCGGCATTACCGTGACCGAACTGACGCAGCATGCGCCCGCCATGCGTACATTCGAGCACGCGATGGTGGCCGGTGTCGGCGACATACAGGCGGTCCTCGGTCGCGGCCAGCCCAGTGGGAAAGCGCAGTGCCAGACGCGTCTCGGGGTTGCCTTCGGGCACGCCCTGCAGGTCCGCATCGGACGGTGGCTGCTGGCCTTCGCACAGCGCCGCCAGCGCCTTGTCCAGGTCGCTGGTGATGCCTACCAAACGCTGGCGTTCGCGGCCGTGTGCATCCAGCAGCACCAACGTCGGCCAGGATTCAATGCCGAAACGGCGCCAGGTCTCCCAGTCGCGGTCGAGCAGGATCGGCGCAGTGACGCCATGCCCACGCAACTGCTTGAGCGCGCGTTGCGGCTGGCGTTCGCTGTCAAAGCGCGGCACCTGCACCACGATCAGCTGCAGGCGCCCAGGGTTGCGCGCCTGCCATTGCGCCAGCTCGGCCAGCCGCTCGGCGCACCACACCGAGCTGGCATTGACGAACGCCAGCACCAAGGCGCGGCCGCGATGCTCCTGCAAGGTGGAGGGCCTGGCGTTGAGCCAGGTGGGAAATTCCGGCAGTTCCTGGGTGGGCTGGGCAGTCATGCAGGGATTATGCCCAAGCGCGATCAGCCGCGGGTGAGCCTGGCCACGGTCTGGCGTGCAGCGGCATCGACCAGCTGCCAGACATCCTCGAACGCCTCGCTGTCACCGGTATACGGGTCGGGGATCTCCTGGCGTGCCTGCACACCCGCCCAAGGCAGCCAGAGCGTGACTTTGTCGCGCAGCGACGCGGGCGCAAGCTTCTGCAGATCGCGCAGATTGCTGGCGTCTGCGCAGAGCAGCCAGTCGAAGTGGTCGAAGTCCTCGCGTACCAGCTGACGGGCGCGCAGGCCGGACAGATCGACACCGTGGCCGCGTGCACAGCGGATGGCGCGCGGGTCCGGCGGCTCGCCGGCATGCCAATCGCCGGTGCCTGCCGAATCGACCTGGATCCGCCGCGACAGGCGCGCCTCGTCCAGCCGGGCACGCAGCGCCCCTTCGCCCATCGGCGAGCGGCAGATATTGCCCAGGCACACGATCAGCAGCTTCATGCCGCCGCCACGCGGGCCTGCGCGCGGGCCAGGTCGTCGGGCGTATCGATGCCAGGCGGAAACTGTTCCGGGGTCAGAGCAACAGCGATGCGATGGCCGGCTTCCATCGCGCGGAGCTGCTCCAGCGATTCGATGCGCTCCAGCTGACCCGGCGGCATCGCCGCGAAGTGCTGCAGGAACCCGGCACGATAGGCGTAGATGCCGATATGGCGCAGCCAGTGGCCGTCATGCGGCAGATGATCGCGCTGGTTGGCGAAGCTGTCGCGGTGCCAGGGAATCGGCGCACGGCTGAAGTACAGGGCATCGCCGCCAGCGCTGCGGACCAGCTTGACCACATTGGGATCGAACAGATCGTGCGCGTCATCCACCGGTGCGGCCAGTGTGGCCATGTCGGCGCCGGACTGCAGCAGCAGTTCGGCCACCGCGCGGATGCCGGCGGTCGGCGCGAAGGGTTCGTCGCCCTGCAGGTTCACCACGCAGGTGTCAGCGTCCCAACCGGCGATGCGGGCGCATTCGGCGAGTCGATCGGTGCCCGAGACATGCACCGCGCTGGTCATCGCCACACGCACGCCGGCCAGGCCCTGGATGGCATCGGCAACACGGGCATCGTCGGTGGCCACCCAGACCTCCCGGGCGCCGGCGGCCAGGGCGCGCTCGGCCACATGCCGGATCATCGGCCTGTCGCCAATCGCACACAGCGGCTTGCCTGGCAGGCGGGTGGAGGCATAGCGCGCCGGCACGGCGACCACGAAGGGAGGCAGGTCGGCCTGGGACGGACCGGGGACTGCGTGCACGGAGGCGCCTGTTTGCATTTTGACTCCATTAATGAGAATAATTCTTATTCATCGAGCGACGGAATCGTTTTTCGACCATCGTCAGCCACTGCTGCCACCTCCACATTCTAGCGACCCCATGACCGCCTCCCCTCTCCTCCCACGTTGCCCCGAGCAGCGTCCCCTGTCGGTCGCGCTGCTGCTCTGCCTGGCCCTGCCGTCTGTCGCGCGCGCCGACGATGCCACCACCGACGCCCGCACCCTCGATGCAGTCAGCGTGCAAGCCGAACGCGCGGATGGCTACACCGTGCGCCGGAGCGACACCGCGACCCGATTGGCACTGACGCCGCTGGAGACCCCGCAGTCGATCAGCACCGTGTCGCGCCAGCAGATGGACGATTTCGCCCTCAACAACGCCAACGACGTGCTGGCACTGGCGGCCGGCGTCAATGTCGAACGCGTGGAAACCGAACGCACCTATTACACCGCGCGCGGCTTCGACATCCTGAACTTCCAGGTCGATGGGCTGGGCCTGCCCTTCACCAATGGGTTGGGCGAAGGCGATGTGGACACGGCGATCTATGAGCGGGTGGACGTGCTGCGCGGGGCCAATGGCCTGCTGTCGTCCACCGGCAATCCGTCGGCGACCATCAATTTCGTGCGCAAGCGCCCGACCGATGCGCTGACCGGCGCGCTTTCGCTCAGTGGCGGGTCGTGGTCCAACCGCCGCGTCGATGCCGACGTCTCCGGCCCGCTGGTGGCCTCCGGCCGCGTTCGCGGTCGCGTGGTCGGTGCCTGGCAGGACGGCGAGAACCACCTGGATCGCTATGCGCTGCAAAAGCAGGTGTTCTATGGCGTGCTCGAAGCGGACCTGAGCGACAGCACCTTGCTGACAGTCGGTGCCAGCCACCAGGACAACAGGCCCACCGGCGGTATGTGGGGCGCCCTGCCGTTGTACGACAGCGACGGCACACCGACGCGCTATGCCCACTCGGCCAGCACCGCGGCGGATTGGAGTGGCTGGAACAGCAGCGACACGCGCACCTTCGTGGAGCTGCAACAAGGGTTGTCCGCCGACTGGACGCTCAAGGCCTCGCTCAACCATCGTCGCTTCGCCACCGAAGGCGATCTGTTCTACGTCTATGGGCAACCGGATCGGCAGACCGGCCTGGGTTTGTTCGCTTATCCCTCGTACTACCGCAGCAACGAAACGCAGACCTTCGGCGACATCGCCATCTCTGGCAGCTTCGCGCTTGCCGGCAGGCGCCACGATCTGGTGGCCGGAGTGAACTGGGGCAGGATGGAAGCCGATCGGTTGTCGCTCTACGGGCGCGGCATCGGTACCCCCTTGCCGCGTCTGGAGGACTGGACCGGCAACTTTCCCAAACCGCCCTTCGATGCCGGTCGTGATGGCGCCGAATTCGATACCACCCGCCGCACCGCCTACGCCACCGCACGCTGGAGCCTGGGCGAGCGGCTCAAGCTCATCACCGGCATCAACCAGACCCGTGTAGAGAGTCGCCCCTGAAAAACCCCCACACCCCATCCATACCAAGGCTCAATCCGTATTTTCGGCGTGCTGGAATTGCCAGTTTTCGTTATTGTACGCAATGGTTTCTGGCAGTTTTAGCCCATGCGTACACGCCGTTCTGCCGCCGATCAGTTGCCTGCCGATGAGCTGTTTCGTTCGCGCCTGGAGAACCAGATCGACCTGCGCCATCCGCTCGCGCAGCTGAGTCATCGGCTGCCGTGGGCTGCTTTGGAGCACGCGCTGTCGCCACGCTTGCCGGCCACCTGCGCCGCTGGTGGTCGTCCTGGGTTACCGGTGCGTCTAATCGCCGGTTTGCTTTACCTCAAGCACGCCTACGACCTGTCCGACGAGGCGTTGTGCGAGCGCTGGCTGGAGAATCCGTACTGGCAGTTCTTCACCGGCGAGGTGGTGTTCCAGACCTGTTTGCCATGCGCTCCCAGCTCCTTGACACGCTGGCGGCAACGTCTGGGCGAGGCGGGCATGGAAGAGTTGCTGGCGCACACCATCAACACGGCCCATGCGATCAAGGCAGTGGATGCACGCGAGTTGTCGCGGGTAATCGTGGACACCACCGTGCAGGAGAAAGCGATCGCTCATCCCACCGACAGCCGGCTGTTGGAAGTGGCGCGCAAGAAATTGGTACTGCTGGCCAAACGTCATGGAATTGCACTGCAACAGACTTATGCACGGCAAGGTCCGGCGCTCAGCCGCAAGGCCGGGCGCTACGCGCATGCGCGCCAGTTCAAGCGGATGCGCAAGGTGCTGCGACGCCAACGCACGATCCTGGGGCGCGTCATGCGCGGGCTGCAACGCGCTGTGGACACGTTGAAAACATCGGTGCGTGAGCGCATCGGCGTCTGGTTGGAACGCGCACAACGGTTGTACACGCAGCGCCCCAAGGACAAGCAAAAACTCTACGCCCTGCACGCACCGGAAGTGGAATGCATGAGCAAGGGCAAGGCACGGATCCCATACGAATTTGGCGTCAAGGTCGGCATTGCAGTGAGTGCGCGCAAAGGCTTGATCGTGGGCGCGCGCAGTTTCCCGGGTAACCCGTACGACGGTGACACGTTAGCCGAGCAACTGGAGCAGACGCGCGGGCTACTGCAGGATGTGAATGTGATCCCGCAGGTGGCGATCGTGGATCTGGGCTATCGCGGCCGCGAGGTCGCTGGGGTGAAAGTCCTGCATCGCGGCAAAGCCAAGACGCTGACACGACGGCAATGGGGCTGGATCAAGCGACGGCAGGCGGTGGAGCCGGTGATCGGACACTTGAAACAGGACTGCCGCTTGAATCGTTGCCGCCTCAAGGGAGCTCAAGGCGATGCACTGCATGTGCTGGGCTGTGCGGCCGGCTACAACCTGCGCTGGCTGATGCGCTGGATCGCACTTTTGCGCGCCTGGTTGCGGGCGATGCTGGCGCGGTCCTCAACACCCTCAAGCACCCTGTGGCCGGCAATGATGCCGATTGGGGCTTGAAAGGGGTTTTTCAGGGACGACTAGTCCTACTGTGTCATAAAAATGTTATTCTGCAGGCAATCCACACCGTGCTGAGATGAACATGGCCGCAGTCAGTCACCAAGCGCGTTT
>NZ_MDED01000057.1 GCF_002939885.1 Xanthomonas cucurbitae
GTGCAACTCCACTTGGTCGTGTAGGGGCTCAGGCTACGACACCTGGCCCGCTACGTTATAGGACTGTTGCACTTCGCGGGCGAATCCACCAGGTACGTATCACGTAGGTTCTGCCGTAAGTACTGAAATTCATCGTGTTGCAGCCCATGCTGGATCGCCTGCAACGCTTCCTGGTGTCGTCGCTGCGCGTTATAGATCCCGCTCAGGTTGTTGCAGCACATTGCGAAGGTATTTCCTTCCGCGTTGCTTGCAGGACTATCCTCCGGACGTGCGAGCAAGTGTTTGTAGAGATCGAAACACCGTTCGTACAGCGCAAGCTGCATGCCGGCGAGGTAGTCGGCATCGTTCGCATCAAGAGCGCCAGCCTGCCAGGTGCCCAGGGTGACGCCAGCACGGTAGTAGTTGCTGGGGTCTTCGTCGCGAAAATTCAGGGCCAGTTGCTGAGGACTCACACCCGCTGAAAGCGAAGTCATCTCGAACAGGCGAACCTGCAGATCCACTTGAGGCAGCAAGGCTTCAGATTGCTGATAGGCCGCGATGGCGCCTGCGTACTCGCTCATCCAATAGCAGGCGCTGCCCGCCAGGCGATGCGCGAGCGCATTGCCTGGCGCGATGGCGATGGCCGTTTGTGCCCAAGCCAAGGTGGTGCGCAGAACATCTGCGCGACTGGCAACAAATTGATCGCCGCAATCCAGGTAGATCAGGCACTGCATCAGCAGTGGCCACTCGCCGCCCTTTCCTCGCTCAGCGGCGTTGCTACACCGCTGGAACACGCTGGCGATTGTCGCCTCATCCAGATGGCGAAACACGGTGCTTCCGGACCAGCGTTTGCATAGCTGCGCATAATCGTCGCGCTGCAGTGCGTCCATCCCGGCCTGAATCAATGCATCCATGTCGACATCCTCGGCAGGGCAAGATGCAGGCGGCAGGAGATAACTTCGTCAAGCTCTTGGGAAAGGCATAACCGCCTGGAAACTACAGCGTCACCGAATCTCAATTTCACGGATCACTCCTCAACGTCGATGTGCGCAGGGCAGCGCACTGCGGGAATATTCAATGCTGTGCGGCACGTTGGCACCAAGCATCAAATGTCGCCCCGTATCGTGTGGTGGCCATTTGCACGATCTGCTCCCCAGTGCGAGGAATCGCTAGCCCGCGTGCGCGCACCCATGCCTGGAACTCGAAATTGACGAGGCTGCCTTCCACATCGTCCGTCTCTGCGTTGTACACCTCTACTTCGTCATTCCAACTGCCCGGGCGCAATTCGGAGTAGCCGATCGCCAACAACTGCAGGAACTGGTCGATATCACATGCCAATGCGGCATTTTCGCCTTCCGAACCCAGAAAAACGACAGGATAACCACCGTCAGGCGCCTGCCACACCGCGAACGCCGACCCATCAGGATTCTTACCGAATACACCTAGCAGGGCTGCCGCAGCCTCGCTCGCAGGCGTCACGGGACATGCAAACCATAGCGCCGTGCTAGCAGAGTCTTCAAATGCCAGGGAGAATGCGCCGCTCAAATCGTTGTCGTCCAGCATTCCGCCGTCGATTGCTGCAGCCAGCGCATGCAGGGCAGGCGGGATCGGGAGCAACGCGCCAAACGCTCTTATCAGGCGCTTGCGGTACGCGGGAATCAACCCCAGTGCACGCCAGTGATCGAGCGCGAACTCGTCGTCGGCGTCGGGAACAAAACCGTACTCCTGCAAGCGCCAATCAACCTGCTCCAGCTCTCGCTTGGCGAGATGGAAAACACGCACCGCCTTGTCAAGGCGCTCCCCGCCGATGAAGTTGAGCATCAGCAGCGCTGCGTCATCGTTATCGGGCTCGGCGTCGAGCTCGATACAGACGCTCTCAGAGCCGTCGACATTGGTTTGGATTTCGTAGAAGTAGCGTTCGCGACGCTCGTGGCCATCCGGCCCGGCCGGTGTGCGAGTGACTCGCAGCATCGCGGGCTTTGGCTTGCCATGCCATAGCGCACCGTCCTGCCTGAATGCGCAAAAGCATGTATCTGCCCATACCCCGCAGCGTTCGTCGCTGTAATAGTCGTCGTAGGGCTGTACCACCGACAATGCAAGCACGTCCCGCAGCATCTGCGGGGTGACCGCATTGCGCGCGTAGTCCTCTGTGCAGACCGCACGCAACATGCGGTTCCAGCCATGGAATGCAAGCGCTCGCGCAGCTTCCGGCGTGTCGGCTGTTATCAGATGCCAGGGAGCATCCTCTGTCATTTCCCGAAACTCGCATTTCATCGACCACGCCTGCTGCGCGGGCTTCCCGGTCAGGCGACCCAACAGCGGAGCTGGCTGCCGTTCGGCGTTGGCCGTCAGACACACTGCATAGTCAGGACTCTCGAAATAAGCCGCCCGCATCGCGCCATCGCTTTCAATCGATTGACCACCGGAGAGCGCGCGCAGAAACAGCCCCCGATCCCGAAATTTGAAGTGCGGATGCGCTTGTTCTCCGACAAGGGCGGGCATACGCGAATGATTCGCCAGCTGCAGCAGATTGCGTGGCGTGATGTCGCGATTCTGGAAAATAAAAGGGATGGCAAGCGTCGGATCCAGTACATCCGTGTTGAGCACAGAATTTCCATCGATCAGAAGCCTGACGACCTCCGTACGGATCAGCGGCACCTCGCAACGCAGCGGATCCTCGGCAAGACAACGAGGATCGAACCACTGCGCGCGCTCCACAGCATCCACCAGGTCCCAATCGCCACCATTCCAGGTACGCAATGCGCTGCAACCATTCCGCAATTGCGTTTGAGCATCCTGCGACGCGATGAAAAATGAGGCAGAAGTGGTGCCGGAAACGCTCAGGTTGCTGGATACGTGCTCTTGTATCGCATCATTGTTATCGACCCAGAGCAGGCCCGCGATTTCCAGGTTGCCGCTGACGTAGAGCGGTCGACCGGCGAGTACCGCGTTCTGGGCACGCAGGGTGCCCAGGACCACCAGGCCGGCGGGGCCATGCGTCGCTGTGATGGCGTCAGCGCTGACCCCAGTTTCTGCAATCCAGCCCTCCACCTGAAGATTGCCATCTACAACAATCAGCGCCGGCGACGGCATGCCTGCTTGTGCGTCGGTGTGCAGTTTGGAGAGGTCGCCAAGATTGAGGCTAGCCAGCGTGACATCGCCTTCGACATAGAGCACCGATAGCGACTTGGATGACAAGACCGGTAACTGTTTCAGCCAAGCAGCGCGGCATTCGTCGGGTAACCGGCTTGAAATGGTGTGAAACGTCACTCGCTGAAATTTCGGAGAAGCCACGGTTGTCCTCACATTAGGCCGCGCGCGCCGATGACGGCGAACGCAGCGCTGAACTCTTATTAGCGCTATCTAGCATATCAGCCTACTGGCAACTGAAACTCCGACGTGCCGGCCCGGACGATCCGGCGCTACTCGTCGAACAAAACGCCAAAATATTTGCGTTGCCGGGCGCGTGGATCCATCAATGTCAGATAGTTCGCTGCAAACGCACAATTTTCGTCTGAGACAGTGGAGTCACTCGTGAAGTGCAAGGGTATCGTAGTTGAAAAATACCTCGGCTGGGGTGAGATAACCCAATCGTTTTCTGGGCCGTTTGTTGAGTGCATATTCAACCTTCTGCAGCTCTTGCGCGGTGATCGTGCTGTAGTCGCGACTGCGCGGAAAATACTGCCGGAGCAGCCCGTTGAGATACTCGTTGCAACTGCGCTGCCACGGCGCATGGGGCATCCGTACTCGTACTGGGGGGCTGACGCCCCCATTTTTGCCTCCGATCAGCCTGCATTTCAATGGATCAGGGCGGACCCATGCGGACCTGCAGACAACAAAAAACCCCCGATTTCTCGGGGGGTTTTTTGAACTTTCTAGGATGTCCCCGGAAGGTTCATCTGGTGCGCCCGGAGGGATTCGAACCCCCGACCAATGGCTTCGGAAGCCACTACTCTATCCGGCTGAGCTACGAGCGCCTGGCCGCGTAGTATGCCAGAACCGACGCCTGCGCGAGACGGCTCTGCTGCACCGGCGGATTCGACACACGCAGACCTGCAGCCTGTGCATGCTGCCCAGCGCAGCGGCCAACGCGGCGCCCGGGGGTGGGATGGGCCGGCCAACCTGCGCGCGCTTGTGCGCACCTGGGCCGCGCAGGCCCTGCCCGCCGGCATCGCCCGCATGACCGCGACCAGGCGCGCTGCTACCCTTTGCGGCATGAACGAGCATGGCGTGGAACCGGCACCTGCGGCGTCGGCACTTGGGTGGCCCGAACGGCTGGCGCAATACTGGAAGCTGGTGCGCGGCGATCGGCCGATCGGCAGCCTGTTGCTGCTCTGGCCGACGTGGTGGGCCCTGTGGCTGGCGGCCGATGGCCTGCCGCCGCCATGGACGCTGTTCGTGTTCACCGCCGGGGTGTGGCTGACCCGCTCGGCCGGCTGCGTCATCAACGACTACGCCGACCGCTGGCTGGACCCGCACGTGGAGCGCACCAAGTCGCGCCCGCTGGCCACCGGCGCGGTGTCCGGGCGCGAAGCGCTGTGGGTGTTCGTGGTGCTGATGCTGGTGGCCTTTGCACTTGTGCTCAGCCTCAACTGGCTGACGGTGGCACTGAGCGTGCCGGGCGTGTTGCTGGCCGCCAGCTACCCGTATCTCAAACGCCATACCCACCTGCCGCAGGTCTACCTGGGCATGGCCTTCGGCTGGGGCATCCCGATGGGCTTTGCCGCCGTGCAGGGCAGCGTGCCGCTGCTGGGCTGGCTGCTGTACGCGGCCAACATCCTGTGGGCCACCGCCTACGACACCTGGTACGCCATGGTCGACCGCGACGACGACCTGCGCATGGGCAGCAAGTCCACCGCCATCCTGTTCGGCCGCTACGACCTGCTTGCCCAGGGCGCGCTGTATGCGCTGATGTTTGCCACCCTGGCCGCGGTCGGCCTGCGTGCCGACCTCGGTGCTGCGTACTGGGCAGGCCTGGGGGCGGCAGCGCTGCTGGTGGCCTACGAATTCCGCATCGCCCGCCACCGCGAACGTGGCCCCTGCTTCCGCGCCTTCCTGCACAACAACTGGGTCGGCCTGGTGATCTTCGTCGGCATCGCGGGGGCGGTGGCTGGGCGCTGAGAATCGGGAATCGGGAATCGGGAATTGCGGACTGCGGACTGCGGACTGCGGAGTCGGTGTCGGTGTCGTAACGCCTGGCACGGCTGCGCCATCCGGCGACAGCCCCCCACCCTATCAAAGGCAACGGGCTGACAGGCCCGCCCTCACGGCACCCGCGCGCACACCCAGGCGTCCACCCGCTGTACGCCGGCCCGGCGCAAGGCCTGCGCGGCGGCGTGCAAGGTCGCTCCGGTGGTCATCACATCGTCCACCAGCGCCACATGCGCCGGTAGCGGGCCACGCGCCACAAAGGCGTCGCGCAGGTTGCGCTGGCGCTCGGCGGCATCCAGCTCCGATTGCGGCGCGGTAGCACGCACACGCCGCAGCAATGGCAGGCACGGCAACTGCAATGCGCGGCCCAGTGGCCTGGCCAGCTCCAGCGCCTGGTCGTAGCCCCGCTGACGCAGGCGTTGCCGGTGCAGGCTCACCGGCACCAGTGCCTGCGGCCGTGGCAACTGGGCGCAGCGCCTGGCCATCAGCTCGCTCAGCAGGCGACCGGCCGCCAGGTCCTGGTGGAACTTGAAGCGGCGCAGCAGGCCATCCACCGGCCAGCGATAGGTAAAGCAGGCATGCACGCGCTGCAGCGGTGGCAGCTGCTGCAGGCACTGCCCGCACAGCGCCACACTATCGGATGCGAACAATGGCGTGGCGCAGCACAGGCAGGCATGGCCGTGCTCCGGCAGGGCGGCGCGGCAGGAGGGGCATAGATCGCAATCGGCCATGCCCGCTTCCGCGCACACCAGGCAAAGGCTCGGCAGCAACAGCCGCAGCACCCGCTGCGGCCACCTGTAAACCGAACCCACTGCAGTGAAGTTGACAGTCTCTTCCATGCTCACCAGACTGCCTGGCTTTCAAGCCGCTGACTGTCAGGAAACCCCGATGTCTGTTGTCGTACGCCATGACTGGGATCGCAAAGACGTGCAGGCGCTGTTCGAGCTGCCGTTCCCCGAGTTGCTGCATCACGCGGCCAGTGTGCACCGCGCACATTTCGATCCCGCTGAAGTGCAGGTCTCCACGCTGCTATCGGTCAAGACCGGCGGCTGCCCGGAAGATTGCGCGTACTGCCCGCAGGCACAGCGCTACGACACCGGCGTGAGCGCGCAAAAACTGATGGAGACCGACGACGTCGTCGCCAAGGCGCGCCAGGCCAAGGCCGCCGGCGCCTCGCGTTTCTGCATGGGCGCGGCATGGCGCTCGCCCAAGGAGCGCGACATCCCCAAGGTGGCGGCGATGATCCGCGAGGTCAAGGCGCTGGGGCTGGAAACCTGCGCCACGCTGGGCATGCTCGACGCCGGCCAGGCGCGTGCGCTCAAGGACGCCGGGCTGGACTACTACAACCACAATCTGGACACCGCGCCGGATTACTACGATTCCATCATCCACACCCGCCAGTACCAGGACCGCCTGAACACCCTGGAGCATGTGCGCGATGCGGGCCTGAAGACCTGTTGCGGCGGCATCGTCGGCATGGGCGAAACCCGCGAGCACCGCATCGGCCTGCTGCTGGCCCTGGCCACCTTGCCCGCGCATCCGGACTCGGTGCCGATCAACCAGCTGGTGCAGGTGCCCGGAACCCCGCTGCACGGTACCCAGCAGCTGGATCCGTTCGAGTTCGTGCGCATGATCGCCGTCGCCCGCATCACCATGCCCAAATCGATGGTGCGCCTGTCCGCAGGCCGCGAAGCGATGAGCGACGAGTTGCAGGCGCTGTGTTTCCTTGCCGGTGCGAACTCGATCTTCTACGGCGAAAAACTGCTCACCACCGGCAACCCGGACACCGAACGCGACCAGGCGCTGTTCCAGCGCCTGGGCCTGCGCCCGATGCAGGTCACCGTCGATGCCGCCGACCACGACCACCCCGGCACCGTGCATGCTGACATCACCTGCGGGGCGGCATGCGGGCACGCGGCGTAACGACGGGTCTTCCTCGCTGCAGAACTCATGCTGCTGCGCGCGATCGCCTGGCTCCAGGCGATTGCGCACACCGGCAACGCCCGCACCGGCCGTCGGCATCCGCTGGGCGATGCAAGCGCGGCACGCTACGCTGGCGGCCCTTTCCGTGACCGACTGCTCATGACTCGCCCCGATCTGCACGAACGGATTTCATCACTGCGCACGGTGCGCGTGGCCCAGGAGCGGGTACGGGTGCGGCGGCTGGTCGGCCGCCGCGACGGGGTGCGGCTGGAAATCGATGGCCGCTGGCTGACCGGCTTCTGCTCCAACGACTATCTGGGCCTGTCGCAGCAATTCGAAGTGGTGGCCGCACTGCAGGACGCCGCCGCGCGCGATGGTGCCGGCGCCGGCGCCGCGCACCTGATCTGCGGCCACCACACCGCGCACGAGACGCTGGAACGCGAGATCGCCGACTGGCTGGGCTATCCGTCGGCCTTGCTGTTCGGCAGCGGCTTCGCCGCCAACCTGGCCGTGCAGCAGGCCCTGCTCAGCGAAGAAGACGATGTGTGCGTGCAAGACCGACTCAATCACGCCAGCCTGCTCGATGGCACGCGCCTGGCCGGCTGCCGGCTGCGGCGCTATCCGCACCTGGACGTGGAAGGCGCAATGCGCCAGCTCAAGGGTGCACCCGAGGGTGCGGCGATGCTGGCCAGCGACGGCGTCTTCAGCATGGATGGCGACGTGGCGCCGTTGCGCGCGTTGAGCCTGGTGGCGCGCATGCAGCAGGCGCTGTTCTATGTCGACGATGCGCACGGCGTGGGCGTGCTCGGCCCACAGGGGCGCGGCTGCGTGGCCGATGCCGGGCTGGGCGTGGCTGAAGTGCCCTTGCAGTTGGTGACCCTGGGCAAGGCGCTGGGCGGTTATGGCGCGGTGGTGGTCGGCGAGGAAGCGCTGGTGCGCCATCTGGCCGAAACCGCGCGCCCCTATATCTACACCACCGCCCTGCCGCCAGCGCAGGTGGCCGCCACGCTGGCCGCGGTGCGCCTGGCACGCCGCGACGACTGGCGCCGCGCGCGCCTGGTCGACCTGATCGGCACCTTCCGCGACGGGGCGCGCCGGCATGGTTTCGAACTGATGGCCTCCGATACGCCGATCCAGCCCCTGCTATGCAGCGAAGAGGCCACGGTGATGGCGATGTCGGCCGCGCTCGAACAGGCCGGCTTCATGGTCGGTGCGATCCGCCCACCCACCGTGCCCGAAGGCAAGGCGCGCCTGCGCGTGACCTTGTCGGCGTTGCACACTCCGCAACAGGTGCAGGCGCTGATCGAAGCCATCGTGCAGGCACGCGATGTGGTCAGCCGGCAACCGCTGCGCATCTCTGCCTGAGCGCGTGCAACACCACACCGGCGCAGCGCAGCGCCTGGGAGGCGTTGTCATTGCTGTATCTGGGCAGCGCCTGCGCGGGCGCTCACGACCACATCGCCCAGGCATTGGCCGCCTCACCCTTCACGCTGCTACAGTTGCGCACGATGTTGCTGCATGAGGTGCATCCGGTGTTGATCGGCAATCTGCGCAGCGTGGCGGGTGTGTGGGATGGATTCGAGTCGCAGTGGCTGGCCGCGGCGATCACCGCGCGCCGTGCACGGCGCTGGCGATGGCCCGACCGCTGGTGCTGGCGTGGTGACGCGCGCACGCAGTGGGCCGTGCTCGCACCGAAGATCCAGGCGCTGCGCGCGATCGATACGCGCTGATCTGGGCAGGCTGCACCGAAGACCATCCACTGCCCACCGATCGGCGACAATGCGCACATGCATATCGATGTCATCGGCCAAGGGCCTGCGCTGGTTCTTCTGCACGGTTGGGCGCTGCACGGCGGGGTGTTCGCACCGCTGGTGGAGCGGCTGTCGCCGCACTTTCAATTGCATCTGGTGGATCTTCCCGGGCACGGCTTCAGCCGTGCAGACAGCACGCCGCTGGCGCTGCCCGACGTGGTGGCCGGGATCGCCGCCGCCACGCCACCGGCGGTGTGGCTGGGCTGGTCGCTGGGTGGGCTGTTCGCGCTGCAGGCGGCCGCCACGCTGCCGCAGGTCCGCGCGTTGGCGATGATCGCCGCCACGCCCCGCTTCGTGCGCGGCAGCGATTGGCCGGACGCGGTCGAACGCGAGGTCTTCGTGCAGTTCGGCCAGGATCTTGCACGCGATTATCGCGGCACGCTGGAACGGTTTCTGGCACTGGATACGTTGGGCTCGGCGCATGCGCGCGCCGAGTTGCGCAGCCTGCGCGAGACGCTGACCGCGCGCGGCGAGCCGGCGGCCGAGGCATTGCAGCAGGGTCTGCAGCTGCTGGAGCGCACCGACCTGCGCCGCGCGCTGCCGCAGCTGACCCGCCCCAGCCTATGGATCGGCGGCCAGCGCGACCGGCTGGTGCCGGCGGCCGGCATGCAGGCCGCCGCCGCACGCACGCCGCAGGCCCAGACGCTGACCATCACCGGCGGCGGTCACGCACCGTTCCTGGGCCATGCCGACCAGGTTGCCGACGCACTGCAACGCTTCGTTGCGTCCTTGGCCTGAGCAGATCGCCGATCCTGCGGCGCGGCGCACACACGCAGCACTGTGCAGGTGCACCCGTTCACCGATGGGATAGGAGTAACCCGCCCACATCGATTCCCTCTGCCGCGGCCACAGGCGACAATAGCGGCGCAATGAACAGTACCTTCGATCCCCGTCATGTCCGCCGCGCCTTCGCGCGCGCCGCCAGCAGTTATGCCGCCGCCGCCGCGCTGCAGCGCGAAGTGGAAACCCGCCTGCTCGAATCGCTGGATTACCTGGGCGACCAGGTGCCCAACGTGGTGCTGGATGTGGGCGCCGGCCCCGGCCATGCCAGCAGCAGCATCAAGAAGCGCTGGCCCAAGGCCCAGGTGATTGCGCTCGACCAGGCCATGCCGATGCTGCGCCACGCGCGCAAGGCCGCTGGTTGGTGGAAGCCGTTCGCGCAGGTCTGCGCCGATGCCCGTGCACTGCCAGTGGCCGATGGCAGCGTGGATGTGATCTTCAGCAACCTGTGTCTGCAGTGGGTGGAAGACCTGCCGGCGGTGTTCGCCGGATTCCGTCGTGCGCTACGCCCGGGTGGGCTGCTGCTGTGCTCCACCTTCGGCCCGGATACCTTGATCGAATTGCGCGAAGCCTTCGCCCAGGCCGACACCGCCCCGCACGTCAGCCGCTTCCCGCCGATTGCGCAATTCGGCGATGCCTTGATGTTGTCCGGCTTTCGCGACCCGGTGCTGGACCGCGACCTGTTCACCCTTACCTACAACGACCTGCCCGCGCTGATGCGCGAGTTGCGCGCAATGGGCGCGACCAATGCGCTCAGCAACCGCCGCGCCACCCTCACCGGACGCGGCCGCTTCGCTGCCGCCAGTGCTGCCTACGAGCCACTGCGCCGGCCAGACGGCACCCTGCCCAGCTCCTGGGAAGTGATCTATGCGCAGGCCTGGGCCCCGGCGGCGGGCGCACCCATCCGCGAACGCGGCCAGGACATCGCCAGTGTCCCGGTCGCTTCCATCCCGATCCGCCGCCGCAGCGAATAACCGCGGCCTTGCACCACCGGCAGCCTTCCGCGCCGGTGACACACAGCATTGCGTTGGTGCCGCCCTGCGTCGCGCGGGGGCGATCGCACCACCCGGTATGATTCATTAATCAACGATGTGCGCTGCGCGTCCAATCCGCCGCTCCCCCATCGCGGCTCCCGCTTCCAATTGGCTCCCCATGTTGAAATGGCTTCTCATTGCGCTGTTCATCGCATCGGCGTTGTACATCCATTATCGCGGTCGCGTGCGGCACCGGCTCAGCCGGCAGCTGCTGGACCATTCCACCTTCATGGCGCCGATCAACGCGCTGATGTATCTGTGTTCACGGGTGCCGACCACGCCCTTCGTCGACCCCGGCAGGGAATTTCCGGAGCTGAGCCCGCTGCGCGCGAACTGGCCGGCGATCCGCGATGAAGCGGTGGCGCTGCAGCAGATGCAGAAGATCCGCGCCGCCGACGGCTACACCGACATCGGCTTCAATTCGTTCTTCCGCCGCGGCTGGAAGCGCTTCTACCTGAAGTGGTACGGCACCGCGCACCCGTCGGCGGCCGAGCTGTGCCCGCAGACCACCGCCTTGCTCAAATCCATCCCTGCGGTGAAGGCGGCGATGTTTGCCGAACTGCCGCCCGGCAGCGAACTGCGCCCGCATCGCGACCCGTTCGCCGGCTCGATGCGCTTGCACCTGGGCCTGGCCACGCCCAACGACGAGCGCTGTTTCATCGACGTGGACGGGCAGCGCCACAGCTGGCGCGATGGCGAGTGGACCATGTTCGACGAGACCTACATCCACTATGCGCGCAACGATACCGACCAGGATCGCATCATCCTGTTCTGCGATATCGAGCGGCCGATGCGCTGGCGCTGGGCAGCGGCGGTGAACCGCTTCGTCGGCCGCAGCCTGCTCTCGGCCGGTGCCTCGCCCAACCAGGAAGGCGACAAGACCGGCGGCATCAACCGCGTGTTCCGCTACTTCTACGCCGCGCGGCTGAAGGCCAAGGCGCTGAAGCAACGCAACAACCCGCTGTACCAGGTGCTCAAGTGGAGCATCTTCGTGCTGGTGGTGATCGGCATCGTACGGCTGTAACCCCGTAGGAGCGCACCCGGGCGCGACAGGCCTTACCGATACCGCCTTATTGCGCGCCCACTCCTGTCCCGCCCTCCCACCCATGCCGCCGGGCATTGGCAGGCCACGCCCTCAGCGCGACACCTGCGCGATCCATTCCTGCAGGTTGTAGTAGTTGGTGACCCGGACGATGCTGTTCTTGCGGATTTCGAAGAAGGCACCGCCCGGCAGGACATAGGTCTGCCCGCGGGCATCGGGCAAGCCTTCGTCGGTGCTGTGGTAGACCCCGTGCACCACGTATTCGGCGCCGACGCGCGTGCCATCTTCGTTGGCGGTCACCACGATCTCGTGCAATTGCTCGTGGTAACTGTCGTGCATGCGCTTCAGGAAGACCGCGAAATCCGCCCGGCCAATCTCACGCGGCCCCTGATTGAGGTCGTGGGCGACATCTTCGCTCAGCAGCGCCAGCATGCCGCCCCAATCGCTACGGTTGAAGGCCGCGTAATAGGCCTGGACCAGGCCGGTGGCGCGTTGTCGTTCGCTCTGAGGCATGCTCGAACCTGCCGCTGGGAAAGTCCGCATCATAGAGGGCTAGGCTCCCTGTGCCACCAGATCGCGATGGAAGTAGTAGACCTCCTGCAGCAGGAAACGCCAGCTGGTGTGGACGCTGCGGAAGCGCGTACTGGGCGTGGACGAGGCCAAGGCATCCACGCCCAGCTCCCGGCTCAGCCGCAGCGCGCGCGCCATGTGCAGCGGGTCGCTGACGATGATCGCCCGATGCAGGCCATGCCGCGCCATCAGCGCGTGCGCCTGCTCCAGGTTCTGGCGGGTGGTGCGCGAGCGGGTTTCGATCATGATCGCGTCCGACGGCACGCCATGCCGCAGTGCGTAACGCCGTGCCACCTGCGACTCGGCAAAGCGTGCGCCATTGCCGAAGCCGCCGGTAAACAGCAGGTACGGCGCATAGCCTTGCGCGTACAGGTCCAGGGCATGCCGGATCCGCTCTTCGAACACTGGCGACGGACGCGCGTCGTAGGCAGCCGCGCCCAGCACGATGATGACATCGGCCGGCGCAGCCTGATTGCGGTCGCCCACCCAGACGATCCAGCCCGCCACCCCCGCCAGCCAGATCAGCGCCAGCATGCACAACCGCCAGCCCCATCCCCACAGCCCCGGCCCACGCGAGCGCCTGCTCACGCCATCGCCCATGGCAGCGCGTCCAGATCCACATTGCCGCCGGACAGCACCAGCCCCACCCTGCGCCCGGCAAACCGGGCGGGGTCGGCCAGCACTGCCGCCAGCGTGATCGCCGAAGATGGCTCCACCACTTGCTTGAGTATCTGCCACAGCAAGCGCATCGCCTGCACCACCGCCGCATCGTCCACGGTCAGCACCTGCGCCCCGGCGGCCCGCAGCAGCGCGAAGTTCGGCGCGCCCAAGGTGCCGCGCAGGCCATCGCAAAGGGTGTCGGGAACGAAATCGACCAGGTGCTGCCCGGCGGCCAGCGAACGCGCAGTGTCGGCCGCCCCGTCCGGCTCGGCCAGCACCAGCGCGCAGCCTGGCGCCGACTGCAGTGCCAGCGCCGCCCCGGCCGCGAGCCCACCACCGCCGACCGGCACCACCAGCACGTCCAGCCCGCCACTTTGATGCAGCAGTTCCAGCGTGGCGGTGCCCTGCCCGGCGATCACCGCTGGATCGGCATAGGGATGCACCAGGGTCGCCCCCGTGGTGGCCTGGACCTGCGCGCACAACTGCTCGCGCGCGGCGATGGTCGGCGCACAGCGCCACAACGCGGCCCCGTGACGGGAGATATTGGCCAGCTTGGCGGCCACAGCGCCCTCGGGCACCACGACATGACAGCCGATCCCACGCGTGCGGGCGGCCAGTGCCAGCGCCGCGCCATGATTGCCGGACGAATGGGTGACCACACCTCGCGCGGCCTGCGCCGGCGACAGCCCCCACACCGCATTGCAGGCACCACGGAATTTGAACGCGCCACTGCGCTGCAGGTGTTCGGCCTTGAAGAACAGCTGCGCACCGCTCAGTGTGTCCAGGCTGTGCGAGGTCAGCACCGGTGTCGGTGCGCAATGCGGCGCGATGCGCGCGGCTGCTTGCAGGACATCGTGGTGGGCGGGAGGGGCCGTTTCGAGCATGCCGCAAGATTAACGTATCGTCCCGTTCTTCACGGCTCGCACCCAGGCCGTCCCAGCATGCTGGACGGGTCAGGAACCGCACCCTGGCTGCCAAGTTAAGGCCCGATTCAAAGCGGCGGTTCGAAAGTGGCAACATGGTTGCAGGAGGGCACCATCGATGAAATTCCGTCTGATCTTCGCCGCCGGGCTACTCGCCCTGAGCGGCTGCGCAACCTACGACTACACCGGCGCCGGGGCGGGCGGCTATTACCGCGGCGCCCCGGCGGTGCAGTATCGCTATCCGCCGGGATATTCGCCGTTCTACTACGGTAATCCGTATGGGCCTTACGGCGGGGGTGGGTTCGGCCTCTACAACTACCCGGTCTACCCGATCTATCGCGGTGGCGGCTACTACTATCGGCCCTACGATCGTCGCCCGCAGTATCGGCCGCCACGCCCGCAGGGTGGCTTCAGCGGGCCGCGACCGAGCGGTCCCCGGCCACCCTCCAGTGCACCGTCAACGCGCCCGCCGCCCAGGATCGGCGCGCCGCCGCGGGTGATTCGGGAAATCCAGCGGCAGATGCCGCGCCAGCCGGTTCCATGACTTGCTGACTGCGACGTGCCCCACAAATGAGAGTGATGGGGCTTGCGTTCAGCCCGCTCTTGGTCGCAAGCTAGCTGTTCGGTGTGACCCGCCGCGTCATGTTGTGACCTGAGCCCGCCGCACAAGCCAGTTTATGTCGATGTCCGACAGGGAAATCTGGATCCCCCCTGTTCCGGCCCTGTCGGATATCGGCGCCTTCAACGCATAAAGCCCCGGCATGCCGCAATGCCAGTCAGTTAAGCCCCGAGGGGAGCTGATCCAGTAAAAAGGGAACGTGTTCAACACGTTCCCTTTTTTGCTTGATGAGCCT
>NZ_MDED01000058.1 GCF_002939885.1 Xanthomonas cucurbitae
AACAACCGACCCAGAAAACGATTGAGCTATCTCACTCCAGCCGAGGTCTTTTTCAACTACGATACCCTTGCACTTCGTGAGTGAATCCACCGTGATTAGACGGGGAGCCGCCCTGCCGTGCACCCGCGTCGATGACCAGCGCCGCCACGCTGGTCGTCGCAGCAGGCATAAGCCCAATAGTCCAAAACTGGCTGGCAGGCCGTCGGCTGATGCAGACGGTGCGAGCCAGACATCCAACAGGCCCGGCTTCGCGATCGCGGTCATTGCTTGCCCGACAAATATCAGATGCGCGCGACGCAGCTCGAACTGCACGGTAACGTTGCCGCCGCCAGGCAGCCTGACCCTCCGGAAGTCCTCGAGCTCGCGCACCGGGCGCACGACGCTGGCAGTGCGGTCGCGCAGATAGAGCTGCACCACTTCGTCGACGTCGCGGCTGACTTGGTTGCTGATGCGGGCGCTGATTTGCAGGCTGCCGGTGGCTGTCATCCGCGACGCACTCAGCTGCAGATCGGTGTAGGCGATTGGCCTATAGGTCGGGCCATGGCCAAAAAGGGGAACAATGCCGTGTTGGGCACGCCATGGTAGTGCGTGGTGCGATGTCGGGCCCGTCAGTAGATGCCATTACACCGTACTGCGGAATCCGCCGATCCCGCAAGGGGGCGCTCACTCGGCCATCACCTTGTCCGGTGTCATCGGCGTACTGCGGATGCGTTTGCCGGTGGCGTGGAAGATGGCGTTACAGATGGCCGCAGAGACGCCCACTTGGCCGATCTCGCCCACGCCCTTTGCGCCCAGGCTGCTGACCACGCGATCGTCTTCGTTGGCAAAGATCACCTCGACGTCGTGGATATCGGCATTGGCGGACACGTGATACTGGGCAAGATCGTGATTCATGAAGCGGCCGAAGCGATGGTCGCACTGGGTATGTTCGTGCAGCGCCTGGCCGATGCCCCACACCACGCCGCCGATGATCTGGCTGCGCGCAGTGGTGGGGTTGAGGATGCGCCCGGCCGCAATGGCGCTGACCACACGCGTTACCCGCACCGTGCCCAGTTCTTCGTCCACACGCACTTCCACGAACACGGCCCCATGCGTGGCGCGGGTGTACTTGCGTTGCTTGAGCAGATTGGGCAGCAGCAGGAACTTGTCTTGGATCTGCTCCCGTCCGGCCGCCCGCAGCAGTTCCCGCAAGGCGATGGCACTGCTGGAGTCCGCGCGCAGGGCGATGTTGCCATCGGCAAACACCACATCGTCCAGCCTTGCCCGCGCAAAGCGCGAATCGGGAAGGGCCTGCGCCAGTCGCAACAGCTGGGTGCGTAATTTGCCGCAGACGCCATCCACCGCCGAGCCAATCGTGCTCACATGCGAAGAGCCGCCTTCGATGGGAGCGACCGGCAAGGTGGAATCGCCGAGCTGGAAGGTGACCTGTTCCAGTGGCAGGCCCAGGGCCTCGGCCGCAATCATTGCCATCACCGTATAGGTGCCGGTGCCGATATCGCTGGCGGCGCTGCTCACGACCAAGCGCCCGTCGGCATGCAGTACGGCATGCGCACGCGCGAACATCTGCATCGCGTCCCATTGGCCGGTGGCCATGCCCCAGCCCACCCATTCGCGGCCTTCCATGCGCGCGCGCGGCTGCGGCGGGCGCTGCGACCAGCCGAAGCGTTCGGCGCCTTGCTCATAGCACTCGCGCAAGGCCTTGCTGGAAAACGGCTTGCCGTCGGCCGGATTGACCTCGGCGTAGTTCTTCAGCCGCAACGCCAGCGGATCGATGCCGACTGCATACGACAGTTCGTCCATCGCCACTTCCAGTGCATGCATGCCATGGGTGGCGCCGGGTGCGCGCATGTCCATCGGGCTATACTGGTCCAGGCTGACCAGGTTGTAGCCCAGGTGCACGTTGTCGCAGGCGTACAGTTGCCCGCTCCAGTTGACCACTACTTCTACATAGTCTTCGCTGCGCGAGGTTTCGGCGATCGCCTCGTGCCAGATCGCACGCAGCGTACCGTCGCGGTCGGCACCGAGCTTGAGCCGCTGTACGGTTTCCGGGCGGTGGCCGAAAGTAAACATCTGTTGGCGGGTGAGCACCACGCGCACCGAGCGGTCCAGCAGGATGGAGGCCATCACCGCCAGTGCCAGCTGGTATTGCGGGCGCAGCCCGGAGCCAAACGCGCCGCCCACGTAGGGGTTGCGCACGGTCACCTTGCGCTTGCTCAGGCCGAACACATGCGAGACGTACCAGCGGCTGTTCTGCGAGCCCTGGGTCTTGTCGTAGATGGTGAAGTGACCATCGGCCTCGCGGATCACGGTAGAGGCGAACAGCTCCATCGGATTATGGTGCTCCACACCGCTGTAATAGTCGGCCTGCACCTGACAGGCGGCATTGGCGAAGGCACTGTCCGGCTCGCCCTTGTCCTTGGGCGGCGGTGTGAAGCCGGCGCGCATGCCCTTGGGCTTGTGCGCGCGGCCCAGCTGGGTCATCAGGTCGGTTTCGTGCGGTTCCTGCGCGTACTCCACCTGCACCAGATGTGCAGCATGCCGCGCCGCCTCGAATGTTTCGGCCACTACCAGCGCGATGGGCTGGCCGCTGTAGCGAATGACGTTGTCGTAGAGCGGGCGGAATGGCGAGCCGGGTGGGGCAGTCATGTCCTTGTAGAACAGATCCATGCCGCGCATATGCGGACGATTCTCATGGGTGACGATCTCCAGCACGCCGGGGACCGCGCGCGCGGCCGCCAAGTCGAAGCCGACGATGGTGCCCTTCGCAATGCTGCTGCTGACCACCACGCCATGGGCCAGATCCGGCACCGGCCATTCGGCGGCATAGCGTGCCTGGCCGGTGACTTTTGCACGTCCATCGATGCGCGGTACACCAGTGCCCGTGGGGCGGAAGCCGGTGCCTTGATCGGCGACCGGTGGCGTCAATTCGGTGTTGGATAGATCGGTGCTACGTGCGTTCATGGCGATTCCTCCAGCGCATGGGGGCGCCCGCGATTGTCGATGCTGCCCTCGCGCGCGACCTCGAGCGCGCGCACGATGGCGCGACGTGCCAGCGGCAGCTTGAAGGCGTTGGCGCCCTGCGGCTGCGCGCCCTCCAGCAACGCGTCGGCCAGGCGCGCGAAACTGTCTGCGTTGGCGGGTAGACCCACCAACTGTGCTTCGGCCTCGGGCCTGCGCCAGGGCTTGTGCGCCACGCCACCCAGGGCAACGCGTACATCGCGGATGCTGTCGTCTTCGGCCAGATCCAGCGCGGCAGCGACCGATACCAGCGCAAACGCATACGACAGGCGCTCGCGGATTTTCAGGTAGGCGCTATGCGCTGCGAACCGCTGCGCCTCGGGCAGGTCGATATGCACGATCAACTCATCCGGTGCCAGGGTGCTGTCCAGCTCCGGATGTTCGCCGGGCAGGCGATGGAAATCGGCGAATGCGATATCGCGTTCGCCCGTGCGGCCTTGCACATGCACCACGGCATTCAGTGCCGCCAGTGCCACGCACATGTCCGAGGGGTGCGTGGCGATGCAATGCGGGCTGGCACCGAGAATGGCGTTGTATTTGGTCAGCCCGCCAATGGCCGAGCAACCACTACCTGGCGTGTGCTTGTTGCACGCCGTGGCGCTGTCGTAGAAATACATGCAGCGCGTGCGCTGCAGCAGGTTGCCACCATTGCTGGCCATGTTGCGGATCTGCGCCGACGCGCCGGCCAGGATCGCCGCACTCAGCAATGGGTAACGTGTTTCCACTTCCGGGTGATAGGCGGTGTCGGCGTTGCGCGCGAGTGCGCCCAGGCGCATGCCGCCATCGGGCTGGCTGGTGATGCTGTCCAACGGCAGGCGATTGATGTCGAACAGGTGGCTGGGCCGCATTAGCTGCAGCTTCATCAGGTCGGTGAGGTTGGTACCGCCGGCAATCAGCCGCACGGGCGCTTCCGACGGCAGTGGATGCACAGCGTGGCCGCGTGGTGCGATGGCAGTGAGCGTCGCCTCGATGCTGTCTGCGCGCGCATAGCTGAGCGGCATCATGCCGGCACCGTCCCTGGTTCCCAGTGGTTACTCGCGCCGTCGCTTGCCTGGCCGGATGCGCCAAGCACATCCATCACCGCGTCGGTGATCTGCGGGTAGGCGCCGCAGCGGCACAGGTTGCCGCTCATCAATTCGCGCACCTGGTCGCGGGTGTGCGCCTTGCCTTCGTTGATCAGGCCGGCGGCCGAGCACAACTGGCCCGGTGTGCAATAGCCGCACTGGAAGGCATCGCGTTCGATGAAGGCGCGTTGCAGCGGATGCAGCTGCTCGCCGTCGGCCAGGCCTTCGACCGTGGTGATGTCGGCACCGTCCTGCATTACCGCCAGTGTCAGGCAGCTATTGATGCGGCGCCCGTTCACCAGCACCGTGCAGGCGCCGCATTGGCCGTGATCGCAGCCTTTCTTGGTGCCGGTGAGATCGAGCCGGTCGCGCAACAGGTCGAGCAGGCTGACCCAGGCTTCCAGCTGCAATTGATGAGGCTGGCCGTTGATGCGCAGGTTGACCGGATAGGTGGGCGCGGACGTGGCCGGTGCCGATGACGTGTCATGGGCGGCGGCGGGCGTGGCATGCATGCGAACCCCGTGGCGATGGCTGAGGAGGGTCACCACCATGACCATGCTGCGGTCAACGCAGGGTGACCACGCCGACACCGAAGCGATGCTTGCAAGGCGATTCCGAGCAGGCCTGGGCATGGTATTGCGATGGGTGCAGTGAGCGTGGTGGCGAGCCGTTGCCGGCTGAGCATCCCGCAGGCGGCGCATCGGCCAGCCCGCTTCAGCCGTAGTGAGGCGTTGATTCGTTGACGCGCTGCTGGTGGCGCACTTGCAGGCGAGGCCGCAACCATGCCGCGCAGGCCGCCTCGTCCAACGTGCCGTCGGCCAGCCCGATATAGAACCCGTAGAGCTCCAGATCGTCTGCCACCAAACTTGCGCCGTTGAGCACGATGAAGGTTTCGCAGGCGACGGCGGCGGTGCGTTTGTTGCCGTCGACAAACGGATGATTGCGCGCCAGGCCATACACCAAGCTGGCGGCAAGTGCCGCCAGATCCGGCGGCGGGTCGCCGTAGGACAGCAACTGCCTGGGTCTAGCCAGCGCCGAGTCGAGCAGCGCATCGGCGCGCACGCCGCTGGCGCCGCCATGCTCGGCCAGCTGACGGTCATGGATGGCCAGTACCAGCGGCCGTTCGATCCAGACGATCATGGCGGCAGGTTACTGCGCCAGCTTGTGCAGCAGCGTGCGTCGCTCGCGCATCACCTGTTCGGCCACGTCCATCTGTGCGGCCAGGGTGGGGTCGAAGGCCGTCAGCTTGACGCCGTCGGGCGTTTCCAAGGCATACAGCTCGTCGCCCTTGCCCAGGCGCAGGCGGGCCAGCAGTTCTTTGGGCAGGATGACCCCGGCGGAATTGCCGATGGCGGTGATCTTGAGTTTCATGGTGGCGTCCTGTTTGTACGAAAGTTATAACTCGGCAATCGGTTGCCTGCAAGTCGCATGCATGAAGCGGCTCAGCAAGCCAATCTCGCCTGCTGCGACGGCTTGGTGTACAAATGTACACCTTGTCACGTTGATGCTCGCTCATCCATGTCTACCCTGTCCCCCCAACGCGCTGCGGTACTGGCCTTCCTGCAGGAGCAGGCCCATGCCGGTGTCTCGCCCAGCCTGGCCGAGATCGCACAGGCGTTCGGGTTCGCCTCGCGCACCGCGGCGCAAAAGCATGTGCAGGCGCTGGCCGAGGCCGGCTTGATCGAACTGCGGCCCAATCAGAAGCGCGGTATCCGCATGCCCGGCGCTGCTGGGCGCGATGCCTTGCTGGCGTTGCCGGTGCTGGGGCGGGTGGCGGCTGGTGTGCCGATCGGGGCCGACATCGGCCTGGACCGGCAACTATGGCTGGACCGCGCGCTGTTTTCGCTGCAGCCGGATTACCTGCTGCAGGTGCAGGGTGATTCGATGATCGACGACGGTATCCTGGATGGCGATCTGGTCGGCGTGCACCGCAGCAACGAGGCGCGCGACGGGCAGATCGTGGTGGCGCGGGTGGATGGCGAAATCACCATCAAGCGGCTGGAGCGTGGCCCCGAGCGTCTCCGCCTGCTGCCGCGCAACCGTGCGCATGCGCCGATCGTGGTGGCGGCCGATGCCGACTTCGCGATCGAAGGACTTTACTGCGGCCTGATCCGGCAGGGCTGAGATGAGCGAGCCGGTGCCACTGCGACAACACGGCAATGCGGCGGTGGCCATGCCGCTGGACGCATTGCTGGCGGCGCGCACGGTGTGGCGGGCCGGCCAGGGCACGGCCACCGTCACCGGCGGTGAAGCCACCGGGCATGCCGGGCTGGATGCGGTGCTGCCCGATGGCGGCTGGCCGCGGCGCGCGCTCACCGAACTTTTATTGCCCGCCCATGGCGTAGGCGAGATCGCCTTGCTGCTGCCCACGCTGGCACGCATGACCGGCGCCGGTAGTCGGGTGGTGTTGGTGGCGCCGCCGTTCATTCCGTATGCGCCGGCCTGGCAGGCGGGCGGGGTGGTGTTGCAACAGCTGGAAGTGGTGCAGGCCGAGCCGCGCGAAGCACTGTGGGCGTTCGAGCAATGCCTGCGCAGCGGTGCCTGTGCGGCCGTGCTGGGCTGGCCGCAGACCGGCGATGCCCGCGCATTGCGGCGCCTGCAGGTGGCGGCCGACAGCGGCAACTGCTGCGCGTTCGCGTTACGCGACCGTCGCCATGCGGTGAACGCCTCGCCGGCGGCGCTGCGGCTGGAATTCCTGCCCGAGCGCGATGCCTGGCAGGTGCGCAAGTGCCGCGGCGGGCAGGTGCCGTCGCAGCCGCTACGGCTGGCGCATTGAGGCGCGCGCATGTTGTGGGCCTGTCTATTGCTGCCGCAGCTGGCGCTGGACGCTGTCCTGCGGCGTCTGGAAGAACCGCAGGCACCGTTGGTGCTGGTGCAGGGGCCGGCGCAGCTGCGCAACCTGCATTCGGTCAATGCCGCAGCCGCAGCGGCCGGCTTGAAGGCGGGGATGCGGCTGTCGGCGGCGCATGCGCTGATGACGCAGGTGCGCACCCTCGATTACGACGCGCAGAACGAAGCGCGCACGCAGCGGTTTCTGGCGGCCTGGGCATACCGGCATAGCTCGCTGGTGAGCCAGCAGTGGTCGCGTGCCATCGTGCTGGAAGCGGCAGCCAGCTTTCGCTTGTTCGGCCCCTGGCCACGCTTCGAGCGCCGCTTGCGCGATGAACTGCAGGCGCTGGGCTTCCAGCACCGGCTTGCGCTGGCGCCCACACCGCGCGCGGCGCGCGTGCTGGCCGGCCTGCGCGATGGCATGGTGGTGACCGAACTGCCGGCCTTGCACCGCACGCTGGACACCGTTCCGGTGCGCCGCGCGGCCTTGCCGGGCGATGCCGGCGAGCGCCTGCAGCACATGGGCGTGCGTACGCTCGCCGCAGTGCGTGCGCTGCCGCGCGACGGCCTGCGCCGGCGTTTCGGTGTCGACTTGCTGGAACATCTGGATCGTCTCTACGGCGATGCCGATGACCCGCTGGACTGCTATGCGCCGCCGGACCATTTCGACCAGCGCGTGGAGCTGGGCTACGAGGTGGAAACGCACCCGGCCTTGTTGTTCCCGCTGCGCCGATTGATCGGCGACCTGTGCACCTATCTGTCGATCCGCGATGGTGGCGTGCAGCGCTTTTTGCTGCGGCTGGAACACGAAGCAGGCGCCACCGATGTCGAGATCGGCCTGCTCACGCCCGAGCGTGCGCCCACGCTGTTGTTCGAACTGGCCCGCAACCGGCTGGAACGGGTGGAGATTCCGCAGCCGGTGGTGGCAATGCGGTTGCTGGCACGCCAACTGCCGCCCTTCGTGCCGGCCATGCGCGACCTGTTCGATCAACGCGCGCAACAATCGGTGGACTGGCCGCAGCTGCGCGAGCGGCTGCGTGCGCGGCTGGGCGACGAGGCGGTGTACCGCGTGTTGCCCGCCGCCGACCCGCGTCCGGAACGCGCCTGGCGCCGCGCCATCGGCGATGCGGTGCACGAAGCCGCCGCGCCGGCCCGCCCGCCGCGACCCACCTGGCTGCTGCCGCAACCGGTGCCGCTGCACGATGCGCAGCTGCGCATCGTGTCCGGCCCGGAACGCCTGGAAAGCGGTTGGTGGGACGACGACGAAGCGCGGCGCGACTACTACGTGGTGGAAACCGCGCGCGGCCGGCGTGCCTGGGTGTTTGCCGCGCCCGGCCGCGTGGAGGGGTGGATGCTACACGGGTGGTTTGCGTGATCGGGGGCATGCGCGTGCGGTACGGGGATATCTCCTGGTCGGCGGTTTGTCGTGACAGTGGCCTATGCCGCCGCTGCCCGCACCGCGTGCAATCCGCCGCAGCGCCGGCAGCCAGGCGATCTGTCGCGCAGCGGAAAATCCGTGTGTCCTGGCGCGCTATCGACGAGGTCTGCCCATGAGCGGGGACGACGCCGTCGATGGGGTGGACCGCGACACCCCCGGCGGCCGCATGCCGCGTGGCTGGAACGTTGCGGCACGGCTGCGCGCGGCCAACGACGACATTGTCCATGCCCAGGAGGCCGATGGCCTGCCTGCGTATGCCGAACTACACTGTCTGTCGGACTTTTCGTTCCTGCGTGGCGCGTCCAGCGCCGAGCAGCTGTTCTCCCGTGCGCAGTACTGCGGCTACAACGCGATGGCGATCACCGACGAATGCTCGCTGGCCGGCATCGTGCGCGGCCTGGAAGCGGCGCGTGCCACCGGGGTGCGGCTGATCGTCGGCAGCGAATTCACCCTGGTCGATGGCACCCGCTTGGTGTTGCTGGTGGAACATGCGCAAGGCTATCGGCAGCTGTGTGCGCTGATTACCAGTGCACGGCGCGCGGCAGGCAAGGGCGCCTATCGGCTGGGGCGCGCCGAGGTGGCAGCGCAGTTTCGCGATGGGGTGCCGGGCGTGTTCGCGTTGTGGCTGCCCGGCGTGCAGCCACAGGCCGAGCAGGGTGCGTGGCTGCAGCAGGTATTCGGCGAGCGTGTGTTTCTGGCGGTGGAACTGCATCGCGAACAGGACGACGCCGCACGCCTGCAGGCGTTGCAACTGCTGGCCCAGCGCCTGGGCATGACCGCGTTGGCCAGCGGCGATGTGCACATGGCGCAGCGGCGCGAGCGCATCGTGCAGGACACCTTGACTGCCATCCGCCACGGCCTGCCGCTGGCCGAGTGCGGTGCGCAGCTGTTCCGCAACGGCGAGCGGCATCTGCGCACCCGGCGCGCGCTGGGCAATATCTATCCGCCGGCCTTGCTGCAGGCTGCGGTGGCGTTGGCGCAGCGCTGCACCTTCGATATCTCCACGCTTCAATACACCTATCCCAAGGAGTTGGTGCCGGAAGGACACACGCCTGCCAGTTATCTGCGTCAGCTCACCGAGGCCGGCATCCGCCAGCGTTGGCCAGGTGGCATCTCGGCCAAGGTGCGCGAGGACATCGAAAAAGAGCTGGCGTTGATCGCCCACAAGAACTACGAGGCATTCTTTCTCACCGTGCAGGATGTGGTGCGGTTTGCACGGTCCAGGAACATCCTCTGCCAGGGCCGCGGCTCATCGGCCAATTCGGCGGTGTGCTATGCGCTGGGCATCACGGCCGTCAATCCCGATGAAACCCGCTTGCTGATGGCGCGCTTCCTATCGGAAAAACGCGACGAGCCACCGGATATCGACGTGGATTTCGAGCACGAACGCCGCGAGGAAGTGCTGCAGTATGTCTACGCCAAATATGGACGCGAACGTGCAGCCCTGGCCGCCACGGTGATCTGCTACCGAGGCAAGAGCGCGGTGCGCGATGTGGCCAAGGCCTTTGGCCTGCCGCCGGACCAGATCGCCCTGCTGGCCAATTGCTACGGCTGGGGAAACGGCGACACACCGATGGAACAGCGCATCGAAGAAGCCGGCTTCGATCTGGCCAACCCGCTGATCGGCAAGGTCCTGGCGGTGACCGAGCAGCTGCGCGATCACCCGCGGCATCTGTCGCAGCATGTCGGCGGATTCGTCATTTCCGACGCGCCGCTGTCGTTGCTGGTGCCGGTGGAAAACGCCGCGATGGCCGATCGCACCATCATCCAGTGGGACAAGGACGACCTGGAAACCATGAAGCTGCTCAAGGTCGATTGCCTGGCCCTGGGCATGCTCACCTGCATCCGCAAGACACTGGAGCTGGTGCGCGGCCACCGTGGCCGTCATTACAGCATTGCCACGCTGCCGGGTGACGATGCGCCGACCTACAAGATGATCCAGCGTGCCGATACCGTGGGCGTGTTCCAGATCGAATCGCGCGCGCAGATGGCAATGCTGCCGCGGCTCAAGCCTGCGGTGTTCTACGACCTGGTGATCGAAGTGGCGATCGTACGCCCCGGGCCGATCCAGGGCGACATGGTGCACCCGTATCTGCGCAGGCGGCAGGGCCGCGAGGAAGTGAACTATCCCTCGCCGGAAGTGGAAGACATCCTCAAGCCGACCCTTGGTGTTCCGCTGTTCCAGGAACAGGTGATGGAGCTGCTGATGCATGCGGCCGACTACACCGAGAGCGAGGCGGACAATCTGCGCCGCTCCATGGCGGCCTGGCGACGCGGCGGCGACATGGAGCAACACCGTGCCCGCGTGCGCGAACGCATGCAGGGCAAAGGCTACGCTTCCAGCTTCATCGACCAGATCTTCGAACAGATCAAGGGCTTCGGTTCCTACGGCTTTCCGCAGAGCCATGCCGCCTCGTTCGCCAAGCTCGTCTATGCCAGTTGCTGGCTAAAGCGCCACGAGCCGGCCGCATTCGCCTGTGGCCTGCTCAATGCGCAGCCGATGGGCTTCTATTCGGCCAGCCAGATCGTGCAGGACGCGCGCCGCGGCAGCCAGGAGCGCGCGCGCGTGGAGGTGCTGCCGGTGGATGTGCTGCACAGCGACTGGGACAACATCCTGGTGGGCGGCCGGCCGTGGCGCAGCGATGCAGACCCCGGCGAACAACCGGCGATCCGGCTGGGCATGCGCCAGGTTAGCGGCTTGTCGAAAGAGGCGGCCATACGCATCGTCGCCGCACGCGCGCAACGGGCCTTCGCCGACATCGGCGACCTGTGCCTGCGCGCCGCACTCGATGAGAAGGCTCGCCTGTCACTGGCCGAAGCCGGGACGCTGCAGTCGATCGTGGGCAACCGCAATGCCGCGCGCTGGGCCATGGCCGGCGTGGAGGCGCGGCGCCCGCTGTTGCCGGGCAGCCCGGAGGAACGCCTGGTGGAGTTCGAAGCACCGCGCGCGGGCGAAGAAATCCTGGCCGATTACCGCTCGGTCGGCCTGAGTCTACGCCAGCACCCCATGGCATTGCTGCGCCCGCAGATGCTGCAACGGCGCATCCTGGGCCTGCGCGAGCTGCAGGGGCGCCGCCACGGCAGCGGCGTGCACGTGGCCGGGCTGGTCACCCAGCGCCAGCGCCCGGCCACCGCCAAGGGCACCATCTTCGTCACCCTGGAGGACGAGCACGGCATGATGAACGTCATCGTCTGGGCACATCTGGCGCTGCGCCGCCGCCGCGCGCTGCTGGAATCGCGCCTGCTTGCAGTGCGCGGCCGCTGGGAACGCGTGGACGGCGTGGAGCACCTGATCGCCGGCGATCTGTACGACCTCAGCGAATTGCTCGGCCAGATGCAGTTGCCTTCGCGCGATTTCCACTAAGAATGTGTTCCCACACTCCGCCAGTCAGTCGCCGCAGTCGCTGTCCTGCCTGGGGCAGCCATCCCCGAGCTTCTGCAACGCAGCTTCGCCGATCATGGTGCGTGGTGGCTCGGTGTGTGCACGCGTGCCAGGTCTGCGTGCGCTTGGCCGCATAGCGCTTGTGCCAGCAGCACCACTCCCTGAGCGCGGGCATTTTCCCTCAACAGGCCTGTTTGTGCTGGGCCAATCCAACGCCCTGCGGTCTTGTTGGCTCGACGGCGCACGAGCGAGGGGCTGCGCCATACCCACTGCAGACGTCGCCTGGGTGTCTCACATGCCCATGCCGGGCTGCGACTGTGCTTGCGATTGGGCTTGCTGGCGGTCCTGGGCGATGATCTGGTTGATGCGTGCATGCTCCAGATCGCCAGCCTGCGCGACCTGCATCGAGGCCTGGATCGATGGTGCCGGCTCGTGTATCGGCAGGCACGCCAATCCCAGCGGATGGTCGTAACTGGCCGCATACACGGTGTCGCGTGCCACATAGAACTCCCCCTTCCAGCCGGGCTTGAAGTAAGACTCGTTCAGCGCTGCGGTGATCTGGGTCAGGCGTTCCTCCGAAAACTGATGGCCTTGCGCCTGCATCCGCTCTTGCACGTCCGCATACAGCGCATGCTTGGGATGCGCGGGATCGCTGTAGGGGCGTAGACCTGGCGGCGGCGTGTGCGCGTCGTCTTGGACGGTGGTAGCCGACAGCTCCTTGTCGCGCTGCGCCTTGCGGCTGTTCTCGTCTTCGTCGCGCTGTGCCTGGTCCTGCTGGTGTTGCCGGGCCTGCAACTGCAGCTGGCGTTGTTGCTCCAGCGCTTGTTGCTGCTGTTGCGCATGCAGATCGGGTTGGCTGCGTTCGGGCGCTGTTGCCGGCGATGGTGTGGAGGGCATGACCATCGTGCGATGTGGCGCATCCTGCAGCGCGACGCCACGGTCGCCAGGGCGTAGCGCCGTGTCTGGTGAGTGGGTGTGGTCGGGTGCGGCGTGTTCGGTTGGCGCCGCGTGCGCCGTGGCCGATTCCAGGGACTGCGCCTGGAGTTGGTCTACGGCCTCGCGGATCTCCCCGGTGGTGGTGGTTGCCGCAACCCGAACCGTGCCATCGGCATCGCGACGCAAATGCCGTACCGGGCTGTCCACCGAGTAATGGCCGGACCCATCGCGCTCCAGCGCCAGCGAGGTGGTGGAGGCGTCGATGGCGTTTGCATCGCGGGTGTGTTGTAGCGCCTGCTGGATGGCCGCTGCGGTCGTGGCGTTGGGCGCAACCCCATAGGCGGCATAGGTCGCCTGGAGATTGGCCTGATCCTGCTGTTGCGCCGTGGGGAGCTGCCGTTGGGGCATCTGCGCCATCGCCTGCGCGTGCTGCGCCAGGGCGGGCTGCAGCTGTTGGCGGGTGGCATCCAGCTCCGCTGCGAGCGTGCCGTGCGCCACGTCCTCGCCAGCGCGCCATTGGCCACGCGTATCGCGCAGGTAGTGCCTGCCGTCAGAGGCCTGCAGGGCGTCCGCGCTCAACGCGGCCTGCACGGCGGCGGGCATCGGGCCGAAATCGTCCCAGCCGTTGCGCCGGTGGGCGGCTTGATAGGTCGCTGCAATGGCTGCTTGCCCATGGGCGATGTTGCCGTCGATCACCTGCGCCGCTTGCTGGTCCAGTTGCACAGCGCGCTCGGGGCTGGCCGGGTCGAGTTTCCAAACTGGCCGGTCATTACGATCGACCTCGTCGGCCACCATCCGCGACCATTGCCCGTTGTCGGCATCACGCCGCCAATCGCGTTGGTACAGATGCGCGGCATCTGCCTGGCTGGACGGCTGCACGAAGGGATTGCGCGGCGCTACCGCGCCAAGCGCCTGCTCGGTCGCCTGGCCACTGGCGTAGTAATTGAGCTCGCGTGCCTTCTNCCTGCCGGTGCGGCGTATCAACACCGTCGCGCAACAGTTCCTGCCGCAACCACTGGGTGCCATCGAATTCCCAGCGCACATGCTGCTTGTCGGTCTGGGTATGGATCTGGCGCTGATCCCAGAGCGTGGCGGCCTTGTCTGCTGCCATGCTAAACAGATAGGCGTCGGCCATGACCAGCCCCACCGGCCCGGCTCCCGTGGTGCCCACCACCGCAGCAGCGGCCGTTCCGCCGACCCAGCCACCCATTCCACGCGCACTGAAGTGCAGCGCTTGCGAACGGGCAGCGGCAAGATTGTCCTGCGCCAGCAAGCTGCCGATGCGATCGCCGGTCTGCACGGCATCGTAGGCGCTTGCGGCAACTCCTACACCCGCCAGCCCCGCTGTCATGCCTGCACGACGCAGGCCGGGGATGTCGGGTTCGGGCACCGGCGCGCGTGCGGGTGGCGCACCTGGGCGTACCAGCTCGTCGACGGTGGCGATGCCTTCCAGACGACTTGCAGCCCCATCCTTGACATGCAGATCGGCATGCTCTGCCAGCAAATGCTGCTGGATGGCGCCGGTGGCGTTCGGGATCTGCTGCACATGCGCCGACAGATCGCGATGCCAATCGGCTTGTTGCTGCCAGGCGTCCCGAAGCTGCCGGGTAAACTCCGGGTCCTTCAGAGGGTGTTTACATAATTAACCAGTCAGCCGCGCCAGCAGCAATCGCGCTTGAGCCAGCCAAACCCACGCCTCGGCCACCTTGGGCAGCCG
>NZ_MDED01000059.1 GCF_002939885.1 Xanthomonas cucurbitae
TCCACTTGGTCGTGTAGGGGCTCAGGCTACGACACCTGGCCCGCTACGTTATAGGACTGTTGCACTTCGCGGGCGAATCCACCCGGCCTCACTGCGAGCCGGGTCTATGCAATCCTTTCGCTAATTGGCATACAAAGCGCGACACAATCCGTGCCTGGGTTGTTGATTGAGAGTGATGCGGATCGCGCCATCATGACGCCGCAGAACATCACCCCGGAAATGAAGGCAGATTACGGCGACTACCGATGTGAGGCGCGTGCAACATGTACTCAGTCACTCACCAAGATTTGCACGGGAAATTGCTGAGCGGGCTACTTCTCGCACTGCTGCTTCGGCTACCTGTTTCTACCCCGCTTGCGCATGCTGTTGACTTTGATCCGTCTGCATCTGCGGCGACTGCGGACACGATTGAAGCCGCCGCAGTGCGGAGGTCGAATGAATCCGATCTTGCGCTCTCTGAGCGGGTCAAGCAACGCTACGAGAAGATGCGGAGTGCATTGATGGCCAATCGGTCATGGTCGGGTCTCGATGCTCGCCAGGCCCGTCAAATGTTCGAGGTCGCGAATGCGGCCTCGTTCTATACCGGCGATTCCAGGATCACCGAAGACCAGGTCAAGGCCTTGGCTGCCCTGGAGCGCCTTCATGCATCAACGCCTCACGATGTCGTGCAGACCTATCGTGCGCTGTTGGCAGCGCGAGACTTTGCTGCCGCAACGGCATTCTTTGCGCATCACGCTGACGGGCTGGCTCATCCACCACCGGAGGTGGTGGAGCCCATCGCCGTTGCCGCAGGGTTGCCAAGCGAGTTGCGTATCGCAATGCATGGCAGGCGGCTCTTGCATGTCGCCACGCACCTCGATGCCGCTCGCCTCATCATCGTCGTTGCAGATCCGCTGTGTCCCTACACGCAACGCGCCATGGCTGCCATCGGCCAGGATCCGGCATTGAACGCAGTGATGCGATCTCATTCGAAATGGATCGCGCCGCCGAGCAGGCAAGACGATTTTTCGGTGTTTGCCGCTTGGAACGCGAGATACCCGCAGCAGCAGATGTCGCTGGCGTACCGCAGGAGTGATTGGCCGATGCTGACACAGTGGGCAACGCCGATGTTCTACTTCATGGATGCGGGCCGTGTGATCGACACGGTCGCTGGATGGCCAGCACAAGGCCACAGGGCTGAACTATTGGCTGCAGCCAAGCGGACTGGCCTGGAGCTATCTGAAGATCAGGTGGAGACAGCTCCGGATGGAAAGCGCTGAGGGACTGTCGTGTTACTGGCTTCAACGACCTCATCCTGGGCAGCGCAGCCTTGTATCGATCCCACACGAGGTGAGTGACACGTTGCACCAGCGCGCAATCACTGCAGCGCCCTGCAGTGGCTGACACGCTGCACAGACTTGATGGCATCATGAGGCTGGACCTGAAGCCGGATGACCGATGCGCGTGTCGCCCTACCTGTTGTTGGCTGTTCCTCTGCTGGCCATTGTCGCTGCCTGCACCAGGAAGGAAGCCCCGCCGCCGCGATTCACCGCCATCGGGCATCTGGAAACCTTCGACCAGCGCTTCGGCAAGGTAGTCGCGGCCGATGCACGCATCGAGAAGCTCACTGAGGGCTTCACCTGGTCAGAAGGGCCGGCATGGGTGCGCAGCGGGGGCTACCTGTTGTTCACCGATGTGCCGGAAAACAAGCTCTATCGCTGGTCCGAGGAGGCTGGCCTGTCGGTGTTGTTGTCGCCGTCCGGCTATACCGGCCCGGAACAGGCCACGCTGCGCGAGGCCGGCGCCAATGGCTTGTATGCCGAGCCCGGTGGCACGGTGCTGCTGGCCGATTCGGGCACCCGCATCGTGGCCAGGCTCGACCCGGCCACCCGCAAGAAGACCCCGCTGGCCACCCGCTTCGAGGGCAAGCGCTTCAACAGCCCCAACGATGTGGTGCGTCGCCGCGATGGCGTGGTGTTCTTCACCGACCCGCCGTATGGCTTGAAGGATCTCAATGATTCGCCAGTCAAGCAATTGCACTTCAATGGGGTGTATCGGCTGGATCCCGACGGCAGCGTGCACCTGCTGGACGACAGCTTGAGCTTCCCCAACGGCATCGCGCTATCGCCCGATGAGCGCACCTTGTACGTGTCCAATTCCGATCCGAAGCGTCCGATCTGGATGGCCTACGCGCTCGATGCGCACGGCGCCGTCACCGGCAAGCGCGTGTTCGCCGACGCCTCGGATCTGGTCGCCAAGGATGCCCCCGGCCTGCCCGACGGCATGGCGGTGTCATCGGACGGCCATCTGTTCGCCACCGGCCCTGGCGGCGTCATCGTGTTCAACCCGGCCGGCCAGCGGTTGGGCCGCATCGAAACCGGCGAGGCGATCTCCAACTGCGCGTTCGGCAATGACGGCCATACGCTGTACATGACCTCGCATGCGATGCTGGCGCGGGTGCGGGTGAAGGCGCTGGGCATCGAATTTGCGCAGTAGTCCGGTGCACGCCGGATCGCTCGACGCCGCGCCCAGCATTGGCTGCGCGCTGCTCAGTGCGAATCGTCGCCCACTGCCGCGCCGCTGCCGCCGACCAGGAAGTCCAGGTCGGCACCCAGATGTGCCTGCTGCACGTGCTGGACATACAGCCGGGTCCAGCCACGCGCCGGTGGCTGCAGTGGCACCCACCCCTGGCGGCGGCGCTCCAGCTCCTGATCGGAGACGTCCAGGTGCAGGCGCCGGTTGGGGACATCCAGTTCGATGAAATCGCCCGTGCGCACCAGCGCCAGGGTGCCACCGGCGGCGGCCTCGGGGGAGGTGTGCAGCACCACCGTGCCATAGGCGGTGCCGCTCATGCGTGCGTCGGAAATCCGGACGATGTCGGTGATGCCACGGCGCAGCAGCTTGGGCGGCAGCGGCATGTTGCCCACTTCGGCCATGCCGGGGTACCCGCGTGGGCCGCAGTTCTTCAGCACCATCACGCAGGTTTCGTCGATGTCCAGGGTCTCATCGTCGATGCGTGCCTTGAAATCGGTGATGTCCTCGAACACCACGGCGCGGCCGCGATGCTGCAGCAGATGCGGCGAGGCGGCAGACGGTTTGATGACCGCCCCGTCCGGCGCCAGGTTGCCACGCAGCACGGCGATGCCGGCTTCGGCCTTGAAGGGGGCCTCCAGGGCGTGGATCACCTCGCGGTTCCAGCATGGTGCATCGGCGATGGCCTGCCCCAGCGTGTGACCGCTGGCGGTGAGCGCATCCAGGTGCAGGTCGGCGGCAATTTCGCGCAGCACCGCCGGCAGGCCACCGGCGTAGTAGAAATCTTCCATCAAGTACTGGCCAGATGGCTTCAGGTTGACCAGGCAGGGCAGGCGCGAGCCGAGGGTGTCCCAGTCCTCCAGCGTGAGCTCCACGCCGATGCGGCGAGCCAGTGCCAGCAGGTGGATCACCGCATTGGTCGAGCCGCCGATGGCGGCATTGGCCTTGATCGCGTTTTCGAAGGCGGCGCGGGTGAGGATCCTGGACATGCGCAGATCCTCGCGCACCATCTCCACGATGCGCCGGCCGCTGAGGTGCGCCAGCCGGTAGCGGCGTGCATCCACCGCCGGGATCGCGGCGTTCTCGGGCAGCGACATGCCCAGCGCCTCGACCATGGCCGCCATCGTTGAGGCGGTGCCCATGGTCATGCAGCTGCCCTTGGAGCGCTGCATGCAGGATTCGGCCTCGACAAATTCGGCCTGGGTCATGGTGCCGGCACGCACCATCTCCGACATCTGGATCACGCCGGTGCCCGAGCCCACCGGCTGGCCCCGCCAGTTGCCCGACAGCGACGGCCCGCCGGACAGGCCGATGGTCGGCAGATCGACGCTGGCCGCGCCCATCAGCAGCGACGGCGTGGTTTTGTCGCAGCCCATCAGCAGCACTACGCCGTCCAGCGGATTGGCGCGGATCGATTCTTCCACGTCCATGCTGGCCAGATTGCGATACAGCATCGCGGTGGGGCGGATCTGGGTTTCGCCCAGCGACATGACCGGAAATTCCAGCGGCAGGCCGCCGGCTTCGTAGACACCGCGTTTGACGTGTTCGGCCAGTTCCCGGAAGGAGCTGTTGCAGGGCGTCAGCTCCGACCAGGTGTTGCAGATCCCAATGACCGGGCGGCCGTCGAACAGGTCGTCCGGCAGGCCCAGCCCCTTGAGCCAGCTGCGGTAGTAAGACCCCTGTTTGCCTTGCCGGCCGAACCACTGCTGGCTGCGTCGGGACGGCGTGTCCGGTGAATCCATGAGCGAGGGATCCTTGAGTCGGATGAGCAGGTGCAGCGCATGGCGCAGGCGGGTTCGCGCTCAATCCTACCGGGCACATTGATACTGTAAAAATAACAATATTCAGATCATCGATAGCAACATCGTTATCGATCTGCTGACCGAGGCGGCTGTTCGGCATCTCGGGCTGCGGCCAGGGGCGCGCGGTCAGGCATCTGCGGGCAGGGCGCCTCCGCCATACACCTGGGCTCCCACCTCTTGCAACATGGCCAGGACGGTGCGTGCACCGGGCGACAGCAGCCAGTCGGTCCGGGTGATGATGCCGAACGCGTCCATCCGGCAGGACAAGGCGACCGGCACGATCTGTACCATGCCGTGGTCCACGTAATGCCGGGCGACGTCCACCGGGACGACGGCCAGGTTGTCGCTTTCCTGCAGCATCTTGGTGATGAACATCAGTGCGGTGGTGGCGATCACCTGCTGCGGCGGTTCCAGGCCGGCGCTCTGGAACATCAGCTCGAAGCGGTGGCGCAGCACGCTGCCTTGCGGCGGCACGATCCAGGAAGCGGCGGCCAGTGCCTCCAGGCTGTGCTGCTGGTGCTGCAGGATCGGGTGCTGCGGCCGCACGATGGCGCAGATCTCTTCACGGGCCAGCGCCTGGTAATGCAGGTTGCGCTTGTCATGGCGGGCGAACAGGCGGCCGACCATGAAATCGAGCTTGTTCTGGGCCAGCCGCTCCAGCAGCACGTCGCTGCTTTCCACCAGCAGCGAGACGCGCAATGCCGGGTGCTGCCGGGTGACACGCGCCAGTGTCGGCGGCAGCAGCGTCATGGCCGCCCCGGCGATGGCGCCGATGCCCACGGTGCCGCTGTGGCCCGCCTTGAGTGCCTGGATCTCGGTCCCGGCCTCGCCGAGGCTGGCAAGGGCGATGCGGGCATGGCGGATCATGCTTTCCCCGTACCAGGTAGCGCGCATGCCGCGTGGCAGGCGGTCGAACAGCTGCACCTCCATCATGTCTTCCAGATCCTTCAGCAGCTTGGAGGCCGCCGGCTGGGACATGTTCAACACCTCGGCCGCGCGATGGATGTTGCCTTCTTCATCGATGGCGATCAGCAACATCAGCTGCCGGGTCTTGAGGCGCGCGCGCAGGAACCAGGGAGCGGAGGTCATTGGTAGGTCAATGCCAATTTGGGTATGGGTTTTTCCCAAATCTATATTTGTTGTGTATGCGTGGCAATCGCACACTGCTGCTCGCCGCCGATCACGCGTGCCCGACTGGCGCGCGTGGGGCACGGCGATCCGCTCCTCTGGCGAGAAGGTGGCAGGCAATGCGATTGATCCAGTTTCTCGATGCTGCAGGCGTCCCGTGCGTGGGCGAGGTCACGGCCGACGGACAGACGGTCCGCCGGATCGACGGCGTCGATTCCACTTACGCGCTTGCCAGCGCGGCCATCAGCGCCGGCCGCTCACTGGAGGCGCAGGTTGCGCTGCAGGGGGGCGACAGCGTGCAGCCGTATGCGCCATTGCTGGCTGCGCTGCGGGTGTTGTCGCCGCTGCAACACCCCGACCCTGCACATTGCATGGTGTCCGGCACCGGGCTGACCCATCTGGGCAGTGCGGCCGCCCGCGACGCCATGCATCAAACCCTGCAGGCGCAGCACGCTGCCGGCGCGCTCACCGATTCGATGAAGATGTTCCAGTGGGGGCTGGAGGGTGGCATTCCCACCGATGGCACACCGGGCGTGCAGCCGGAATGGTTCTTCAAGGGCGATGGTGCCGTGCTGGTGGCGCCGGGCGCGCCCCTGCCGTCTCCGGATTTTGCGCTGGACGGCGGCGAAGAACCGGAGTTGGTGGGCTTGTACCTGATCGGTGCCGATGGCACGCCGCATCGCCTGGGGTTTGCGATCGGCAATGAGTTTTCCGACCATGTCACCGAACGCCAGAATTACCTGTATCTGGCGCATTCCAAACTGCGCGCCTGTGCGGTGGGACCGGAGTTGCGCAGCGGTGCGCTGCCGGCCGATCTGCGCGGCGTCAGCCGCATCCGCCGCGGCGAGCAGCTGGTCTGGGAAAAACCCTTCGTGACCGGCGAGGCCAACATGTGCCACTCGCTGGCCAATCTGGAATACCACCACTTCAAGTACGCAGCGCATCGTCGGCCGGGCGATGTGCACCTGCACTTCTTCGGCACGGCCACGCTCAGTTTTGCCGATCAGTTCCAGGTGCAGCCGGGCGACTGCTTCGAGATCGATCTGCCTGCATTGGGCCATCCGTTGGTGAATCCGCTGGTGCGCAGCGATTCCGGGTTCGCCCTTGGCGGCGTGCATGCGCTTTGAGGTGGCCGTGGGCGGGAAACGCCTGGCAGGACCGCTGCTGCGCAGGCGTGCGTTGCGCAACGGAGACCTGCGTGGTTGCGCGTGAGGCGATGCGTGCGCATGGACGTGCCGCATTGCACCCGATCCACTGCCGGCGGCGAGCATCGCCGGCCCGATGCCGCAGCCACGCGGTGGGCAGGCAGGGTCGATCGGCAACGCGGGTGTGTTGGTGCAGCGCGGTTCCATTCCCTGGGAGGCAGACAGCATGAACAAGCAGTGGCGCGTCGTGGTATTGGCGATGCTGGTGGTCCTGGCAGCCGGCTGCTCGCGCGGTAGTGGCGGTCAGAGCGGGCAGATCACCGTGGGCTTCAGCCAGATCGGCGCCGAGAGCGAGTGGCGGACCGCCAATACCGCCTCGATCAAGGCCGCGCTGGTGGCGCCCACCTTCCGCCTGAAGTTCTCCGATGCGCAACAGAAGCAGGAAAACCAGATCAAGGCCTTGCGCTCGTTCATCGCCCAACGGGTGGATGTGATCGCGTTCTCGCCGGTGGTCGAATCCGGCTGGGCAACGGTGCTGCAGGAAGCCAAGGCGGCCAAGATCCCGGTGGTGCTCACCGACCGCGCGGTCAAGGTCTCCGACCCATCGCTGTACGCCACGCTGATCGGCTCGGATTTTGTCGAAGAAGGTCGCAAGGCGGCGCGCTGGTTGGTGCAGGACAGCACCGGCAAGCCCGGTCCGATCCGCGTGGCCGAGCTGCAGGGCACGGTCGGTTCGGCGCCGGCCAACGATCGGATGAAGGGCTTTCACGAGGTGCTCGATGCCGACCGGCGCTTCCAGATCGTGCGCTCCCAGAGCGGCGACTTCACCCGCGCCAAGGGCAAGGAAGTCATGGAGTCGTTCCTCAAGGCCGAGGGCAACAAGATCGACGTGCTGTTCGCACACAACGACGACATGGCCATCGGCGCGATCCAGGCGATCGAAGAGGGCGGGCTCAAGCCCGGTCACGACGTGCGCATCGTGTCCATCGACGGCGTGCGTGGGGCATTCGAGGCGATGAAGGCCGGCAAGCTCAATGCAACAGTGGAATGCAATCCGCTGCTGGGTCCGCAACTGGCGCGTCTGATCGTCGACCTGAAGGCCGGCCGGCCGGTGCCGCGCCGCGTGCTGGTGGAGGAGGGCGTGTTCACGCAGGAACACGCCGCCGCCGAATTGCCCAAGCGCCAGTACTGAGCATGCGCAGGCACCGCTGCTTGCCCAGGGTGGCCGTATGAACGCGCCGGTGTTGCAGGCCTCGGGCCTGAGCAAGCGGTACGGGGCGACGGTGGCGCTGGACGGCGTGGACCTGTGCCTGCATGCCGGTGAGATCCACGCCCTGATGGGCCAGAACGGTGCCGGCAAATCCAGCCTGATCGCGCTGTTGACCGGGGTTCAAGCGCCCGATGCCGGCCGCATCGCACTGGACGGCCGGCCGATCGCGCCGGCCACGCCGTTGCAGGCGCAGCACGCCGGCATCAGTACGGTCTATCAGGAAGTGACCCTGTGTCCGAACCTGTCGGTGGCCGAGAATCTCTACGCCGGCCGCTACCCGCGGCGGCGCTGGAGCCGGGCGATCGACTGGGCGCAGGTGCGGGTGGGCGCGCGCGCGCTGATGCGCGAGCTGCAGCTGGAGCTGGACGTGGACCGGCCGCTGGCGCATTACCCGGTGGCGATCCAGCAGATGGTGGCCATTGCACGGGCAATCGGCGTATCGGCGCGGGTGCTGATCCTGGACGAGCCCACCTCCAGCCTGGACGAGGACGAAGTGCGCGCGTTGTTCCGGGTGATGCGGCGGCTGCGCGAGCGTGGCATGGCGATCGTGTTCGTCAGCCATTTCATCGACCAGGTCTATGCGGTGGCCGATCGCATCAGCGTGCTGCGCAACGGCCGCCTGGTCGGCGAGTACCTGCCGGCCGAGTTGCCGGCGCCCGCGCTGGTGGCGGCCATGGTCGGGCGCGAGGTCGCCATGACCCAGGCCCGCAGCGCCAGCGCGACGGATCTGGCGCAGGCGCCGGTCGTGGTCGATGCGCAGGGGCTGGGCCGGCGCGGCAAGCTGGCGCCGACCGACCTGCAGGTGCGTGCGGGCGAAGTGCTGGGGCTGGGCGGCCTGCTCGGTGCCGGCCGTACCGAACTGGCACGCCTGGTCTTCGGCCTGGACCAGGCCGACCAGGGCCAATTGTGGGTGCAGGGACAGGCATGCCGCTTCACCCACCCCGCCGATGCGGTGGCGCGGGGCCTGGCGCTGTGCCCGGAAGAACGCAAGACCGAAGGCATCGTCGCCGAGTTGTCGGTCCGCGACAACATCGTGCTGGCGCTGCAAGCGCGGCTGGGGTGGCGCCGCTTTCTGTCGCGCGAGCGCCAGAACGCCCTGGCCGTGCAGCTGGTCCAGAGGCTGGGCATCAAGACCGCCGACCTGGACACCCCGGTGGGCACCTTGTCCGGGGGCAACCAGCAGAAGGTGGTGCTGGCGCGCTGGCTGGCCACCGAGCCGACCCTGCTGATCCTGGATGAGCCAACCCGCGGCATCGACGTCGCCGCCAAGCAGGAGATCACGGCCGAGGTGGTCCGGCTGGCGCGGCAGGGCATGGCGGTGCTGTTCATCTCCGCCGAAATCGACGAACTGACGCGCCTGTGCGATCGCATCGCGGTATTGCGCGAGCGGCGCAAGGTCGGGGAACTGCCCGGCCAATGCGATGGCCAGCAGGTACTGGCCTTGATTGCGGGCACCTGAGGAAGCGCGCCGGATGACCCAGACACCTTCCCCCGCGCCCATCGACGCCGCCCCGCGCCCGTCCCGCTGGCGCAACCTGCTGGCCCAGCCGGTGCTGTGGCCGGCGCTGACCCTGGCATTGCTGTTGGCCGGCAACGGTGTGTTCAATGCCGGATTCCTGACGCTGGAATGGCGCGACGGCCGCGTCTTCGGCACGTTGGTGGATATCGCCAACCGCGCTGCACCGCTGGCACTGGTGTCGCTGGGCATGACCCTGGTGATCGCGGTGCGCGGCCTGGACATCTCCGTTGGCGCGGTGCTGGCCATCGCCGCGACGGTGGCCGCCTGGACCATTGCCCACGTCGGTGTCGGCACCGGGCCGTGGCCGCTGCTGGCCGCCATCGGTCTGGCGCTGGTGGTCGCGGCGCTGTGCGGGGCGTGGAACGGCCTGTTGGTGGTCAAGGCCGGCATGCAACCCATCATCGCCACGCTGATCCTGATGGTGGCTGGGCGCGGCATCGCCCAACTGCTCAGCGGCGGCCAGATCCTGACCATCTATTACCCGCCCTACGCGTTCCTCGGCAACGGCTACCTGTTCGGCTTGCCGTTCTCGCTGTTCGTGGTGGCGGCGGTGTTCGTGGCGTTGTCGCTGCTGATGCACCGCAGTGCGCTGGGCCTGTTCGTGCGGGCGATCGGCCACAACCCGCTGGCCGCGCAGGTGGCTGGCGTGCGCGCGGGTACGATCACGCTGGCGCTGTATGTGTTCTGCGGCGTCAGTGCCGGGCTGGCGGGGCTGCTGGTCAGCTCGAACGTGGCCAGTGCCGATGCCAACAACGCCGGCCAGCTGCTTGAGCTGGACGCGATCCTGGCGGTGAGCCTGGGCGGGACCGCGTTGGGCGGTGGCCGTTTCAGTCTTGCCGGCAGCCTGGTCGGTGCGCTGATTATCCAGACGCTGACCACCACCATCTACGCCATCGGGCTGCCGCCGCAAATCAATCTGGTGGTCAAGGCCGTGCTGGTCTTCCTGGTGCTGCTGCTGCAATCGGCGGCATTTCGCGCCCAGGTGGTTGGCTGGATCGGTGCGCGGCCGGCGGAGTCAGGCCGGTGACGGGCGTGCCGGAGACCGTTGGCGCTACCGATGCCGTGCCGCGCGCGCCGCGTCGCCGCGATCCGCGCAGGCTGACCCTGCTGGTCACGATCGCCTTGTTCGTGGCGCTCTCGGCGGGTGGTGGCATCCTCTACGACGGCTTCCTGTCGCCGCAGGTCTTTCTCAATCTGTTGATCGACAATGCGTTCCTGCTGATCGTCGCGGTGGGCATGACCTTTGTGATCCTCAGCGGCGGGATCGACCTGTCGGTGGGCGCGGTGATCGCCTTCACCACGGTGCTCAGCGCCGAGCTGGTGCAGCACCAACACTGGCCACCACCGGCTGCGATTGCGCTGGTGCTGACGCTGGGCGCCGGCTTCGGCGCGGTGATGGGCGCGCTCATCCAGCGCTACCGGCTGCCACCGTTCGTGGTCACCCTGGCGGGCATGTTCCTGGCGCGTGGCGCCGCCACGCTCATCAGCGTTGAATCGATCGATATCGACCACCCGTTCTACACCGCCATGGCCAGTTGGCGCCTGCCGTTGGGCGGGGGGGCCTCGTTGTCGGCCGGCGCGGTGCTGGCGCTGCTGCTGGTGATTGCCGGCAGTAGCGTGGCGTGGCTGACCCCATTCGGAAGCACGGTCTATGCGATCGGCGGCAACCGCCAATCGGCGGTGTTGATGGGCCTGCCGGTGGCGGCCACCGATATCGGGGTGTATGCGCTGAGCGGATTCTGTGCGGCGCTGGCGGGGGTGGTCTATACGGTCTACACGCTCAGCGGCTACAGCTTGCACGCGCTGGGCCTGGAGCTGGATGTGATTGCCGCGGTGGTGATTGGCGGGACGCTGTTGTCGGGCGGCAGCGGGTCGGTCATCGGCAGCCTGTTCGGCGTGCTGATCCTGGGCGTGCTGCAGACCTTGATCGCGTTCGACGGCACGCTCAGCTCGTGGTGGACGCGCATCGCCATCGGCGTGCTGCTGCTGGCGTTCTGCCTGCTGCAACGCTTCTTCGGTAGCACCGTCGTGCGTCGGGTCGATCGCGCGGGGTGATGCGGCAACGGTCGCGGGCTGGCAGTGGCGCGGTGGGCGCCGGCCGATGGGCACAACGACATTCTCGGTGGGAGGTGCACGATGCAGCTGGACATCACCAATAAATCACCGGCTGCGGCCGTCACCGGAACCGGTGTGCCACGACTCGCGCTGCATGAGCGCATCGGCTACGGGCTCGGCGATGCGGGCGGCACGGTCATCACCTGCCTCATCATGAGTTTTCTCACGTTTTTCTATACCGATGTCGTCGGTCTGGATCCGGCCTCGGTGGGCGTGATGTTCCTGGTGGTGCGGGTGTTCGATGCGCTTGCCGATCCGGCCATGGGCCTGCTGGCCGACCGCACGCACAGCCGCTGGGGGCGCTACCGGCCGTGGCAGTTGTGGATGGCGTTGCCGTTGGGCATCGCCGGGGTACTGGCCTTCACCGTGCCCGCGTTGGATGGCACCGGCCGGCTGGGCTGGGCGTGCCTGACCTACTTGCTGCTGTCGATCTGCTACACGGCGGTCAACGTTCCGTATTGCGCCATGATTAATGCAATGACGGTGTCGCGCGCGGACACCGTCGCCAGCCAATCATGGCGCTTCACCCTGTGCGGGCTGGCAGGCTTGCTGGTCTCGGTGGGCCTGCCATGGCTGGTGACGGTGTTCGGCCGTGGCGATGCGGCGCGTGGCTACCAGGCCGGGGTGGCGGTGATGTGCGCGCTGGCGGTGGCGATGCTGTTGCTCTGCTTCGTCAGCGTGCGTGAGCGCGTGCCGCTGCCCGCTCCCGGGCCGTTTTCCATCCGCCGGCATATTGCGGCGGTGTGGGGCAACGATCAGCTACTGCTGCTGACGCTGATGTCGTTCCTGCTGATTAACGTCATGAACCTGCGTGGTGGTGGCTACCTGTACTTCGTCACCTATGTGCTGGGTGGCGATGCCGGCTACACCTCGCTGTTTCTCGGCCTGGTGGCGCTGGCCGCGATCGCCGGAGCGTTGCTGGTCGCCCCGTTGGCGCGCCGCGCCGAGACGGTGCGTGTGTACTTTCGATTGAACCTGGTCTTGGCCGCGATGGGCGTGGCGATGTGGTTCCTGCCGACCGGCCCGGCCCGGCAATCGCTGTGGCTGGCGACGATCTTCCTCAACGGCACCTTGCTGGGCATGACCTTGCCCTTGCATTTTTCGATCATGGCCTTCGCCGACGACTACGGCGCCTGGAAGACCGGGCAGCGGGCGTCCGGGCTCAATTTTGCGGTCAACCTGCTGGCGATCAAGCTGGCATGGGCGGTCAGTGCCGGGATCATTGCGCTGGTGCTGCACCTGTGCCATTACCGCCCCGGCGTTCCCCAGGAGGCGCTGTCGCGGCAGGGCATCACCGCACTGGAAACCCTGCTGCCCGCCGGCCTGCACCTCCTGGTGGCGATCGCCAGCCGCTTCTGCAGGCTCGATAACGCGCGCATGCAGCAGATCGCCGCCGCATTGGCCGCGCGCGCAGGCGGGCCGCCACTCACAGACCCCCACCCCGCTGGCGATGCCGGCGGCCACCCAAGGAATCACCCATGACGCACAGTAACGACATCGACCTTACACAGGTGGCCTTGACCGCGCCGTTCTGGCGCAACTATCAGGCGCTGGTGCGCGAGGTGGCGCTGCCCTACCAGTGGGAAGCGCTCAACGATCGGGTTGCCGATGCCGAACCCAGCCATGCCATCGCCAACTTCCGCATCGCCGCCGGCCGTGCGCAGGGGCAGTTCCACGGCATGATCTTCCAGGACAGCGATGTGGCCAAGTGGCTGGAGGCGGTGGCCTATGTGCTGTGCCAGCAGCCCGACCCGGCACTGGAAGCCGCAGCCGATGCGGTGATCGAGCTGGTCGCCGCCGCACAGCAGCCCGATGGCTATCTCAATACCTATTTTTCGCTGGTCGCGCCCGCCGAACGCTGGACCAATCTTGCCGAATGCCACGAACTGTATTGCGCCGGCCATTTGTTCGAGGCCGGCGTGGCGTATGTGCGCGCCACCGGCAAGCGCGCGCTGCTGGAGGTCTGCTGCCGCTTCGCCGACCATATCGATGCCACCTTCGGCACCGCACCGGGACAGTTGCAGGGCTATCCCGGGCACCCGGAAATCGAACTGGCGCTGCTGCGCCTGTACGAGGTCACCGACAATGCGCGTTACCTGGCGCTGGCGCGCTACTTTGTCGATCAGCGCGGGACCCAGCCGCATTGGTACGACCAGGAATACGAGCGGCGTGGGCGCACGGCGTACTGGGACAACCACGGCAGCGCCTGGATGGTACGCGACAAGGGTTATAGCCAGGCGCACCTGCCGGTGGTCCAGCAGCAGCACGCCACCGGCCATGCGGTGCGGTTCGTGTACCTGATGACCGCCGTGGCGCACCTGGCGCTGCTGGAAGGCGATGCAGACAAGCGGCAGGCCTGCCTGCGCCTGTGGGAAGACATGGTGCAGCGGCAGCTGTACGTCACCGGCGCCATCGGCGCGCA
>NZ_MDED01000060.1 GCF_002939885.1 Xanthomonas cucurbitae
TGAAAACGGCGAAAATCGAGGGTCTGAACGAGTTTTACGCGACCCAGGACGGCTTTTTCCGTCTCCTGGCTGCGTTGATCAGACAATCCCTACCTCACCGGGGTCCAGCGCGGCAGCGCCGTCCGCCTGCTCGATGCGCTGTGGGGCGGCACGATGCTGGTGGTGGGCGTGTTGGCGGTGCTGCGCCAGATCGACGATCGCGGCTGGATCGCGCTGGTGCCGCTGGTAGGGGCGTTGGTGATGATCTGCGCGTGGATCCTGCAACACGCCTGGCGTCTGCGGTCGCTGGGTCAGCTGTTGCTCGGGATCTCGGGGATCGTCTGGGCCGCGACGGTCCTGCAGTCGGTGGTGCTGCCGTGGGAGTGGCTGCCGTGGGACAGCTTCCGCTACAGTTCGGCCGGTTCCATCCCGTGCAGCGTGATGCTGCTGCTGTTCTTCGGCGAGCGTTTCGTGGTGGACCGGGAAGAAGCCGTGCGCCTGCAGCGCGATGCGATCGGCCTGGAGCGCGTGCGCATCCTGCAGGACATGCACGACGGCATGGGCGCACAGCTCATCACCGCCAAGCGGCTTGCGTTGCGTCCGGAGGTGGCGCGCAGCGAACTGGCACGGGTCATCGACGAATCGCTGCAGGACCTGCGGCTGATTATCGACTCCCTGGATGTGGCTCAAGGCGACGTGCTGCCGTTGCTGGGCAACCTGCGCTTCCGTCTGCAGCCACGCCTGGCGGCATTGGGCATCGTGCTGCGCTGGGAGGTGCAGCCAATTCCCGCAGTGGAGGCGCTGGGTCCGGCAGGAGCCTTGGCAATCCTGCGCATCGTGCAGGAATCGATCAACAACGCTCTCCACCATGCGCATCCCACCGAGCTGTGCCTGGCGGTGCTGGCCGATCACCGCGAGGTGGTCATCCGGGTCGGCGACGACGGCTGCGGTTTCGATCCGGCACAGGCATCGCGTGCCGGGCGCGGAATGAGCGGCATGCGGCTGCGGGCCGCAAAGATCGGTGCAGTGCTCGCCGTCGAAAGCGCACCTGGCCAGGGGACGCGGGTGACGCTGCGGATCCCGCTGACGCCTGCCGATTCGCGGTGATCTGAGACGTTCTGACGGGTTGGCATCCTGGCGTAATCGCACGATGCGCCGTCGCCCGGCCTGCAGTGACGCACGCGCCGGTGATGTCATCTTCAGCGGAGTGGACCATGTCAGCCGTCTTTACCAAGCGCAGTGCGCCGCGACCGGCCCGATACAGCAACGGTGCCAGCGAATCGGAATTGCTGCTGACCGATCCCGACATCAACAGCATGGCCGACGCCGTGGTCGATGCCGATGCCGACGATTTCGATTGGGTTGGCAGCGTTCCAGGGCGGCCCAGTCCGTACCGCACCACCTGGAATCTGGTCTATGCAGCCAGAAAACCCGACGGCAAGGGCGGCTTCGAGGTCGCCTGTGGCGAGGGCGGCGACGGGACGATCAAGTTGAATGGCCAGTTCCAGGAAATCGGCGCCGCATCCACGCCCCATGGGCAACTCCGCAAGCCTCCGGTCTGCCACGTCATCCCCTGGGTGCTATTGTCCGTTGCACTGGACGAGCATGCGCAGCTCGCCAAGAAAGTGCTCAAGAGCGAGTTCAAGCGCTTCGTGTGCTGGGGCGAGGTGGGCAATCTGCGCACCGGGCACAACGGTTGCAACGCGGGTGGCAGCAAAGTCACCGTGCTGACCGCCACGTCGTCGCAAAAAGGCCAGGCGTCGTTGTTCGTTACCGGCTGTGTCACGAGCTACGAGGGGTTGTACGGTTCCAGGTTCGAGACGTGAGTGCATCCTGGGTGAAGCTCGCCAGTACCGCCTGCCCGATGCCGGCGCCGGCGTAGCAACCGGCGTTGCAGGCCGCCATCGCCCCCCACGCGGCTGCGGCACACGCCATCGGCGCGTTGTCGCCGAGAAGGGCCGGGCACGCCCGGCGCATCAACCGGTCATCTTTCGCCTGTCCGGCCTGCTCGCCAATGCGGGATACTGCCCCTTCACGCAGGCGGGATGGGGCCGATGGCCGAGCTGCAGATCACCGAGTTGTTGCAGGCCTGGCAGCGCGCCGAGCCCGGCGCGGGCGACGCCCTGGCGCGCCAGGTCTACGAAGTGCTGCGCACCACGGCGTTGCGCGAGTTGCGACGCGACGGGCGCACCGGTCTGCAGGCGACCGAGTTGGTGCACGAGGCGTGGATGCGGTTGGAACAGGGCCAGCAGGCGTTTCGGTCGCGCCGCCATTTCTATGCGGTGGCGGCCTTGCAGATGCGCCACCTGCTGGTTGACCTGGCGCGCCAGCAGGCCAGTGCAAAACGGCTTGGGCAGGCGGTGACGCTGACCATCAGCCTGTCCGATGGCGCACCGCGGCCGGAGGCGCTGATGCTGGTAGCCGATGCGTTCGACAAACTGGCGCAGGTGGACGAGCGCAAGGCCAGGGCGTTTGCACTCACCGAGCTGGTAGGGTTCAGCGTGGCCGAGGCGGCCGAGCAACTGGAGGTGTCGGTGCCCACGTTGGAACGCGACCTGCGCTTTGCACGGGTATGGCTGGCGGCGCAGTTGTGAGCGTGCCTGCCACCGCCTGGCAGCGGCTGGAGACATTGTTCCACCAGGCCTGCCGGTTGCCGGCCGATGAGCGCGAGGCCTTCGCGCGGACCCAGGCCGGCCCCGATGGGGTGTTACGAGACCAGTTGCTGGCAATGCTGGCGGTGGAAGCGCATGCCACCTTGCGCCTGCGCGCACCGCTGAGACAGGCCGCCGCGGCGTTGCAGGCACCGCTGCCGGAGCTGCCGGTGGGCACGCGCTTTGGCGCATGGGCGATCGACCGCCTGCTCGGTGCCGGCGGCATGGGCCAGGTGTACCTGGGGCACCGCGCCGATGGCGCCTACGAGCGCGAGGTGGCGATCAAGCTGGTGGCCGCCGATGCGCTGGATGCGCAGGGCCGGGCCTTGTTCGAATTCGAATGCCGGCTGCTGGCGCAGATGGTGCACCCGGCCATCGCGCAGATCCACGACGTGGGCAGCGATGACCAGGGGCGGCCGTACCTGGTGATGCAATACCTGCGCGGCGAGCCGATCACCTGGTGGTGCGATGCGCATCGGTTGTCGTTGCAGGCGCGCGTGCTGCTGATGCTGCGGGTGGGCGAAGCGGTGCAGCATGCGCATCAGAAAGGCGTGATCCACCGCGATCTCAAGCCCAGCAATGTGCTGGTGAGCGAGATCGATGGCCGCCCGATGCCGGGGGTGATCGATTTCGGCATCGCCATCGATGCCGCCAACCCGGGCGCGACCACCGCGCAGGCGCGCGGCACCCCCGGCTACATGAGCCCGGAACAGGCACGCGGCGCGCAGGACGTGGATGCGCGCAGCGACATCTATGCGCTGGGCGCGATGCTCCATGAGTTGAGTTGCGGGCTGGCGCCGGTGGCCGGCAGCGACGGCCTGCCGCAGCCGCCATCGCAACGGGTGGCGGCGGTACCGGCCGATGCGCGCGCACGCATCGTCGCCGCGCGCGCCACCTCCGCCACGCGTCTGCAACGGCAGCTGCGCGATGGGCTGGATGCCATCGTGCTGCGCGCAATGGCGCCGCAGCCGGTGGCGCGCTATGCGTCGGTCTCGGCGCTGATGGACGATCTGCATCGCTGGCGCGATGGCCACCCGCCACGCGCCTTGCAGGCCGGCGGCTGGTTGCGGTTGCGCAAGTTCACCCAACGTCACCGCAATGGCGTGCTGGCCGGCGCGCTGGTGGCGATCGCCTCGATGGTTGGTCTGGGCGCCACGGTGTGGTCGCTGCAACAGGCCGCGCGGGATGCGCAACGCGCGCAGGTCACCGGGGAGTTCATGGGTTCGGTGCTGTCCAGCGTGGACCCGGCGGTGGCGCAGGCACTGGACAAGACGCTGATGCGGCGCGTGCTGCAGCAGGCATCCTGGCGTGCCGCAGGCGAGCTGGCCGACCAGCCGCAGGCGCGGACGCAGATCGAACTCACCCTGGGCCGCAGCCTGATCGCGCTGGCCGACTATGCGCAGGCAGTGGCACACCTGCGTACCGCGCAGGTGCTGGCACGGCAGAGCGACGGGGCCGACAGCCTGCCTGCGTTGAGGGCCAGTGCCATGCTTGGCCAGGCGTTGGCCGGCGCTGGCCAACCCGACCAGGCCGAGCGGGTGCTGCGCCAGGGCATTGCCCAGGCCGCACGCGGCGATGCCCTGCAACAGGCGCTGGGCAACGAACTGCGTGCGCGGCTGGCATGGGTGCTGCGCGAGCAAGGACGCATGGGCGAGGCCATGACGCAGAGCCGGCAGGCGTATGTCGCCGGCCTGGCCAATCCGGCCAGCACCGCCGATCAGCGCATCGATGCCGGGACCGTGTATGCCGGCATGCTGGCCGAAAGCGGGCAGTTGCCGCCAGCGATCGCCCTGCAGCGCAGCCTGTTGCGCGAGCGCATGGCCTTGCACGGGGCGGCGCATCCACTGGCATTGTCGATGCGCAACACTCTGGCGCAGTGGCTGTTGATGCAGCACGACTTTGCCGGCGCCGAGACCGAACTCACCGCGCTGCTGCAGATCACCGACACGCTGTATGGCGACACGGCCGCCGACACCTTGATGGCGCAAGCCAACCTGGCCGGGGCATTGCGCCAGCAGGGCAAGCTGGCGCAAGCCGGGCCGCATTACCGTGCCGCGCTGCAGCGTGCGCGCGTGGCCTTCGGCGAGGACGCCCCGGCCACCATCACCTATCGCAGCCATCATGCCGACTGGCTGCACGCGGTTGGTAGGGTGGCAGAGGCGCTGGCCGAGCAGCGTGTGGCGCTGGCGTCTTCGCTGCGCGTGCTGGGCCGTGCGCATCCGCAGACGGCCGAGATCCTGCGCGGCATGGCCGACGCCGAACAGGCGCTTGGCCGCAGCGCCGATGCCCGCGCACATGCCTTGCAGGCCGCGCAGATCCTGGCCGGCATGCACGGCGCTGGCGCCGCGTCGCTGCCGGCCGCGCGGCCGGTGCTGGCACTGTCCGCGTCGGCCGAGCCCGTCCCGCCCGGTACCGCCAGCGAGCGCGTGGCCGCGCCACGCTGAGACGGATTGTCGGGTGGCCGGCAGCCGAACCCGGCACAGTGCCTGCCACCGATCGACTTCCTGCAGTGCCATGCAACCTGCCGCACGCCTGACCGACCTGCATGTCTGCCCGATGGTGACCGGCGTGGTGCCGCATGTCGGCGGCCCGATTCTCGGGCCAGGGGCACCAGCGGTGTTGATCGGTGGCCTGCCCGCCGCGCGCCTTGGCGATACCGCGCTCTGCGTCGGTCCGCCGGACAGCATCGTGGCCGGCGCGCCCACCGTGCTGATCGCCGGGCAACCGGCCGCGCGCCTGGGCGACAGCACCGCGCATGGCGGGGTCATCACCCTGGGGTGTTTCACCGTACTGATCGGTTGAAGCGTCGCGGTCATGACGCGATGCGCGGCACGGCATCGCGCAATGTGCGCGTCACCGGTCGGTACCCCGCATGCGCTGCCTCGCCCAGCGCCGCCCTGCAAGGGCGCACCACCTTCATGACCATGCCCAGGACAGCCCCGATGCACACCGCCGTCAGCCCGCCTCCGGACACCTTGCAGCAGGCCATCGCCGCGCATCGCGGCGGCCAGCTCGCACACGCCGCGCAGTTGTACGCACAGGTGCTGGACGCACATCCCGCCGATGCCGACGCGCTGCATTTCCAGGGCGTGCTGTTGCACCAGCGCGGCGACAGTGCCGCAGCGGTGACAGCGATCACCCAGGCGCTGACGCTGGCCCCGCACCAACCCGATGCCTGCAACAACCTGGGTAACGTGCACCGCGAGTGCGGGCGGTTGCCCGATGCCGAGCAGTGCTATCGCCGCGCGCTGGCGCTGGCACCTGCGCATGCCGATGCGCTGGCCAACCTGGCTGCCGTGCTGGAGGCGCAGCGACAGCCGGAACAGGCCTTCGTCACCTATGCGGCGCTGCTGCACACCTACCCGGCCTCGGCGCAGGCGCATTATCTGCTCGGGTTGTTCCTGCGCAACAACGCGCAGGCAACCGAGCACCTGCAGCAATCGGTGGCGTGTCTGCAGCAGGCCTGCACGCTGGCGCCGGAGCATCTGCCCGCACGCGAAGCGCTGGGCACCGGGCTGTACCTGCTTGGCGAGCATGCCCAGGCCCAGGCGGTGTACCGCGCATGGCTGGCATGCGACCCGGGCAACGCGGTGGCCGTGCATATGCTGGCGGCCTGCGGCGGAGCGGCTGCGCCACCGCGTGCGGGCGACACCTACGTGCGTGCCCTGTTCGATGGCTTTGCCGACAGTTTCGACGAACAGTTGCTGCACAACCTGGACTACCGTGCGCCGCAGCGCTTGATGGAGGCGTTGGCCGCCTGCCTGCCTGCACCTGTCGCCGCATTGGCCATCCTGGACGCCGGCTGCGGCACCGGGCTGTGCGCACCGCTGCTGCGGCCCTACGCGCAGCGGTTGGTTGGCGTGGATCTGTCGCCTGCGATGGTGGACAAGGCGCGCCAGCGCGGTGGCTACGACGTGCTGGAGGTGGCCGAACTCACCGCCTATCTCCAGGCTGCGCCCGCGTGTTGGGACGTGCTGGCATCGGCGGACACGCTGGTGTATTTCGGCGCCTTGCACACGGTGCTGGCCGCCGCTGCCGGTGCGTTGCGCGCGGGTGGCGTGCTGGGGTTCACGGTGGAGGCATCGGAGTCGCCGCATGACCTGGTCGAACTCGATGCCAGCGGCCGTTATCGGCACAGCCAGGCGCATGTGCTGGCGGCCCTGTACGGCGCCGGGCTGCAGCCGGTTGCGATCGACCCTGCGGTATTGCGCAGCGAGCGCGGCCAGCCCGTGCACGGGTGGGTGGTGACCGCGCGGGCGCCGGCGGTGGGTTGAGACGAAATGTCGGCTTTGCCGACGGCAGGCATGTGAGCATGCTGCCGGCGGCCGACCCGGCCGGCGGACAGGCATCGGTGCAAGCGCACGCTGCATGCCGGCCACCGCGCGCGCCGCTCACTCACCTGTGGATGCTTCGATGCCACGCACCATCACGCTGCACTCGGACCTTGGCGCGCGCCTGCGGCTGTCGCGCCTGCAGGCGCACGAGGCATTGGGGCAGCTGTTCGACTACCGCATCGAGGCCTTGTGCACGCAACCGCAACCGGACCTGCGCGCGCTACTGGGCACTCCGGTGGCGGTGGAGCTGGCCGACGACACCGGCGCGCAACGCTGGTATCACGGGATGGTGGCCAGCTGTGCGCAGGCCGGCGTCAGCGTGGTCGATGCAATCGCCTACACCGTGCTGGAGCTGCAGTTGGTGCCGCGGCCGTGGCTACTCACCCAGCGCCGCGACTGCCGCATCTACCAGGACCAGAGCGTGCCGGAGATCGTCGCCAGCGTGCTGGGCGAGATCGGCTACAGCGATGTGCAGCAGCAACTGAGCGCGCAGTACGCCAAGCGTAGCTACTGCGTGCAGTACCGCGAGGACGATTTCAGCTTCATCAGCCGCCTGCTGGAGCAGGAAGGCATCTACTACTACTTCACGCACGGCCGCACGGCGCACACCCTGGTTCTGTGCGATGCGCTGGGCGCGCACGCGGTGCGCAATGGTGTCGACCGGCTGGCCTACGTGCCGCCGGGCATGGAGGACCGGCAACTGCTGGGCGCGGTGGTCAGCCACTGGCGCGGTGCACGTGCGCTGCACACCACTCAGCACGGCGTGACCGACTACGACCCGCAGCAACCGCGTGCGTCGCTCGCCGCCGATGCCCAGGCCGGTGGAGCCGACCTGCACGGCGTGGACGGGCTGGTCGCCTTCGACTATCCGGGCACGCATGCGGTGCAGGGCGATGGCAGCCGCTACGCGCAGGTGCGCGGCGAGGCGCACAACGTGCAGCGCGCCAGCCATCAGGCCACCACCAATGCTTGTGGCCTGATGGTGGGTGCCCTGTTCGGCTTGCACGGCCATCCGCGCAGCGCGTTCAATCAGGAGTATCTGGTGCTGTCGGCGCAGACCACGTTGGCGGCGTCCGGACAGGACGGCGAGGCGCCGTTTTCCAGCACCGTGCAGGTGATGGAGAGCCGCCTGCCGTTCCGTAGCCTGCAACGCACGCCCACGCCCAGCATCGCCGGCCTGCAGACGGCAGTGGTGACCGGCGAGACCGACGAGGACATCGCGGTGGACGCGCAGGGCCGCGTGCGGGTGACGTTTCACTGGGCTAGCGCGGCGCGCCCGCATGGCGCGCCTTCGTGCTGGGTGCGCGTGGCGTCGATGTGGGCCGGCAAGGGCTGGGGCGCGATGAGCCTGCCGCGGGTGGGGCAGGAGGTGGTGGTGAGCTTTCTGGACGGCAACCCGGACCGCCCGCTGATCGTGGGCAGCGTCTACAACGCCGATCATACGCCACCGTTCGCCCTGCCCGACAACAAGACCCAGAGCGGCGTGCGCAGCCGCAGCCTGCTCGGTGGTGCGGCCGACTTCAACGAGCTGCGGTTCGACGACAAGGCCGGCGCCGAAGAAGTCTACCTGCGTGCACAGCGCGACCTGCGCCAGGACGTGCAGCACGATCACACCGCCACCGTGGACAACGATCAGCTAATCACGGTCAAGCACGATCGCAAAGCGCGCATCGACAACAATGACAGCGTGGATGTCGGCAAGAAACTGCTGCTGCAGGCCGGCGAAGAGATCGAGCTGGTGACCGGCAGCGCACGGCTGGTGATGAAGCGCAACGGCGAGATCGTGCTCAGCGGCGTCAAGATCCTGATCGATGCGAGCTCGGAGGCCAAGACCACCGCCACTGCCATCAAGCTGATCGCCAATGCGCAGCTGCAGGCCAAATCCCCTGCCACCGAAGTGGCCGGCGATGGCACGCTGAAGTTGTCTTCCGGCGGCATGCTCAGCGCCGAAGCCGGCGCGTCGGCCACGCTCAAGGGGCCGCTGGTCAGCATCAAGGCCGATGCCCTGGTGCAGGTCGGTGGCGGCCTCATCATGATCGGATGAGCGCGCCCATGCTTTCATTGGCGCAGGCATGTGCGCAGATGCAGCTGTCGGCGCCGGCGCGCGCGCGGCTGGCAGCGCCGCTCGCGCCGCAAGCGGCGGTGCGCGCGTTGCTGGCCGATGGCCACGACGAGGATGCGATCAAGCTGCTTTCGCGCCTGCTGCCCAAGCGCTATGCGGTGGCCTGGCTGTGCCAGTGCGTGCGCGGCGAAGCACTGGAGGACGAAGACCGCGCCGGCGCGGCGCTTGCGGAAAAATGGGTGCGCGACCCCAGCGAGGCGCATCGCCGCGCGGCGCAGGCGTTCGCGCATGCCGGCGAGTATGTCTCGCTGGGCGCCTGGCTGGCGGCGGCGGTGGCCTGGTCCGGCGGCAGCCTGGCACCGCCGCAGCAGGCCACTGCGGTGCCGCCGGCCGAGTACCTGACCGCACGCGCGGTGGCCGCCGCCATCACCTTGCTCGCGGCGCGCCAACCCGCCGAGTTGGCGACGCGCCGCAGCGGCTATGCCATGCATGCGCTGGAGCTGCTGGCCAATGTGCAGGCGCCATGAGCGCGCTGCCGCCAGGTCCGGCGTTGTGCACGCGGCGCGCGCTGGGGCGCGCTGCGGGGTGGCTGGTCGGCGCGATGCGCGGCGCGTGGCCATCCATCACAGCACGGGTGCATCAAGCCCTTGTGCATCAGTTCTCGCGCCTCGGGCGTCGCCATGCGGCGGCGCGGTGGGCCGCCGCTGACCCGTTCCATCGGCGCGCCGCCGTCGATGGCCTGACGCCTGCACATGGCGTCCATCCTTGTTTGCAGGAGCCCGTGTCGTGTCCAGTTCGCAGTTGATCCTCACCGTCAGCGGCGCGCCTGCCGCGCAGTTCGGCGCCAACGCGCAGAAGCGGTTTGCCGGCAGCGGCGGCAGCATCGGCCGCTCCGACGAAAGCGATTGGGTACTGGCAGCGCCGGGCATCTCGCGCCTGCACGCGGTGGTGCGTTTCCTCAACGGCATGTACTTCATCGAAGACCGCAGCACCAACGGCATGTCGCTCAACGGGACGCCGTTGACACGCGCCGACCCCTGCGCGCTGAGCGATGGCGACCGCCTGCAGCTGGACAGCTTCGAGATCCAGGTGCAGGTACAAATGCAAGCATCGTCCACCCCGGCGGGCACACGGCCGGCCTTGGACCCCTTGCTGGAGGCGATGGACGACCGCACCCAGGTCGCGCCGCCGCCAGCGCCGGTGCGTGCTGCCGCAGCGGCCAGTCCGTTCGATCTGCTGGACTTCGGCGCGCCGGTGGCCAAGCATCCTGCCATCGACGATTCCCTGGAGGGGATGCTGTCCGGTGCCACGCCGCGCGAACTGGATCCCTTGCGCCTGCTCGACCCCGTCGCGGCCCCGGCGCCCAACGTGGCGCCGGTGGCGTGGAATCACAGCAGCGCCGGCCACGACCATTTCCGCCCGCCGGCCAGCGGGCAGGTGCGCGCCACCTTGCCGGAGAACTGGGACATGACGCTGGGCGACTTCGCACTGGTCACGCCCACGGCATCGCAGGCTTCGCACGCCACACCCGCACCGGCGTTCGCGGCGCCGCCACCGGGCAGCACGGCCGCCCCCACGTTGCAGGTGCCGCCGGAGCTGGATCGCCTCTTCGCCATCGTGGTGGATGGAGTGATGGACGTGCTGCGTGCACGCGCGGAGATCAAGAACACCTTCCGCCTGCCGGTCACGGTGATCCAGCGTTCGGAGAACAACCCGCTCAAGTTCGCCGCCACCGCCGAGGACGCCCTGCAGAAACTGCTGGCCCCGCCCAGCCCCGCGTTCCTGTCCGGGGTGCCGGCCTTCGAAGACGCCTTCGACGATATCCGCTGCCACCAGATGGCGATGCTGGCCGGCATGCGTGCGGCCTTCGACGCGATGCTGTTCCACTTCAGCCCGGACCGCCTGGAGCAGGAGGCCGACGCCGGCGGCAAGCGCCTGGGGTTTGGCGGCAAGGGGCGTTACTGGGAGCGCTATCGCGACCACTTCGACCAGCTGCGCGGCGACCCGGACGACTGTTTCCGCAGGTTGTTCGGCGACGAGTTCGCCCGCGCCTACGAGGCCCAGCTGGCACGCCTGAAGTCGGCACGGCGCCAGCCGGCGCCGCGCTAAGCCGGCAGTGCCGCGCTGCGCATCCGGCCCGTAGTGCCTGAGACATTTTGACGGGTGCATCTGGCCGATGCGCCGCACAATCGCATCATCGACGCGATCCATCGGGGCCTGGCCAGTGCAGCCATCGCGATCGCCAGCGGCGTGCAGCCGACCAACAACATGACGAGCGCGCATGCACGCGGTGCGGTGGCGCGCGACGTTTCCTGAGCGAGTGGATCATGCGCAACAACAAGGTCGTGTGGAGCGAGGGCTTGTTTCTGCGCCCGCAGCATCTGCAGCAGCAGGAACGCTACCTGGAGCGCTATGTCGATCTGCGTGCGGCGCGGCTGCGGCCGCATGCCTGGGGCGTAAGCGAACTGGAATGGGAAACCGATCTGCTGGCAGTGGGCAAACTGGGGCTGCGCCGGGCACGCGGGGTGTTTGCCGATGGCACGCCGTTCGCGATGCCGGGCGACGATCCGTTGCCGGTGGCCATGGAGGTGGAGCCTAACTGCCGCGACCAGATCGTCTATCTCACCCTGCCGCTGAAGGTGCCGGCGCAGCCGGAGCTGGGGCGCCCGGAATCGCCGGCCGATCAGTTGTTCCGCTACCGCGTGCGCGAAACCGAAAGCGGCGATGCGTCCGGTAGCACCGCCGAGGCCGTGCTGATGGAAGTGGGCGGCCTGAGAGGGTGTTTACATAATTAACCAGTCAGCCGCGCCAGCAGCAATCGCGCTTGAGCCAGCCATACCCACGCCTCGGCCACCTTGGGCAGCCG
>NZ_MDED01000061.1 GCF_002939885.1 Xanthomonas cucurbitae
GGAGGTTGCCGCTGCCGCACTTCACTCTGCCGAAGCAGCTTTCCGTGTAGCGAGCCGACCATCATAGCCGGGTTTTGCGTTTCGTCAATACCCTAGATTTCAGGGAATTTTCAAACCCCTCTGCGCTGTTGCCGCGTTTGCGGGTCCGTTGCGTCGGGGGAGGCGAACTATATGCCTACGAAACGGTTTTGGGAAGCCATTTGTGAAAAATATTTCACCAGCTTTCCTGAAACCTTGCGCTGCTCCGCAAACCTGCAGGCATTCGTGATCTGAACAGGCCATCGGGGCTGCGGCCTCCTCCTGATAAAGGAAGCGGCAGCCACTGGTGATTGCCGCTCTGCAGCAGCGTGGCGCGCCTTAGCTGTTGACCAGCACCACCCGGGCGAAGTTGCGCTTGCCCACCTGGATCACGCCTTCAAAACCCGGGCCGAACAGGCGCGCCGCATCTTCGATGACTTCGCCGTCGATCTTGACCGCGCGCTCCTTCAGCTTGCGCGTCGCTTCGGAATTGCTCGGCGTGAGGCCGGCTGAGGTCAGCAGACTGGCGATGCGCAGGCCCTCGGCCGGCACCGCGACTTCATGCAAGGGCAGCAGGCTGGTGTCGCCCTGCCCGGTCACCACGGCGTGCCAGCCGGCAATCGCCTGCTCGGCCGTGGCCGCGTCATGAAACCGCGTGGCCAATTCGCGCGCCAGGCGCAATTTGACATCGCGCGGGTGCAACTCACCGGTGGCGACCTGCTCTTTCAGGCGCGCCGCGTCGGCCACGCCGATCTCAAAGGAGAGCAGATCGATCCAGCGCCAGGCCAGCGCATCGCCGATCTTCATGGTCTTGGTGACGATGTCGATGGCCGGCTCATTGATGCCGATGTAGTTGCCCAGCGACTTGGACATCTTGGCCACGCCATCCAGGCCTTCCAGCAACGGCATGGTCAGCACGATCTGCGGGGCCTGGCCGTAATGCTCCTGCAGGCCACGACCCATCAATAGGTTGAACTTCTGATCGGTGCCGCCGAGCTCGACATCGGCCTTCAGCGCGACCGAGTCGTAACCCTGCACCAGGGGATAGAGGAATTCGTGGATGGCGATCGGCTGCTGGCCGGTGAAGCGCTTGGCGAAATCGTCGCGCTCCAGCATGCGGGCTACGGTGTGCTGGGCGGACAGCTTGATCATGTCCGCTGCGGTCATCTGCCCGAACCACTCGGAGTTGAAGCGCACCTCGGTGCGCTCGCGGTCCAGGATCTTGAAGACCTGCTCTTCATAGGTGCGGGCATTGGCCAGCACATCCTCGCGGCTGAGCGGTTTGCGGGTGACGTTCTTGCCGCTGGGGTCGCCAATCATGCCGGTGAAGTCGCCGATCAGGAAAATGACCTGGTGCCCGAGCTGCTGGAATTGCCGCATCTTGTTGAGCAGCACGGTGTGGCCCAGATGCAGATCCGGCGCGGTGGGATCGAAGCCGGCCTTCACCCGCAGCGGTACGCCCGATTTCAGGCGGGCTTCGAGCTGATCGAGCTTGAGGATCTCGTCGGCGCCACGGCCAATGAGGGCGAGGGATTCTTCGATAGTGGCCAACCACAGACTCCAGCGGCGCTTTGCCGTCAATAACGTGAATAATGTTAAACACGAGTTAATTCCGCGCCAAGTGAAAATAATGAACAGGCTCAATGGTTTGACGCGCTGTTACAGCCTGTCTATGGTACCGGCGATTGGGCTCGCACTTCGAGCCATCGAGGACATTGAACGATGCAGAACTCCGAGCAGGGCCGTGCACGCAAGCGGCGCTTCCACGAACGCCTCCATGTTCTCCACGACACTGCACTGCATCGCAAGCTCAAGGCGCACCTGCCGGCCGCCTTCAACGGCCATTGGACTCGCCGTCACTGGATCCACGCCAGCCTGTTCGCCACCATCGGCGCGATGGTGGCGACCATCGTGCCCGGTTTCTCCAATGCGATCGACACCCCGCTGTCCAGCCACTCCACGCTGGCATTGCCCTTGCCGCCGCTGGTGCCCAGCCGCAAGCAGCTGGCGCCGAGTACCGAGTGGGAGATCCTGCAGGTCAAGCCGGGGCAGACGCTGAGCACCTTGTTCGGCGAATTGGGAATTCCGACCACGGTGATGTACCAGGTGCTGTCGCATCCCGGCACCAAGGAGGCGCTGACCAAGCTGCACCCGGGCGCGGAAATCGCGTTCGACATGCCCACGCCCGGCCAGTTGCGGGCACTGCGCTTCGACCGCGACGACAGCCACCGGGTGGAACTGCGCCTGCTGGGCGACAACGTGCGCGAGAACGTAATCGAGCGGGCGACCACCAAACGCACGGTGGTGGCCAGCGGCGAGATCGCCAGCTCGCTATACGCCTCGGCCGACAAATCCGGATTGTCGCCGGCGGCGGTGGCGATCATGACCGACGAGATCTTCAAGTACGACATCGACTTCGACAAGGATCTGCAGCCGGGCGACCGCTTCAGCGTGGTGATGGATGAAACCTGGCGCGAGGGCGAGCGGATCAGTACCGGCGACATCCTGGCGGCGACGTTCACCACCGGCGGCAAGACTTACACCGGCTTCCGCTTCGAGCGCGCCGGCAAGCCGGCCGAGTATTACGACATCACCGGCCGGCCGCTGAAGAAGAGCTTCATCCGCATGCCGGTGGCGTATAGCCGCATCAGCTCCACCTTCGGCGCGCGCCGGCACCCGGTGCTGGGCACGATGCGCATGCACAAGGGTGTGGATTACGCGGCTGCTTCGGGCACGCCGATCATGGCGGCCGGCGATGCGCGGGTGGTGTTCGTCGGCACCCAGCGCGGCTACGGCAATGTGGTGATCCTGGACCACGGCAAGAATTACAGCACGCTGTACGGCCACATGTCGCGCTTCGGCAAGATCAAGGCGGGCCAGCGCATCAACCAGGGCACGGTGATCGGCTATGTCGGCATGACGGGCCTTGCGACCGGCCCGCACCTGCATTATGAATTTCGCGTGGCCGGGCAGCAGCGCAACCCGATGTCGGTGACCATGCCGCCGCCGGAGCCGTTGCAGGGCGCCGAACTGGCCGCCTTCCGCACGCAGACCGCACCGGCGATGGCGCGCATCGAAGGGATGGAAAAGCTGATCTACGCCGAAGCCGGCAAGCCGGCCAAGGGCAAGTCGCGCGGCTGAGCGCGGCCAGGCGCTGCGATTGCCGGCGGCAAACCGGCGGCACAGCGCCCGTAATGGAGCGGCCATCGGCGGGGAGTGAACAACGGGCGACACCGGTTGGTTGCTTCCCACGCCATCTCGCCACGACAGCAGTGCCCCGTCGCCGGTGCCAGGCGTGCCGGCAGAGGTGGACGCAGCCGATGACCACCGCTTTCGAACGCGGGAGCAGTTGACGACCCTGCTCCGGCTGCACAAGCTGGACGGCCGCGCATCTCTGGCTCCGGCATGCCTGCTTTGGAACACGTTGACTCCCCGCTTTACCTGGGCCTGATGTCGGGCACCAGCGCCGACGGCATCGACGCGGCGCTGGTGCGCTTTGCCGACGACAGCCATCGCCGCTGCGCGTTGGTGGCAGGCATCACGGTGCCGTGGGCGCCGGCGTTGCGCGAGCGGCTGGTTACGCTGGGCCAGGGCGCGGAGACGGTCGCCATCGATGCACTTGGGCGGCTGGATGCACAGGTGGGGCTGGCGTTCGCCGACGCGGCCAACCAGCTCATCGCCGAGGCCGGGGTGGTGCACGCACGTATCCGCGCGATCGGCTCGCATGGGCAGACCATCCGCCACCGGCCAAACGGGGATCCGGCCTTTACCTGGCAGATCGGCGATGCCAGCCGGATCGCCGAGCACACCGGCCTGACCACGGTGGCCGATTTCCGCCGCCGCGATGTCGCTGCCGGTGGACAGGGCGCGCCGCTGATGCCGGCGTTTCATCTTGCCATGCTGGGGACGGGCGATGAAGACCGCGCGGTGCTCAACCTGGGCGGCATCGGTAACCTGACGCTGATCCCGCGCGACGGCACGGTACTGGGCTTCGATACCGGGCCGGCCAACGCGCTGCTGGACAGCTGGTGCCAGCAGCATCGCGGCACCGCGTTCGACGCCGACGGTGCGTTCGCGGCCAGTGGCCAGGTGGATGCGCGCCTGCTGCAGGCGTTGCTGGCCGACCCATGGTTTGCGCTGGCGCCGCCCAAGAGCACCGGGCGCGAGCAGTTCCACCTGGCCTGGGTGATGCAGGCGATGGGCGATGCGCGCCTGCACCCGGCCGATGTGCAGGCGACCTTGCTCGAACTCACCGCAGCCACCGTGGCCGAGGCCTTGTTGCGGCTGCAGCCGCAGACCCGCCGGGTGCTGGTCTGCGGCGGCGGTGTGCGCAATCCGGTGCTGATGGCACGCCTGGCAGCGCGGCTGCCGGGGGTGGTGGTGGAATCCAGCGCGCGGCATGGGCTGGATCCGGATTATCTGGAAGCGATGGGGTTTGCCTGGCTGGCGGCCGAACTCCTGGCCGGGCGCCCGGCGAACCTGCCGTCGGTCACCGGCGCGGCGGGGCTCCGGCTACTTGGCGCAATCCATCCGGCATGAGCTGGATTGCCTGGAGGCGATGACCGGCGCTGTCTGGCCAATCCGACGCACTAGGGATTGGTGCCGGCCGGCAGCGCCTTGAGCGCGGCAATCGCTTCGGCCAGGGCATCGACTTCCGGATGCTGCAGGCCGCCGGTGACTTCGTATTCGCTGGCGAACAGCCCTTGTTCGAGCAGATGCATGACGGTCTGGTGCTGGGTCCAGCCCCGTGCGACGGAAATGCGCCGGATGCGGTCTACCAGCAGCGGATCGATGTCTCGCAACACCAGATCGGTCATGCCCTTCCTCGTGCGATGCAGTGCCCCGTCGGCATCATCGACAACCTTGAGGGCGGTTTCAATCCGGCGGCCTGTCGTGTGCCAGCAGGCGTGGCCAGAGCCAGGCCAATAGCAGCAGGGTCGGGATCACCGTCAGGGCACTGAGGATGAAGAAGGTGCTGTAGGACGTGGCCTGGACCAGAAACCCGGACACGCCGCCAGCGAACTTGCCCGGCAGATTGGCCAGCGATACCAGTAATGCGTATTGCGTGGCGGTGAAGTTGCGGTCGGTCAGCGACGACATGAAGGCCACCAGCACCGTGCCGGCGAACCCCTGAAACAGGTTGTCGGCGCTGAGCGCGGCATAGAACGCCCACAGCTTGCCGGGGTTGTGCGCCATCAGCAGGAACGCCAGGTTGGACAACGCCACCCCCAGCGCAGCCACCAGCAACATGCGACGGAAGCCGAATGCTGCCACTGCCGCACCGCCGGCAAACGCGCCCACGATTCCCATCCAGACACCGAACAGTTTGGAGACGGTAGCGATGTCGGCCTTGGTGTAGCCAGAATCCAGATAGAACGGCCCGGCCATGACGCCGATCACCTGGTCCGGGAACTTGTACAAACCCACGAACAGCAGCAGCACGACCCCCAACGCCACGCCATTGCCGGAAAAGAAGCTGGAGATGGGTTGCCAGAATGCTCCTGCCACATCCACGCGGCGGACCACCGTGGCGTCGGGTCGGTCGGGCTCGCGGCACACCAGCGTGGTGACGATCGGCAGCAGCATCAGCGCCGACATGCCCAGGTACGCCCAGGTCCAGCCGAGGTATTCGGCCATGTACAGCGCACCGGCGCCGCCCAGGATCAGGCCGATGCGGTACCCCAGGGTATAGGTCGCAGCCAGCGCTGCCTGCGCGGTTTCCGGCGCGATCTCGATGCGGTAGGCATCCACCACCGAATCCTGGGTGGCGCCCCAGAACGAGGCGAACAACACCCAACCGACCAAACCGGTGACGCTCAGATCCGGGCGCGAAAATGCCAGGGCGAACAGGCCAATGGTGACGCCGAGTTGCGCGACCAGCAGCCAGGAGCGGCGGCGGCCGAGAAAGGCCGTGAGCGGAAACGCGTAGCGGTCGATCAGCGGCGCCCACAGGAACTTGAGCTGATAACAAAAGCTGGCCAGGCTGATCAGGCCGATGCTACCCAGGTCCAGCCCGACGTCACGCAACCGTGTGGACAGCGTTTGCGAGGCGATCAGCAGAAATGGCAGGCCGCTACCGAAACCCAGCAATGCCATGGTCGCCGCCGATGGCGTGGCGAAGGCGTGCCGGATGCCGCGCAGGCCTTTGTACTTGGGTGCGGGCTCGGTCATGCGTGCGACCGGTGGGATCGGATGCGGGTCGATACAGTACGGGCATTGTCAGCGACCGCAGCGCGGGCCGGGCTGACGCAAACGCACCATCGGCTCCCTGAAGGATCTGCAGCCATTACGCTGCGGCGGGCGATCACCCGCATGCGCGTGATGCCTGACTGCGCCACGCCACCGGACGCGCGCCAATTCCGAGTAGCGACACTCCCGCCCAGTCTCGCGCCGACCAGCTGTGCGGCCTCGCTCACAGCGCGTAATCCACGACATACGGTGCATGGTCGGAGAAGCGCTGCTCGCGGTAGATCGCGCAGGCCTGCAATGCCTCGCGCAAGCCGGGGGTGACCAATTGATAGTCGATGCGCCACCCCACGTCATTGGCGCGCGCGGCGCCGCGGTTGCTCCACCAGGTGTAGTCCTGGCCCTGCGGATGCAACACGCGGTAACTGTCGACCCAGCCGCGGCCGTCGGCGGCGCTGGCATCGCTTGGCGCATCAGCGCACAGGCCGTTGAGCCAGTCGCGCTCGGGCGGCAGGCAGCCGGAATTCTTCTGGTTGGACTTCCAGTTCTTGATGTCCAGCGCGGTGCGCACGATGTTCCAGTCGCCGCACAGCACGTACTGGCGGCCGCTGGCCAGCCATTCTTCCAGGATCGGCCGCAGCCACCGCATCACCTGGAACTTGTAGTCCTGGCGCAATTCGCCCGACGAGCCGGACGGGATATAGAAGGACACCACGCTGAGGTTGCCGAAACGCGCTTCGATGTAGCGCCCTTCTTCGTCGAACTCGGGCCAGCCCAGCGCGGTGCGCACCTCGTCGGGTTCGCGCCGGGCGTAGATCGCCACGCCGCTGTAGCCCTTCTTGGTGCTGGCATCGCGAAACCAGGCCTTGTAGCCGGCCGGCAGGAATTGGGGCCCGGCCAGCTGGTGCTCCTGGGCCTTGGTCTCCTGGATGCACAGCACATCCGCGTCCTGGGCGACAAACCAGTCGAAAAAGCCCTTGCTGGCGGCCGATCGCAGGCCATTGGCGTTGAAACTGATGATGCGCATGGGCGGGAATGGGGAATCGGGAATGGAGAATCGTAAAGCCTACCCCACGGACGTCTGGAAGGCTGCTGGCGCGCGATGCGTTTACCATTCCCGATTCCCGATTCCCGATTCCCGATTCCCCATTCCCCATTCCCCATTCCCCATTCCCCATTCCCCCCCATGACCGACCACCGCACCCGATTCCTGCAGCTGGCCCTGGACGCCGATGCCTTGCGCTTTGGCGAGTTCACGCTCAAGTCCGGGCGGCTCAGTCCGTATTTCTTCAACGCCGGGCGCTTCGATTCCGGGGCCAAGACGGCGCAGCTGGCGCAGTGCTACGCCGATGCGATCGACGCGGCCGGGGTGGAGTTCGACCTGGTGTTCGGGCCGGCCTACAAGGGCATCCCGTTGGCGACGGCGCTGGCCTGTGCCTACGCCGGACGCGGCCGCGATCTGCCGCTGGCGTTCAATCGCAAGGAGGCCAAGGACCATGGCGAGGGCGGCAGCCTGATCGGGGCGCCGCTGGCCGGACGCAAAGTGTTGATCGTGGACGACGTGATTACCGCCGGCACCGCGATCCGCGAGGCGCTGGCCATCATCCGCGCGGCCGGTGGTACCCCGGCCGGCATCGTGGTGGCGCTGGACCGGCAGGAGATCGCCTCCGAGCAGGACCATCGCTCGGCGGCGCAGGCGGTGGCGGCCGAGGCCGGTATTGCGGTGATCGCGGTGGCCAACCTCGCCGATCTGCTTGCTTTTGCGGCAGGAAACGCCGACCTTGTCGGCTACCGGGAACCGCTGCTGGCCTATCGTGGCCGCTATGGAACCGACACCACGGGCTGACGGCAGGCGACAGGGGGCTGCGATGATGCCGAAATACATATCTTTGGCCATGCTCGCCGCCGTCATGGCGGCCCTCGCCGCCGCGCCTGCCACCGCGCAGGACAAGGCGGCAAAGAAACTGTATTGCTGGAACCAGAACGGCGCCCGGGTGTGCAGCGATACGCTGCCGCCGGAGGCGGTGAACCAGGCGCGCGACGAGTTCAACGCCAAGAGCGGGCTGCGCAGCGCCGAGGTGCAGCGGGCCATGAACAGCGACGAGCGCGCCGCCGCTGCGGCCAGCGAACAGCAGCGCCAGGCCGACCTGGCCGCCGACCAGATGCGCAAGCGCACCGACCAGGCGATGCTGATGTCGTATCAAAGCGAGGACGACCTGCGCCGGGTGTTCAACGAGCGCATCGCCATCGTGGACAACAATATCCACACCGCACGCTTCAACGTGACCAGCCTGCGTGAGGGATTGGCCAGCCTGCTGCGCGCCGCCGGCGACCGTGAGCTGGCAGGCCAGGCGGTGGCCGACAAGCTGGCCGGCGACATCCAGCAACGCCATCGCGAACTGCTGGCGCAGTTGCGCCTGCAAACCAGCTTCGAGCAGCAACGGGTGGCGCTGGACGGGGAGATCACCGATATCCTGCAGCGCTACCGCGCCATGCAGGCGCCGGCCGGCGCCGCCGCGCCTGCCGGCTGACCCGCAGCGGTCATTCCCGCGCGCGCGCCGCCGCTGCGGGCGGCATTTCCCGATCCGACGCCCTGCCCGCATAATGGCTGGTCTTACTCCTTGCCCACGAGGCTCTCCCGCATGGCCCGGATCATCGCCATTGCCAACCAGAAAGGCGGCGTCGGCAAGACCACGACGGCAGTCAATCTGGCGGCCGGCCTGGCGCGCGCGCCCAAGCGTGTGTTGCTGGTGGATCTGGACTCGCAGGGCAACGCCACCATGGGCAGCGGCATCGACAAGCGCGATGTGGCCGCCTCCACCTGCGACCTGCTGCTGGGCGAAAACACTGCCGCCGAGATCCGGGTGACCGCGCCGGAAGGCTTCGACCTGCTGCCGGGCAACATCGACCTGACCGCTGCCGAAATCCAGCTGATGGACCAGGGCGAGCGCGAGCAGCGGCTCAAGCGCGCGCTGGCACCGATCCGCGACGACTACGACTTCATCCTGATCGACTGCCCGCCGGCGCTGTCGCTGCTGACGCTCAACGCGCTGACCGCCGCCGATTCGATCATCGTGCCGATGCAGTGCGAGTACTACGCGCTGGAAGGGTTGACTGCGCTGCTGGAAACCATCGAAGCGCTGCGCGCCAACCTCAACCCGGCGCTGGAGATCGAAGGCGTGCTGCGCACCATGTTCGACATCCGCAACAACCTGGCCAACGCGGTGTCGGCCGAGCTGACCGAGCATTTCGGCGACAAGGTGTTCCGCACCATCGTGCCGCGCAACGTGCGCTTGGCCGAGGCGCCCAGCCATGGCCAGAGCATCGTGGGCTATGACCGCACCTCGCGTGGCGGGGTGGCCTACCTGGGCCTGGCCGGCGAGATCGTGCGCCGCCAGAACGACCGCAACAAGGCCGTCCGGCCCGTGGAGACCGTCTGATGAGCAAGCCGCCGCTGGCAAAGAAGCGCGGCCTGGGCCGCGGCCTGGAAGCGCTGCTGGGGCCCAAGGGTGCGGCCGCCGCGTCGGCACCGGCCGGTGCCGACGCACAGGCCTTGCAGCCCGGCGACACCCTGCGCACCTTGGCGGTGACCCAGCTGCAGCCGGGCAAGTACCAGCCGCGCCGGGAGATGGACGAGGTCAAGCTGGCCGAGCTGGCGGAGTCGATCAAGGCGCAGGGCGTGATCCAGCCGATCGTGGCGCGCGCGCTGGCGCCGGGGCAGTTCGAGATCGTGGCCGGCGAACGCCGCTGGCGCGCCTCGCAGCTGGCCGGGCTGAGCGAGGTACCGGTGGTGGTGCGCGAGCTGGACGACCGCACCGTCATCGCGATGGCGCTGATCGAGAACATCCAGCGTGAAGACCTCAATCCGCTGGAAGAAGCGCAGGCGCTGCAGCGGCTGATCGACGAATTTTCGCTGACCCATGCCGAAGCCGCCGGCGCGGTGGGACGTTCGCGTGCATCGGTCTCCAACCTGCTGCGACTACTGGAATTGCCGGTGGCGATCCGGGTGCTGCTGGAAACCCGCCGCCTGGAAATGGGCCATGCGCGTGCGCTGCTCACCCTGGCGCCGGAACTGGCCAGCAAGCTGGCGCAGGAAGCGGCCGACCAGGGCTGGTCGGTGCGCGAAGTCGAACATCGCGCGCAGCAGTTTGCCGCCGGCAAGGTGCCCGGCGCGCTGCGCCGTGGCAAGCCGGCGCCAGTGGCGCCGCAGGCGGATATCGCCTCGCTGGAAACCGAACTGTCCGAATCCCTGGGCACCAAGGTGGTGTTCAATCACGGCCGCGGCGGCAAGGGCAAGCTGGTGATTCATTACACCGATCTGGACACGCTGGACGGTGTGCTCGAACGCCTGCGCATGCAGCGCAGCTGAGCGCTGTTGCGCCTCCAACAGGATCCTCGCCGGCAATGAATCCCGCCAAGGTGGACCGCCAGCATCTGCTGCAACTGACCGACCTACCCAACGTCGGGCCGGCCTGCGAAAAGGATCTGCGCCTGATCGGCATCCGCGTGCCTGCGCAGCTGCGCGGACGTGATGCCTACGACATGCATGCGCAGCTGTGCCTGCGCACCGGCGTGCTGCACGACCCCTGCGTGATCGATGTGTTCCTGTTGATCGTGCGCTTCATGGAAGGCGGCGCGGCGCAGCCGTGGTGGGCGTTCAGCGCCGAACGCAAGGCCAAGCTCGCCAGCGAAGCACCGCTCAGCATAAGGTGAATCGCGTCACTGACGTGTTGCAGCCATCACCAGGAGCACTAAACCGCATGAGCAAAGAATATGACCAGATCAGCCGGGGCGGCAGCGCGATGCTGCTGCACGCGCAGGAAAAGGATTTTGCACCGGCACGTGGCCAGGCATGCATCGAGCAGATCAGCGCGCATATCGAACAGCATCTGGGGCCGATCTCAAGCGTATTGCACGAGATCATCTCCGACGCCGTGCACCTGGATGTGCATGTGGTGCCCGCCAGCGAGGACACCCCTTACCTGCGACTGGTGACCTCGGGCATGAGCGACTTGCCGATGCCCTTGCCAGACGGCGTGGAGGCACCGCAGTACGTGGAGCTGATGCTGAGTCTTCCGGCCGATTGGCCGATGCAGCAAAGCAACCTTGAAGACCCACGCCACTACTGGCCGATTCGCCTGCTCAAGAGCCTGGCACGGCTGCCGCACAAGTTCGACACCTGGCTGGGTTTTGGCCACACCATTCCCAATGGCCATCCGGCCGAACCGTATGCGCCGGGCGTGCGCTTCGACGGCGCGATCGTGCTGCCGCCGGTCAGCACACCCGAAGAGTTCGGCCACTTGGTCATCGATACCGAAAAGACCATCGTGTTCATGACGATCGTGCCGCTGTATCCGGAAGAAATGGCGCTAAGGACGCTCTGAACAAAGCAGCCTGATCTGCGACAATTGACCGACGATCCAAGCGGACGATTTCGATGCAACTGAGCTTTGGCGACGCGG
>NZ_MDED01000062.1 GCF_002939885.1 Xanthomonas cucurbitae
TGTGCAACTCCACTTGGTCGTGTAGGGGCTCAGGCTACGACACCTGGCCCGCTACGTTATAGGACTGTTGCACTTCGCGGGCGAATCCACCGTCCCTTACAAAAATTTCTACCCGGATTGCGAACCTGGAGCGCGTAGCGCGGAAGGCGCGAGGACGGGTGTGTGTTTCTTTGGTTACTTTCTTTGCACAAGCAAAGAAGCGCTTTACAGCAGCCGAAGGCTGATCAAGTGACTCGTTCCCCGAAGGGGAGCGAAAGCTCTGCACTTGCTGTTGCTCACAGCTTTTGATTTCACATCATCAACGCAACACAACGAAATCAACGGCTTTCACGCCCTCGCGGGCGCGAGTCACTTTTCTTTGCTTGTGCAAAGAAGCGCTTTACGGCAGCCGCAGGCTGACCAAAGTAACCAAAAGAAAGCACACCCCGTCCTCGCGCCCTCCGCGCCTGCGGCGCTCCGGGTCCGCAAGTCCGACAGAAATTTTTGTAAGGGACATCCCTGTCCCTTACAAAAACGCCGCGCATCCATGCGCGCCGCCCTGCGGGTTGTATCTGCCGGCCTTGCCGCTGCGGTATGGGGCCCCTGGAAGCAAGGGCCAGAGCAAAGGCCAGAGCCAAAGCCAAAGCCAAAGCCAAAGCCAAAGCCAACTCCGAAGCCGATGCCGACGCAAAGGCTGGCGAGCTGGCTGCGGTCGGGGGAGTGGCTGCTCCGCTCGCGTGACCGCGGCAAGACGGGAGCTGGCCGTACCGCTAGGAAGCGTTGAAGCTCGCCGCCAGCGTACCCACCACCAGCACCCATCCATCCACCAGGATGAACAGCAGGATCTTGAACGGTGCCGAGATCAGCATCGGCGACAGCATCATCATGCCCATCGACATCAGCACGCTGGCCACCACCAGATCGATAATCACGAACGGGATGAAGATCAGAAAGCCGATCTCGAAGGCGGTCTTCAGCTCGCTGGTCACGAACGAGGCCACCAGTACCGGGAACGGTACCGCGTCCGGACCGGCGTACTTGCCGTCGCCGGCCATGCCGGCGAACGTCATCAGGTCGGTCTCGCGGATCTGCGCCAGCATGAAGGCGCGCAGCGGCTGGGTGGTCAGGGTCCAGGCAGTGGAGAAGTCGATCTGGTTGTTGAGGTAGGGCTGCAGGCCCGCGCCCCACATCTTCTGCCAGACCGGCATCATCACCAGCGCCGTCAGGAACATTGCCAGGCCCAGCAGCACCTGGTTGGACGGGGTCTGACCGGTGCCCAGCGCCTGGCGCAGCAGCGCCAGCACGATGGTGATGCGGGTGAAGGCGGTCAGCACCAGCAGCATCGATGGCAGCAGGGTGATCGCCGTCATCAGCAGCAGGGTCTGCAGCGGCAGGCTCACCGGTTGGTCGCCGATGCGGCCCACGCTGACGTTCGGCAGGGTCGGCAACTGGTTGGAGCCAGGCGGAACCGCCGCTGGCGCGGCAGCGGGAGCGGCGGCCTGCGCCATCGACGGCAAGGCGGCCGGCGTGGCGGCGGCCAGCAGCGGGCAGCTCATCACCAGCAGGATCAACACCAGGCGGAGGCTGCGCCCCCAGCGATTCCAGCTACTGAACATGTCACCGGTCCTTGCGCAGCTTCTGGGCAAGCAGCTGGGCGAAATTGGGGAGTTGCTTGAAGTCGGGCAGGCTGGCCGCCGGCGTGGGCGGCAGCGGTTCGGGCAAGGTATGCAAGGGCGTGATGCCGCCGGCGGTCACGCCCAGCAGCAACTGCTGGCCATTGACCTCTACCACCACCACGCGCTCCTTGGCACCCACCGCCAGGCTGGTGACGATGCGCAGGCCCTCGGTATTGCGGAACCCGCTGCCGGGCATGCGCTTGAGCAACCAGCCCAGCCCGACGATCAGCGCCAGCACCAGCAGCAGTGCAAAGACCGCGCCAAACAGGCTGGGCGTGGCCGGTGCCTGTGCGCCTACCTGGGTGGCCTTGGTCGCGGCAGGCGCGGCCAAGGCCAGTAGCCCGATCACCGCAGCCTCCGGATCCGCTCGCTGGGGCTGACCACGTCGGTCAGGCGGATGCCGAAACGGTCGTTGATGACCACCACTTCGCCATGTGCGATCAGGGTGCCGTTGACGTAGACGTCCAGCGGTTCGCCGGCGCCGCGTTCCAGTTCCACCACCGAGCCCTGGTTGAGCTGCAGCAGGTTGCGGATCGGAATGCGCGCGCGGCCCACTTCCAGCGACAGCGTCACCGGTACGTCCAGAATCACGTCCAGGTTGAGGTCGGTGGCGTTCTGGTCGTGTTCTGCCTGCAGGCTCTCGAAGGTGGCAGGGGCAGCGTCGAGGATGTCGGAATTCATCATGGGGTGGAGTCCTGGGAGGGAACGGCACGCGGGGCTTGTACGCCAGGTGGACGCACGGCGGTGATCTTCACGGCGTTGTTGCCATTGGAAACGCCGAATTCGCCGGTAAACATCGGGATCTCTTCCACGCACAGCGGCACCTGGGCGGGCAGCTCGATCGGCAGGATGTCGCCGACCTTCAGGCCGGTGAGCTGGCGCAGGGTCATGCGTTTGCTGGCCAGCACGCTGGAGAGCGCGACCTCGGCGGTGTTGAGCTGCTCGCGCAGCATGATGTTCCAACTCTCGTCGCGGTCGTTGCGGTCGCTCTGGATGCCGGCATCGAGCAATTCGCGGATCGGCTCCAGCATCGAATACGGCAGGGTGATGTGGATCTCGCCGCCGCCGCCTTCCAGTTCCACATGGAAGCGGCACACCACCACGTATTCGCGCGGGGTGACGATGTTGGCGAAGTGCGGGTTGATCTCCGAGTTGATGTATTCGAAGTCCACCTCCATCACCGGTGCCCAGGCTTCCTTCAGGTCGGCGAAGGTCTGCTTGAGCATCAACTGGATCACGCGCATCTCGGTAGCGGTGAACTCGCGGCCTTCGATGCGGGTGTGGAAGCGGCCGTCGCCGCCGAAGAAGTTGTCCACCACGGTGAACACCAGGGTGGGTTCGAACACGATCAGCCCGGTGCCGCGCAGCGGCTTGAAGCGGATCAGGTTGAGATTGGTGGGCACGTACAGCGAGTGCATGTATTCGTTGAACTTGACCAGGTCGATGCCGCGGACCGACAGGTCGGCCGAGCGCCGGATCAGGTTGAACAGGCCGATGCGCCACAAGCGTGCAAAACGCTCGTTGACCATCTCCAGGGTCGGCATGCGCCCGCGGATGATGCGGTCCTGGCTGGACAGGTCGTACTGGCGGGCCTCGCCTGGCAGGGCTTCCGGCTCGGTGTTGACCGCGCCCGAATCCACGCCATGCAGCAGGGCATCGATTTCGTCCTGGGAAAGCAGATCGCTGACGCTCATGGGGCAGGCCTTACTGGGTGACGAAACTGGTGAACAGCAGTTCTTCGACGCACTTCTTGCCGGTTTCGCTGGTCATGACCTTCTGCGCTTCGGCCAGCGCGGATTTCTGCAGTTTCTGCTTGCCGGCCAGGTCGGCCACATCGGTGGCCTTGACCTGCGACAGCAGCATCAGCAGATGCGCGCGGATGGCCGGGGCGTTTTCGGTGATGAGCTTGAGATCTTCCGGGTCGCGGGTGACCAGCTGCACTTCGACCTGCAGATACTGCGGGCCATCGCCGGGATCGGCGAGATTGACCACGATGGCCGGGTCCATCGGGAAATACTGGGCCGGCTTGGGCACGGCGGCGACCTTGGGCGCGGCATGCTTGCCATTCTTCTCCCCGCTCTTGTGGCCAAGAAAGAACCAGGCGCCGCCGCCGGCCGCTGCCAGCACCACGACAGCGATGGCGATCAGCAGGACGAACTTCTTGCCGACCTTCTTCTTCTCGCCTTTTTCGTCTTTCTCTTCGGTCTTTTCAGGTTTCTTGGCCGCTGCCACGGTGTGCTCCAGGAGAGTGCTCGCCTGGGTGATGCAATCGGCATGCCAAAACCGCGTCGACTTCCTGGCGCGGGCTCATGGCGACGCGAAAGACGCCCCGCGCGCCTTGCGCCGCAGGGGATGAGCTCAGTGGCGACGGCTCGGCCCCGCCGGCGCTGCAGGAGCGCCGGCGGGGGTTGCAGTGGTCAGGGTCAGGCGTAGGCGTCCAGCAATCCACGCTGGCGTAACACCACCGACGGAATTCCGACGGGTGGGTTGTCGTCCAGGCTGAGGCCGTTGCCCTCGCTGCCGCCACCCTGGCGGTTGCCGGACGGGTTCTGCTGTTGCTGGCTTACGTCGGCCTGGCCGAGCTGGAAGCCGTTCTGGCCGAGCATCTCGCGCAGCCGCGGCAGGCTCTGCTCCAGCGCCTGTCGGGTATCGGCATGGGCGGCGGTGAAGCTGGCGTTGACCTTGTCGCCTTCCAGGTGCAACCGCACTTCGACCGGGCCCATCTCGTTGGGGGTGAGCTTGATGTGGGCGTGGCCGATCTTCTGGTCGGCCAGCCAGTTCAGGCGGGCGCCGATGGCATCGTCGAAGCCGTCGCTGCCCATTTCCGGGGTTGGGGTGGGCGAGGCGCTGAAGATCGGCGCCGGGTCCTGCACGCGGTTGAGCGCGGGCGCGGCGGCGGTGGGCAGCACGAAGGCCGGGGCATCCGGGCCTGCCGATGCGGCACCGTCGTCGTCGGCCGGTGCCAAGGCTTTTGCGGCCAGGCCCATCAGCGCGGCGGTCTGCGCATCGCCGCTCACTGCGGTGGTGGAGGTGGACTTGGCCGCCATGGCGGCTGCCGGCGCGAGCGCACCCAGTGAGGGCAGGGCGGTACTGACACTGGCAGTGGCAGCTGGCGCGGTCGCGTCGGTCGGCAGGGCAGTGGTGGTCGGCGTGGTGCCGGCGGCGTTGGCCACGCTGGCCGCCAGCGCAGCGGCCGCAGCGACCAATGCATCGCCGCCTGGCACGGCCTGGGCCAGCAGGCTCATGCCGAATCCGCCCAGACCCGGCGGCGGCCAGCCGGCCTCGCTGGCGGTGGCGGCATCGGCAGGCGCGTCCTTGCTGTCCTGGCCGTTCTTCCCGGCGGTGGTGGGCTTGTCGCTCGCGGCGGCGGTGTTGCTGTCCTTGGCGGTCGGCTCCTTGGCCGACGGCGCGGGCTTGGCATCGCCATCCTGCGCGCGTGGGCGGGCGGTGGCATCGCCGGTGGCGTCGTCGCCGTGATCCTCGTCGGTGCGCGGCGTGTCGGGCTGGCTGGATTTGGGCGCGGCCGGCTTGGCCGGCACCCGCTCGGGCGCCTGGTTGGGCGTCTGTGCCGGATGCAGCATGCGCGCGAACTGGTCCTTGGCCGGGTCCGGCTCGGACGACGGGTCGCTATAGCTGGATTTCTTGCCGGTACCGGCGAGCGCGCCGAGGCCGGCGGCGAAGGCGGACAGGGGGTTCATGCGGCGTCTCCTTGGCTGTCTTCGGAACGCGCCAGACGCACGCGGCGGGCGCCGAGGTCGTCCATTTCGCGTTGGTCGCGGCGTTCGATCACTTTGTTTTCCTGGGCGCGGTAACTGGCCGCCAGCTGTTCCAGTACCTGTTTCTCGCGGCTGGCCAGCAGCAGGCGGGTGCGTTCGGATTCCACCTTGGCGCGGTTGCTTTCCACTGTCTGGGCCTGTTGCAGTACGGCGCTGTCGAGCCGGTCCAGGAAGGCGCGGCGGTTGCTCAGCGCCACGGCGCTGGTGCCGGCCATGTGGCTGTTGGCGTATTCCTCGGCATAGCGGCGCAGTTCTTCCAGGCGTGACTGGTGGGTGTCCAGGGCACGCTGGCGCTCGGCCAGGTCGCGGGCCACCTGGTCTTCCTGTTCCTGCGCGCGGCGCAGCAGGGGGTCGATTCGCTTGGACTGCATCATGGATTAGTTCTCGGGTTCCACCAGTTGCTGCAGCGCGGCCAGGCTGTCGCCCAGGACCGATGCCTTGTGCACGTCCTGACCAAGGAATTCGACGATTTCCGGCCAACGCGCCAATGCTTCGTCGGTGGCCGGGTCGCTGCCGCGCTGGTAGGCGCCGATGGCGATCAGGTCGCGGTTGGCGGTGTAGGCAGACAGCAGCCGCTTGAGCTTGCGGATGCGCAGGCGCCAGGGTTCGTCGGCAATGTCCTGCACCACGCGGCTGACCGAGGATTCCAGGTCGATGGCCGGGTAAAGGCCGCTGTCGGCCACCCGACGCGAGAGCAGAATGTGGCCGTCCAGGATGGCGCGGGCGGCGTCGGCGATCGGGTCCTGCGGGTCGTCGCCTTCGGTCAGCACGGTGTAGAAGGCGGTGATCGAGCCGCGGCCCTTGGCGCCGTTGCCGGCACGCTCCACCAGCGCCGGCAATTTGGCGAACACCGACGGCGGGTAGCCGCGGGTGGTCGGCGGCTCGCCCACCGACAGGCCGATCTCGCGCTGCGCCTGGGCGAAGCGGGTCAGCGAATCCATCAGCAGCAGCACGTTCAAGCCCTGGTCGCGGAACCACTCGGCAATGGCGGTGGCGCGGTAGGCGCCATGCAGGCGCGCCAGCGGCGGTCGGTCGGCCGGGGCGGCCACCACCACGGCGCGGCGCAGGCCTTCTTCGCCCAGGGTGGTTTCGACGAAATCGCGCACTTCGCGGCCACGTTCGCCGATCAGCCCCACCACGATCACGTCGGCCGAGGTGAAGCGGGTCATCATGCCCAGCAGCGTCGATTTACCGACACCGGAGCCGGCGAACAGGCCCACGCGCTGGCCACGGCCGATCGGCAGCATGGCATTGATGGCGCGCACGCCTACGTCCAGCGAGGTGGTGATGGGTTCGCGCGCCAGCGGGTTGATCGACACGCCGGCCATGCCGACGCTGCCCTCGGCGCGGATCGGGCCCTTGCCGTCCAGTGGGGTGCCGTCGCTGTCGATGACGCGGCCGAGCAGGCCTTCGCCCACTTCCACGCCGCCGCGGCGCCGCGAGGGCACCACGCGGGCGTTGGGCAGCAGGCCGTGCAGTTCGGCGCTGGGCATCAGGTAGGTGCGTTCGCCGGCAAAACCGACCACTTCGGCATCCACCCAGCCGCCGTCCACTTCCACCTTGCAGGTGGCGCCCATCGGCGCTTCGCAGCCGGTGGCCTCCAGGGTCAGGCCGACCGCGCGGCGCAGGACGCCTTCGCGGATCAGGGTACGGCCGGCGGCCGGGTCCAGGCCCAGGCCGCCCAGGCGGGTGGCCAGGCGCAGATTGCGTGCATCCAGCCAGTCGGCCGGGGTGGCTCCCAACAAGGCGCTCACAGGCCTGCTCCGGATTTGCGCATGACGGTCTCCAGCGCTGCCCGCAGGCGCGCGTCCAGGGTGCCGTCGATGCGCACGCTCTCGGCGTGCACGCGCAGGTCGCCGCGGCTCAGGCTCAGGTCCGGGGCCACGCGGGTGCTGCTGCTGGGTGCCAGATGCGGCAGCAGCGCGGCGATGTCGTCCGGGTGCAAGCGCACTTCCACCTCGCGGCCGGCGCTGCCGACTGCATCGATGGCTTCCTGCACCAGTTCGGCCAGCAGCTGCGGGTCTGCCTGGTAGGCACGCCCGACCAACTGGCCGGCGATGCGCACGGCCAGCTCGCCGAGCGCGCCGACCACTTCGTTTTCCAGCCGCGCCAGCGGGCGGGTGAAGTTGTCCAGGATGCCGTCGATCTGCGCGGTGAGGCGGCGCACTTCCGACTGGCCCTGGGCAAAGCCTTCGGCATGGCCGCGGGCAAAACCTTCCTGCTGAGCGGCGTCCTCGATGGCCTGGATCTCTTCCAGGGTCGGCGGGCGCAGCACCGGCTCGAGCATGGCCGGCGCGTCGTACTCCGGCTCCGGCAGGGCCAGGGCCATGTGCAGGTCCGGTGCCAGCCAGCGGGTGACCATCTCGCTCATACCATCGCCTCCGCACCGGCACCGCCCAGGCTGATGGCGCCTTCGTCAGCCAGGCGGCGGACGATGGTGAGGATTTCCTTCTGTGCCGCTTCCACGTCGGCCAGGCGCACCGGGCCGCGTGCTTCCATGTCTTCCAGCAGGATTTCGGCGGCGCGCTGGGACATGTTGCGGGTGATCTTCTCGCGGACCTTGACGTCGGCGCCGCGCAGGGCCAGGCCCAGGCGCTCGCCGGAGACTTCGCGCAGCAAGGTCTGCAGGCCGCGGTCGTCCAGGTCCACCAGGTTGTCGAACACGAACATCAGGTCCTGGATCTTGGTGGCCAGGTCGGCGTCGATCTTGCTGATCTCGCCCAGCACGCCCTGGTCGGCGCCGGTGTCCAGGAAGTTGAGGATGTTGGCCGCCACCTTGATACCGCCCACGTTGGAGGATTTCAGGTTCTGGTTGCCGGCGAACTGGCGCTCCATGATGTCGTTGAGCTCGCTCAGGGCGTTGGGCGGAATGCCGTCCAGCGTGGCGATGCGCAGCAGCACGTCGGCACGGGTGCGCTCGGGCAGGTTCTTCAGCGACTCGGCGGCCTGGTCGCTGTCCAGGTGGGCCATCACGATGGCGATGATCTGCGGGTGTTCGTTGCGCACCAGGTCGGCCACCGCGCGCGGGTCCATCCACTTCAGGGTGTCCAGGCCGGTGGTGTTGCGGCCCAGCAGGATGCGGTCGATCAGGCCACCGGCCTTGTCCGCGCCCAGCGCCTGGATCAGCACGTTGCGGATGTAGTCGTCGGCGCCCACGCCCAGCGAGGTCTTGCCGGCCAGTTCGCCGTTGAACTCGTCCATCACCTTTTCGACCTGATCGCGCGAGATGCCGGTCATGGTGGCCATGGCGATGCCGATCTTCTGCACCTCCTTGGGGTCCATGTGCTTGAGCACTTCGGCGGCGTCGCTCTCACCCAGCGACAGCAGCAGCACCGCGGCGCGCTGCACTCCGGTCATCGGTTGTGTTTCAGGCTTCACTGGCGACCCATCCCTTCACGACTTGTGCAACACGTTTTGAATCGGCTTTGACCGCTTCGCGCGCCACGCGCATGCGCTCTTCGTAGGCATCCGGCAGGGCGATCGGGGTCTTCCTGTCACGCCCGATCTGCGCGGTGTCCTCTTCCAGGCGCGGCATCAGATCCTCGTCGTCGTTGACCATCCGCACGTCGGCGCTCTGCGGAGTGCCATCGTTGCCAGCCTTGCGTTGCTTGTCCTTGATTGCGGTCACGCCGGTGAGCTGGCGCAGGGTGGGGCGTACCACGCCGAACAGCAGCGCCAGCACCACCACCGCGCCGACCAGCAGGCGCAGACCGTTCTGCACGCGCGGATCTTCCCACCACTTGGGGCCTTCCTGGCCGGCCACCGCTTCGCGCACGAACGGAGCATTCATCACCGACACCGTGTCGCCACGCGCCGCGTCGAAGCCCACCGCCTGCTTGACCAGGCCCTCGATGCGGGTGAGCTCGGCGGCGCTGAGCGGCTGCTCGACCATCTTGCCCTTGGCACCGGGGCGCGGCACGTTGTCCAGCAGCACCGCCACCGACACCCGCTTGATGCGGCCGGCCGGCTGACGGGTGTGCTGCAAGGTGCGGTCCAATTCGTAGTTGCGGGTGGCGCTCTTGGAGCTTTCGGTCGGCGCGGCCGCTGCGGCGGCCTGGCCATTGGTCGTGGCCGGGGTGCCCGGCGCGCCGGCGACCGCCGGTGTCGGCGGCTGGCCGGGGCTGTTGCTGGTGGCGCCGGGAGGACCTTGCGGCCCGGTGGCGCTGGTGCTGGTGTCGCTGACCTGCTCGCTGCGCAACTTGGCCGGCTCGCCGTTGTAGAGCTCGCGGGCTTCTTCGACCACCGAGAAGTCCATGTCCACGCTGGTTTCCGGATTGACCCGGCCCGGGCCGGTCATCGGCTCCAGCAATTCGCGGATGCGTTGGTTGTAGGAGCTTTCCTGGCGGCGCACCTGTTCGAACTGGGCGGCATGCTGGGCGGCGTCGCTATTGGGGTCGGCGATGGACAGCATGCGGCCGCTCTGGTCGACCACGGTCACGCGCTCGGGCGTCATGTCCGGGATGCTGGAGGCCACCAGATTGACGATGGCATCGACCTGGTTGCGCTCCAGGCCCTGGCCGCCGCGCAGTTCCAGCACCACCGAGGCGCTGGCCGCCTCGCGCTGGCGGGTGAAGGCGCTGGGCTTGGGAATGGCCAGGTGCACACGCGCCTCGCGTACCGGGCGCAAGGTGCCGATGGTGCGTGACAGCTCGGTTTCCAGGGCGTGCTGGTAACGCGCACTTTCCACGAACTGGCTGACGCCGAAACCCGGGTCCTTTTCCATCAGCTCGAAGCCGCCGCCGGTTTCCTTGCCGGTCAGGCCGGAGCCGGCCAGCTTCAGGCGGGCGTCGTACAGGCGATCCTGCGGCACCGAGATGGCGCCGGTGGCCTGGTCGATCTTGTAGGGGATCTGCGCGGTGCGCAGCAGGTCGGCCGCCTCGGCGTTGCCCTTGTCGTCCAGGCCGGTGTACAGCGCCTGGTAGCCGGGCTGCTGCGACCAGAAGAACACCCCCAGGCCTGCCGCCACCGCCACGGCAATCATCGCCATCATGGTCAGCTTGCGGGTGATCTGCAGGCTGCGGACACGGTCGAACCATTGACCCGCCTTTTCGGCGTTCTGGTTCACGTTTTCTCTGCTGATCGCGAGTGCCATGTGTCGTCAATCCTTACAGCGGCATGTTCATGACGTCCTGGTAAGCCTGGACGAGACGGTTACGGACTTCCACGGTGGCGCGGAAGGCCACCTGGGACTGCTGGGAGGCGACCATAACCCGCGCCAGGTCGGCACTGGGGTCGCCCATTTCGAAGGCCTTGGCCAGCGCGCCGGACTTTTGCTGCGCTTCGTTGACGCTGCCGAGCGCACCGCGCAAAGTCTCGCTGAAGCTCGGTGCCTGCGTGGCCGGGGTTCCCTGCGCCCCGCCCAGCCCCTGGATCTGATTGCCGCGCGCCGCATCGCCCACCGCGCCCATCGGGCCTTGGCCCATCTGCGTCTGGTAGCTGCGGATCTGCGAGAGGATGGAGGTGACGGAATCGCTCATGGGGGCGCTCAGCCTGGGAGGCACTCACGACGATGCAAGCGGCGTGCCGAAATGGCGACGAGATTCCGGCGCGGTCGCCATGCGGCTGCAGGCATGGCAACGCGCGGCATCTGAGTGTGGATGCACGGCCCCATCCGCCCTTCGGGCACCTTCCCCCGCAAGCGGGAGAAGGGAGCGATGGATGGTCAGTTGCAGGGCAACCGACAAATCACGCGCCACCAGGCTTTCCTTCTCCCGCTGGCGGGAGAAGGTGGCGCGCAGCGCCGGATGAGGGCGATACCCTCTTACAGGCATGGCAACGCGCGGCGCCGGAGTATGGAGGCTGG
>NZ_MDED01000063.1 GCF_002939885.1 Xanthomonas cucurbitae
GACGGTGCAGCGGCTGTTGCCGGTGCTGTGCCAGGCCCATGGCCTGACCCCGGACCAGGTGGTGGCCATCGCCAGCAATAACGGCGGCAAGCCTGCGCTGGAGACGGTGCAGCGGCTGTTGCCGGTGCTGTGCCAGGCCCATGGCCTGACCCGGGACCAGGTGGTGGCCATCGCCAGCCACGATGGCGGCAAGCAGGCGCTGGAGACGGTGCAGCGGCTGTTGCCGGTGCTGTGCCAGGCCCATGGCCTGACCCCGGACCAGGTGGTGGCCATCGCCAGCCACGATGGCGGCAAGCAGGCGCTGGAGAGCATTTTTGCCCAGTTATCTCGCCCTGATCAGGCGTTGGCCGCGTTGACCAACGACCACCTCGTCGCCTTGGCCTGCCTCGGCGGGCGTCCTGCGCTGGAGGCAGTGAAAAAGGGATTGCCGCACGCGCCGACCTTGATCAAAAGAACCAATCGCCGTCTTCCCGAACGCCCGTCCCATCGCGTTGCCGACCACGCGCAAGTGGCTCGCGTGCTGAGTTTTTTCCAGTGCCACTCCCACCCAGCGCAAGCATTTGATGAAGCCATGACGCAGTTCGGGATGAGCAGGCACGGGTTGTTACAGCTATTTCGCAGAGTGGGCGTCACCGAACTCGAAGCCCGCAGTGGAACGCTCCCCCCAGCCCCGCAGCGTTGGCACCGTATCCTCCAGGCATCAGGGATGAAAGGGGCCAAACCGTCCTTTGCTTCGGCTCAAACGCCGGACCAGGCGTCTTTGCATGCATTCGCCGATTCGCTGGAGCGTGAGCTGGATGCGCCCAGCCCAATAGACCGGGCGGGCCAGGCGCTGGCAAGCAGCAGCCGTAAACGGTCCCGATCGGAGAGTTCTGTCACCGGCTCCTTCGCACAGCAAACTGTCGAGGTGCGCGTTCCCGAACAGCGCGATGGGCTGCATGCCCCCCCCCTCAGCTGGGGTGTAAAACGCCTGCGTACCAGGATCGGGGGCGGCCTCCCGGATCCTGGTACACCCATGGAGGCCGATCTGGCAGCGTCCAGCACCATGATCTGGGAACAAGACGCGGACCCCTTCGCAGGGGCGGCGGATGATTTCCCGGCATTCAACGAAGAGGAGATGGCATGGTTGATGGACCTATTTCCTCAGTGAGGCTCAGTCGGGGATTACCTGAGCGTTGGCAGGGATGGGTGTAATAAACCTCTCACTCAATGAGCTAGCTCACTTTTGGCTGTTTTCTACACTAATCCCTGCCGACCCTCATGCCCGGTTGCGCTGCCGCCTGCCGCCGAAGTCAGTGACTGACAGCCGCATGCTCGGCACTAACCGGGACACCGTACCCTCACCCCAACCCCTCTCCCGACGGGAGAGGTGCTTGGATGCGCGTGACCTTGTCGAGTCCTGCTGAGTGCGTTGCTCAGGACTCCAACGCAGCATTGGACGGCATCGCCTTGGGCACACCACGCGCACGTCGCACCAGTGCCGCTGCACCGCTGCTCATGTCATCGAGAATCGCGTAGATCGTCGGCAGGAACAGCAGGCTCACCACGGTCGAGAACGCCAGGCCACCGGCGATGGCGCGGGCCATCGGGAAGTACGGCGGGCCGTCGCTGAACATGGTGGTGCTGGTCAACGAGATCGGCACCATCGCCAGGATGGCAGTGCCCATGGTCATCATGATCGGCCGCAGCCGTTCGCGCGAGCCCTCCACCAGCGCCTGCGTGCGCCCCATGCCGCGGCGGCGCAGGTTGTTGATGTGCTCGATCATCACGATGCCGTTGTTCACCACCACGCCCATCAACACCAGGATGCCGATGAAGGACATGATCCCGAACGCGGTGCCGGTGATCCAGAACAGCCAGAACACCCCGAAGATCGAAAACAGCACCCCGCTCATGATCGCCGCCGGGAACAGCAGCGATTCGAACACCGCCGCCATCACCACGTAGATCATCACCAGCGCGATCACCAGATTGAACCCCATCTGGCCCATCGCCTCGCCATCGTTCTGGTAGTCGCCGCCGTCGAAGGTATAGCTGTAACCGGCCGGGAAGCGCATGGCCTTGAGCGGTTTTTCCATCGCCGCACGCGCTTCCGGCATGGTGACCTTGTCGGCCAGATTGGCCTTGATGGTCAGCGTGGTCTGGCGGTTGGTGCGCCCGATCTGGGTAGCGGCAGGCCGGATCTGCACGTCCACCAGCGACAGCAGCGGGACACTGCGGCCATCCTTGGTGCGCACGGTGAAGCCGGCCAGGTCTTCCGGCTTGCTCTGCTCGGCGCCGGCAAAACGCACCCACACCGGTACCTCGTTATCGCCACGCCGGAACTCGCGCAATGGCGTGCCGCGCAGCGCCAGGCCCACGAAACTGGCCACCTGCTCGGCACTGAAGCCAAATGCCGCGGCGCGTTCGCGGTCGACGCGGATCGCCAGTTCGCTGGTGCGGTCGCCGTTATCCACATGCACGTCGCGCAGCTCCTTGCGCTGCGCAAGCAATGGCACCACGTCGTCGGCCAGCGCCTTGAGCGCCTCGGTCGAATCGCCCACCAGTTGCACCTGCACGCCCTGGTTGCCGCTGCCGTCACCGCCGCCCTGGTTGCCGATGCTGTAATCGGCACTTGCCGAGCGTGGCAGCGCCTTGCGAATCTTTTCCAGCAACGGCGGCAGGTCCTTGACCTTGCCCGCGTCGAAGGTCACTACGGTATTGCCGCCTTCCACCTCGCTGAACCACGAGTAGATCTGGGTGATGTGGTACCTGGCGCGATTGGCCTGGAGATACTGCTCGACGCGGCCGACCTCCTCGCCCATCTGCTCGCGTGTGTACGAGCCCTTCCACTGGTATTGGATGAAGGCTTCGTTGCCGCCATCCCCGCCGAACATGTCCACCTTGGTCAGCTTCATCGGTACCAGGCTGATCGCACTCACCAGGACGATTCCGGACACGCTCCAGCCACGGTGCGCCAGCGTCCACGTCAGGATGCGTGCATAGCGCCGTTGCAGCTGGGCGATGATGCCGCGCTCGGAGGTCACCATCGGCGGCGTCTTCATGCGCGCCGACAGCATCGGGATCAGGCTGATCGCCACCAGCCACGAGGCCAGCAGCGACACCGAGATGGTGATCGCGATCTGCGCCATGAAGATACTGATGTTGTTGGTCTCGCCGAACAGGTTCGGCACGAACACGATGCAATGGCACAAGGTGCCGGCGCTGAGCGCAATCGCCACGTTGCGGGTGCCGAGCAGCGCCGCCAGTTGCGGTTGCCCTGGCAGGCGCTCGCGTTCCTGGTAGATGCTTTCCACCACCACCACGGCGTTGTCCACCAGCATGCCCACTGCCAACAGCAGCCCCATCATGGTCAGGATATTGAGCGTGACCCCGACGAAGTACATGAAGCCCAATGTGATCGCAAAGCAGATCGGGATTGCCAGCGTCACCATCAACGTCGATGGCCAATGCCGCAGGAAGAAGAACAACACCGTGATCGACAGCAGCAGGCCGACCGCGCCGGCCTCGGCCAGTTCGGCCAGCGACGAGGTCACCGCCTTGCCCTGGTTGTCGATCACCTTGATCTGCATGTCGCGCATCGCAGGTTCTGCGCGGATGTCTTCGACTTCCTTCAAGGCCAGCCGCGAGACGTCCACCAGGTTGGCGCTGCGTTCCTTGTAGATATCCAGGCCGATTGCCGGGCGCCCATCCAGCCGGCGTCCGTAGTTCATGCGCGTGGGCTTGAGGCGCACCTGCGCGATATCGCCCAGGCGCAGGCCCTTGGCATTGAGCACCAGCTCGCGCAGTTCCTGCAGGTCGCGCAGCTCGCCGAGCGGCTGCACGCGGATGCGCTGGCCGTTGTCGTCGATCTGACCGGCCGACACCGAAAAATTGAGCTTGCCCAGACGCTCGCTCAGATCGTTGAGGCTGAGGTCGTGCGCGGTGAGCCGGTCCGGCGTGATCGCGATCTCCACCTCGTTTGGCGGTGCGCCGGAGATCTCTACCTTGGCCACGCCGGGGATGCGCTCGATGCGCCGCTTGAACTCGCGGTCGAGCATGTCGTACGCACCAGTCAGGTCGGCCTGGCTGGCCAGGCGCACCTTGAGCACCGGTTCGTCGCTGCTGGACCACTTGAAGATATGGAAGCGCTGCAGATCGTCCGGCAGATCGTCGCGGATGGCGTCCAGCCGCTCGCGCGCATCCGATGCGGCGATGGCGATATCGCGGTCCCAGTCGCTGAACTCGATAAAGATGTTGGCGCCATCGGCGGTGGCGGTCGAGCGCATGCGCTTGATGCCGGTCATCGTGGCCAAGGCTTCTTCCGCCGGCCGCACCAGGTTGCGCTCCACCTCGTCCGGGGTGGAGCCGGTATACGGCAACTGCACGAACAGAAACGGTGCGGAAATGTCCGGCAAGGCTTCCAGCGGTAGCCGAAACGCGGCGATCAGCCCCACCACCACCAGCGAGACGAAACACATGATGGTGGTGACTGGGCGGCGGATACTGAAAGCGGCAACGCTCATAACGCCTCCAGGCCGTCGGCATGGCCGCTTTCCGGCGCCTGCCGACGCGCCATGCGCCGGCCGCGCTCCAGGTAGTAGGCATCGGCACGACGGTCCAGCAAGTCGTACACCACCGGGATCACCAGCAAGGTCAGCAGCGTGGACACCAGCAGGCCACCGATCACGGTGATCGCCATCGGCGCACGCACTTCCGCACCCTCACCCATCGCTACTGCCAGCGGCAGGAAGCCGAACAACGTGCACAGCGTGGTCATGATGATCGGCCGCAAGCGCGAGCGTGCGCCTTCGATCAAGGCCTCGCGCTTGGGCACGCCCTCTTCGCGCAACTGGTTGACCTTGTCGATCAGGATGATGGCGTTCTTGGTCACCAGGCCCACCAGCAGGATCAGGCCGATGAACACCACCACCGACACCGGCTTGCCGGTCATCAGCAATGCCAGCACCGCACCCACCATCGCCAGCGGGATGGTGAACAGGATGACGAACGGATGCAGCAGCGATTCGAACTGGGAGGCCATCACTAGATAGACCAGGAAGATCGCCAGCCCGAACGCAAACAGCAGCGACTTCACCGATTGCGCCAGTTCCTCGCCCTGGCCGCCGATATGCATGCCCACGCCGGCGGCCAACGGGTCCTTGCGCACCATCGTCTCCACTTCGCGCACCGCACCGCCCAGGTCGATGTCCTTCAGGCTGGCCGACACGATTGCCACCCGCGTCTGATCGGCACGATGGATCTCGCTGGGACCGGTGGTTGCCATCACCTCGGCCACTGCCGCCAGACGCACCGGCCGGCTGCTGCCGGGGTTGACGATCAACTGACGGATCGCCTCCACGCTGGCACGGTCGCTGTGCTGCGCACGCACCAGGACATCGATCTTGCGATCGCGGAAGCTGTAGCGCGTGGCCACATCGCCGCGCACCTTCTTGACGATCACATCGGCAATCTGCCGCGTGGTCAGCCCCAGCGCACCGGCGCGCTCCTGGTCGAAGCGGATCTGGATTTCCGGGAAACCCTCTTCCACCGTGGACTTCACGTCCGCATAGTGACCATTGGCGCGCAGCCGTGCGGCCAGCTTCTGCCCAGCCTGTTCCAGCTCACCCAGATCCTGCCCGCGCAATTCCACTTCCAGCGGCGTGGAAAAACTGAACAATGCCGGCCGCGCGAAATCCACCTGCGCGCCTGGATGCACCACCATGCTGCCACGCAACCGCTGCGTGGTCGCCGCTTCCACTTCCGCACTACCGCCACCGGCCATCACCACGGTGAGCTTGCCGATGTTTTCGCCGCTTTCGGTGGGGTTGGCATCCAGCCGCGTGCCGCTGCCGCTGACGCCATACAGCGAGGCGATACCCGGGTCCTTGTCGTGCGCCAGCTGCAACTCGCGCACCAGCGCATCGGTCTGCGCCAGCGGCGTGCCGGAAGGCAGCTTCACCGTCATCTCGAAGCGGTCCTGCGCCAGCTGCGGGATCAGGTCCGCGCCCAGCAGCGGCACCAGCAGCACGGTGCCGATGAATGCCGCAGCGGCCAGGCCGAGCACCAACCACGGCCGGCGCAAGGCCGCCGGCAGCATGGCCAGATAGCCACGCTCGGCGCGGCCATACGGCGCCATCGCCACATCGCTGGCCTTGCGCATCACCGGCCCCACCACCCTGCTCAGCCCGCGCCACAGCTTCACCACCGCCCACGCCGCGCCGAAGAAGGCGTAGCGCACACTGGTCCCTGCACCGCGACGACCGGCCGCCACCGGCTTGAGCCAGCGCTGCTCGGGCTGCCACTGCGGGTGGCTCGGCTCATCCGGAAACGCCATCGGCGGCGCGCCCTTGAGCGAACTCAGCATCGGAATCAGCGTCATCGACACCACCAGCGAGATCGCAATGGCGATCGCCACCGTCAGCGCCTGATCGCGGAACAACTGCCCCGCAATGCCTTCGACGAACACCAGCGGCAGGAACACCGCGATGGTGGTCAGGGTGGAGGCCATCACCGCCATGCTCACCTCGCGGGTACCGGCCATGGCTGCATCCAGCACGCTCAGGCCGCGCTCGCGCGCCTTGGCGATGCTCTCCAGCACCACGATGGAGTCGTCCACCACCAGGCCAGTGGCCAAGGCCAGGCCACCCAGCGACATCACGTTGAGGCTCAGCCCCAACTGGCCCATGAAGAAGAACGTGGTGATGATCGACACCGGCAGCGACAGGCTGATCACGAAGGTGCTCCAGCCATCGCGCAGGAACAGGAAGATGATGAGGATTGCCAGTACGCCACCGATCACTGCATCTTTTTTCACATCGCTGATCGCATGTTCGATGAAGTGCGATTGATCCTCGATGGTGGTGATCTCCACATCGCCCGGCACCGTCGCCTTCAGTTGCTCCAGGCGCTGGCGCAGCGCCGCTGCCGTGGACACGGTATTGGCATCGCCTTCCTTGTAGATCGCCAGTTCCACCGCTTCCTTGCCGCCCAGGCGAATGATCGCCTCGCGCTCCTTGTAACCCTGACGTACCTGCGCCACATCTTTCAATCGCACCGGCATGCCGCTGGCGATGCTGCTGCTAGACGACGAGGAGGTGCTCTGCACTTCGGCCGCCGCCGCCAGCGCCGCCTGCGAACCGGTGGAGGCGGCGATTGCATACATCTGCTGCATTGCTGCATCGGCGGCGCTGCGACTGCTGCTCTGCGTGGTGACCAGCATGTTGCCGATCTCCTCCACATCCACGAACTGATTGACCGTACGCACCAGATAGCGCTGTGAACCCTCTTCCAGCCGCCCGCCGGAGAGGTTGACGTTCTCCTCCTTGAGCCGGGTAATGATGGTGTCGATCGGTAGATTCAGCTGGGCGAGCTTCTGCTGGTCGATATCCACCTGGATCTCGTCTTCCAGCCCGCCGCCGACCTTGACCGCCGCCACGCCGGCCACCGGTTCGAGCTTCTTTTTCAGGTCCTCATCGGCGTAGCGGCGCAGCCCGGTGAGCTGGCGGATCGCATCGGCGTCAGAAGCCGGCGCCTGCCTGGGCGACAGCGCCAGGCGCATGATCGGCTCGGTGGACGGATTGAAGCGCAGCAGCACCGGCGGCTTGGTTTCCAGTGGCAGCGACAGCGCTTCCATCTTGTCGCGTACCTCCAGCCCGGCCTGGTCCATGTTGGTGCCCCAGGCGAACTCCAGCACCACATCGCTCTGCCCGGTGCGCGAGATCGACTTGAGCTTGCGCAGGTTCTTGACCACGCCAACGGCTTCCTCCACCGGCTCGGTCACCAACGTCTCGATCTCCGTCGGCGCCGCGCCGGTGTATTCGGTGCGCACGGTGAGCGTGGGATAGCTCAGGTCCGGCAGCAGATTGACCTTGAGGCTGCGCAGCGCGATCAGGCCGAACAGCAGCATGGTCACGGTGATCATCGCGATGGTCACCCGCCGCCGCGTGGCGAAGGCGACCAGCCCGCCACCGGGCGATGGCGCATGTGGGTCGTGCACGGGACCGTGCGGGTTGGCGTGCTCGCTCATGCCTTGGTCTCATCACGCACGGGGGCCACAGCCTTGGCCGCCACCGGCTTGCGATCCGGCTGGCCGATCACCTGTACCGTGGTGCCATCGCGCAGCGCCACCTTGCCGGCCGTCACCACCTGGTCGCCTTCCTTCAGGCCTTGCCGCACTTCCAGCCACGGCCCTTCGGCGTAGCCCAGCTTCACCGGCACCCGGCTGGCCTTGCCATTGCGCACCACAAACACCGCCGGCTCGCCGTCGTCCAGCAGCGCCAGGCGCGGAATCACCAGGGCGTCCTTGCGCTGGTCGTAATCGATACGGATGCGCCCGAACATGCCCGGCTGCAGCGATTCGGCGCCCTTGCCGAAGGCGCACACCACCCGGAACGTGCCGCTGCCCGAATCCACCACCGGCGCAATGCGGTCCACCTTGCCCACGAACTGCTGGCCCGGCAACGCATCGGCGAGCAAGGTCACCGGCTGGCCGGATTTGAGCGTTGCCAGTTCGCGCTCGGGCACGTTGAGCGTGGCCTCCAGCTGCGAATCGTCGACGATGCGGAAGATCGGCGTGTTGATCTGCACGAAGTTGCCGGTCTTGATGGAGCGCGAGGCAACCACACCGGAAATCGGCGCCTGCACCGTGGTGTAGGACAGCTCCAGCGACGCCAGCCGGTGCTGCGCGCGGCTGTTTTCCACGTCGAACTTGAGCTGGTCCACATCGGCTGCGCTCACCAATTGCTGGCCCACCAGTTGGGTGGCGCGGCGATAACTGTTTTCCAGCTTGCGCAACTGCGCCTCGGTCTGTGCCACGGCCAGGTGCGCACGGTCCGGGTCCAGCCGCACCAGCGCCTGGCCGGCCGCCACCTTCTGGCCTTCTTCCACCAGGACCGCCAGCGCCACCCCGGAGGTCCTGGCCACCACCTGCGCTTCCGCACGCGGCTCCAGCGCTGCGGTACCGGTGTAGCTGGCAGCCACCGCGCGGCGCGCGGCTTTGGTCGCCTCCACCGGCACGGCATCCACGACCTTCTTTTCGTCCGCTGCCTTGGCCTGGCCGTCGCCAGCCTTGCAACCGCCCAATACCAGGCTGGTGGTCATCAACAGCGCCGCAACGCAGGGGCCGCTGAAACGGGGTAGGAAGGAGAGTGGCGACATCGTCGTGTCCTAGTGGATGCGTGAACAGGTGTTGTAGGCAAGTAGACCACCTGGATACTCATGTCGCCAATGCGCCAAAGGTCATGGTCTGTTCAACTTCGCGTATTCACCCGGTTTGCGCCGCGCCAAATCGCAGGCATACTCGGTCCGGTTCCGTCACGCCCCCACGTGCGGACGCTCAATCAGTCTTCCGGATACGAAACCATGCGCCCGCAGCCGCTCGCCGCTTGTCTCGCTCTGGTCGTCTTCCTGCCGTTTGGGGGCGCATCAGCGACACCGCCAGTTACCCCTGCAGCACCGGCCACGCCGACGCCTGCCTCCACGACAGTGCCTGCCACTGCCACAGCGGCGCCTGCCGCGCCCACCGGCGATCCGACCAAGGGCCGCCTGCTCGCCTACACCTGCCAGGGCTGCCACGGCGTCACCGGCTACAAGAATGCCTACCCCAGTTATCGCGTGCCCAAGATCGGGGGCCAGTCCGGCCAATACCTGACCCAGGCGCTGATCGAATACCGCCAGGGCAAGCGCAAGCATCCGACCATGCAGGCCCAGGCGCAGAGTTTCTCCGAGCAGGACATCGCCGACATCTCCGCCTTCCTGTCCACTCTCAAATAAGCGCCCACATGCCGAACGCCCTGCACGCTCCGCGTCTAGCCATCGTCCTGGTCGCTGCCCTCACGCTGGCGGCCTGCTCCCAATCCCAGGTCGAATCCCCCGATCATTCCGCCGGCGATGCCGGCCATGCCAGCGGCGAACACGGCTCCAGTTCCTCGGCCGGGTTGCCCACCGGTCGTGCAAACGCCGGCGACACGCTTGCGCATGCCAAGGGCAAAGCCACTGGGCAGAGTTGCGTGGACTGCCATGGTGCCGACGGCAACGTACCGATCGACCCCAGCTATCCCAAGCTCGGCGGGCAATACGGCGACTATCTGGCGCATGCGCTGCAGGCGTACCGCAGCGGCGATCGCCAGCATCCATTGATGACCGCGCAGGCCACTGCGCTCAGCGACCAGGACATTGCCGATCTCGCCGCTTACTTCGGGTCGCGCCAGACACAGCTGCGCGACCTGCACGGCGTCCAATGACGCGCATGCCCCACGCGCGCGCCGTCTCAATCGGAATGAAAAAGCGCTTGCGCGAACATTAACAGGCCGCTATCATTTCGTTCTCAGTTTCGTGGGGCCATAGCTCAGCTGGGAGAGCGCCTGCATGGCATGCAGGAGGTCGGCGGTTCGATCCCGCCTGGCTCCACCACTCCAGACATTAGGCCGTCTGGATTGGACAACGAGGTTTTGATACGCGTCCCCATCGTCTAGAGGCCTAGGACACCACCCTTTCACGGTGGACACCGGGGTTCGAATCCCCGTGGGGACGCCAATCATCCTAAAACCCCGGCACTGCCCAATGCCAGTCAGTTAACGCTGATTGGCATTTTTCGTTGGGAACTTCGAAGCGCGGTTCTTGACGACTCTGGGGAAGCTTCGTTCGGTGCGG
>NZ_MDED01000064.1 GCF_002939885.1 Xanthomonas cucurbitae
CTGGGACGGTGGAAAGGGCCTGTTTCCAAGGCTCAACGCAGATTCAGGGGCCTCAAGGCACCCACACGAATCCGCGATGAGCCAGAAAAAAATCCTGTTTTCAGGCCGTTCTCGGACGCCAGGCAGTCGATCACCTTTACGGTGACCGACTCACTCGCCGCTTACTACAAGCCCTAGTCGTCCTGATGTTTCAGCAGCAGTAGGGCTCGGCGCTCATGCCTTTGCGTTGGAGACGTCGTCTGGCTCACACCTCCCTCTTCTCGAAAGTTGCAGGTCTCCGACGTCTTGAGCGATTGATTGGACCTCATGCGCGCCCCCCGATACGCTCGACGCCGACAGGCTTGCGTACGTTCGCCGTCATCTCGTGCATCGCCTTTCTGTGCCCTGCGATCTCCTGCGTCAGCTTTGCCTGCCTGACGGGGTCGGGCTGAGATTTCTCCTTCTCCCTGTCAAGTCTGGTCTGTGCCAACTGCATCCGCTTGTACAGCAGGTGCGTTTGCGCCTTGACTTTAAAGCTCTCGGCAGTGTGAAACTGCACTTCAAACGCATAGCCCTCGGCATCGGTGAAGCTGGCATTGATGCCTCTGTAGGTGCCATCTCCTGAGACAAAGTAGTTTTTCAGCGTCACGCACGTCATTCCTTGCCGTTGCAGCGCGTCATCTGCCGCCAACACCTTCGCCACGAAATCTTCGGAAGGCACTTCAAACACATAACGCAGCGCATCGCCCACGCTCTGACCGGCCTGTGCACCCGTCATGCCGCCTCGTAGATGGCGCCGAATCTTGTCCTTGATCGATGCGACCGATTTCTGGAACGGCGCCTGTCGCTCCTGCTCGATCCGGTCCTCTGCCGCGTTGTAGCGCACATTCCCCCAGAGCTGCAGGCCGAGGTTGTCGGCCAGCTTGTTGAACACCGGCGTCAACACCCCCTGCTTGCCTGCGGCGATATTGAACACGGTGTATGCAGGCGAGACGTCTGCACTTACGGGATTCTGCTTGGAGTCGAGCATCGACGCAGTACTTGCCAAAGCCGGGGCGATCTCTTCCTGCCAGTCGTCGATCTGCTCGCACTCCGGGGGCGAGGCGACGCGCTTGAATGCCTCTACCGCAGGCGCCTGCAGCTCGCGCTGCTCGGACCGCGAGGCACCGCCAAGCGCCAATGCATGTGAGCGCTTGTAGAGATCGTGAAATTGCTCCTTGAGCTCAAAGGTCTCCGGCGTGTGGAACTGGATCTCCCACAACGCACCCTCAGGGTTTCGCAACGTGACGTTGATGGCCTTAAAGATTGGCGGGTACTTGGTGAATTGATTGGTCAGCTTGATCCGCGCATGTCCCTGATTGTCCAGTGCGGCCAGCACAGCGCGCAGGCCGGCGGTAAAGTCCTGCGGTTCCAGGACCACGCTGTAACGCAACGCGTCGTTGACGCCGGCTACCGCTTCTTCCAGCGTCTGCTTTTTCACCGCGATCCGCTGCGTGAGCTTTTCCTTCAACGAGCCAAACGACTTCAGTTGATGTTGTGTTCCGGCCAGTTGACCACCATGGCGCTCGGCGATATGCCGCAGCATGTCGGTGACCTGGGGTTCCATCTGGCGCGCACGGGTCAGCAAAGCCTGCGCTTCAAACGCAATGTCCTCTGGCTGCACGGCGCGCAGCCGCGCGGCTGGCGGCTGCGGCAGGTCGATCAAGCCTGCCTGCTGCAGCGCGTGAAGCGCGTCTTCCATGACGCCGGCTGCCATCGACGGCATGCGCTGCAGAACTCCCTTGGTCTGTTCAGGATCGAATCGCCCCTCCTGCATCGCCCGGGCGGTCGCCTTGCTGTACGGCACAAAGCGCACCCGGTCGTCGAACCCACGCTCGCAGCGTTCGCACGCCTGCACGATCTTGCTGAACAGCGCCGTGCCGGTGTCAGACTTCAGCGCATCGGTGCCGACCTTGATCGCGATGGTGAAAAGATTGCGCATGGTCAGTTCCGGCTCGTCGGGGATGAACCCTGGTTGCCCATCCGGGAACTGCGCATGCGATAACTGGAGCACCGGGTAGTTGTCCAGGATGGCGTGGATGCGCGCTTCGACGCCAGAGGCGGCCTCGTAGGCCTTGGCCAGGCCCGGAAACGCCTCAGCCAGAACCTCGGGCAGAACGGGCGCCTCGCTGGTAGCGGGCGCATCCGGCGCAAGCCCAAGCAGCTGCGCGTGCAGCAACTCGGCGGCTTCTCGCGCTTCAGGCAGGTGGGCGCGTTCGATCGCTTCGCGCGCCTGGAAGCGAAGGTTCGCCAACACCTGAGGATCGAGAGCCTGCTCCTCGAGCACTTCGCGCAAACCATTGCGCAAGTCGCGCTCGATGCCATCGTAGGTGCCGAACATCATTTGGCGTGCAAGCGCTTCTCGCAGGTCGTCCGGTTGCGCCATGAAGCGCGCCGCTAGGGTGGCGGCCGCGGAGGTGACTTGCTGACCGCGCTTGAGGGACATGATCTCCGACAGCCGCCCGGGCTGGTACTGGCCGCTGGCCGGGTCGATGGCCGGCGTGGCCGTCTTCGGCGGCTTGAAGGATTGTTGCCGACCGCGCCTGCCCTCGCGATCGACCATCACACGCGAAATCAGCGCGGCCAGCTTGGGATAGCCTGCGTAAACGAAGGCGTCGTCCCCGTCGGTGTCCATGTTGCGTTTGCGCAATTCGGCAATCGGCAGTGCGCCCAGGCGCCCAGGCTCCACAATTTCCTTGAGCCGCAGGCTGCCGGTGCTGAGCATGTCGCGCGGCAGGGCACTGCGGTCACGGCCGTTCGTCCAGCACGACAGCGTCTTCAGATCCTCCTTGGAGCAGACCAGGTCCGTGTCGGCGAAATCGACCGGCCAATTCTTCTCCGGCACGACGACCAGCATGCCCTTGCTGTGCAGCATCTGGAGATCGAGGCCGGAGCGATCATCGAAGCCGGTGTAGCTGTACTGGATGCCGAATGACTGCGAGAGGAACTCAGCGGTGGCGTCGCCCTTGGCCACGGTCGCAATGCGGTCCTCCGGCACCGGCAGCAGATTCTCCTTGTCATAGGGTGGCTTGCCCAGTAGCAAGGGGCCACCTGCGACGTCGAAGGCCTGGCTGCGCTGCTGCGGCAGATGCACCTTGTCGTCGGCCGAGGGCACCGCACGGACCCTCTGGCCCTGGTACCCGCCCCCGACGGCAAGCCTGTACAACGCCAAGGGTTCACCCTGTACGGGCTGGAGCGCCTCGAGCTGACGCTGCATCGCCTCGTGTGCTTCTTCCAGCGCCGCCTCGTCGCGCGGATAGTGCTGCAGCGCCTGCGCTGGCATCAGCGAAGGCCCCCTGTGCTTGGCAACCAGATCGCGCTGCTCTTGGCTGGCCTGGTTCGCCTGTACGGCCTGCCAAGCCTCGTAATGCTTGCGGAAGGCAGGGATGGACAAGGCCACCTCCAATTTCAAAAAGCCGCAGCCATCGTTGGGACATAACGCTAGGGCAGTTCCATCCACGGTCAACGGCTTGAACGGATGCACAGGGCCGTCGACGTCATCGAACACGCCCAGGCGCAGGGTGCCCTCCACGACATGGTCGCTCGGGACCATCTCCAGCAGCGATCGCTGCATGCGCGACCAGTCCTCGCGTTGCGGAGCGAGCTTGGCGGCCAGCTGCATCAGGCTACTGCCCGGGGCGGTGTCGGCATAACGGAACGCCGGCAGCAGCGACGCCTTCTCAGGCCCGCGAGACGGCACAAGGCTGCTGCTACCAGATTTGCTGCGCGCGGCGCGACTACCGCCGAACATGTCGAAGCGCCAGGGCTCGCCGTTGTAGTTGAACGTGCGCGCAAGCATGAATGTCGAGATTTCCCCGGGCAGCTGGACCTCCACCAGCGGCAGCCCGGTCAGACGCGCAAACAGCGAGTAAGGCTTGTCTGATTCGGTCTGGTTATTCGAAATTTCCTTACCCTGCAGATCGACCACGACATGGGTCGTGCTGCCGCGGCCGGTGGCCGGCACAACCGGCTGGCCAGGAACCGAGCACATGCTCAGATGCCCACTGCCCAGGTCAAAACGGGTCGGTGGATGGGCCTGGGTAATCGTCGGCGCGTCCTTCGCCATGCGCAGGTCCAGAGCGTCGAACACTTTGTCGCCGGCCTCGATCTGCGCGATCAGGTTCCAGCTCATCTCTCCGAGGTCCGCCTCAATGGCCTTGCGGGTCCGCTCTAGCGTCAGATCCACCCATTGCGCCAGTTGGTCGCGGCGCTGGCGCAGTTCCCCCCGCGAGCCTTCAAGGTTGCGCGGTTTCCATTGCCGGCTCACCACCGCATAGGCTTTGAGCACCTGGAAGAAGGTCAGCGCAGGGCGGCGCGTTGCGTAACGCTCGGTGTCGGCCGAAGGCTGCGGGCCACCGCCGCTCAGGTACAGGTCGATCTTGCGCGCGACGATGGGCTGCAACCTGTTGAACACGTGTAATGCCTGGCCGCGATGGCGGGAGCTCAACTCCGGACTGAAGATAAACGGCAACAATCCCATGCAGAGGCTGCCGATCCCCTCAAGGCTGGTCTGGCTTAATCCGTCATCCCGGACGAGTGCCGACACCTGCTCCAGCGCTGGCTGACCCAGCGGACGCATCTGGCGTTGCAGCCGCGCCGATGCAAGGGCCTTTAAGAGTACCCCGATATCTGCGGCCGAGGCGGACGCAAAACGCTCGCGGTGCAGGTCAAGGTGCCCGGCCATGGCCTGCAGTTTGGCCACACCCAGGGCCTGGAATGGCCCATCGTCCTCTTCGTCCATGTGCAGCAGGCGGGACATCGCGTTCGCCATCATGGACATTCCACGCATACTGAACTGCTGCCAGGGCAGCTCGGCCGAGCCTGCACGCTCGCTGAGCAGTACCCCTGCCGATTGACGCGCCGGCATTCCGGAACATCTGCTCATCGCATTGAGCGCCACGGCCACGTCTTGCGCTTCCATGACGTGTCGCAGATCGTGGTCCTCAACCAGCCTCGTCGCCAAGAGGTCCATGGCCCCCTCGCAAGCCGGCATATCGGGCCATCTGCTCAGGGCGCTGAGCGTGCTGGACACGCCTTGCGGGTCCAGGTCCTTGCGCAAGGTGCTCTCGTCGGCCAGCCGCTCGGCCAGCGCGCCGACGGCGGCCCCACAGACCGGCGTGTCGGGCCATTTGCTCAGGGCGTTGAGGGCGGTGGCCACGTGTTGCGGCTCCAGGGCCTTGCACAACCCGGGATCGTCGCACAGCCGCCCGGCCAGCGCGCTGGCGGCGGCCGCACAGTCCGCCGTGTCGGGCCACTTGCTCAGGGCATTGAGCACATTGGCCACGCCCTGCGGGGTTAGGCCCTTGCGCAAGGTGCTCTCGTCGGCCAGCCGCTCGGCCAGCGCGCCGACGGCGGCCCCACTGACCGGCATCTCGGGCCATTTGCTCAAGGCATTGAGTACATTGGCCACGCCCCACTGGTCCAGGTCCTTGCGCAAAGTGCTCTCGTCGGCCAGCCGCTCGGCCAGCGCGCCGACGGCGGTCGCACCGGTCGGCATGTCGGGCCATTTGCTCAGGGCATTGAGTACATTGCCCACGCTTCGCGGGGTTAGGTCCTTGCGCAATGTGCTCTCGTCGGCCAGCCGCTCGGCCAGCGCATTGGCGGCATTCTTACAGTCTGGCGTGCCGGGCCATTTGCTCAGGGCATTGAGCACATTGGCTACGCCTCGCGGGTTTAGGTCCTTGCGCAAGGTGCTCTCGTCGGCCACCCGTCCGGCCAGCGCGCCGACGGCCGCCGCACAGGCCGGCATGTCGGGCCATTTGCTCAGAGCATTGACCACATTGACCACGCCTTGCGGCGTGAGGTCGTTGCGCAATCTGCTCTCGTCGGCCAGCCGCTCGGCCAGCGCGCCGACGGCGACCCCACAGACCGGCGTGTCGGGCCATTTGCTCAGGGCGTTGAGGGCGGTGGCGGCGTCTTGCGGCTCCAGGGCCTTGCGCAACCGGGGATCGTCGCACAGCCGCCCGGCCAGCGCGCTGGCGGCAGCCGCACAGTCCGCCGTGTCGGGCCATTTGCTCATGGCATTGAGCACATTGGCAACGCCTTGCGGGTCCAGGTCCTTGCGCAATGTGCTCTCGTCAGCCAGCCGTGCGGCCAGCGCGCCGATAGCCTCTCCACAGACCGGCGTGTCGGGCCATTTGCTCAGGGCGTTGAGCGCATTGCTCACTTCTTGCGGCGTGAGGTCCTTGCGCAATGTGCTCTCGTCGGCCAGCCGCTCGGCCAACGCGCCGACGGTGGCCGCACAGGGCGCCGTGTCGGGCCATTTGCTCAGGGCATTGAGCACATTGGCCACGCCTTGCGGATCCAGTTCGTTGCGCAATGTGCCCTCGTCAGCCAGCCGTGCGGCCAGCGCGCTGACAGCCTCCCCACAGACCGGCGTGTCGGGCCATTTGCTCAGGGCGTTGAGCGCGATGGCCACGCCTTGCGAACTGAGGTCGTTGCGCAATCTGCTCTCGTCGGCCAGCCGTGCGGCCAGCGCGCTGACAGCCTCCCCACAGACCGGCGTGTCTGACCATTTGCTCAGGGCGTTGAGCACATTGGCCACGCCTTGCGCGTCCAGGTCCTTGCGCAATGCGCTCTCGTCGGCCAGCCGTGCGGCCAGCGCGCCGATAGCCTCCCCACAGACCGGCATGTCGGGCCATTTGCTCAGGGCATTGAGCGCTTGGATCACGTGGATGGAGTTCTGGATCTTGCCCAACCCGGGATCGTCGGCCAGCGCGCCCACAGCGGCCGCACAGGCCGACATGTCGGGCCATTTGCTCAGAGCGTTGAGCGCATTGGCCACGCCTTGCGAACTGAGGTCGTTGCGCAATTTTCTCTCGTCGGCCAGGCGTGCAGCCAGCGCGCTGACAGCCTCCCCACAGACCGGCGTGTCGGGCCATTTGCTCAGAGCGTTGAGCGCATTGCTCAATTCTTGCGGCTTGAGGTCCTTGCGCAATGTGCTCTCGTCGGCCAGCCGCTCGGCCAGCGCGCCGACGGCGTCCGCACAGGCCGGCATATCGGGCCATTTACTCAGAGCGTTGAGCGCATTGCCCATCTCTTGCGGGCACAGGCCCTTGCGCAATGTGCTCTCGTCAGCCAGCCGTGCGGCCAGCGCGCCGATAGCCTCTCCACAGACCGGCGTGTCGGGCCATTTGCTCAGAGCGTTGAGCGCATTGCTCAATTCTTGCGGCTTGAGGTCCTTGCGCAATTTGCCCTCGTCGGCCAGCCGTGCGGCCAGCGCGCTGGCGGCGGCCGCACAGGCCGTGTTGTCGGGCCATTTGCACAGGGCGTTGAGCGTATTGGCCACGCTCTGCGCATCCATTGCATAACCCAAGCGTTTGTCGCTGGCGACAAGCGCGGCGAGCCGGTGCGCCGTGGCCTGGCAATCCGGATTATCGAACCACTTGCTGAAGGTGTTGAGTGCCAGGCCAACTTCCCACGGGATCAAAGACTGCTGGACTTGTTTGTCACGCAGCAGGTGACGTGCCAAGCGAGCCACCGCGCGTTCACACCTGCCGCTGTCAGTATTCTTTGCGAAGGCGTTCAGGAGGAGCGCCGACAAGTAGCCACTCAGCCCCACTAGATCATCGGCCTGATTGACCTGCCCGGCGATCCACGCGATTGCCTCCATGCACGCGGGCTGGTTCGGGTGCTTGCTCAGCTTGTTGCTCACATGCGCCAGCTGCGCCAGTGATGCACCTTCGAACCATCCGGTCTGGTAGAGGTAGTGCGCCGCGAGCTCGGTGCAACGATCGAGATCGCGGGGTGTCACGCCTGTCCTGGCGCGCCGTGCGCTGGCAATCAGACTAAGGTATTTGTCGAGTCGCTGCGCGTTGATCTGAGCGTTGACACCTTCTTCCAAAAAGGGCAAAGCCATTCCGTCACGCATACGGTGCGCCAGCTCGTTGTCATATGCCATGGACACGCACAGGCCGGCGTTGTGGTTCCGAGCGATTCCGTGGGGCTCACTTAAGTGTAGCCGCTGCTGCTCTCGCTGCGCCTGTAGCCGTTTTTTTGCCGCCGAGTCCAGCTGATGTTCGGCCCTGCGGAGATCGTCCTTCGTCAGCCCCACGTCATTGACTTGCCGCTTTGACTGCCGATATGGCTCTTGCTCTTCCCGCGGCCGTTTTCCTGCGATCCGGTCGGACGGTTGTTCGGACGGTCGAAGATATGTGCTGGCCTCCAAACGATCATGCGTTGATCGTTGTGGCCGCCGATGCGACGACGCGCCGCTGACGTCAGCGGGCACTCTGTCCAGGCGCTGATCGGGTGCGATGCCGTGCCGGTCGGCGGGATCATCGGGCAAGTGTGAGCGGGTGACTGATTGCCCGACGCGCCTGTCCCATGCGCTTTCGCTGGCTCCGGTTCGCTCATTCACGAGCAAGCGCTCCGTGCGTCGCATCGACGCCCCAGGTTCATCCGACTCCAGCCGCCGCCGTTTGCTAGGCGGCCGTCCAAGTGGTGGAGGGTTGCCCCTGGTGCTGGTGGTTGCGTGATTCTCCGCTGGACCGGGTTGTTCCTCATGAACGTTAGGCAAGTTTGTACGTAACGAATTTGAACTGGTGGTATAGGTTTTCATCCACCAAATTTAGTCAATCCGCTCGCGAGCGACTTCTACGATACGAAACCTTGATAACGAATGCGACGCTCGCTGCGATGTAAGCGTCCGGCAATCTCACCTTTACAAGTCACCAGCAGCCCGTTGGGATATCGCGCTCTTCTCAACGGATCTCCCCGATATCTTCAAATCACGATGATTGGTCACACCGCATAGCTGCATGGTCCGCCATCGGCGTGGTGCCGCGAGCACGGCGTCTCGTTGAGCAGCTTCACCTACTGGCGCGGCAAACTTGCAGCGTCTGCAGCACTTCCGGCCACGCTACCGCTGCACGTCACCCCCGCCGTGCCCACGCCAAGCGTGGAGATCCGCCTCGCCGGTGGCATCAGCCTCAGTTCGGTCAGCAACTTCTTCAGCCGCACGTTCTCAGCCTCCAGGTCCTTGAGCCGCTTGCCATCGGGCACACTCATTCCGCCGAACTTGCTGCGCCACAGGTAGTAGGAGGCCTCGGTGAAGCCATGCCGCCGGCACAAGTCCTTGGGATTGTCTGATCAACGCAGCCAGGAGACGGAAAAAGCCGTCCTGGGTCGCGTAAAACTCGTTCAAACCTTCGATTTTCGCCGTTTTCAGCGCATTTCCGAGGGTTTCCCCGGATTACAGACGCAACTCGGCCATCGCAGGCAATAAGTGCTTTCGCTTCTGCCACAGGTTCGACAGCGCAAACAGCGTCAACACCTGCGCGGTGTTCTTCGCCAAACCGCGATAGCGCACCTTGACGTAGCCGAACTGGCGTTTGATCACGCGGAACGGATGCTCCACCTTCGCCCGCATGGCCTTGGTGTGCTCCCAACGCTTTGCCCGCTTCAACGCGCGTTTGTTCTTGATCTGCTTCAACTTCGAGCGCTTTTCTGCGATCAGGTAG
>NZ_MDED01000065.1 GCF_002939885.1 Xanthomonas cucurbitae
CTGTACTCCGCCTTGCCCCCCAGCACCTTGACCAACTCCGCCAGAAATTGCGTATTGGCTTCGTTGCGCTCGCACTGGAACGGGTTGAAGCCGGTCGGTACGCCGTTTTCCAGCGCCAGGTAGTTGCCCCCGCAGGCGCGCACGAAAATCTCCGCGCCGCGGTCCTTGTCGAAGAAGAAGATCGTCGGTACCGGATCGAACTTCTGCACCTGGCTCAGCAGAAAATTGATCAGCGCCGTCTTGCCGGTACCGGACTTGCCGATCACCATCGTGTTGCCGATCGCCTTCTCGCCCAGCGAATTCTCCGCCGGATGCGTGGCGTGGAAGTTGAAATAATACGGCTGGCCGTTGGTGGTCTGCAGCGTCGTCACGCAGTCGCCCCACGGGTTGTTGTGCTGCTTGCCCTGGGCGAAGTTGTGCAACGGCGACAAGCCCAGGAAATTGAGCGAGCTCAGGTTGGCGATGCGCGTGCGGAAGCGCCAGTTGCCCGGCAGCTGCGCGTAGAACGAGGAGGCGATCGCCAGGTCTTCCTTGGCCGACACGAAGCCCGCGTTGGACAACTCCGCGCGCGTGGTCGCGATCTGCCGCGCCAGCTTCTCCTGGCTGTCGGCATACACCGCCAACGTGAAGTGGTACTCGCCCAGCACGAAGTTGCCCGACGCCACGTCATCCATCGCCAGGTCCAGGTCGCGGATCTGGCTGGAGGACTTGTCCCCGGAGGAAATCATCATGCCCTTGGTGCGTTCCAGCACCTTCAGCGCGTCGTGGCGTCCGACCGGGCTGAAGGAATGCGTCATGACGTACTCGAAATCCAGGTACTTCAAGCCATTGAGAATGCCCGGGTAGGTCCCGTCGGCGTATTCCTTGATGTTGAGGATCGCGCCGAAGTGGTTGATGCCATCGGGCGTACGAATGACGAAATCGCCCGTCTTGTTGGCGAACATGTGCTTGCTGACCGGCAGGTACGCGGGCACCGGCGCCTGCAGCACCGGCACCGGCTCATCGATGCGGTTGAGCAGATAGCCCAGGAACTCCAGCGTCTCGGAAAACACGATGCCATTCTTGGCCTCGTACATGCCCAACCGATACGGCGAATAATCCTTGAGCACCGCCTCCACATTGGTGGCCAGCTCGACGATCTTGCCAACGGCCTGCTCTTCCTCCACGCGGATCTTGTCCGGGTTGGCCGACTTCTCCACCAGCCGACGCCCGGTCACCACCGGTCGATAGATCATGCTGAAGTACAGCTCGTTCTGCATGATCTTCTGCGAGGACAACGCCGCGTAGTACTCGTCCGACAGGCCCTGGTTGAACGACTGACCAAAGCGCCCACCGGTGCCGATCCGGCGCCGACGCCGCACGTCGTGTACCCAGAACGCCACGTTGGCGAAGTCCGGAGCGCGCAGGGTCTGCAACAGACGATTGAAGGTGTTGTGCCGTTGCTCGAGCTCGAACTCGTCGCGCCCCACGAACGGCAAGCCAGCCAGATGCCAGATCAGCAGGTAGTCGCCAGCGGTCGTTTTGACGACCGACGGCGCGACATGCGTCGAAATGGAAACAAAATCGCTGATCGGACTATCTGGACTGAACATGGTCTTACCAAGTTAAGAAAGGAAGCAGTACACCGACACGGTCACCACAAGCACCAACCCCACGCAGACCGCCGGCGTGGGGTTGGTGAAACGGCTCATGTGCTCACCGGGGTTTGCCCGGAGGACCCTTGCGATATTCGTTAGGACTGAACACCCACATCCCCGCGTAGCGCTGCAGGTTGCGAACACGCATCCGGAACAGCCAGCGCAATCCAAGCAACCTGAAGATCATCTCGTCGCGCTTGGCCATCTGTTGCATGACGAAGATGATGACGGGAATGGAGAGCAGGAACCAAAGATCGAAGTACATGCCTGACAGCAGGCCACCGCCGGCACCGATGAAAAACGGGATGTAGGGAACCCCGAGAAACATCGCAGGACGAGTGCACCCGCGGAAGAGCACATCTTTATGCATAGTACTGAGCGAACTGAACCAGCGACGCACCGATGCCCGAGCAATCGCCAGCAGAACCGGCGCCCTTGTTCTGCAGGATCATGTTGGCGATCTGGCCCGCCGCACCGATCAGCACGCCGCCGATCAGAATGGGGGAAACCTCGGAGATACGCTTGTGCGCGAACGCGATCTGGTAGCCGGCCACGATGACGGCGATGGTGACCACCGCGATCGAACCCATGTTCAGCAGCTTCGTCACGTTGTTCAGGAATCCGCAGACGCGGGTATCGGTGCCACCGAGTTCGTTACCACTGCCTCCCGTAGTTGCAGCAGCGCCACCGGCCACCAGCAGCAACGAGGTAAACAGCAGGGCCTTCATTGCCTGTGTACCAACCATTTTGGCATCGGCCAGCGTTTTCTTGTCGATTTCAAACTTCATGTCTAACTCCTTGGGAACAGAGGGGGTCCAGCAGCCAGTATCCTTGGCGTTCTTGCGTCCTAAAAAACAAATGCACTATCGACCTGCGGGGCAGCTTGCACGGCGGGCTGCGCCGGAACCGCACCTGCAGGCCGCCCGTTCGAGGTCTGCGCCTGCGACGCAACGGCCGGCATCACCACGCCGCGCCCCTGCGCCGTCGCCTTCACCACATACAGTTCGTTATCCGATGCCGGCGCCGCTGCTGTCGCCGGCGTGGGAGCCGGGGATGAGGCAGGCGGCAGCGCTAGCATAGGCGGCGACGGTGAAGCCGTTGTGGTGCGCGCGCCGGCCAGATCCTGAATCCGACGGGCGACGATGGCGTCCACCAGTTCGGCGGCGGCCTGCCGTGCAGGGTTGGCAGGCCGCAGCTGGACCTGACCGGCCGGCACCACCGCAATGGGTTCGGCGCCGGACGCCGCGACCGATTGACGGATGGAGGCGTAGATCTTCTGCACATAACCGTGCTTGAAACCGGTTTCGAAGTTGCCTGAGTAGTAGCAACTGAACGACTTGCCCCAGTTCGCTCCCGACCGCGAGTGACACTCGGCCAGGATCCTGGAGGCGGCAACCAGATTAGGACATTTCTCGAACGCCATCTCGTAGCTGGTGAGGCCGTACTTGAGCAGGTTGTAGCGATTGACCTGACCCAGGCCAAGCGAGAAGTTGTAGCCCTTCTGCTCGAGCATCTTGGCGGTGGCGACAGCCTCGGCCAGGCCGCGCGGCTCGCGCACCAGCCGCCCCCCGACCACACCAATGGCATAGGGGTTGCGTGACGACTCGACCCGAACGACGTGCTGCATCACCTCGCCGGGGACGGCGAGTCCAGAGCACCCCATCAGTTCCATGCCAGGCAACATGTCATTTCTCCTTCAGGCCAGATGACCGCTCAAGCGACCGTTCAACCGCCGCGCAAGGTTCGCAGGGGATCGAAATCGATTCCCGTGATGAACCGTCGCCCGGCATGCGCCTTGATGTGGACCACGATGTCGATGGTCATTTTCAGCAGCCGCTTGATGACTTCGAACTCCAGGCCGGAGCCCTCGCTGGAGGCCTTCACCATCAACGCCAGCTGGTCCCAGGTTTGCTCGACGCTGCCGGCGTGGCAACTGGTGATGGAACCAGGGTGGCCCGAGGCGCAATTGCGAATGAAGTAGAACGACTCGTCGCCACGCAACTCGGCCAGGATGATGCGATCGGGCTTCATGCGCAGACAGGCCTCCATGCAACTCTTGGCGGTCACGTTGCTGGCGCTTTGCCCCCCCTTCGAATACAGCAGGTGCACGGAGTTGGGTTGACTGATGAACAGTTCCCGCGCGTCCTCGATCGTCACCAGGCGCTCTTCGTTGGGAATGTGATTGACCAGCGCCTTCATGAAGGTGGTCTTGCCACTACCGGTCGCGCCAGCCACCACCACGTTCTTCTTGTACAGCACGCACTTCTTGAAGAACTCGGCGTAGTCGCGCTTGCGCCGCAACTCCAGCAGTTCCTGGTCGTGATCGCTGACGTCTGCCGACTGTTCCAGCACCTCGTCGAAGAAACCGTCGTGCTTGTATTGCTCGAGCGACTTGGTGTGCTTGGAGGGAAGCCGGATGGTGATCGACACCTTGCCGGCGTCGCAGGCTGGCGGCATCACGAACTGCGCACGCTGCCCGGTGGGGAAGGTCAACGACACCACCGGGTCCGCATCGGTGATGCGCTGCCCGGTATTGCTCTCGTTGACCACCGCCGTGCAGAACTGCCGGGCGCGGTCGTAGGTCAGCGACGGCACATCGACCCGCTGCCAGCCATGGATGGTCTCCAGGTACAGCTCGCCAGGCCGATTGATGCAGATTTCGGTCACGTCAGGCGAGTTCAGATAATCCAGGATTCCCAGTACCGAGTACTGGTAATCGAGGAAATCGTTCGAAATCCGCGCTGTCGGAGAATCGTCGATCGTCATGGCGCTCACTGCATTCACTTCGGAAGAACCGCCGAGAAGTCGACGTCCTTGGCAACGTAGACATTCAGGACCGTGCCTTGATTGATGGTCAAGGTGGCGGGACGACGCCCGGACTGCTCCACGGCCTGCTCGGCAAGCTGCTGCATGCTGCGTGCAGTATTACTCTCGAACGGCCGCTGGGTGACGATCCCGGATCCCACGCCAATCGTGGTCGTCTCGGGGCCGTATTCGGCGGCGGCATACTTGAACGCATCGCTCAACAGGCTGATAAACAGCGCCGAGGCGATCTTGTTGCCCCAATGCGCGTTGTATTCGCCCGGATGGCCGGCGCTGCCAAGCGTGTCGATACCCGGGCCTTCCAGGGTCACATCGAGTCCGGTCGGGGTGGTGACGCGGTCCCACACCACCTGCATCCGCCGGCTCGTCGGTTCGGCGGCACCGTACTGGCCGAGCATCTTGGAACCCTTGGGCAGCAGCAGATTGTGTCCGTTGATCGAATACACCGGCTCGGTGACGATGCACGAGGTGTAGCCGCCGAAATCGGAAATGATCCGCGTCTCGAGGATGCAACGGATGTAGGTGCCGCGCACCATCAGGCCGTCCGGGTTGCTGATGGGTTTGGCCAGCAGCACCTCGGCGCCTTCCTGGGCAGCGACAGGCTGCGCGCCGGGCTGACCAGGCATGCTTGCGGCACCGGCGCCGTTGGCCGCCGCCTGCTCTGCCAGGATACGGCGTTCCAACAGGGTGGGACCACGCGGACGCTCTGGTGCGGAATTACCGTCATCGCCGGCACCGGTCGGCATCGGCGGCAGTGGCGGCAGGTTTGGCTGCTGCGCCAGCGGCACCGGTGCCTCTTCGACGGGCGCGGTCATGTTCTGCGGCAGCGCTGGCGCCACCACGGTTTCGGTACGCGGCTTCGGCGCAGCCTCGTCGCTTCCGCTCTGCGTCGCCAGCCAGAAGATCACCACAATCAACAGGGCTGCGATGGCCGCCAGGAAAACAAGCGCCTTGCGGTTGAGCCGCTTGATATCGCTGGAGCGCAACACAGGCTCGTTGGCGTCCAGGTCTGGCGCGGCGCCCGCCTGCTGCCGCGCAAAATAGGGATTATTGCGCTCGTTGTACTCGCCGTGTCGCTGTTCGTCCTCACGATTGCTGGAGGACTGCTCATCAGGGCCGTTTGGAATATTCGAGTTCACTTTTGCTTGTTCCTTCGCAGACCGACGACGTTATCGCCATGGCGAACCACCAGGAAAGGATAGGTCCCGTGGACGATCAAGGTGTTGCCTTCCACTGTCGTATTGACGAGAAAGTCTTCGGAATGTTCTTTCTCACGACCGAAGACCGCCGGGAAATTACCGGTCGGAAACCGCGTCAGATCCATGTTGATGTAGGTGAACTTCCCGTCGTCGTACACGCGGCTTGGAATCAGCCACGACTTCTTGGTGCGTGTCGCGTAGTCGTAATCGTAGTAGTAGCGGCGACCCTTCAGGATCTTGGCATTCAATAGCGGCCCGCTCTTGGAGGTGTCCGCATCGGCGACGTTGTTGAAGCTCGTGTCCTTGGGATACGTGAACACCACCTTGTACTGGACGCCGGCCTGCTTGGCCTGCTCCAGGCGCTGCCAATCGGTGGCGACGACCTTGAGCTCAAGGATGTAGGAGTGCGTGGCCGTACGAATCATCATGTTCGTATCGACATCGACATTCTTCGGCTTGAGATAGAACACATTCTCGCGCCGGGTAAGCTCCCAGCCGCCAGTGAAGCCGGTGCTGTAGTCGAGAATCTTCTCGTTCGGACTCAGCTCCACCTGCGTGGTGATCCCCAGGCCGGTGCGCACCTGGTAGATGCGGTCGGGCGCATACTCGTATTCCTGGACGACCTGGGCAGCCGCCGAAAACGTGCATAGCGCAAGTGGTAGCGCGGACAACAACGCACCCCTGTACCGGTTAAAGAATTTCATCGACCGCTTGCTCCATTGACATTGTTCGGCGTCCCTTGGGGTTGGATCGCGGGCTGCGTCTGTGGCTGGCCCGCTGGCTGCATCTGATCGGGGAATGCGGGCTGCGCCGATTGCTGCGGACTGCCGCCCGCAGGCTGCACCCCTTGCTGCAATGGCACACCGCCCTGCGGCGCCATGCCGGACAGGGCGGCGGCATTGGGATCGACCACACCGGTCCCGACGGCCTGTGGCTGGGCCACTGCCTGCGGCTGGGCATTGATGGCCGCACCCGCCGCCGGAGCTACCGGCAACGCGGAATAATCGTTATCGACGCGGTAATCGGTGACACGGAAGCCCAGGGGATTTTCGACTCGGAGGCTGTCGCTCATCTCGAGGTTGTCCTGGTAGACGAATCCCATGGTGGCGATCTTGTTGTCCAGCAACGTGGACACCGTGGAGTTCTTGTCGTAGACGGTCCGCTGGAAACGGACCGTCGCCCCCGTGTAGGGCTTGCCGTTTCCGCCGATCAACGTGATGCTCAGGATGTTGACACGGATGGCACGCAGCCGACCGTATATCGCCAGGGGCCGTTGCGGGTTATTGGCCGAATGCAGCGCACGATACTCGCCCACGACATTGGTCCCGCCCATTGCCGAAACGGTATTCCAGTCGCGCTGGCCGATGATGGAAAGGTCGAACGATTCGCGGGCGATGATGAAGCGCGCGATATTGCTGCGCGCCAGCGCTTCGCTCGTGCTGACAGTTCGCCCACCGAAGTTCGCCTCAAGCTTGGCGATCGTGCTGGTCCCCGAATAGGCGTCCGCCATCACCAGGTAGGGCACCTTTTCCTTCAGGGGCAGCATGTAGTAGTAGCCGCCAGCCGTCATGACGGTAATCACCATCGAAACAGTTGCAACGATCCACGCACGTTTTTCGCTGCGACGCGCCAGATCGGCAATGCTCACTTCGTAGTTCACCGCCTTTTGCACGGCAGCGCCCACCTGAGCAGACCCATCCTTTTCACTGACCTTCTTACGCAACATATCTAGATCCGTCACAGTGGGGCCTTGTCAGGCCCAGAACCATCGCCGCGACCAACTGCGGATACTTTTGAGTGACACCAGGCGCTTCGCCAACGGGCGCTCGATGGCGCTCGCCTGCAATGCGTCCGCTTACTTGAGCCCGGGCGACACCGGCACGGGTTGTACCAACAGCTTGTTGGCGGCAACCGATACCGAGACACCTTGCGCCGCATACACGGCACTCAGCTCGGTGGCGGCTTGCTGGACGCTGGTCGTGCTGATGTTCGACACCGGAGCAATCAGGGTGTAGTCCGACGGCAGGTTGTAGGTCAGTTGCATGTTGGAGTCTGCGGCCCAGCGCTCCAGCATGGTCTTCAGGGTGCCGTCCATCGGCGTGGCCTGGTAGGTGTAGGAGGTGTAGAGCGGAATTTCGGTCGGTGCCTCATCGAAGTGATTGACATGCTTCCAACGCCCGCCGAAGTCCGGGGCGGGTTTGGTGGCGCAGGCACCCGCCAACACGGCAATGGCCAATACCAACGAACGCTTGAGCACATACATCGGATTCACTCTGACCTCTCCAACTCATGAAAGACGGGCTTAGACCACGGACAGCACAAGACTCCGCTCGCCTGGGGGCGACGGAAGACAAGCGCCGTTGAAAATTTTTTGCGTGCGACCGCAGGCGACCACCGAGCGCGCCTGCGCGCGTCGTGCATGAGAACCGCAGAAGATGAATACGTCATAGAACCATCCATAGCCTTACTCCTGATGCGACCCGTCCGGCGTCGCCCCCCTGATCGAGCTCTGCCCATCCGTAATTCCCGGCAACTTTGCGCCCTGCATGTAGCTGAGTCAACAATAACTGCGCTTTCACACACCCCTTATGAGATTTTCATCACATTTTTCAGGAAGCGTTTTCACTTCGTTTTTAGCAGCCGCTGCGCCGTGCGGGTTGGCAGCGGCTGGATCACGTACCCGCCATGCCACTGGCTACGCTGACGCCCCCTCCTCCACCCTTGCCATCCGGTCATTCATCCATCCACCGGAGGCACTAGGCTCGAGTTGCGCAGGTCGGCAAGCAGAAGACCATCAGCGCTGGTGGCGAACGCGATGCGATTGAATCTGAACATCCGCCGCTTCTTCCAAGCCTTTCGGTGGCGACCTAACGGCGGACCATAGGCTTGTGTTCTGCCAACCCATCGCGGCGCTCTCCCCCCTCGTTTTCGACCAACGAATCGATCCAGAGCCTGGCCTGGTCGAACGAGAGATCAGGCGTAATCTGCGTTCCCGCATCGGTCACCACGGCGTACGCGACAATCGCCTCGGGCACATACGCCTGGTCCCGCGTGATTGCCACGACCCGATATCCCCCTCTGCTCAGAGGGTGTTTACATAATGATATAATAGTGCCATCTCATCACAGACAGTCATCGAAATGGGCCGCCCACTGAAGATTCAAGTCGAAC
>NZ_MDED01000066.1 GCF_002939885.1 Xanthomonas cucurbitae
CCGAACGAAGCTTCCCCAGAGTCGTCAAGAACCGCGCTTCGAAGTTCCCAACGAAAAATGCCAATCAGCGTTAACTGACTGGCATTGCGGCAATGCCGGGCTTTTGCAGCAATTGCCCCAGCGAACCAGGGCAACGCAGACGCGATGGATCAGCGCTTGGAGAACTGGGTCGCGCGACGGGCCTTGTGCAGACCGACCTTCTTACGCTCGACTTCACGGGCGTCGCGGGTCATGAAGCCAGCCTTGCGCAGCTCGAACTTCAGGGTTTCGTCGTACTCGACCAGCGCACGGGCGATGCCCAGACGGATCGCACCGGCCTGGCCGGTGGTGCCGCCGCCGGAAGCGGTGACCAGGATGTCGAAGCTTTCAGTGTTCTTGGTGAGCTCCAGCGGCTGGCGCACGATCATGCGCGCGGTTTTACGGCCGAAGAACTCGTCCAGCGGACGGTCGTTGACGGTGATCTTGCCAGTGCCCTTGCGCAGGAACACGCGAGCGGTGGAGGACTTGCGGCGGCCGGTGCCGTAGTTTTGCGTGATAGCCATGATTAGATATCCAGAACTTGCGGCTGCTGGGCGGCGTGCGGATGCTCGGCACCCGAATAGACCTTGAGCTTGCGGTACATGGTGCGGCCCAGGGGGCCCTTCGGCAGCATGCCCTTGACGGCGATTTCGATCACGCGCTCCGGGTGGCGCTGCAGCGCCTGCTCCAGGCTCTCGGTCTTCAAGTTACCGATGTAGCCGGTGAAGCGATGATACTTCTTGTCTTTCAGCTTGTTACCCGTGACGACGATCTTCTCGGCGTTGATGACCACGAGGTAATCGCCGGTATCGACGTGCGGGGTATAAACCGGCTTGTGCTTGCCGCGCAGGCGGCGGGCCAGTTCGGTGGACAGACGGCCGAGCGTCTTGCCGGCGGCGTCGACGAGATACCAGTCGCGCTGGACGGTCTCGGACTTGGCGGTGAACGTAGTCATGAGAAAACTCTTGAGTGGTCGGGCGGATTGCAGCGGCAATGACCGCTGGAACTTTGCCACGCGTTGTGAAGGCGAAACAGAAGAGGCGGGATTGTACGCGGCGGCCCGGCGCGACGCAAGTCGCTGCGACGGCTACGGCGCGGGCGGTTGGCAGCGGCGCGGTCGAAGCCCAGAATCCGGACATGACCCAGACCTCCCCTACCCGATCGCAGACCCCGCTCGACCGGCTGCTGACCGAAGCCCAGCGCGCGCTGGAGACGGTATTCGGCAATCCACCCGCGCAGCGCCCCAATCCAGCCGCCGACACCCCGGATGCCGCACTGACGGCTCCGCAGCGCGCGCACGCCGCCGGGCTGATGCGCATCAACCATGTCGGCGAGGTCTGCGCGCAGGGGCTGTATTTCGGCCAGGCCGCCGTCGCCCGCGACGCCGATACCCAGCGACACCTGCTCGAAGCGGCGCAGGAAGAAACCGACCACCTGGCCTGGTGCGCCGACCGCCTGCACGAGTTGGATAGCCGCCCCAGCCTGTTCAACCCGCTCTGGTATGTCGGCAGCTACACGCTCGGTGCGCTGGCCGGCCTGCGCGGCGACGACTGGAGCCTGGGCTTCGTGGTCGAAACCGAACGCCAGGTGGAAGCCCACCTGGACGAGCACCTGGAAACCCTGCCGGAGATCGACCAGCGCAGCCGCGCCATCCTGCGGGTCATGAAGATCGACGAAGCCCGCCACGCCGACCACGCAGAACAGGCCGGCGCCCGCATCCTGCCCCCCCCGATCCCCAGCGCCATGGCCTTGGCCTCCAAGCTGATGAAGACGGTGGCGTACCGGCTCTAGGTCGGGAATCGAGAATCGAGAATCGGGAGTGGGGAATCGGGTGCGGGCTGCAGGCGCTCAAGCTCGGCAGCCAACCTGCACACACATCGGGGCAGGCGCTGACTAACCGACCAGCTTCAAACCGATCACACCCGCCACGATCAGCCCGATGCAGGCCAGCCGCGACCACGATGCGCTGTCGCCGAACAGCGCGATGCCGGCGACGGTCACACCCAGCGCACCGATGCCGGTCCAGATCGCATAGCCGGTGCCGACCGGGATGGTCTTCAACGCCTGGGTCAGAAACCACAGGCTGATGCCAGCCAGGCCGACCGTCAGCACAGTGGACCACAGCCGCGTAAAGCCGTCGCTGTATTTCAGGCCCATGGCGAAGCCGATTTCGAACAGGCCGGCCAGTAGCAGGTAGATCCAGGGCATTGCGGTACTCCTCAACAGAAAAAACGGACAAAAAAAAAGCGACCCAGTGTCTGCACACTGGGCCGCCGTCGGCTGTGGAACGCGAGGTCATCGCGTGGCGGGCCGTCCCGCCTTGCATCTTGAATCCACCTGCAAGCAGGTGGTCCGGCACGTTCGCTGCGCTTATTCGCTCAGGTTACGTCCGTGGAACAATTCTTCGATCTCGCGCTTGAGCAGCGTTTCGATCTTCATGCGCTCCTTGAACGAAAGGTTCTTGGCGCGCTCTTCGAACAAATATTGGTCCAGATCGAAGTCCTTCAAGTGCATCTTGGTGTGGAAGATGTTTTCCTGATAGACATTCACGTCGAACATCTCGTAGCGCGACTTCACGTTCTTGGCCAGGAAGTGCTGGATCGAGTTGATCTTGTGATCGATGTAGTGCTTCTTGCCCTTCACATCGCGGGTGAAGCCACGGACGCGGTAGTCCATGATGACGATGTCCGATTCGAGGCTCTCGATCAGGTAGTTCAACGCCTTCAACGGCGAGATCACGCCACAGGTGGCCACGTCGATATCGGCACGGAAGGTGGCGATACCTTCCTGCGGATGCGTCTCGGGGTATGTATGGACGGTGATATGGCTCTTGTCCATATGAGCAACCACAGCTTCGGAAATCAACTCCCTGCCGGCCTGCTTCTTGTCGATCACCGGCTCTTCGGAGATCAGGATCGTCACCGATGCACCCTGCGGATCGTAGTCCTGACGTGCGATATTGAGGATGTTGGCGCCAATGATCTCGGCCACATCGGTCAGGATCTGGGTCAGGCGATCAGCGTCGTACTGCTCGTCGATGTACTCGATGTAGCGCTGACGCTCTTCTTCGGTACGCGCGTAACAGACGTCGTAGATGTTGAAGCTCAACGCCTTGGTGAGGTTGTTGAACCCCTGTAGCCTCAGGCGAGGCAACGGCTTGACCACGTCGGTCTGTCCTTTTGGAAGGCGGGAAAGGAACCAATTATGAGCCAAAGATCCCAGCAACGAAATGCCGTCATGAAGAATGGTTTACGTTGCATGACTCATGCCGTTAAGCTTCAGGAATCACACGCGGAACTACCATGAGCTCAGGAAACACGACGGTTGTGACTACGACGGTACGTAACGCTACCCCTTCCCTGGCGCTGGACGCCGGCACGATCGAGCGTTTTCTGGCCCACAGCCACCGCAGACGCTATCCGACCCGGACCGATGTGTTCCGGCCGGGCGATCCGGCGGGCACGCTCTACTACGTCATCAGCGGCTCGGTGAGCATCATTGCCGAGGAAGATGACGATCGTGAGTTGGTGCTGGGCTATTTCGGCAGCGGCGAATTCGTCGGTGAGATGGGCTTGTTCATCGAATCGGACACCCGCGAAGTGATCCTGCGCACCCGCACCCAGTGCGAGCTGGCCGAGATCAGCTACGAGCGCCTGCAGCAGCTGTTCCAGACCAGTCTGTCGCCGGATGCGCCACGCATCCTGTACGCCATTGGCGTCCAGCTCTCCAAGCGCCTGCTCGACACGACAAGGAAAGCCAGCCGCCTGGCCTTCCTGGATGTGACCGACCGGATCGTGCGGACCCTGCACGATCTGTCCAAGGAGCCGGAGGCGATGAGCCACCCGCAAGGCACCCAGCTGCGCGTGTCGCGGCAGGAGCTGGCGCGCCTGGTGGGCTGCTCGCGCGAAATGGCCGGACGCGTCCTGAAGAAGTTGCAGGCGGACGGCTTGCTGCACGCACGTGGCAAGACCGTCGTGCTGTACGGCACACGCTGAATCACCTGTCGCACGGCGGCCGGTGTGGAGTGCGCACCGACCGCCGAACGGGCTAGGAGGCATTACCGATCCGCCGGGCATCCGCCCGCGGCCCGATGTCGCCGGTTGTCCTGCGGGACATCCACTGCGCCATCGCCCATGGCGCACGACCCGCAGCAGCCGACCTCGATCGGCTCGCTCCCCGCGCGCGCCATGCGTGCCCACCTGACGACTGCGCGCTGCGGTGGGTTAGCCGCGCTTATGCAGACGCGTCCTGAAGCGCCTTGCCACCGCGGTCGCGGCAGCCCCAGTTGAGGATCGGCGTGCCTACAGGCAGCACCTGGCGAAACAGGTCTTCGCGATTGGCCTTGGGATTGACCACTACCGGCGCGCGCGCGGCCTTCAACAGTGGCAGGTCGGCGGTGCTGTCCGAATACGCCACGGCGATATCGGCGTAGCCGCGCTCGCGCAACATGCGCATCTTCTCTTCGTTGTGGCAATGACGGCGCGCGGTGACCGCTCCCAGGCGCGGGCCGACCAGGCTGCCGATCACCGGCACGTCCTGGTGCGCGACAAATCCGAGAATCGCGCGCGCCAACTCCGGCGGCGCACCGGTGGCGACCACGACCCGGTCGCCTGCGGCGCGATGCTCGGTGAACACCTTGAGCGCGTGTGGCAGCAGGCGCTGGCGGATCTGCGCTTCATGCTTGAGCACGTAGGCATCGATGAAGCGGTTGAACTCGCGCGTGCGATGCAGCCCGAAGGTCGCGATCCACACATAGCCGGAGACGCCACGGCGGCGGGTCGGCAGCATCGCCACCATCGGCCCCAGCAGTGGCGAGGCCAGCAGCGCCACCAGCAGGCGCAACGGGTTGCGCCGGATCAACCAGGCAAACAGGTGGCTGCCGGAATCGCCGTCGTACAGCGTGTGGTCGAAGTCGAAGACTACCAACGGTGCATCGTCGCTCGGCGCGGGATACGACTCAGTCATGCGCAAAGAATAGCTGACGCAGCGACTCGCCGGGTTCGGGCGCACGCATGAAGGTCTCGCCAACCAGGAACGCGTTCACGCCGTTGCGGCGCATCAACTGCACGTCGTCGGGGGTGACGATGCCGCTTTCGGTGACCAGGATGCGGTCGCGCGGCACTGCCGCGCGCATGTCCAGCGTGGTCTGCAGCGATACCTCGAAGGTGCGCAGGTTGCGGTTGTTGATGCCTACCAGCGGCACCGGCACCTGCACCGCACGCTCGAGCTCGTCGATGTCGTGCACTTCGACCAGCACATCCAGCTCCAGCTGCATGGCCAGGCCGGACAGCTCGGCCAGCTGCGCATCGTCCAGCGCCGAGACGATCAGCAGGATGCAATCGGCCCCGAGCACGCGCGCTTCATAGACCTGGTACGGGTCCACGGTGAAGTCCTTGCGCAGCACCGGCAGCGTGCAGGCATCGCGCGCCTGGCGCAGATAGGCATCGGCGCCCTGGAAAAAATCCACGTCGGTCAGCACCGACAGGCAACTGGCACCGCCGAATTCATAGCTGACCGCGATATCGGCAGGATGGAAATCGGGCCGGATCACCCCCTTCGACGGGCTGGCCTTCTTCACTTCGGCGATCACCGCCGCATCGCCGGCCGCGATGCTGGCCTGCATGGCCGCAGCAAAACCGCGGGTGGGCGGCAGATCGGCGCAGCGCGCGACCAGCTCGGCCAACGGCACGCGCGCGTGGCGCTCGGCCACTTCTTCGGCCTTGCGGGCAAGGATGGTGTTGAGGATGTCGCTCATCGTGTGGGGTCCTGGCGGGCGGGCATTATCGGTCAAGACGGCCACATCGCGCTGCGCTGGCACGCCAGCGCACGTGGCGCACCGGTAGAGGGCAAGGCGGCCGCCGCTTGCACGGCGAACCGTTGCAGCCGTGCGCGATCACGCCTGCGCGGCGATCTGGCGGGTGAAGGCCACATACGCGTCCAGCCTGGCGCGCGCCGAGCCATCGGCCAGCACCACCCGCGCGCGCGCGACACCGTCGGCGATACTGTCGGCCACGCCGGCCACGTACAACGCGGCGCCGGCGTTGAGCGCCACAATGTCCAGCGCCGGGCCGGGGACGTTGTCCAGCACCTGCAGCAGCAGCGTGCGCGACTGCGCGGCATCGGCCACCTTGAGGTTGCGGCTGGCCGACATGGCAATGCCGAAATCTTCCGGGTGCACCTCGTACTCGCGCACCTGGCCATCGCGCAGTTCGCCCACCAGGGTGCCGGCGCCGAGCGAGAGCTCGTCCATGCCATCGCGCCCCCACACCACCAGTGCACGTTCGGCGCCCAGCTCGTGCAGCACGCGCGCCTGGATGCCGACCAGGTCCGGGTGGAACACACCCATCAGGATATTGGGCGCGCCGGCCGGGTTGGTCAGCGGGCCGAGGATGTTGAAGATGGTGCGCACGCCCATTTCGCGACGCACCGGCGCCACCACCTTCATGGCCGGGTGATGCACTGGCGCATACATGAAGCCGATGCCGGTCTGCGCCAGCGATGCGGCCACCTGATCGGGCTGCAGCTCGATCACTGCGCCCAGCGCCTCCAACGCATCGGCGCTGCCGGATTTGGATGACACGCTGCGATTGCCGTGCTTGGCCACCTTGGCACCGCCCGCTGCGGCCACGAACATCGCGCAGGTGGAAATGTTGAAGGTGTGCGAGCCATCGCCGCCGGTGCCGACGATATCGACCATGTGCTTCCGGTCGCTGACCTCCACGCGGCGCGAGAACTCGCGCATCACGGTAGCCGCGCCGGCGATTTCGCCAACGGTCTCCTTCTTGACCCGCAGCCCGGTGAGGATGGCGGCGACCATCGTGTCCGACACTTCGCCGCGCATGATCTGGCGCATCAGCTCGACCATTTCGTCGTGGAAGATTTCGCGGTGTTCGATGGTGCGTTGCAGGGCTTCTTGCGGGGTGATGGGCATGGGGACAACCGGAAAGCGAACGTGGGAATGAGGTATTGGGAGAGCGGCACGCGCGGCATGGGAGGCCGACGCTGGCGCACTCAGCCCGGGCGTTGCATGCGGAAGCGCGCCTGCGCCTGCACTTCGAAATAGTCGGCCGCACCACCCGCGCGCAGGATGGTCTGCACCCGGGCCGGGTCGTAGATCCCGTCCTGTAGCGCGGCATGGGCCAGATGCACGCCCACCACTTCGCCCAGCACCAGCCAGGTATCGACCTGCTGCCCGTCGGCCCGTTGCAGGCGCAACAACTGGCTCAGCCGGCACTCGAAACTGACCGGGCTGGCAGCCACCCGCGGGGCGTCGATCAGCCGCGACGGTGCGGCCTGCAGGCCGGCCAGCACGAACTCATCCACCTCCGGCGGCACGATCGCCGCGCTGGCATTCATCGCCTCGGCCAGCGGCCGCGTCGCCAGGTTCCAGGTGAACTGGCCGGTGGCTTCGATGTTGCGCACGCTGTCCTTCCAGCCGGTGCTGGAGAAACCAACGATGGGCGGGACGTAGTTGAAGGCGTTGAAGAAGCTGTAGGGCGCCAGGTTGGCGATGCCCTGGGCATCACGCGTCCCGATCCAGCCGATCGGACGCGGCCCGACGATGGCATTGAACGGATCGTGCGGCAGGCCATGCCCGTGCGCCGGCTGGTAGAAATGCATGCTGTCGGCCGATGCCGTCATCGGCCAGGCGCTCCTGCGGGTTGTTCGCATGCCAGGCACTCACCTCGCGCGACAGCGAACCGGGCGCCGGCCTGCTCCACGGCAGTGGCGGCGCACGAGCGTCCCATCGGCCACGGGCGACTGCGCTGAAGCACGCCGCCCTGCAGCGGCAACTCGGTGATGGGCACCGCCGTGCTCACGCCGCGCGTTCCAGGAAGTTCTTCAGCAGGGCATGGCCGTGCTGGGTCAGGATGGATTCGGGATGGAACTGCACGCCTTCCACCGGAAACTGGCGGTGGCGCAGGCCCATGATCTCTTCCATGGAGCCGTCCGGATTCTCGGTCCAGGCAGTGACTTCCAATGCATCCGGCAGGGTGGTCTTATCCACCACCAGCGAGTGGTAGCGTGTGGCCACGTAACCGTCCGGCAGGCCGACGAACACGCCCTTGCCTTCGTGACGGATCGGCGAGGTCTTGCCGTGCATGATGTTGCCGGCGCGGATCACATCGCCGCCGTACACCTGCCCGATACTTTGATGCCCCAGGCACACGCCCAGGATGGGGGTGGTCTGGCCCAGCCGCTCGATCAACTGCAGCGAAATACCGGCTTCGTTGGGCGTACACGGTCCAGGCGAGATCACGATGCGCTCGGGCTTGAGCGCGGCGACCTGATCGACGCTCATCGCGTCGTTGCGCACCACCATCACCTCCGCGCCCAGCGCCTGCAGGTACTGCACGAGGTTGTAGGTGAAGCTGTCGTAGTTATCGAGCATGAACAACATATCAGGCCTATCTATCTGTTTTTAAAGTTCTAAATCCCAAAACGACCCACTGATACCCGCTCTCACTATCCGCCAGTCCACTGGATATCCGAGCTACTGGAGAGCAAGCAACACCCGCGCATATCTTCGCACGGACTCGCTCGATCTTCGGGATCTTGCACGATTGGTACGCATATGAAACCGCTATACAAGCCGGTCGAAGCCACTAGACATGACCTGTCGGCTATGACGCTGATAGCTCCCTATAACAGCCTGCGCCCCCGCTGTTCAGCACTGCGCAGCCATTTGGACACCTGATTAGCCCCATTCCTCAGCCGGTAGTTGCAGGATTTGCGACGGGTCGGCTGGACAATGGCCCCACTTGAAGGCAACGGAGGTGGGGC
>NZ_MDED01000067.1 GCF_002939885.1 Xanthomonas cucurbitae
AAAAACGCGCTTGGTGACTGACTGCGGCCATGTTCATCTCAGCACGGTGTGGATTGCCTGCAGAATAACATTTTTATGACACAGTAGGATTATAGGAATTCTTGCAAGGCTTGCGCAAGCCTCCGAGCATAATAGGGCTGCAATCTTACGCGGAAACTCCTAATAATTCATTCAAGCCGACACCGCTTCCCTGGACGACTTGATTCAGACGTTAGACTGCACATCGAGTACGGAGTCAGATTCATTTAGGCATCAGCCCCCGTTCCTTGTCGAAAGCGAGGAGCTGCCGACCGTTTTGATGGTAGGTGCGACACGTCATCGCCTCAAAGCGACGGAACGGGGCCTCGCTGTTGTTGCTCCTGCGAGCGCTGCTGCTCCAACGATTGTTCCCGTGCGCGATCTTGTTCCAGGCGTTGGTTGGCGGATTCCAGTTGCGAAAAGCTCTCCTGCACCGGACGCTGGGCCGCTTCGACAGTGGGCATCTGTGCACGCAACATTGCTTGGTCATCCGGTCTGCCCTGTACCAGGAATATATTCTGTGCAGCTGGAAGATCCTCGGTCTTTTCACTGAGCAGCACGTGGTCCACCCGGGTTAGCCCGTTGTCTTTGGCTAGCGTTAGCAGACTGGCTGTCATCCGCTCGCTGGTGGCGTCAAACGTGCGGCCATTTGCGGCGTCCAGCTGCTCCACCTTGCTGCGGATCTGTTGATACATGGCATGGTCAGAACCAGGAATAGGGTCAGGAATAGGGTCAGGAATCAGGAATAGGGTCAGAGTCAAATAATTCTCCACTTATAAAAGATGAAGTGCACCCTGGCATTAATCCAATTGCGGTCGTATTGGAATTCTCACAGCGGCGGAGTCGGCCCGCGCTGCTGTTGCTCCTGCGAGCGCTGCTGCTCCAACGATTGTTCCCGCACGCGATCTTGTTCCAGGCGTTGGTTGACGGATTCCAGTTGCGAAAAGCTCTCCTGCACCGGACGTTGGGCCGCTTCGACAGTGGGCATCTGTGCACGCAACATTGCTTGGTCATCCGGTCTGCCCTGTACCAGGAATATATTCTGTGCAGCTGGAAGATCCTCGGTTTTTTCGCTGAGCAGCACATGGTCCACCCGGGTTAGCTCGTTGTCTTTGGCTAGCGTCAGCAGACTGGCTGTCATCCTTTCACTGGTCGCGTCAAACGTGCGGCCATTTGCGGCGTCCAGCTGCTCCACCTTGCTGCGGATCTGCTGATACATGGCATGGTCAGGGTGCCCCGCTTCTGCAGGGGTAAGCCTGCGGTTTGGCTCGTTCGGTGCCGCAAGATTGGGAGAGCTAACGCCGCGTGCGCCCGTGTCCTTGAGCTGGACCATGCCATAGCCGTCCTTGCCAAGGTCAACGATGTTGAAGGTCTTTGCAGGCCCGAGGTCCAGCCCGTTGCGCTCTAGCTGTCTTGGGTCCAGGCCTAACAATTTGAGATCGATGCGGACTTCCGGAGGCTGGCGGTCATGCGCCAGATGCGCGTAGTTCTGCGCGATGTGACTGATCGGATTGACGCCATAGTAGTTCCGATAGTCGGAATCGCCATGTGGGCCTAGCGTGCCACTGCTGTCATAAAAGCACTGCTCAACCGACTTGGTCAGCGCATCGTCGCGCGAAAAGGGCTGCTTGGTGAGTGCATCGTAAGTCAGCCCGTCCGCGAATTGCGGAGCACCGTTCGGTTGCCTCACGACACACCGGCTGCTGGACCGGTCGAGCAATTCCCGCTTAACCATGCCGTCGGACATCTGAGGATTCAGATGTTTGATTCGATCATGCAAGGCACGCATTCCTGAGATCTCCGACAGCGCTTCGTCTGCGCGCGTGGAATCCAGGTAAACACGCGTAGTGCCAGTCAGGTCGACCTGATTCTCCCGATTGTCATAGGCGTCCTGCATCCGGTTGCCCATGCTTTTGCCGAAATCGGCAAGGGCGTCGGCACGATGCTGGGCCAACACGCCGTGCATCGTTTCATGGCCCATGATCTCGGTGAGGTAGTCGATGCGCTCTGATCCTGCGAAGTCTTTGAACGCTACTTCACTGACATTGAGTGAGCCCGCCTTTCCGTCTTTACCGTCCTGGAAGTGACCTCCGTTGTTCTGTCCATGCGACACAGCAATCGCATCAATTCGGCCTTTCTCAATGGCATCACCCAGCAGGTTTGAAAGGTAGGGTGACTCAGCAATTGTCTGCCGGATGCTCGCCTCGGCACCAGCAGGAAGTGCAGGATCCTTTGCCATCTGGGCAAGTAGAGGCTCGATACGTGGGTCAACTCGGTTCATGGCTTGCCTCCATCGATCTTTACGCTGTAAGCGCACTCTTGTGGACTGCCTTGTTCATTGGTTCGATAAAGAAGCAATGAGACCGAAAAAATCTGACTTCCGTCGTTGATCGCGCGCCAATGCTGGCGGAGCCATCCACCCTGAAAAGGCCGCTGCCCGCCGCGCGTGTATCCCATCCCTTCAAGCGCTTTGGAGAGTGCTTCTGCTTGCCAGATGCAAGTAGACGTAGGTATGCGCGTGGGGTTGCTATGGTCAGGTAGAGTCACTGCAACCTCTATCCGCGAGAATCCATCTTTCGTTGGGCGATGCGTCGCGTAGAGCCCATAGCCTTCGGCCAGAGGAACTTCCTTTACTTCACGCCACGGGTATGCCGGATCAGACGGCGGTCCAAGCTTGATGCCAAGTGCCGACTCCATCTTCGGGTAGTTCAGATCCGCGGGCGCTGTTAGTCCATCGATGAAGCGCAACAGCCGGCGTTCCAATTCTTGCAGAGTAGTGTTGGAAGAGACGACATCGGCGCTGTTTTCGTTGCTTTTGCCTTTATCTGAAGAGGTTGGCGTCTGTGTTATAGCAGATGGCGTGCCTGCATCCCGTCTCGCTTCACCAGGCGTGCGAGCGCATGCACTTGGTAGCGCTAGTGAAAGCAGCAGCAAGGGAAGCAGGTTTCGGAAGCTGATTTTTATCATTGGAATCCTACTCACGCGACATCGCGATGCTGGTCAGTTGTTTTTCGCACCGTTGGTGTCCTGCAGTACCGAGCCCGAACCTAAGTGGTGCGATGGTGGTGGATAGCGAGGGGACGGAAAGCTATTTGCGGGAGGGTGAGGTGCGCTTGGAGTAGCAATCTCTCTAGGTTTAATCCAACTCTGACCTTGCTGCTTCAAACGTTGATGCAAGGGATCTTCTATCAACGCTTTCCAGATTGCCAGCATCAGCCAGTTGACATGTCACGCAGCACGTAGCAGTCTTTTCGCCAAGGAGCGTAGAAACTCCTCACACAGCGGTACCCACCTCCGTCAAACCGGTGGGTTTTTTGTGCCTGCAGCATCTTGCTGGCACAACCGACGCGTTGCCTGCGTCGGGAGGGCGGCTAATACAACACCCTTCGGGGAAATACGCCCGCCGACTGTGTGCGGTTTCTAACCTCCCGACATCCCGTCGCCACCCGGCGGCGGGGCCTGTTCGTCAAGGAGGGCTCTGCCATGCGTCGATCCACGTCCAGTCCCACGTCAGCACGCAAGCGCGCCACGCTGCCGCCGCCCACCGAGATCGGCTGGCACTCGCTCGACCCCTCGATCCCGCCGCGGCCTTACCTCGAGCGCACCCCCATCCCCGAGCCCCACCCCGATCCCAGCAAGCCGCGCCGCCCAGGCCACCCGCGTGCCCCGCACCACTGCACCGTCGGCTACGGCTACTACCCCGTCAGCGACCAACGCATCCCCACGCTGCGTCTACGCGGCCGCTGGCTGGAACAACTCGGCTTCACCATCGGCAGCAAACTCAACATCCGCATGCGCAACGGCGAGCTGGTCGTCAGCGTGGCGCATTCGGAATCGAGCTGCGCGTGAAGCAACACCATGGATTGCTGCTGACAATTCCAACACTTGTGATGCACTGGTGTCTATGCCTTTTTCTCATTCATTCGAGAAGTGGAGCAGTAATCAGTCTGGTGATGAAGCGCAGCCGCTGACGCTACTACAGCGTGATTCACAGGTCTGCGAGAAAATCAGCTGCGGTGACTTGATGTGAAGAGTGCAGCTGTGATATAGAAATTTCGCAGGGGGGTGGCACAAGGAGATGCGTGTATGAAACGGGTAGTCTTGAGTGTGGTGTTGATGGTGGCTTTGCTTGCTACCGCCGGAATCAGTCCGGCCAGTACCAAGGAGACGAACGTCACCACGGTGTTGACTACGCAAAAGGTCTACGGCGCCGGTGCACCTGAAATCGGTGCAATACGCGATTGGATCACCAAGCGCTCGCCTGAATATCAACCGCTTCTGCAGGGTGGCACCATGACGGTGAAGCACTCAGGACCAGTCAGCTCACCGTCAATGGCGACAGCGTCTCAAGGTCCTGGCGGTCCGCCAGTTCCGCTCCCTGCGTCAGGCATTCCAGGTGAAACAATCGAAGTGACGCAGACCTATCCCAATGGCGGGTACGAGTCCTGGATTTATGTCTGGGGTCTCCAAGATCTTCCATCGGGCCTTGGGGAGTGGCGGTTGCAAAGCTACAAATTCGACAGGGGCAAAGGGGAAGTCCCCGATAACCTCCCGGATCCTTGAATCCTGCTTCAAGATCCGTTCCCCGCAGGGTGTCGTGCCGGTTCACGACAACGCGCTGGAGGTAGGCGGCAATGGTGATCCGTACGCGGGATCGAACGCCGAGCAGGCGAGGTCTTGTGCATGCTGACCGTCGGCGTGGCGTCTTGCATACGGGGCGCTGCAATAGCCAGTGGACCCATCGGAGCCGGTGCGATCTTTTGCCGGTGGCGTTCCAGGCCCGGGGGCAGCAGGGTTCGCGGGGCTGTGGTTGCACTGGCCAACAGCACGCGGACCCCACTGCAGGCGCCTGCGCTGCGGCGCCAGCCGTGCGCTGCTCTGGCACTGCCGCTTCCATTCCGACGGTGCCATGCCGAAACGGGCCAGGAATGCGCGCTGGAACTGCCGTTCGGAGTTGAAGCCCAGTTCGTAGAGCAGCCAGGTCAGGCTGCAGTCGGGAGCGCTGACAAGGTGCGCGTGGGCTGCGTCCAGGCGGCGGTCGCGGATGTAGCCATGCAGGCCGCCCAGCTGCTGGAAGATGCGGTAAAGGGTGGCGCGCGAAAGCCCGAAGTCTGTCTGCAGCGAGGTCATGCCCCGCGCGGGGTCGTGCAGATGCCGCTCTACGTGCGTCAGCAGACGCGCGTGCAACGGGTGTGGTGGCGCAGGTTGGGCGATGAACTGGCACATGGGTTCCCCTGGAGCGGTGCACGCGTGGCCGTCTGGCACACGGTGGTCGGCCCATGCCACGGGTGGTGGTGCGGGCGGTGGCGCACAGCTTAGGAACCGGGTCTTGCGCGCGCGTACCGTGTTTGCGGTATTGGCACGGTGGCCTGCGGCCTACCGCGAACGCGGTAGGTCGATCATGCGGATCGCGGCCTAGAATAGGCCTTCACTGCTGCGCGTGGCCGTGGTGCCGGGGAGGCTGCCGCGGCCGGGTTTCTCCGTTGCCGCCATTGGGCGGTTCCTGCCAAGGTCTTGCGATGTCCGATCCGATTTCCCTCGTCGTCGTCGAAGACGATGCTCATCTACGTGCCGAGTTCGAGCGCATGGCGTGCGAACACGCGGGGTTGCGTTGGCTGGGCGGGGCCGGGTCGCTGGTGGATGCGCGTGCGCTGCTGGCGCGCACGCAGCCGGATGTGGTGGTGGTGGATCTGGGCCTGCCCGACGGCGATGGCAGTGCGTTGATCGCCGAATGCGCGCAGCGGCATCCGCCGATGCCCACGCTGGTGGCGACCATCTTCGGCGACGAGGCGCATGTCATCCGCGCCATCGAGGCCGGTGCGCGCGGCTACCTGCTCAAGGACAGTGCGGCCGATGAGTTCGTCCGCGCGGTCGCGCTGGTGCACGAGGGCGGTGCGCCGCTGTCCCCGCACATCGCCAAGCATCTGCTGGCGCGGTTGGCGCCGGTGTCGGCCGCGCCGGCGCATCCTGCCGATGCGCTGACACCCCGCGAGATCGAGATCCTCACCCGCATTGCGCAAGGTTTCACGGTCAGCGAAACCGCCGAGCATCTGCAGATTTCCGCGCATACCGCTTCTACCCACATCAAGCACATCTACAACAAGCTGGCGGTGAACAACCGCGTGCAGGCAGTGAATCAGGCGCGGCTGCGTGGGCTGATCCGATGATGCGTGTGGCGTTGCTGGCAGTGCTGCTGCTGTCGGCGACCCTGGCGCTGGTGTGGTTCGATCCGGCGCGTCCGCCGGCCCACATCGCGGGCACGCAGACGCTGACGCATGCACAGTTCGTCCTCAGCGCCCAACCGCTGCCCCCCACGCATGGGTGGCAGCCCATCACCCTGCCCGACAGTTGGCGTGCGCGCCGCCCCACGACCAGCGGGATGGCCTGGTACCGCATTGCCTTCACGCTGCAGCGGTTGCCCGCAACACCGCAGGCGATCTACCTGCCCAGGCTGGCGATGGCCGGCGAGCTCTGGCTCAACGGTGCGCTGCTGAGCCCCTACACGCCGCTGGCGTTGCCCCGTGGCGCTTCCAGCCAGGGGCGCGACGCGCCGATGTACGTGGTGCTGCCCTCCAGTGCCTTCCGCGTGGGCGGCAACACGCTGACCATCCGGCTGCGCGGCGATGCGCAGGTCCGCAGTGGGCTGTCGGCGGTGCGCTTTGGGCCGGTGGAGCGGATCGCACCGGTCTGGCAGCGCCAGCACCTGCTGCAGGTGGTCCTGCCGCTGGTGCAGGTGCTGTTGCTGGTCGCTGCCGTCTGCCTGGCCTATGCGTATGCGCAGCGGCGGCGCAACTACCTGATGATGGTGATCGGCCTGGGGCTGGGCGTGATGTCCTTGGTGCTGGATCTGCTGCCACCGCTGTCGTTGTCGCCGGGCGACCGCCACGCGGTGCGGATCCTGGTGTTCACCTCCGTGGTCTGGTTGTTGTGCCGGGGAGGGCTCTACGGACGCTCTGAACAAAGCAGCCTGATCTGCGACAATTAACCGACGACCCACGCGGACGATTTCGATGCAACTGAGCTTTGGCGACGCGGAGT
>NZ_MDED01000068.1 GCF_002939885.1 Xanthomonas cucurbitae
TGGCTGAACCCGGATAACGACGATAGAAAAGCACCCGATGAAATGAAGTTCGCAGCATGAAATAGCGGACAACTATGTTGACAATCACCGCACTGGCAGCGCCTCCGCCAGTTCCCGCGGCCCCTAGTGCTCCAGCAGCCGGGGCTGCTGCCCCAGCTGTTGCAACAGTAGCGATTGCGGCCGCCGCACCGGCTGCACCGGCTGCGGCCATGCCCCCAATTGCAGAGCCGCCGTCCATCGACGTGCCGCTAATCATGCCGCCGATCAGTTCAGGGATGGTTTTGGTCAGGTAAGCGCACACCAAAGACAGGCCGACCAAGGTCATCAACGACGCTTCGTCGTTGGTGTAGGCTGCCGACCATTCTGCGGAAACCTGCATGATCAGACCCACAATCAGAGTCAGGACAAACAGCTTGGCACCTACCGCAACGGCATAGCGAATGGGAGCCAGTGCATATTCGCGTGTCCATTGAGAGCCACCGAAACCCATGAACAGGACGGCGGCATTGATGATGACGTAGGCCTCTACGAGCGTCACGAACACCAGAGCCGCTATAAACGTGAAACATATCAGGACGATTAATGCAGATACGGCCACTACAACCGATGTGATTGGGCTGAACATCGAAACACCGGCCGTCAGCACCTGCCGTGAAAAGTCCACAGCAGTTGAGAACATATCCCCCGGCATCAGCTCCGCACTACCCAACCCTGCCGCGTGCGCCCCGGCCTGCCGGAAGCTGTTGACGATGGCCCCGCCCCACTCGGTCGCGTGCTCGAGCATCGCATAGAAGAACCCTATCACGAGGATGAATTTCACCAGCTCATGGAGGATGTCGCCCAGTTCAGCTCCGCGCATGACCAAAGGAGCAAAAGTCCAAACTAACTGGATGACGGCAAGGCATCCCAAGAGCCACAAGGCGTAGTCATGCAGGCGCGGTGCCCATTGGTTTGAAGCGTTCTGAATCAGCCGCAGAAGGCTGTTCATAGACGTGTTGCTCTGCGCCAAATCGACCCCGGCAGCCATCGCACTAGTTGCAGATAGCAAGAGCACCGCGCCGACAAGTGCGAAAACGGTTGAACGTCGCATAGTCAGAACCCCTCAGATGGGCCGCGAGTGTTTGGGCGGCTGCGGAATTGGTCATCCTGATGGCCATTGCCGACCGCTGCGCATTCCGGCGCGGCGGCGTTCGTGACGACCACGGCCGTCAGTGCCGACCCACCAAGGGCCGAGACGAGACAGAGCGCGGCAATCAGCGCCTTAGAAATCATCATGGTTAGAACCCCTCAGACGGGCCGCGTGTATTTTCACGGCTGCGGAATTGCTGTTCGGAGGCATCGCTAACGGACTGTCGTTCGTTTTGCTGCGCCATGTAGTTGCCTTGCAGGGTGATTTGTGTGGCTACCAGATCGCGCAGCTTCTGGAGCTGCTGCACGTTCTGCGCCGCAATCTCGTTCCCGGCTTGAATGGCCTGCTGACGGCCAACGGCCGACTGCGAACGGCTCACCAACTGATCCAGCATCGCGTTCTCATCCTCGAATGTGCTGGTATTTACGCCAGCGGCCTGCATGGCCGTGCGGGCGTTATCGAAGCCGGATTGTGCCCAGTCCCGATAGCGCTGCGGCATGTTGTTTTGCCCTTGGCCAATCGAGTTCAGATAGCTGTCATAGCCCTTGAACTGCTGGCGAAACTGTTCGTCCAGATTGCTGATGTTGCGGCCGAGCGACTGCGCCGAGTTGTAGACGCTGGCCACGCGCTGGAGGTCGCCAGTGATGGTGTTGAACATGCGGCTGGGCAGCGACATGCCCTGCTTAATCATGTTGTCGTACTGCTGGATCTGCGTCTGCAACTGCTGCGCGGTGTTCAGTTGCGTATTCACCGCTTCGGCGTACTCGTACATCTGCTGATAGAACGTCGAGCAGTTCGAGCAGTAGATGGCATAGGCCGGAGCCGGTGCCATGTAGAGACTCACACCAAGGCCTGCGCTTGCCATTGCTAGAGCGAGCGCCGTGCCTCGACCGAATTTTCGGGCGGCATAAGCCGACGTTTTTTGCGATTCCATTTCCATACCGAATACCTCATTTTGTCATCGTCCGAGGTTTAATTATTGACCGATATGGAGCGGTTTTAAATATGCGGATAATCTTGTATCCGCATAGAATTCAATGATGTATGTCCGTAAACTGTCCGTCAATCTTCACGAGATTGTTTCTCAACACTATGATTTTGATCGCGTTTTTCATGACGAGCGGAACGGGCTTGGCTGTCCGTTTTGATACGTTTTGCGGACAAAAAAAAGCCCACCGAAGTGAGCTTTTGATAAGCCGGTGCGTGGCGTCAGAGGGCCGCGTAATAGGGATTCTTTACGCGATAGAGGTCACGCTCTATTTCAGGGATGTGCAACGTCTCAAGGTGCCACTCTTCGAGTAAAGAAGCTAGCTCGGCCGCAATGCGCTGGGCTTCCATAACGCTCTTGCTAGGCCGCCCACTGGCTCGACCGAGGCAGGCTTGCAGTTCGTTGAGTTGATTGGCCAATGCGCTGATGCGGTGAGCTGTCTTCATGATCAATTCCCCTTGCTGATCCTTTCCACGATTCTGTCGAATTCTTCCCGGACTTGATCGTCCGTCAGTTCAAGATTAACTAATCCTGACTTTATTGCAATTCTTCCGATTCTTTCTGCTGCCTCATTGTCGAGTTTTGCCAATCTGGCTTTTGCCATTTCAAGCTCCGAAAGGGCATCAGAACGGCGCTCTGCAAGGGTTTTTCGTGCCATGATTACTCCGTTGTTTCTTGATGATCGAGTTTGTAAAAAAAAGCGCGTAAACGGAGGCTATGTTCTCACCCGAGTCGGGCAATTTACAAGGCTTAGATTTGGCTGGCCTACCTGATGGCCTCTCAAAGCCCCTCCTTTTGGTGTCAGTCCATCCTTGATGCTCATGTACTGAGTCGGAAACGCGTTTCTATGCGAATGTACGCGATTCTACGCGATTAGAAGAATTGATTAATGCGATGCTACGCGAATGTATGCGAATTAGCGCGAATGTACGCGATTACGCCATATTTTACTGGCGATTCTGCTCCAGTCGCATAGAATCGCATGAAGCAGTACGGCAAGATGTGTGTTGTACCGGTACGGGCAAGCCCGCACCAGTCCAACACCGCCCCTTACTCACCTGCGGTTCGACGGCATCTTGCTCTGCGAGGCTGTCAGTCGCTCCGCGACATTTACACCAAAGAGGAAAGGCTTATGGCCGGTGAAAATGCGATTGAGGCTATCAAGCCGCATTCGCGTGGGACACGTCCACGGCGGGAGCGAATTGAGGTTTGGGTCAGCAGTGACGAGAAAAAAGAGCTAGCCGAAAGGGCCGATCAGGCGGGATTGTCGAATGCCGCTTTCCTTCGCGCTGTTGGGTTGAATCTGCCTATAGGTTCACGTGCCGATTTGGAGGCTGTCCGCCAGTTGGCAAAAGTGAATGGCGACCTAGGCCGAGTGGCCGGATTGCTGAAATTGTGGCTCGCTGAGAAACGCGGTCAGGGCGCTCGACCGATTGACGTGGAAACGATGATGATGGATTTCCGCGCAATCCAAGATGACATGCGGGCGCTCATGGGGAGGATTTCCAAATGATCGCGCATCGCATCAACCGTGAACGCAAGGCCTCAAGCCCAGCTCGGTTAATCAAGTATATGGTGGCGGCCAAGGGCGGCATTGACCCGACGAGCTGGGAGCGCACAGCCGATTACATTTTGGATTCCGCCAATGGCACGACCAAGGGCGAGAAGGTCGCCAGCTTCCGCATTACCAACTGCGGCACGGATGATCCGGCAGATGCCGCAATCTTAATCCAAGCCACGCAAGCGGCTAACACCAGGTCGAAGGCGGAAAAGACCTACCACTTTGTCTATTCCTTCCCGCCCGGCGAGCAGCCAGACCTTGAAACGCTGCACGCCATCGAAGACGAACTATGCGCTGCCATCGGCCTCGATGAGCACCAGCGTGTATCAGCGGTTCATATCGACACCGATAACCTGCATGTGCATGTAGCCGTCAACAAGGTTCACCCGACCGGGTTACAGAACATCGAACCCTATTACGATCAGTTCCGCCTGATGGAGGCCTGTGAGCGTCTTGAAATAGAGCATGGCTTGCAAAGAACGTTTCATGGTCTGGAGGCAAAGCAGCGGCATCAGAACCGCGCCATTGAGCTGTTGCCAGCGAAAGCCCCAGAGCAGCGCGATAGCCTATTCCGTAAACACCTTAGAAACGCTTACGACCTCAGCATATCGGAGCCTCCCAAAGCCAAAACCCTGAACGGGTTGCGCAAGCTGTCCGATACCCGTCTACAGAAGCAGTCAGCAGATAAAGCGGAGCCAGTCCGCATCGGCGCGAAAGTGGCCAGCGTGGAGGCGCAGTCCGGCATCGAGACGCTGACCGGGTACGCGGCCCGCGAGCTCGCCCCGGCGATGCGGCAGGCGACGAGCTGGCAGGAACTGCATGACGCAGCGGCCGAGCACGGCCTAGAGGTTCGCCAGCGCGGCGCTGGCCTTGTCATCGGCGAGCCAGATTTAGGCATTTGGGCGAAGGCGAGCAACGTCGGCCGCGACCTTTCCATGAAGGCCCTAACCGACCGTCTTGGCCCGTTCCAGCCTTCCGAACGGCAGGCCGAGGCGAAAGCGAACCGCAAGCGGTACGAGCCACGACCCCGGCGGCCGGATACCCCGACGACAGCGGGCCTGTTCAACCAGTACCAGCGCGAGCGACAGGCGGCCATTCTGGCCCGCCGTCAGGGCCTCGACCAGATCAAGCGCGAGAGTGCGGCTTTCAATGCGCAGGTGAGGCAGTGGAGCCAGACAGAGCGAATGCTTTTGAAGGTCGCGGGCAAGGGGCCGACCAAACGCCTGATGTACGGCACTATCAAACAGCAGGCCGACGCCTCGCGCCAAAAGAACCGGCAAAGCGCAGACGCTCGCCGTCAGGCGCTGTTCAAACAGACGACGATGCCCACTTGGGCCGACTGGCTGACGCAGCAGGCCGAGCGCGGCAACTACGAGGCGCTGGCCGTGCTGCGCGACCGCGAGGAAAGGACACGCCGCTGGAACGGGGAGCTACTGACCGCCGACCGGGCCGACAAGGCCAAAGCTGTCGTTCTCGACAAGCTCAAGCCCAAGGCCCGGAAAGACGGGACGATGGCGTACAGCACCATCGACGGCGGCATGGTGATCGACCGGAAGACTCACGTTCAGGCGCAGAAAGCCACGACCGGCGCGGCGCTGGTTGCGCTCGAACTGGCGTCCAAGCGGTTCGAGGGCCAAGCCCTCATCGTGGAAGGCACAGACGAGTTCCGGCTTGAAGTCGCCCAGCTCGCCGGTATGCACGGCCTCAAGGTCACGTTCACCGATCCGGCGATGGAGCAGATGCGCCGCGAGACGGCCGAATATCGCGAGATAAATACTAATTCTTTGGGTTCCTACGGCCAAAGGGAAGCCAAAAGGCGCAATGAAGGACACGGATGCACTGTAGGATTAGAGAAAAAGCGACTGAGGGAAGACGCTCGGGGCCTTGACTAGGAAATGACATAGGATGGGATTGGTCCTCAAGGACATTGGTGTGAGCATGATCTGTCCTGCATATTGGATTGTGCAATCCAAATTTTAGGTGAGCTGATGTTGTAAAAAGAACAAAATCAATGTGGGATAGACATGTAGTTTTGGATGGATATTAAATTTAAACGCTAAAATAGAAAAATCTGGGGCGAGTATGAAAAAGATTTCCGAAATAGACGCAAAAGAAGCTAGAGAACATTTTCTTAAGGGAAGTAGTTATTTTAATGGCGACTTTCCGAGCTATATAAGCTTTGAGCCAATGCTTAAAATTGTTTCAGATGTGTTGGCTGGATCGCAGTATTCTGCTCATAAATCTGAAAATCCAGATCAAATATCAGGCGTAAATTACAGTTTGGTTGCTAATAAGGATGGCAGGTTTGCATGGAGGCCTTTGGAACTTATGCATCCTGTTCTATACGTATCCTTAATAAATTTGATGTGTTCTGATGAGAATTGGCCTATTATTATTAAAAGATTGGCTGATTTTGATAAAAATCGGGTAATTTGTTGTAGTTTGCCTGTGATATCCGTAGACCATCAAAAAGATCAAGCAGCACAGATAAAGAATTGGTGGCAGACTGTTGAACAGCAGTCGTTAAAATACTCTCTGGAATTCAGTCATATATTGCACACCGACGTTACTGATTGTTATGGCGCTCTATATACTCATGGCATTTCGTGGGCTATTCATGGCATGGAAGCCGGTGGATTCGCCCGCGAAGTGCAACAGTCCTATAACGTAGCGGGCCAGGTGTCGTAGCCTGAGCCCCTACACGACCAAGTGGAGTTGCAC
>NZ_MDED01000069.1 GCF_002939885.1 Xanthomonas cucurbitae
GAGTTCCTGAGGCTCAAGATCATCGCCAGCTTCCTGCCCGCGCTACCCGAAAATGCTCGATTGCACCCACAGTGATCCGCGAAGACCCAAAAAGGTAGCTGCCATTGGGTTGTTTGATATCAGCGTTGTCAGTAATTCGACCGAGGATGCTGGGTTTCTGACACTGCCGTCCGCTTTCTCAAAGTACAGCAACTCAATGGTCGATGACGCATTTGATCTGGCTAAGGCATTTGTCAGTTCCGTGACCTATGGGATGACGAAGAGCAGCTATGCCAGGGGGCAGATTCAGATGGTTGACGCGCTACTGAGCGCACTGGTTCGAGGTGAAAGCGTTGGACCGGTGAATGCCATTGCGCAGGACTACAAAGTACTGGAATTGAAGGGTGTCGTCGAAGTCAAGCATGGCTCCAAAAAAGGTCGCAGCGGCCCAATGCTGAAGTTGCTGAAAACGGAAGTTGGTGAGCTTGCATTGCAAGCCATCAGGCAAGGTGATGTTAGCGAACATTCTCTCAATTCACTGCCGACTGCGGCAGTCACCATATTCAACGGCCCTGAACACAATCGTGAGAAAGTTAGGCGAGCACAAATCAAGGCAAGCCCCAAGGCTACCAATGACATGCTCTCTATCCTCCGCACAGGAGGAGGCATATGACCAAGGGACAGCAGGTTTTGCTTAAAGGCCCCCGGATGGAGGAATTGCTGCGAAGCTACTTCCTCAAAGCCGGCTACTACGTGGTGCGAGGGGTTCCATTTATATACGAAGGTTTTGACGTCACCGATATTGATCTGTGGCTCTATAGTCGTACGTCTTCCGTATCACGTGAAATCACCCTCGTGGATGCCAAAAACAAGAAGACGCCACAAGCTATAGAGCGGATATTCTGGGTTCAAGGGCTTCGCATTGCGACCAAAGCCACCAACGCAGTGGTGGCGACCACGGAGAAACGTCAGGAAGTAAAGGATTTTGGCCGAGATTTGGGAATCCTTGTTCTCGATGGCACCTTTCTGGGTAAGCTGGACAAGGCAGATGACCCCAACGCGCTGAGGTTCTCTGACGAAGAATTTTTCTCAAGGATTGACGATTATTCTCTGAGCAAGCTGGATGGTGACTGGCGTGGTCGCATAGCTCATTCCAAAAGCTTGCTCGCGAAATCACTTTCGTTTGACAGTTGCAATGAATGGCTCATGCAAGGCAAATTCTTTGCGGAGCAATCAATAACAAAGAGCAATCAGCGTGAAGTTGCTCTGCGCTGCCTGTATATGGTTTGTTCGTTCATTGGGATCGCAGTTGACTTTTGCATGAAGGAGATTTCGTTCCATGAGCAATCGGAACGCTGTGTACTTATCAAGGACGGATTCACCTATGGCTCGAAAGGTAGTGCAGGTCTCAAGAAGATATTGAATGTCTCGATTGGACTCATCGAGCAACACGCCAGCGATGGTGCGGCGACAGCCAGGCAAGTCCGATCTAGCATTGAACGACAGTTGGCGAACCTTAATACCGCCGTCCTTGGCGAGTTCTTTGCGAAGCAAGATGTCGCCAGAACACTCTTCGCTGTAGCGAAGGAGTTCGAGCAACTCGCGATGAGCAGGGATTTTTCTTCCGATACGACAGCGACACCTGAGCTTCGTAGCATGCTCTATTGCTTGCTCGATTATTGGGAACTTGACCGAGTCATGTTTTCAACCGTTTTGAAGGACAGTTAGTACGGCCCCTCGCGGTTGACCGCCAACCGCGAGGGAAAAAAGCATTTAAAAATTGGTCTGGACTTTTAGAGTCGGCAAGGGAGGCTTGATGTATTTGGGCGGGCTAACAATTTCGCGCTTTCGGTCTTGCGACAATGTGACCGTCAGTCTCCGTCCCGATCTGACGGTCTTGGTCGGTGAGAACAATGGCGGCAAATCCAACGTCGTAGATGCGATCCGGTTACTCACCTTGCCGTTGAGCGGACGCCGGGAGCGGTATCCGGAGGATGAAGATGTACGACGCCACGCGACTGCCCCGAACTTCCAGATCGAAGGCGTTTTCCGAGAACTCAGCGACACGCTGAAAGGACTGCTGATCTCGGCAGCCCCTGATCCCACCAAGAACGAAGCCGTCTTCGGCTATCGGTATGAGTCACGGTCCGAGCGCGCGCCGCGGGGCAAAACCACTGTGTGGGCCGGGCGCTTTGACACCAACGAACCGGAGGCTGGCTCCTCTGAACTGATCCGGCATGTCTACCTGCCGCCCTTACGCGATGCGCATCAGGCGCTTGGCACTGGCAGCGGTACACGGGTCATGGCGCTGCTGCGCAACTTCCTGCCAAAGGATCAAGAACAAGATTTCCTCGCTGGCGTCAGGCGCGCGGATGACCGGCCTGACATCCTGACTACGATGAACACGGAGATCGGTAACGCCTTAGGTTTGCTGACCAATGGGGTCCGCCCGCAAACGGCAGCGTTGGACTTCGGCGCCGAAACCCTACTGGACGTCGCCCGCGATTTGAGGTTTCGCCTAGCCGATTCCGGTCTAGTGCCCGAAGACATCCGGGCTTCTGGTCTGGGCTACTCCAATCTACTCTATATGGCCACGGTGGTGGTCGAACTGGCCAAAGCCAAGGAAGCCGACCTCACGATTTTTCTCGTCGAAGAACCTGAAGCGCATCTGCACCCGCAGTTGCAGGTTCTTGTGCTCGAATTCCTGCTAGACCAAGCGCGCCAATCGACTGATCGTGTCATCGAGCCTGGCAAGCCGGAAGGCCGCATCCAGATCGTCGTGACGACCCATTCGCCGAACCTGACGGCATGGGTCTCTCCGACGCATCTAGTGGTCATGCGCTCGCGTCGTCGCGACCAAAACGGTGTCACTGTTTCAGAATCGGTCAGTGTGCCCATTGCCGAAATCGGGCTCAAGCCAAAGACACTGGATAAGATCAACCGCTATCTGGACGTGACGCGCTCCGCGCTGCTGTTCGGCAATAGGGCCATCCTAGTGGAAGGAATAGCGGAGGCGCTACTGCTGCCAGTATTGGCGCAGAAGCTTGTTCTCGTCGGTGATGCCGATGGATGGCTCCGATTCAAGGGAGCGGTCATCGTGCCGATCGAAGGTGTGGACTTCCGCCCCTATGTAGAGGTGCTGCTACGCCCACATGGCGATGCACGCATCGCTGACCGGCTGATTGTGATCACCGACGCGGACCCATCCGTGTTGGGAAATCGGAAGGTTGACCTGGAAAACCTAGCTGCAACGCATGGAGCACCGCAGACGCTGACCGTGCTAACCAATCAGCACACGTTGGAGCACGAGATTTTCAGCGCTGGAAACGAAGCCTTCCTCAAGAGTGCGTTTCTTCGTCTGCATCGCAACTCGTGTCGCGACTGGGAGGATCAAATCGAGAGAATCGCAGTGCAAGACCGTCCCGATGCATTTCTCAAGCTGATTGAGGCGAAAAAGACCCGCAAGGGCGACTTGGCCCAGGCCATCGCTTCACGTATTGCGGCGGGCGAAGCATTTGTTGTACCGCCCTATCTCGCAGATGCAATTCGTGGCGCTTCGCAAGCATGACCGGCATTCACGGTCTGACGGCAGAGCAGGAAGCATTTGCCGCACACGTTGGCGGCGCCTTCGTTCATGCTTGTCCCGGCGCCGGAAAGACCCGCACGATCATTGCTCGCCTAGCTAGGATCGCCGCCACCTTACCACCACGCCGTGGTGTGGCAGTACTCTCGTTCACAAACTCTACAGTCGATGAGTTTCGCGAACGCTGCCAGGCCGCAGGGCTCAACTCGCTCTTGAAGCATCCTAGTTTCATGGGGACGCTTGATGCTTTCGTTAGGCATTTCGTAGTACTGCCAAGCTGCGCGGCAACCAGCCCGACGCGACCAATCATCCTCGATAGTTGGGACACTCTTGGCATAGAAATCCGGCTGTCTGGGCAATTCGCTTTTCGAGGTGATCCGGTAAGCCTAGATTTGTTCGACCCGGAAACCAATATCATTGATCCAGAGAGGATCGGACATGCCGGATTGCAAAATCATGTGCGCCAGCATCAGGTCCGATATCAACAGGTGGCGGCGCACCGGCGACGTGGCTTGTTGCAGGCGGGCTATATGAGTGCCGGCGACGCCCGCGTTCAAACGTTGGGGCTGATTCGTGATCCAGTGAATGGCGGGGCACTCGGTCGCTCGCTGGCGGCACGTTTCCACGAAGTCATGGTGGACGAAGGTCAGGATTGCAATCCGCTCGATCTGCAAATCCTGTCTTGGCTCAGAGCGCACGGCGTACATGTCACGTTCGTGTGCGACCCCGACCAGGCAATCTACGAATTTCGTAACGGCAATCCTGCAGGGGTTCATGAATTCAAGGCGACTTACCCCGTCGAATCGCATCGAGGGTTAACGGGCAATTTTCGTAGTAGCCCTGCGGTCTGCCGGTTAGCCGCCACACTTAGGAATGCTGGTCAGGTAGATCAGTCTGTCGGTGACACCGCGAATGTTGAACATCCAGTTTTGCTTCTGACATACGGTGGCCGAGGCCCAACAGCGACGATCGGTCAGGCTTTCCTTGATCGGGTTGCTGAGCTTGGCTTGGATTTGACGGACACTATTATCCTGGCGCATTCAGGCAAGGTTGCGCAGCGGGCTGCGGGCGCGACCACCAATGACTCGAACGGAAGCTCGCGGATTGAGTCGCTGGCTCGGAAAGTGGCGGAGTTCTGGTCACCCGCCGCGACGGCGCGATCGAGAGAGGCTGTGGTTCAGGTAGTGGAAACGGTGCTTCTGGATCTCATGGGGCTACGCCAACCAAACGAGCATCTATGGAGAACCGTCGAACGGCTTGGTATGGATCGGCGAGCACATCGAAGACGTACGCTGAGTTTCCTAATGAGCCTTCCCAGAGAGTGCGGGAATACTGATGCTGATCGGCTCGCCTGGATAGCCTGTGTGCATGCGGAGATGGAACGAATGGAACTACCGCTGCCAGCCGGCGTGACCGTGCGTAATTTCTTTCGTCGGCCAACCAATGCGCAATGGTCGAACCATCTTCAAATGCCGATCGTTCTTGGCCTTGCATGTGCCAAGATTCACGAGGCGAAAGGCCGTGAGTACGGTGCAGTGTGCGTCGTGATTCCACCCAATCGCGCTCCTGAAAACCGGAGTGAAGCTCTGTTCGAGTCGTGGGAAGCACGCGCCGACGTAGAGGCCAAGCGCGTGCTCTACGTCGGTTTGACGCGCGCCCAGCATCTTGGTGTGCTTGCAGTGCCAGTCGCCTTCGCCGATCGTTGCGTTGCCGTGCTGACGGCTGGTCAAGTAGCTCATACAAGGAGGGACTTGTAAGGTCCCGGCAGAATGCCATGTCGATCATCATTAGCGCCACTCCTGCACCGATGAGCACGAGTGTTTCGTGCATATTGACCATGATCGACTTGGGGCTCTGAATCAGCGCCCAGCTATGTCGTCGTCACGCTGTTCAATTTGCAGCCGGGCACGTGCGGTAGCCTGCTGTAGCCGCTCGGCCAGCATTTCGAGTGGCGGCAATGTCGTTAGGTATTCGGCAGCGTGGATACCTGACTTATCCAGTTCCAGCAGTTCGATCTGCTCGCGCTTCTTGCCGGTGCAAAGGATGATCCCCAGCGGCGAGGCTTCAGCCGGCTCGCGCTCGTGTTTGTCCAGCCAGCGAAGGTAAAGCTCCATCTGTCCTTTGTAGGCCGCCTTGAAGTCGCCTACCTTCAACTCCACCGCCACCAATCGCTGCAGCTTGGTGTGCAGCATGAGTCGACGTGGCAACTGTCATGACAACGCCCCGGTGGAGAGCTTCTTCGGTCTGCTCAAACGCGAGCGGATCAGGCGGCGGATCTACCCCACCAAGGACGCCGCACGCGCCGAGGTGTTCGACTACATCGAAATGTTCTACAACCCACAACGCCGTCATGGTCCAACTGGCGATCTATCGCATGTAGAGTTCTAACGGCGCTACGCGCAACGAGGGTCTTGAGTGTCTACGGAAATCTGGGCGTATCACAGCGCATTGAGCTCCTGCTGCCGTAGCCCGGCCAACTTGGTGAGCATGTCCACCTCACCGAGGCGGTGATTGTCAACATAGTTGTCCGCTATTTCATGCTGCCAACTTCATGTCATCAGGTGCTTTCCTATCGTCGTTATCCGGGTTCAGCCAAACCGCGCCGACAGGCGTCCAGTTACGCGTGGCGCGTCCGCGCCAGCGGCTTGGATGACGCATGGCGGCCTCCCGGTACACGTCCGCTCGTGCGGCCAGGATGGCCTGGTCGCGTCGCTCATGGCGCTCGTGCGGCGTCACGAATCGGATGCCACTGTGGCGGTGCTCGTTGTTGTACCA
>NZ_MDED01000070.1 GCF_002939885.1 Xanthomonas cucurbitae
TCCCCAAACCCTCAGTCCAACAGGACTGGGGGTTTGTTCTTTTTGCCCCACTCCAAATCCTCCACCTCATCAAAACCTACGCATGGCCGGGCTGGTGCGCTGGTGCGCTGGCTCTGGATTGTTTTTGCCCCGCACACCTCCATCTTGAAGTTGGCCGGTACATGACCGGCGTCGCTGGATGCCCCGATGCCGGAGTTGCCTGAAGTCGAAACCACCATGCGTGGCCTGGCACCGCACCTGGTCGGGCAACGCATCCATGGCGTGATCCTGCGCCGTGCGGATCTACGCTGGCCTATCGCCGAGCAGATCGAGCGCCTGTTGCCCGGAGCCGGCATCACCCAGGTACGGCGCCGCGCGAAGTATCTCCTGATGGATACCGACGCTGGCGGCAGCGCGCTGCTGCACCTGGGCATGTCCGGCAGCTTGCGCGTGCTGCCCGGCGATACGCCGCCGCGTGCGCACGATCATGTGGATATCAGCCTACAGGACGGGCGGGTCTTGCGCTTCAACGACCCGCGCCGGTTTGGATGCCTGCTGTGGCAATCGGAGACACAAGTGCACGAATTGCTCGCCGCGCTCGGTCCCGAACCATTATCGGAGGCATTTACCGGCGATTATCTGTATGCGCTGTCGCGTGGCCGCCGTGCTGCCGTCAAGACGTTGCTGATGGATCAAGCGGTGGTCGTCGGTGTCGGCAATATCTACGCTGCCGAGAGCCTGTATCGGGCAGGAATCAGCCCCTTGCGGGAGGCCGGCAAGGTCTCGTTGGAGCGCTATCGACGGCTGGCCGCGGCGGTGAAGCAGATCCTCGAATACGCGATACAGCGCGGCGGCACCACCTTGCGCGATTTCATCAGTCCGGACGGCGCACCTGGCTACTTCGAGCAAGAGCTCATGGTGTACGGGCGAGACGGGGAACCCTGCAAGCAATGCGGACGCGAACTCAAGCATGCCATGATCGGCCAGCGGGCCACGGTCTGGTGCGCCGGATGCCAGCGTTGACCGCCGCCGCAGTCCTGCAATCGCCCGACCCTGTAAAGCGGAAGGCCTGCATGAAGGATGGCTGGGGTGTATTGGCGTGCATTGCCATGGCCGGCGTGCTGGGCTGGCCGGCGCTGGCCACCTGCGCGCCGCCGCACGACGCGCCTGCAGCGGTCGAACGGATTGGTCTCTCCAACGAGGTGATCGAGCTGACGGCGACACCTGCATTCGGTGGACGGATCCTGGCGTTCCAGCGGGTGGGCCATCCCAATGTGCTGAAGATCGGTACGGCGGTCCAGCAGCAGCCGGATCCCGAACTGTCCGCCAGCGCCGGCGATATCGCCTATCTGGGCCATGATGTGTGGGTTGGTCCACAAAGCCAGTGGTGGCTGCATCAGTCGGTCAATCCGCAACGCAAGGCGGCCGGCGCGGTGTGGCCGCCCGATCCCTATCTGTCGCTGGCAGCCACACGCATCGCTGCGCGCACGGCGCGGCAGTTGCGCCTGGAAGGCGTGGCCAGTCCGGTGAGCGGGGTGCGGCTGCGCAAGCGCATCGCCCTGTCGTCGGCGCGAGCGGATACCGTGGAGGTGCACGCCAGTGCGCGCAATATCCGCGAGGAACCAATCGCCTGGGACCTGTGGTTCAACACCCGGGTGGCGGCCAGTACGCGCGTGTTCGTGCCGGTGGCACAGGTGGCGGATATCCGCGTGCAGCCGCCTGCCGATGCCGGGACCGTGGCGCCGCGCTATCAGCTGCACGATGGCCTGTTGGCACTGCGCGCCGAGCCGCATGCCGATGGCGCGACCCAGCGCGGCAAGCTATTGCTGCAACCTTCCGCGGGCTGGATGGCCGGGTTCGCCGGGCAGCAGGTGCTGGTGATCCGCTTCGCGCATCAGCCGGCAGCGCGCATCCACCCCGAACAAGGACAGGTGGAGCTGTATCTGGATGCCCCGGCCCGCCACCCGGAGCGCGGACTGCTGGAAATGGAAGTCCATGCCCCCTATCGCACGCTCGCGCCCGGTGCGCAGATGCAGGCGCAGGAGCAGTGGACCCTGTTGCACTACAGCGGTGCGGATACGCCCCAGGCGCAACGGGAGTTCCTGTGCAGGCAGGTCACCGCGCTGGATCTGCCGCATGCCTGCGCTGGGTCGGCAACACCACATTGAGTGGCGCATTCACGCACACGCCGGGGTATGGCTATGATGTCGCCCATTCCACCAGTCAGATCGATGCGCATGCAACGACGCCACTTCCTCAAGAATGCCGCTGCCGCCCTGGCCGCGCTCGGCCTGCCGGCGCTCCCGCAGTGGGCATTGGCGGCCAAGGCAGTGGGGTTGCGTCGCCTCGGTCAGCCGCAGCCCTTCGACTATGGTTGGCTCAAGGGCCAGGCGCGTGCGTTGGCGGCTGCGCCCTACAAGAGCCATAAGCAGGTATTGCCTGGCCCGCTGGAATCGTTGAACTGGGATCAATACCAGTCGATCCGCTACCGCCAGGACCACGCCTTGTGGGCCGACGGCCATGGCAAGTTCCAGGCGAAATTCTTCCACCTGGGGCTGTATTTCCACACCCCGGTGCACATCTACGACATCGTCGATGGCAAGGCGCAGCAGCTGGCCTACGATCCGGCTGCGTTCGACTACGGCAGCAGCGGGCTGGGCGGCAAGCAATTGCCCAAGGACCTGGGGTTTGCGGGCTTCCGGCTCAATACCCGCAAGGACACCGAGCGCGATTTCTCCGCGTTCCTGGGCGCGAGCTATTTCCGTGCGGTGGGCAAGGAAGGGCAGTACGGCCAATCCGCGCGCGGTCTGGCCATCGACACAGGTACCGGTGGGCCGGAAGAGTTCCCGGATTTCATTGCCTATTATCTGGAGCAGCCGGCCGACGACTCGGACACGGTGGTGGTGTATGGCCTGCTGGATTCTCCCAGCGTGGCCGGCGCGTACCGCTTCGCCATCACCAATGGCGAGGTGCTGGTCATGGAGATCGACAGCGCGCTGTATCCGCGCAAGGCGATCGAGCGGCTGGGGATCGGCCCGTGCACCAGCATGTACCAGGTTGGCGAGAACGACCGCCGCATGGATTGGGACTGGCGCCCGGAAATCCACGACACCGACGGCCTGGCGATGTGGACCGGCGGCGGCGAATGGATCTGGCGGCCGTTGTGCAACCCGCCGCAGCTGCGCTTCAACATGTTCGTGGACGAGAACCCGCGCGGCTTCGGGCTGCTGCAGCGCGATCGCAACTTCGACCACTACCAGGACGACGGCGTGTTCTACGAGAAGCGCCCCTGCCTGTGGGTGGAGCCGAAGGGCAGTTGGGGCAAGGGCTCGGTGCAGCTGGTGGAAATTCCCACCGTGGACGAGACCTTCGACAACATCGTGGCGTTCTGGAATCCGCAGGCCAAGCCGCAGCCCGGGCAGGAACTGCTGATGGGATATCGGCTGTACTGGGGCGCCCGCCCGCCCGCCAGCTCGCCGCTGGCGCACTGCGTGGCAACCCGTACCGGGCTGGGCGGCATCGTCGGGCAGAAACGCACGCATTTCTCGTGGCGCTTTGCGGTGGACTTCGTCGGGGGCGAGCTGGCGGCGCTGGGCAGGGACCCCAAGGCGAAGGTGGACGTGGTGCTGCAGGTATCGCGTGGCGCCACCGAAATCGTGTCGGCGCGGCCGTTGCACGAACTCAAGGGCTACCGGGCGATGTTCGACCTGGTGCCGCCGGACGAGGGCACCCGGCAGATCGATATCCGCCTGTACCTGCGCGCCAACGGCAAGCCACTGACCGAGACCTGGCTGTACCAGTGGACGCCGCCGCCGGCGGGCGAACGCAAGCTGTTTTGAGGCCTTGTGGCGGTGGGCGGCGATGGCGCCCACCGCCCCTCTGGCACCGGGCGCGCGCATCAGCGTGCTGCCTCAGTGCGAGGCGCCGTCCTTGACCAGCTGCATCCGCGCCCGCGGACGTTGGCAGGCCAGCTCGACGCGGAAGCAGGTGCCCTTGTTGCCGCTGATGATGCGCAGTTCGCCCTGATGGGCATGTGCGATCTGCGCGGCCATGTGCAGCCCCAGGTCGACCTCGGGCAAGGCCAGCCCGGCGGTGTGCACGTGGGTGGAGGCATGCAGCACGTCCAGTCGACGCGGATCGATGCCATCCAGGTTGCAGACCTCCACACGCAGGCGGCCCCGCTCGGTGACCGCCACTGCCTTGATCAACGAACTCTGCTGCCCCTGCACCACCGCGTTGATCATCATGCTGCCAAACATCTGCGCCAGCCGCACCGCGTCGCCATGCACCGGCTCGTCGATGGAGACATGGGTGGACAGCACCTGGTTGGGATAGGCCGCGCGGGTTTCGTCGACGACCTGCGACAGCGCGTCGGACAGGTCGCTGCCATTGCCGTAGTCCATCTGCAGCCAGTCGCGTTCGATCCCACGGGCGAAATCGCAGGCGAAGTCGATCAGTTCCTCCATGCGCTGCAGGCTGCGCTGCAGCGAGCGGATGGATTCGCCTTGACGTTGATTGATCGGGTCGATGGTCAGCGCATCCACCACCGCGAGCATGGACTGCAGCGGATTGCGCAGATCGTGCCCCAGAATGCCGATGAATTCTTCGCGTAGCCGCGCCGAGGCCCCGGCGCGTCCGAGTTCGCTGCGTGCGCGCTGCGATTCCTGCGCACTTTCCTCGGCACGCTGCTCGGCCTGGATCTGTGCGGCCAGCAACTGCGCGAGCAGCTCGACCTTCTCCACCAGCTGCCGATCCATGACCCGTGGTAACGGATCCAGCGCACACAGGGTGCCGAACACGCTGCCGTCGTCGAAACGGATCGGCACCGACACATAGCTTTCGAAGCCGTACAACCGCGGCGAAGGGTGGTCGCGGTAGACCGGGTCGTCCGAGGCATGGCCGAACCAGACGGCATTGCCCTTGACCCGCACGCTGTCGCAGAACGTGGTGGCCAGCGGCAGTTCGTCGCCAGGCTTTAGACCGAAGGACAGCTCGTCGCGCACCAGGCAGGTGATCCAGCGCGCTTCGGTCACACGCGCGACTGCGGCAAAGCCCATGCCGGTCAGACGCGTGAGGATGCCCAGGACATCGGGAACCGAGGAAAGTCGGCCAACGCGCGCGATATCGGCGCGAAGCTCAGCGGGAAGCGGACCCATGTAATGCCTCCCAAGGAGTGGACAGTCGCCAGTTTACAGGACGGCAGTTGGGCCCGGAGGTATACCAGGCCGCCTCCATGCAGGCATAACGATACGCCTGTCAGTCGATGTCGGCGATGGTGGTCAACCGCATGTCCGCTTGGGTTTAGCACTGCCGATAAACCGTATAGGTGCAACAGACGCAGGCGTGGCGACCCGGCACGGCGGCACGCACCAGCAGCGCCGACGGCCTGGCCGTCAGGGCGGAAATCAGGTCTCGCCTGCGGGCAACGGCAAGGCGATCTGCAGCGGATCGATGCGGCCCTCGCCGCGCATGATCTTCTTGAACTCGGCGCGGCTGACCGACACGTAGCGTTCGTTGCCGCCAATCTCCACCTGCGGGCCGTCCTGCACCGCGTGGCCGTGCGCATCCACCCGCACGGTCATGGTGGCCTTGCTGCCGCTGTGGCAAATGGTCTTGATCTCTTCCAGTTCGTCGGCCCAGGCCAGCAGGAACTGGCTGCCTTCGAACAGCTCGCCGCGGAAATCGGTACGCAGGCCGTAGCACAGCACCGGGATGCGTAGCCGGTCGACCACCTCGCTCAATTGCCAGACCTGCGTGCGGCCAAGGAATTGCGCCTCGTCCACCAGCACGCAATGCAGCGGCCCGTCGGTGGCGATATCGCGTTCGACCAGCTGCTGCAATTCGGTGGTGCGGTCGAAGGTGCGCCCGTCCGCGCGCAGGCCGATCCGCGAGGCGACCACGCCGCTGCCGGCGCGGTGATCGAGCTTGGGCGTGAGGATCAGCGTGCGCATGCCGCGCTCGCGGTAGTTGTGTGCCGACTGCAGCAAGGTGGTGGTCTTGCCGGCATTCATCGCCGAATAGTAAAAGTGGGTCTTCGCGGATCACTGTGGGTGCAATCGAGCATTTTCGGGTAGCGCGGGCAGGAAGCTGGCGATGATCTTGAGCCTCAGGAACTCC
>NZ_MDED01000071.1:2500-5763 GCF_002939885.1 Xanthomonas cucurbitae
GGTCAAGCGAATAAGCGCACACGGTGGATGCCTAGGCGGTCAGAGGCGATGAAGGACGTGGTAGCCTGCGAAAAGTGTCGGGGAGCTGGCAACAAGCTTTGATCCGGCAATGTCCGAATGGGGAAACCCACTGCTTCGGCAGTATCCTGCAGTGAATTCATAGCTGCTGGAAGCGAACCCGGTGAACTGAAATATCTAAGTAACCGGAGGAAAAGAAATCAACCGAGATTCCCTAAGTAGTGACGAGCGAACGGGGAACAGCCCTTAAGCTGGAATGGCTTTAGAAAAACAATCTGGAAAGATTGGCCATAGAAGGTGATAGCCCTGTATTTAAAAGGGCCACTCCAGTGAAGACGAGTAGGGCGGGGCACGTGAAACCCTGTCTGAATATGGGGGGACCATCCTCCAAGGCTAAATACTCCTGACCGACCGATAGTGAACCAGTACCGTGAGGGAAAGGCGAAAAGAACCCCGGAGAGGGGAGTGAAATAGATCCTGAAACCGTGTGCGTACAAGCAGTAGGAGCTCGCAAGAGTGACTGCGTACCTTTTGTATAATGGGTCAGCGACTTACTGTTCGTGGCAAGCTTAACCGTATAGGGGAGGCGAAGGGAAACCGAGTCTGATAAGGGCGCATAGTCGCGGGCAGTAGACCCGAAACCGGGTGATCTAGTCATGGCCAGGGTGAAGGTGCCGTAACAGGTACTGGAGGCCCGAACCCACGTCTGTTGCAAAAGACGGGGATGAGCTGTGATTAGGAGTGAAAAGCTAATCGAACCCGGAGATAGCTGGTTCTCCTCGAAAGCTATTTAGGTAGCGCCTCGGACGAATACTACTGGGGGTAGAGCACTGTTATGGCTAGGGGGTCATCGCGACTTACCAAACCATTGCAAACTCCGAATACCAGTACGTACTATCCGGGAGACACACGGCGGGTGCTAACGTCCGTCGTGAAAAGGGAAACAACCCAGACCCACAGCTAAGGTCCCAAATTCACTGCTAAGTGGAAAACGATGTGGAAAGGCATAGACAGCCAGGAGGTTGGCTTAGAAGCAGCCACCCTTTAAAGAAAGCGTAATAGCTCACTGGTCGAGTCGGTCTGCGCGGAAGATTTAACGGGGCTAAGCAGTGAACCGAAGCTTGGGGTGCATAAAACTTGTTTTATGCGCGGTAGAGGAGCGTTCCGTAAGCCTGCGAAGGTGGATTGAGAAGTCTGCTGGAGGTATCGGAAGTGCGAATGCTGACATGAGTAACGATAATGCGGGTGAAAAGCCCGCACGCCGAAAGCCCAAGGTTTCCTTGCGCAACGTTAATCGACGCAGGGTTAGTCGGTCCCTAAGGCGAGGGCGAAAGCCGTAGTCGATGGGAAGCAGGTTAATATTCCTGCACCTCGCGTGAGTGCGATGGAGGGACGGAGAAGGTTAGGTGTACCGGGCGTTGGTTGTCCCGGGGAAAGGCGGTAGGTTTGGATCTTTGGCAAATCCGGGATCCTTTAAGACCGAGCACCGAGACGAGCCTTTATGGCGAAGTCACTGATACCACGCTTCCAGGAAAAGCTCCTAAGCTTCAGCTCACGAAGACCGTACCGTAAACCGACACAGGTGGGTAGGATGAGAATTCTCAGGCGCTTGAGAGAACTCGGGTGAAGGAACTAGGCAACATGGCACCGTAACTTCGGGAGAAGGTGCACCCTTTTTGGTGGCTCGTGCGAGCTATAGCTGAAGAGGGTCGCAGAAACCAGGCCGCTGCGACTGTTTATCAAAAACACAGCACTCTGCAAACACGAAAGTGGACGTATAGGGTGTGACGCCTGCCCGGTGCTGGAAGGTTAATTGATGGGGTCAGCCGCAAGGCGAAGCTCTTGATCGAAGCCCCAGTAAACGGCGGCCGTAACTATAACGGTCCTAAGGTAGCGAAATTCCTTGTCGGGTAAGTTCCGACCTGCACGAATGGCGTAACGACAGCGGCGCTGTCTCCACCCGAGACTCAGTGAAATTGAAATCGCTGTGAAGATGCAGCGTTCCCGTGGCAAGACGGAAAGACCCCGTGAACCTTTACTATAGCTTTACACTGAACGTTGAGTTCGTCTGTGTAGGATAGGTGGGAGGCTATGAAACTGTGGCGCTAGCTGCAGTGGAGCCATCCTTGAAATACCACCCTGTCGTGCTTGACGTTCTAACCTAGATCCGTTATCCGGATCAGGGACCGTGTATGGTGGGTAGTTTGACTGGGGCGGTCTCCTCCTAAAGAGTAACGGAGGAGCACGAAGGTACGCTCAGCGCGGTCGGACATCGCGCACTGTGTGCAAAGGCATAAGCGTGCTTGACTGCAAGATCGACGGATCAAGCAGGTACGAAAGTAGGTCTTAGTGATCCGGTGGTTCTGTATGGAAGGGCCATCGCTCAACGGATAAAAGGTACTCCGGGGATAACAGGCTGATACCGCCCAAGAGTTCATATCGACGGCGGTGTTTGGCACCTCGATGTCGGCTCATCACATCCTGGGGCTGTAGTCGGTCCCAAGGGTATGGCTGTTCGCCATTTAAAGTGGTACGCGAGCTGGGTTCAGAACGTCGTGAGACAGTTCGGTCCCTATCTGCCATGGGCGTTGGAAGTTTGAGAGGGGCTGCTCCTAGTACGAGAGGACCGGAGTGGACGAACCTCTGGTGTTCCGGTTGTCACGCCAGTGGCATTGCCGGGTAGCTATGTTCGGAAGCGATAACCGCTGAAAGCATCTAAGCGGGAAGCGCGCCTCAAGATGAGACTTCCCGGGGCACAAGCCCCCTAAAGGAACCATGTAGACTACGTGGTTGATAGGTCAGGTGTGTAAGTACAGCAATGTATTGAGCTAACTGATACTAATGATCCGTGCGGCTTGACCATATAACCTCAAGTTGCCTTGGTCCCAACGAACGTTGGTAGATCATCAAATGCAAGCTACGTCACAAGTTAACTATGCGAGGCTGAGCGCCGTAGGTGCTTCCATATGCAAACGCTTGCACACCCGTGCTCACGTTTAAGGAAGCAGCAACTGGCGACGCTCCAACCGTCTCCCTGGTGAAATTAGCGCTGTGGAACCACCCGATCCCATCCCGAACTCGGAAGTGAAACGCAGCTGCGCCGATGGTAGTGTGGCTCAAGCCATGCGAGAGTAGGTCATCGCCAGGGGCTTTTCCCCAAACCCTCAGTCCAACAGGACTGGGGGTTTGTTCTTTTTGCCCCACTCCAAATCCTCCACCTCATCAAAACCTACGCATGGCCGGGC
>NZ_MDED01000072.1 GCF_002939885.1 Xanthomonas cucurbitae
ACCTGTCCGACGCGCTCGATCAGGTGCGGCGCGACGAGTACAAGCGCCTTCAAGGCCAGGATCGCAGCTACATCAAGGGCCAGCGTTACACCTTGCTGAGCAACCGCGAAAACCTGACGCTGGATGGCCGCCGTGCGCTCACCAAGTTGCTGGCGGCCAACAAACGTTTGAACACGGCGTACCTGCTGAAAGAGTCCTTCAGGCAACTGTGGAGCTACCGTACCGAACGTAGTGCACGGGATTTCTTCGAGCGCTGGGAGCAGAGTTTACGCTGGCAGCGGCTGGCGCCCTACCAGAAGTTCGTGCGGGTGATCGAGCGGCACTGGAACGGCATCGCGGCGTACTGCCATCCGGACCACAATGTCAGTCTGGGCCTGGTGGAAGGGCTCAACAACAAGATCCGGGTCATCCAGCGCAGCGCTTACGGCTATCACGACGAGGATTTCCTCAAGCTCAAGATCATCGCCAGCCTCCTGCCGCCACTACCCGAAAACGCTCGATTCCACCCACAGTGATCCGCGAAGACCCAATTTTCCTTGCGACGATTCGCACTGTAAGGTAGAGGCGAGTAGCTCCAAAGTCGAGCGGTCATCGGGCGCCTGCTGATGCCGGGCTCCCAGCAACATCAGCATAGCCCCCTGCTGCTACAATGGCTCGTTTGACAGGCTTCGCCAGTATCCGGTATAAAGTACTAGCTCGCTAAGACTGGCTGCAGCCGGGAAAAAAGCGCGCGAGATGAGCGGTTGGGGGTTTAGGTAGACGCATATAGGGTAACTAAGGGTCCGAAGTTGGCCTTAGCCTTTTTAGATTTGACCATCGGGCATTTAGGATGAAGCGGGATGCTGGGCGCTCGGGATTGTTTCGCAGTCTGATTTCTTTTAGCTCAATGACGCTTGTGTCGCGCGTGCTGGGCCTAATTCGTGATTTAACTATCAATGCCTCCTTTGGCGCAACTGCCGCGAGCGATGCGTTCTGGGTAGCGTTCCGAATCCCAAATTTTCTCAGACGACTATTCGCTGAAGGATCGTTTGCTAGCGCATTTGTTCCCGTATTGGTGGAAGTCAAGTCGCGTCGTCCTCAAGAGCTTCCTGCTTTCGTAGCCAATATGCTGGGGATACTCGGGGCTGCCTTGCTTGTAGTCACTGCTGCAGGCGTCTTGCTGGCACCTTCAGTGGCTTCAGTCTTCAGCTTCGGCGATACGGATGGGGAAAAGGCTCAGCTCACAAGTGAACTGCTTAGAATAACATTCCCATTCATTTTCTTCGTCTCCTTGACAGCCCTGGCTGGAAGTATTCTCAACAGCTTTCAGAAGTTTGCAATACCAGCATTAACTCCGGTTATTCTCAATATCTGCATGATAATTGGTGCGGTATGGGGCTCAAAAGTCGCTAACCCTCCCATTGTGGCCATGGGCTGGGCAGTACTGATCGCCGGAATACTTCAATTGATATTCCAGATACCTTCGTTAGCGCGTCTCGGTTTGTTTGTTTGGCCAAGATGGAACTGGCGGGACTCGGAGGTGCGAAAAGTACTTCGCTTGATGGTACCAACGCTTTTTGGCTCTTCGGTAGCTCAAGTGAATCTCCTGTTTGATACATTCCTGGCGGCCGCCTTAGTTGCTGGATCCCAGACTTGGCTTACACAGGCTGACAGATTCCTTGAGCTTCCTCTAGGACTGTTCGGGATCGCACTCGGCACAGTGATTTTACCCACGCTGTCGCGTCACCATGTCTCAAATGACGGGGGGGCATTTAACGATACGTTGGACTGGGGCATGCGTGTCACTCTGATGATTTCAGCTCCCGCTATGGTCGGACTCGCAACCCTGGCGGAGCCTTTGGTGGCGACGATGTTCCAGCGTGGGAAGTTCACGGCATTCGATACCAATATGGCGGGGATGTCAGTGCTCGCGCTCAGCGTCGGCCTCCCGGCGTTCGCTCTCGTTAAGGTCTTGGTACCTGCATTCTTTTCTCGACAGGACACAAGTACCCCAGTCAGGGCTGGCATTGCGTCACTTGTCGCCAACGCCGTCTTCAATGTGGTGCTGCTTGGCGCACTCCTATCTTATAAAGCCCAAGATTGGCGTGACCGCGGTCTAATGGAAACGCTGGCGAGCACACCTGGCCTACATGTGGCGCTCGGACTGGCGAGTGCGCTGGCCAGCTATGTTAATGTCTTACTTCTATGGTCGGCACTTACAAAGCAGAAAGGCTACATTCGCTCGACAGGGTGGATCAGTTTCTTACTCCGCCTTTGCGCTTCGTGCATTTTAATGGGGTGTGCCATCTATTGCGGCCTGTATTTCGCACCAGATTTTACCTTGTCAGCGGAGGTAGTCAGGATTGGTTGGCTGACAGCATTGGTCGCCCTCGGTTCGAGCGTATACGTACTTTCAATGCTTGCATTCGGCTTCCGTCCCTCCGATCTCTCAAAGCTGTAGATTCAACTGTTTAGAGACATATTTCTGGCGATCTGATCGTTACCGAATCTCTCTGGTTGTTCTGGAGAGCCTGCGTCGCCCCTTCATGAAGAAGGGGCGATCATCTTAATGCTATGTATAACAAATGGAGATTGAAGTATGCGCATCATGAACATGAACGAGATTCAGCAAGTTGGCGGCGGCTTCAGCGAGAACGTCATCACTGTGATTGATAACGGCGAAACCAGCTACGAGGCCCTCAACTGGCAAGGCGCGTTGGAGATCGCGTTTTACTACAACCTTGCCGGACATACCACTCAGAATCTTCGCTAAAGTAGTGGGCTCCCTTCGATAAGAAGGGAGCCATTTTGTGGTGTAGATGCGCCTCTCAGAGCTCTGCCAATTTAGTTATATGGACGTGTTTCCGTTGCTGCGAGGACGGATCCCTCCCTGGATCACTCCTGAGCTCAGAGTCGCTCTCTGCACGAAACCACACACCCACTTCAACCGGACTCTGAAGCGAGTTGCATGGATACGGTAGTTCAGTCTGAAGCCGCTGAATGCGGACTTGCCTGCTTGGCAATGATTGCTTCACATTACGGGAATCGCATAGGTTTACGAGAGCTTCGCCGACGTCATTCTCCTTCGCTAAAAGGTGCGACGCTCTCTCAAGTGATGGACATCGCAGCTCAGATGGGCCTTATGTGCCGCCCATTGCGATTGGATCTAGAGCATCTCACCGAATTGCAGCTCCCCTGCATCCTGCACTGGGATCTGAATCACTTTGTCGTACTCACACGTGTCCGCAAGCGCGACGTCACAGTCTTTGATCCTGCGTTCGGAAAGCGATCGCTTCCCTTGACAGAGTTCTCGCAGCACTTCACCGGAGTTGCCTTGGAGCTTAGCCCGGGAGCAGAGATGCGACCCATGGAACGCCCTCCAGCGATCGCGATCTCGCAGTTGACAGGAAGAGTCAGCGGCTTGTGGCGCGCATTCATGCTCGTCCTAGCGCTTTCGTTGGCACTACAAGTGTTCGTTCTGCTTGCGCCATTTTTCATGCAGTGGGTCGTCGACCAGGCGTTGATCGCGGCTGACCGAGATCTATTGACGGTCCTCGGCCTCGGTTTCGGATTGGCGCTGCTGCTTCAAGTTAGCATCGGTGTTGTGCGAGGGTGGGCGGTAATCCATCTGTCCAATCGTCTCGGCCTGCAATGGACAGGAAACGTCTTTAGTCATTTGATCCGATTGCCTCTGGGCTTCTACGAGAAGCGACATCTAGGCGACATCACCTCTCGCATGAATAGCGTGCAAGCAATTCAACGGACCCTGACTACAAGTTTCGTTGAGGCATTGATTGATGGCCTGATGGCTATCGTCACACTTGGGATGATGCTGCTCTACAGCTGGAAGCTTGCGTTAGCAACGTTGTTCGCAGTCGCGCTCTATCTCGTAGCACGCTCGATGGCATTTCGTACGCTGCGAGACGGCACAGAGCAGCAACTGATCGCATCGGCCCGTCAGCAGAGTCATCTACTGGAAACTATTCGCGGCGTGCAGTCGATAAAAATTGCAGGTAAGGAAACTCAACGTCGCTCGGGCTACTACAACCTTATCAACGAAACCGTCAATCGTGAAGTTTTTCTGGCGCGAATCGGCTTGATCTTTAGCAGCACCAGCCAACTTATCTTTGGCATGGAACGCATCGCAGTTATCTGGATCGGTGCGATACTGGCGATGCAGAACGTTTTCTCAGTGGGCATGCTCATCGCCTACCTCGCTTACAAGGATCAGTTCTCTCAGCGAATCAGCGGATTGATCGACAAGTGGATGGAGTTTCGAATGCTGCGGCTGCATGGCGAACGCCTCTCTGACATAGTTCTAGCCGATCCCGAAGCTACCAGGGGAGAAGCAGTTAACGAGGACTTGCCTATCGATTTGCGCATTGAGGTAAAGGGTTTAGGGTTTCGATATGCTTCAGGAGAACCGTGGATCATTCGGGACTGCAGCTTCACGATTGAGCCTGGAGAGTCGGTAGCTATTGTTGGAGCATCCGGCTGCGGAAAGACCACCTTGCTAAAGCTATTGCTTGGGCTACTTACTCCTACCGAGGGAATAATATGCATAGGTGGAATTCCTTTAACTAAGATAGGAATGGAGAAATATCGCCGCATCATTGGTGCCGTCATGCAGGAAGATCAGCTGTTTGCTGGAAGCATTTGCGAGAACATCGCCTTTGGCGATGAAAGTGTGGACGAAGGGCGAGTGCAAGATGCGGCCAAACTCGCGGCAGTGCATGCCGACATTGCCGCGATGCCAATGGGGTACAACAGCCTGATCGGTGACATGGGTACCACACTGTCGGGTGGTCAGAAGCAGCGGGTAATTCTGGCGCGGGCGCTGTATCGGAAGCCACTGTTACTGCTCCTGGACGAAGCTACTAGTAACCTCGACGTGGAGCGCGAACGTTTGGTAAACAATGCCGTGCGTCAGTTGAAACTGACTAGGGTAATCATTGCACACCGGCCTGAGACGATTGGGAGCGCTGATCGAGTTCTAGTTATGAATGAAGGTGCGATCGTGCACGACCTAAGGCCTTCTGAGCCTCATGGGACAGAGCAGCAGTTGGCCAGTGCGGTGACGGCATGAGCGGGCTGTTTCGTCGAGAGGTCCTCGAAGCAAAGCGAGTAAGTTGGCTTGGAGGCATCTCACTAGTCCTACTGTGTCATAAAAATGTTATTCTGCAGGCAATCCACACCGTGCTGAGATGAACATGGCCGCAGTCAGTCACCAAGCGCGTTT
>NZ_MDED01000073.1:0-1811 GCF_002939885.1 Xanthomonas cucurbitae
CGACGGCGCTGATGCGCTGCAAGCCTTGCCCAGAGCGAGTTTTGCGCATGGCAAGCAACTTTCTTGGCTGAGGGATGGGGCTAATCAGGTAGCTGAAAGGATAGCCCCATGAGCCTGACTAGCCAGCAATATGCATCACTTTCGCGCGATGTCTATGACAAACCAGAAAAGACAGGACCAAGAAGCCCGGCTGTGGATATCGGCGGGGTTTCTTATCAACGCATGAAGTATGTAGATAGCCCTTCCGGCTATCAAGGCATCGTCTACCAGCGGGTCGATACGCAGGAGATCATCGTCGCTCACCGCGGCACCGAGACCGACCGACAGCTCAAGGAAGATGGTTTTTACACCGACGGCGGCATGGTTGCAGCCCGCCACAACAACCAGGCTGCCGAGGCGCTTGAGCTGACGCGATATGCGTTGAACTATGCGCATGAACTCGGCAAAGGCGGCAAAGCCCCCGACGTCACCGTCACCGGCCACTCCCTCGGCGGCAACCTGGCCCAGGTCACTGCGCACCACTTCGGCCTCAAGGGCGAGACCTTCAACGCCTATGGTGCAGCCAGCCTGGATCGTCGCATTCCTGAAGGCGGCACCGCTGTCATCAATCATGTGATGGCCGGTGATGCGGTCAGTGCTGCCAGCAAGCACTATGGCCAGGTCAAGCTCTACGCCACTCAGCAGGAGATTGCCTTGCTGGAAAAAGCGGGTTACGCCAATGATCGCAGTCTTTTGGATGCACGCAATCCAGCGGTCGCCCAACCGCTCGCCGACTCGCACCGCATGCACAACTTCCTGCCGGTGGATGCCAATGGCGATCCAGACCGCTCGGTGCTGGAAGATCCCAAGGCGCAGCAGTTAGCCCGTCAGTATGCGCCAATGATCGACAAGTACCGCGATGACGTGGAAGTGTTGCGTGGTGGCTTAACGCTTGGTGCACGCGGTGGTTATGGCCTGGCCGTCGATGCCATCGATCGTCTGCGCGGAACGTTGGAAGCCGGCGCTGGAACGACAGAGATGGCCGCCGCACGCTGGCAGGAGGTGCAACAGCGCATGGAGGCAGAGCACCAACAGCAGTACGTGGCACCCGGCTGGAAGATNTGGAGAACGATCCGTTGTATCGCTCCATCCACAGCAAACTGCCACAGGGCACCTCCGATGCAGTGGTCATGCATGCGACCGTGGAGGCCAAACGCGCTGGTATCGTCAACGTCGATCATCTGCGCAGTGTGACCGTGCAGGATGGTAATGCCTGGATCCTTGGTCATACACCGGGTTTCCGCACCAAGGTCGATCTGGCAGCCGACGTGCCGCCATTGCAGGAGAGCCAGCAGCAGTCGCACGCTCTGGATGCACAGCGGCCGCAACCGGACATGCCCCCGCCGGCACCGACGCGTGGAATGTAGCGATGTATGACCGAATGACGCCGATGACTGCACCCTTGCAGGCTACCGCCGCTGTAAACCGACGTGCGCATCGTGCGATCAGCCGGTTGCAGCCCTTGGCGGATATCGGCCTCGGCGACTTCGTGTTCTTCAAACTGGTCAACGACTACTTCAGCAACGAGATTCAGGCGTTCGGCCTGCAGCTGATGAGCCGTACCATGAGGTGGGTCAGTACGATCGCATTGACGGTCACCACGCTGTGGGTCTTGCTTCTGGGTTATCGCATCGCCACCGGGCAATCGCGTGAAAACGCAATGGCGACAATGATCAAGGCGGCGAAGGTCGCGATTATCATCAGCCTTGCTTCAGCTGTCGGGGTCAACGGCGCAATGCTGCACCAGACCATGACCCAAGGCCTGGATAAGG
>NZ_MDED01000073.1:1842-2201 GCF_002939885.1 Xanthomonas cucurbitae
CAGTCGCAGGCCCTGGACGCGCAGCGCAGCCAGCCAGACATGCCCCCGCCGGCACCGATGCGTGGAATGTAAGACGATGGGTGAGCGGATCGACAACAAGGACTTCAGCAACGAGATTCAGGCGTTCGGCCTGCAGCTGATGAGCCGTACCATGAGGTGGGTCAGTACGATCGCATTGACGGTCACCACGCTGTGGGTCTTGCTTCTGGGTTATCGCATCGCCACCGGGCAATCGCGTGAAAACGCAATGGCGACAATGATCAAGGCGGCGAAGGTCGCGATTATCATCAGCCTTGCTTCAGCTGTCGGGGTCAACGGCGCAATGCTGCACCAGACCATGACCCAAGGCCTGGATAAGG
>NZ_MDED01000073.1:2232-5116 GCF_002939885.1 Xanthomonas cucurbitae
TCAAGGCGGCGAAGGTCGCGATCATCATCAGCCTTGCTTCAGCTGTCGGGGTCAACGGCGCAATGCTGCACCAGGCCATGACCCAAGGCCTGGATAAGGAGATCCATGGTCTGTTCACCGGTGAGCAAGACAGCACCGCCTCCGATGCGATCGACGAAAATCTTGCCTACACACAGCTGGCGCTGACGGCGCTGGATGCGGTGCGCGTCGACCCTGCCGATCCTGAGGCACTGGAGAAGAAAAGCCGTGCTGTGCTGCTGGCAGGCTTCGGCACTGCCAGCCCGCCGATGGCGGCTGGGGCGATGCTGCTGTTGTTCAAGTTCACCATGGCCTTCCTGATCGGGATCGGGCCGATTTTCATCCTGGCGCTGATCTTCGACCAGACCAAGGACCTGTTCAAGAAATGGCTGTTCTATTTACTGGGCACGTTGTTCTCGATGGCCATGCTGTCGGCGGTGACGGCGATGGTGCTGAAATTCACGGCAAAAGTGGCTGCGGCCTACTGGGCTGCACAACTGTTCACGTTGGGCAATGCGGAAGGACTGTCGAGCCAGGCGTTGCAACAGGGTGGTATTGGGCTGATTATGACGATGCTCATCATCACCGTGCCTACGTTGGCGGCGGCCGTCTGGCAAGGCAGCATGAGCAACTTCATGCACTTCTCCGCGTTTGGTGGAGGCGCTGCATCGAGCCCTGGGCCGCAGGGGCAGCCGGCTGGGTCTTATGTGCCGCAACAGATAGCTAAAGATAATTCGGTTACACCTCCCTCATCTCTGGGTTCAGTGGGTCAGCGGGTTTCCGGCACTCCACAAGCCGCTCCCCCTCAAGAGGGTAGTGGTTCTAGAGGTATAGCTAATCAGGGTGATAGCCGACTGACTTGAGTCGAAGAGGGGTATTTATGAAATTTAGCTGGGTATTGATTTTTTTCGCCCTGTGTATTGCCAGTAATGCTAAGGCGGAGCAAGGCTGCCCGCCGGGCCAGATTCCTGCGACGGCAAACGGCAGTATTACATCCTGTGGTCCTATTCCCACCGGTTATTACGAGCAGCAGAGTTCTGATGCCCCTCGGCCGAGTGGCAAGTGGATAAAAACGTGGGGAGCTATAGCGATGGGGTCTGTCGACTCTATTTTTAGCTATGGCGTAACTACCGGAAAAATCTCCAAAGCTGAGGCTGAAAAGGACGCTCTCAATCGTTGCGCCTCCCATGGCGAAAAAGACTGCAGGATCGGGCTTGCTTATAAAAACCAATGTGCTGCTATCGCTGAGCCAAAAGTTAACGGCAAGCCATTTTCAACTGGCCGTTCAAATTTTGTGGGTGCTGGGACAACTGTAGAGGCAAGTAATGTTGCTTTGGATAGATGCAAAGCTGACAATGGGGCTACGCCGGGCGTAGAGTGTAAGATTATTTATGAAGCATGCTCGGAACCTATTTTCAAATCTTATTGATAAATTTACGGTATAAAAAGGAAAATTCATCAAGGTTTGCAGAATTTTCGCAGCGTTCTTCCTGTACGCTACTGCTATCTGGTTTAATTCAGGGTGGCGAATTCTATGAAGTCATTCCTCATTAAAACCCTGGTTGCGGCCGCTGTTAGTTCAATATAGCTTGTAGGAGCGATGTAATGGAAAGAGTATTCTCCTCCCATCACGTACATTGGTGCCGCTCACCCAAGGGCGTTCGGCGGATGTTGACTATCCTGCTGACGTCGACCCTGCTCACTGCAAGTTTGGCTGCCTTGGCCTATCGAACTTCGTTCGTCGTCCTCTTGGAGCTTGCGCAGTATGCGGCCACCATCTGTGCTGTATTGCACTTCGCTGTAGTGTCGATGCTACTGCGGATCGTTGCAGGTGCTCTGACTGCTTGGAAAAAGCTGCAAGCAGAGGAAAAAAATACCGAAGAACTGAGACAGCTTCGCCAGATTATTGTCGGCGCGACTGCAATGACAATTCTGATGTTTATGTTTGCAGTGGCTGCGACCTGCGTCCCCTTTGCGATGGATGTAATCAGGGATGTTCCCGAGTTCGGTTTGGTCTTCGCGCTCATGCTCATCACTTTGTTGATATATCGTGTCAACATTAACCGCGTTTGTTCACGACTCACGGATTCTATGGTAGCTGCGCAGCGTGCTGCACAACGCACGATGACAGCATGAACGGGAAGCTGGGAATCAGAATTGCTGGCTCTCTGGTCTTGGTTTTCTTGACAGGATGCAACCCTATGAACACTGGCTCTGAAAGGCGCGACACTGGCGCGACCACCACCGACGGCGATCCGGTCTACCGGAAGAACCCGCATCCGACCCAGGCGTACCGGATCACGATGACCATCGAGGATGCGCCGGGGCCGTTTGAGTGGGTGTCGGGAACTGCGTTCTATGATATGACTAATCGTGATGCGTGCACGCCCTTTGATCGCTCATTGGGCATGTCGACAAAGCAGAAAGAAGATGGGATTCCAATCGATTTCCAAAAGATCAATGACGCCACTTACGAGGCCACGATCTACACAGATGGCATGGCCGATGCTGATTACTACGGCAAAGGTATCTGCTATTGGGAATTTGGCGGTTTAGGAGTTTCACTGAAAGCGACAGGTAAAGGCGAGGAAACAGAATTCTTGCCGAGTCTAGGTAATAAGCAGGTCGCGACACTGACTCCTGAAACCAAATATTTTTGGAAGTCTCGCTACCCAGCGTCCGGGATGGCGGGCTTCCCCGACATGGGTCAGTCGAAAGCCGAAGACTTTAATAAGGATGCACGGAGTAATCTGTTCAAGGTGACGCTAATAGCTGAACCTGATTAGCCCCATTCCTCAGCCGGTAGTTGCAGGATTTGCGACGGGTCGGCTGGACAATGGCCCCACTTGAAGGCAACGGAGGTGGG
>NZ_MDED01000074.1 GCF_002939885.1 Xanthomonas cucurbitae
GTTCGACTTGAATCTTCAGTGGGCGGCCCATTTCGATGACTGTCTGTGATGAGATGGCACTATTATATCATTATGTAAACACCCTCTCAGGCCGATTGCTATTACCTGCGCCTAACTGCTGCACCTCCACTGGACGCACTTGTCCCTGGGAGGTGTCTGCAAATCCGAACGTCTTGCCCACCCCACCCAGGTCAACACCCGCATCTTCGGCTTGCTGAGCACTCACCCCCAGCTCCTGCAGGTTGTAGCCCAACTTAGGCATCGGCTGCGCCGTGACATTCGCACGATCCTTCCAGATGTCTGCGCCAGCACCGATGGCGTAAGCCGTATAGTAGGCCTGATAGGCCGAGGTGCCCTTGTGGCCCAAGGTGCTTCCACCCTTGTCAAAATGACATTCCGCTACCGCCTCCACGGCGGGACTCTCTATACGGCCCTGCGTGCGCTGCAACCCATGCTCATCCAGCCGGACGCCGGGCTCCAACTGATCGTTGGTGACGCAGGCAGTCGTGGGGTCCAGCCGACAAAGCAGAACTTTCTGGTTGACTTCGCCGGTGGTCGTGATCACCCGGCTCGCCACAGAGTTCATGCTCATCAACTCTGCCAGACCCTCGTCCCGGCGAGCCGAGGCAAGATATTCCTTGGCTATAGGAGTGACATCCACCACCGGCTCACCGTATTGGGCTCCCTCTCTAAGGGCTTGATCGATGCCGTAGGCAAGCTTGTATCGCGATTGCTCAGCCGACTTGGCCATCAGTGCGTGCCCGGTCTCATGCCCCAACACACCCGTCAGCAAATCCACGCGATCCGATTGCTTGGTCCTCTGGAATACATCCGCACTGACGTTGACCGTGCCCGTGCTCGCGTCGTAGTGCCCGCCCTCGTTCGGCCGGTTTGACACCGACAGGTGACGCAAACTGCCGCTCTCGATGGCCTGGGCCATCGCAGACGCAAGATATGGAGAGGTTTCGACAGCCTCGCGAAAGTCCCGAGCAGCCGAAGGCGGCAACCCGGATTGCTTCTCTACTTCATTGAGCAGTTGCTCGACACGTGGATCAACCATCGATTGGCTCCAACTCGAAGGTCACTCTCGAAACACAGTGGGGATCGTTGCGGTTGTCTGTCTTGACGGCGATGTAGACCCCAAGGTTCTGGCCGGCCTGCTTGTCGAACATGATCCGATGGTCGTCACCAAAACCTGGCTTGGTCATCCGAAAGCCCGCCGACAGCAATGGGGCTTGCACCGCGTCCATGGTGAGTTCGCATGAGCCAGGCGGGTTGACCGATACTTCTATCAAGTGTCCAGGGTGCTTGGCGTAAGGCTTCCAGACCGCCAACTCGTAGCCACCCTGCCCTAATGCGCCTTTGACCCCATAGCGCCGCCCCTTGCTATCGGGAGGCAACTTCAATTCCATGGCCTGTTCAACAGCTGCTGGAGCCGTGTCGGCTTGGGAGCGAAGCGCCTTCGCCAACTGAGCCAGGGCGTTGGTCAGTGTGGGGGCGGTCAACGCGGGACCCGCCTGCAACTCGGGGTAAGCGCCTTGGTCGACAAGCCGAGGCGTGACCTTTGCCGCGGCGTCCGCCGCGATATCGGATGCCGCAGCAGCTTTGTTCTGCTCGGCCTCAATCGAGGCCTGGCTTGGGGGTTTTGGCACAGTGGTCTCCTGGGGCAAGGCCGAAGGTTGAGCGCACGCCACCAGTCCCGAAGTCAAAACCCCTGCGGCCAATGTCATGGCCAAGGCACAGGAGGGGGGGCGTCCGTTGCGACTGAAGTCCATAAGCCAGCTCATATGAAGAGTTGGGAGGCTCAGTCTATCCGCACAGTAGCCCAGCAAGTCAAACGTGAGAATTGCCGGACGGCCCCCATGGTTGTGTGACATATCTCCCGGTATAGCGAGTCGCTCGTGGGCCACGTTTCGATCGCTGGGCTACATTGAGTGAAATGCTTTCATTGATGCGCTCATGTCCCAAGCAAGCCGCAATCTCGACTCAGCAGCCACCGACGCCAACACGCCTTGGATCACCGCTGACCAGGTGTTGCCTCTTGCGCGCCTGGAGGGCGGGAAACTACCAATCCGGGTAGCCGGGAGAACCAAGAAACTCATGCCGTGGAACCAGTTCTGCTATGGGGTTTTTGAGCCTTATCCCGGCATCGAGTTGAGCTTCAGGATTCCCGTGGATGAGCAACCTCAAGACGACGCCCCGATCATCATTGCAGGCGTGTTGACGGTGAACAGAAAAATGTCCGTAGAGCTCCAGGGGCGTGTGGAGGGACCTTGGCTCACGGCGGCGCGCGAGCCAATGGTGCCCATCCCGGATCGTGGACGCAATCCAGTGGCGATCGGGGAGTTCCTCGGGAAAAACGGCCTTTCTGGGCTTGGCTTTCTCGCGAGCAAGACCGGCTGGGACGACATCTGCTCTGCGGCACGATTGCAGAAGCTTCGCAACAACACACTTGTGATGGCCAACTTCGGTGATGAAACCAAGTTCGTTGAAGCGTTGAAACAGCTCACTGGAACCGGCGTGAAAGGACTGGTCATCGCGCGAGGGGGTGGGGAACGCTTGGAGACCATTGGAGACTCGCGCAATGTCACCCGTGCCCTGATCGAAACAGGCCTGCCCTTCTATGTCGCGCTGGGCCATGCCAACGACGTGTTATTGGTAGACAAGCACGCCGACGATGTTTTCCTCACGCCTAGCGACTTCGGTCACCGACTGCGAGATTGCCTGGATGCAGCTCAAGAGGCAGAAGATGCACGAGCTGAAGCAAGCGATGCCGAGGACAAGTTGATTCAACTCTCGACCAAGCTTGATCGGAGAGAGTCAGAGCTTGACGAAACCCGCCGTCATTTGAACGAACTGTTGCAGCAAAGCAAGCTGAATGGCCAAGGCCTAAAAGCCGAACTCCGACAATGGAAGATGTTCGCCACCACTGCGGGGGCTGGCTTGTTCTTGCTTTTGCTGTGGCTAGCCATGCGTTAAAAAGCTCACATGCTGGACAAAAGACGAAGAGCTTGCTTCAGCACTACCTCAATCCCCTGCCATGGCCGACATCATCAACCTCTTCTACGAAGGCGATTTCGCTCACCAGCCAGCCGTATGCATCGCTGAGCGCATCGGCGATAGCCTCTTCACTCTCGCATTCGACCGTGGCTTCAGCGGGCAATGACGGACGCTTGCCGTCGGTCTCCCACACGATCCCGCGCACGTGAAACGCCGTCATTCCTGCTCCATCGATGTGGATCTACCTTGGCAGTTTAGCCCTGACAGGCCAAAGAGGTGAAGGGGCGGGCTATGCCCCCCCTTGCCGCGGCATTCGCCCGGCATGGGGAGCTCGGCCACTAAGGCCTAGCGGACCGCCCGGTTGCGCTTGCTCCGGCAGCAGTCTGCGGGCATTTGTGCATTGGCTTCGTCAGCGATGAACGCGCGGCGTATCGCCGATAAGCAACCGCTCAACCGGAGCTCACCATCCAGCGGTTGACTGACTGATCCTGGATGAAGCATTAGGCCACCACTCAACCCTAGCGGTCCTTGTCCTCAAATTGACGGCGAACGGTCTTACAGAAACATCAGCGAATTTCGAACTAACCGCTCTTTGCGTCACTAGAGCAGAGTTTGGAGATTAGGTTAAGTGGCTTCCGGTGCGTCGCACTTGCACCACAACCCGCCACGACTAAGAAGTAAGCCCAATCTGCCACGACCACCGTTACTTTTCGGCGGGCGTAACAGCGCCGGGCCCGAGCTACGAATCACTTATGGGCACCCCCACGCTTTAACCTAAATGATTAAATTAACGAACGTAACCATGAGCATCAATGTTTAGATGATGCAATGGCCCCTTACTTGCAGTATGTCGCCTCCCTTGCGAGTCTGTTATTGAATACTCTCTAGGATCAGGATAAGCCACATCGAAGTGAAAGCTTTCTGGAAGCTTCAAACTGAATTTCCAATTTCTTGGAATTGGTATCCCCCCATGACGCTGCCCGGCATGGTTCCACGCCAGCCCCCTTTGATCGTGGCAAATATTACCGCGCTTTCGATGAACCCCTTCGAATTTTTTAATTAACTTTTCTGCTGCCGTGATTAAACCCTCATCACCCCAGCGAGACGCTCGCTCCCATATAGTAAGACCATCATCCTTGCATGAGGAGTCGAAAATTCCCGGGAGGACAAGAACATGCTTTTCATCTTTTGGGAGAACTCGTTCACGCCATTGCTGCTCCTCCGAAACAGCAACCTCCACCAAACCCACGATATCCGCAGATTGGCGAACAAATGGCTCGCTATTCAACCATCTAAGCCGAAAATGAGGTGTCAATCGCTTAGTGACCTCGCCTCGCTCATTCCTATTGTCTGTAAGACCAAAAATGTGAGGCGCTTCATCAGCAGCCATGTGTCCAACGATGTCTTCTAAGCCATTGCACCCTACAGATGGGCGCTTAGGATCTGATCCCGCCGAGAATTTTATAAGCCATCCGCTAGGCAGCTGACAGGCATTAAGAATCGGCCTGACGCCCCCCATGTCACGATAGTTGTCCGCTCCCCTGAATCCTCAGATGGAGACCGCGATGGCCCGCTGCAGCCCCGAACTCAAAGACCAGATCGTCCGGCGGATGATGCCCCCCAACAATCAGAGCGTTGCTGACCTGAGCCGTCACACTGGCATCAGCG
>NZ_MDED01000075.1 GCF_002939885.1 Xanthomonas cucurbitae
TGCCCAAGGTGGCCGAGGCGTGGGTTTGGCTGGCTCAAGCGCGATTGCTGCTGGCGCGGCTGACTGGTTAATTATGTAAACACCCTCTTAGATCTCGACGGATATCATTCCATCGACGCACCTCATAAATACCATGCTTCGAGCGGCACGCATATTGCATCGGCGTTCGGCCAGTTCGATGATCGCTGCCTTCAGCGGTGATCGGACCGATTCGCGCCGGCATCGCGTCTATATCGGATAACTCTTGAATGCTCAACTCTGACGACCGACCGTGAGCTCTTCTGCCTTGGTCAGCATCGTCATGCCGACCTACAAGCCGCGCTACTTCGTTCACGCGTTGGACAGCGTGCTGGCGCAGACCTATCCGGCGCTGGAGCTTGTGATCTGCGACGACAATGCCGATGGTGCGATCGAGGCGCTGCTGGCGCCCAGGCTGGCGAGCGCCCCGTTCCCGATCCGCTACCACCGCAACACACCACGGATTGGCGAGCGCGTCAGTACGATCAAGGGAATCGGCCTGGCGCAGGGCGAGTACGTGAAGTTTCTGCACGACGACGATGTGCTGGAGCCCGATTGCATCGCGCAGCTGGTGGAAGCGATCGAGCGCACCCCCGGCACGGTGATGGCTTCCTCGCGGCGGCAACGCATCGACGACGATGGCGCGCCGTTGCCGGACATCCTGGCCACCAGCTTTCCGTTCGACGAAGACGTACTGATCGATGGTCCGGAGCTGGTGTCGTTCCTGGCCGACCACGCCATCAACTTCATCGGCGAGCCCAGCTGCGTGCTGTGCCGGCGTGCCGATCTGCTGGCGTTGGGCGATGAGCTGATGGCGTTGGACGGTAAGGCCATCGATTGGGTCGGTGATCTGGCGATCTACGTCAAGCTGCTGCGCCGCGGCAACCTGGCGTTTCTGGCTAGCCCGCTGACGCACTTCCGCGTGTCCAGCGCGCAGTTCAGCCAGGCCGGCCGCGATCAGATCGGGGTCGGCGATCAGGGCCATGAGGACCTGCGCCAAGGCATCCGGCAGCTCGGTTGGCGGCGCGAGAGCGGCAACAACCGGCAGGTGCGCGTGGCGCCGCTCGGCTCGCACAAGGCGCGGGTGTTCAAGTCGGTGGATCTGGTCAATGCGTTGATGCGCAGTGCCGGCATGACCGAGCAGGTGTCGGCCGCGACCTGGTTGGGTATGCGGCACGCCCCCCCCGCGCAGCGTGCATTGATCGATGCCCGCCTGGAGGCGCATGCCGGCGGGCCACGGATTGCGGTGATGTTGATCGACCGCGATGGCGATGCCCAGGCCGTGGCCGCCACGCTGGCCAGCCTGCAGGCGCCCGGCGGCTATCCCAACCAGCAGACCTGGGTGCTCAGCGCCTCGCCGATGCAGGTGAGCAACGCCGAACGCGGGGTGCTGATCGACAACGACGCCCTGGTGCCGGCACTCAACCAGGCCATCGCCGCGCAGCAGGTCATCGACTGGGTGCTGGTGGTCGATGCCGGTGCCGTGTTCACCCTCAGCGGGCTGACCGTGGCGGCGTTGGGCCTGCTCGCGCTGCCGGATACCTGCCAGGCGGTGTACGCCGACGAAGTGGTGGCGCTGGACGACCGCCAACTGGGGCTGGCGCTGCGGCCGGCGCTGTACCTGGACGCGCTGCTGAGCGCGCCGTCCACGTTGTCGCGGCACTGGCTGTTCCGCCAGGCCACGCTGGTGGCCGATGGCGGATTTCCGGCAGGTCCAGGCGCGGCCTTCGAGCTGAATTACCAGTTGGGGCTGGTCGAACGCCACGGGCTCGGCGCTGTGCAGCACATCGCCGAGCCGCTGCTGGCGGCCTCCTCCCAAACCCGGCATGGCGATGCCGACGAACACCAGGCCATTGCGCGTCATCTCGCTGCGCGCGGTTATATAGACGCGCAGGTGCACAGCGCCGGCCCTGGCCGTCATGCGCTGGAGTACCGGCACGCGCAGCAGCCGTTGGTGAGCATTCTGGTGCTGGTCGATGGCCGCTTGGCGCAGGTGCAGCGCTGCCTGGAAAGCATCCTGGCCAACACGGCTTACCCGCACTACGAAGTGCTGCTGCTGGACCGCAGCAGCACCGAGCCGGCACTGCGCGACTGGCTGGCCGGTATCGAGGCGATGGGCATGCAGCAAATCCGCGTGCTGCGTTTCGACGCCGCGCCCTGCCGCGAAGCAGTCTGCAATACCGCCGCCGAGCATGCGCGTGGGGACGTGCTGCTGTGGCTGGCCGCAGGCGCGGCAGTGATGAAGGCCGATTGGCTGGAGCAATTACTCAACCACGCACTGCGCCCAGAAGTGGGCGCGGTCGGCGGTAAGCTGCTGCGCGGCGATGGCACCGTGCACCATGCCGGCCTGTTGCTGGGCCTGGGCGCGCCGGTGGCACGCGCGTTCGAAGGCAGCGCCTTCGACGACTCCGGTTATCTGCAACGCCTGCAGCTGGACCAGAACTACGCCGCGCTGAGTGGCGAGTGCCTGATGTTGCCGCGCCAGCTGTTCCTGGAGGCCGGCGGCTTTGCGCTGGAGCCGGAACTAGCGCCGTGGAGCGATGCGGACCTTTGCCTGCGCCTGCATCAGGCCGGCTACCTCAATGTGTTCGCGGCGCGCGCGCAACTGTTGATCGACCCGCTGGACACGCCCGCCGCCACGGCGCTGGACGAAGAGGCGATGTATGCGCGTTGGTCGCCGCTGATGGCCAACGACCCGGCCTACAACCCGGGGTTTTCACTGGACCCGGGGGCCGGCTTCCAGCTGGCCGATCCGCGCGCCAGTTGGCGCCCACTGCAGTCGTGGCGGCCGCTGCCGCGGGTGATGGGGCTGCCAGCGGACATCGAAGGCTGCGGGCATTACCGGGTGATCCAGCCGCTGCGCGCCCTGCGCGAGGCCGGACTGGCCGAAGGCGTGCTGTTCAACGGGTATCTGGAGATCGCCGAACTGGCGCGTCAGGATCCCGACGTGGTGATCCTGCAACGCCAGGTTGGCGAGGCGCGGCTGGAAGCGATGCGGCGGATGAAGGCGCTGTCGCGCGCATTCAAGGTCTACGAGCTGGACGATTACCTGCCCAATCTGCCGCTGAAGAATGCCCACCGCGAGCAGATGCCCAAGGACATTCTCAAGACCGTTCGGCGCGGGCTGGGCCTGGTGGACCGCTTCGTGGTGTCCACCCCTGCCCTGGCCGAGGCCTTTGCCGGGCTGCACAGCGACATTCGCGTGGCGGAAAACCGCCTGCCGCCGCATTGGTGGGACTCTCTGCCGGCGCGAGGCGAGCGCCAAAGTGGCAAACCACGCATCGGCTGGGCCGGTGGCGCCAGCCATACCGGCGATCTGGAGCTGATTGCCGAGGTGGTGAAGGAACTCGCTGGCGAGGTGGACTGGGTGTTCATGGGGATGTACCCGTTTGCGCTGCGCCAGCATATCCACCGCTTCCAGCCTGGCGTGCCGATCGATCACTACCCGGCCGCGCTGGCGGCACTGGATCTGGACCTGGCGCTGGCGCCGGTGGAGCAGAACCTGTTCAACGCGTGCAAGAGCAATCTGCGCCTGCTGGAATACGGTGCCTGCGGTTATCCGGTGATTGCCAGCGACGTGCGTTGCTACCAGGGCACCTTGCCGGTGACTCTGGTGAAGAACCGCTACCGCGACTGGATCGGCGCGATCCGCGAGCATCTGGCCGACCCCGACAGCGCGCGAGCCAAGGGAGCAGCCCTGCGCGAGGTCGTGCGGCGCGATTGGTTTCTCAGCGGCAGCAATCTGGACACCTGGCGAGCCGCCTGGTTGCCGGACTAGCGCGAGCACGCTGCTTCAGCGGTTTCCCGTTTGCAGTAGAGCGGATGTATGGCTGCATGTGAATTGGCGGTTGCCCTCATCCGGCGCTGCGCGCCACCTTCTCCCGCCAGCGGGAGAAGAAAAGTCTGGTGGCGCGTGATTTGTCGGTGGCCCTGCAACTGACTCTCCATCGCTCCCTTCCCCCGCTTGCGGGGGAAGGTGCCCGAAGGGCGGATGGGGGCGTGCGTCCATACTCCGATGCCGCGCGTTGCCATGCCTGTAAGAGGATGCCGCCCTCATCCGGCGCTGCGCGCCACCTTCTCCCGCCAGCGGAAGAAGGAAAGTCTGGCGGCGCGTGATCTGTCGGTGGCCCTGCAACTGACTCTCCATCGCTCCCTTCCCCCGCTTGCGGGGGAAGGTGCCCGAAGGGCGGATGGGGGCGTGCGTCCATAC
>NZ_MDED01000076.1 GCF_002939885.1 Xanthomonas cucurbitae
ACCACCTTCTGGGACGGTGGAAAGGGCCTGTTTCCAAGGCTCAACGCAGATTCAGGGGCCTCAAGGCACCCACACGAATCCGCGATGAGCCACCTTTTTGAAAAGCGGCTCGCCCAGAAGTTGTGTCGCATAGTCCGTGCTGACGCACGCGCGTTTCTTTAGCGTATCAGTAAGCTCATTGAGCTTTATCTGCTCGGCGGATGAAAGCGAGTCTAGGACCGCTTTTATTTTCCGGGTCGTTTCACGACGGAATAGATTTCCGTTAAACAACAATCTTTGCCCAGCACCGAGGTCTTCAGCGTCCACGAATCCAATTTGGTCAGCATCGGACATCAGGCGCTGAATATCGGGCGTTGCCAGCTTATAGAAGTCGGCCAATTCCGTGGATACATTGCCGGACAGCACGGGCTCGATCGACGCCTTTTCCGCGAGCGCAATCGAAGCGACCTCGGACGCGCCTGGCATGAGGGCATCGAATATATCTGCCGTATGTTGGAGGGTCTTCGCAGTTGTGACGCCAAGAACAGCAACGCCCCCATTCGCGGTGTCAACCAGTTGCTGCTGTTTCAGGACTTCGATGAGTTTTGGAAGCTCGAAAGTCGTATTGATGTTTGCCGCTTGCGCCAGAACGTTCAGACGATCGTTGTTGAGTGTTGCGTGGTTGTTTGACGAGATTGCAGAGAGCAAGATGCCCGCCTTGCCCGCGAGAAAGGTCTTGTCGTAGCCAGCTTGGTTCGTTATTCCTTGGAGTTTGTTGGTGTGATGAATCAACCATGATCCTTTGGTCTTCTTGTCCATTTCTCCCCCTTTAAGAAAAATCTTGTGCAACTAGTATAATGCCGCCGGCCTACAGATTTAATCGACCTTGTATTCCTGCGTCATCCAAACCGAATACCGAACAAGCCCCCGTCTTCCGTGGCGTCGGTCAGGCGCTTAGGTAGCACGTAATCGTTGAGGTCGAAGCCATCAATGGTCTCTTTGAAGGCATCGTCTTCATTCATCGTCACGATGTACTGGAAGCCAAGCTCCTGCGCGATCTCCGAGCCCAGACGCAACGCGCTGATGACTTGGCGTCCATCGACGCCGTCAAACAGATGGCTGTCATGAATTAAGAATCCAGGCCCGATTTTCCGCTTGGCACAAAGGCGCATCAGCATCATGTCGAAGCAGAAAATTTGCATATTCTTGATGCCCCTGCTGCGTTGCCCCTGCATCGGAAACTTGAACATCGGGCCGTTGGATGTTTCGTCTATCGTCATGCTGCCGGCCGATTCGTACAGGCGCTGCGAGGTCTCCTCGAAGGCGACGATGGCCTCCGCCAGTCGATCTTTCTGCTCGGCGAAATCGCGCCGCAAGCGGATGGTGAGGCGATTGCGCTCAATCTCCAGTTCGTTCTTTGTGCCTTCAAGCTGTTCGGCCGCTTCAAAGCGTTGCCGCAGCGATTCCACTTCGGACTCCAGCCGGCCCAGTTTTCCTTGCAGCTTGAGGAACTGTTCCAGCGCACCGTGGCTCTTCAGGATGCCCAGCACTTCGCCACGCCGTTGGTCGAACTGCGCCTTTTTGCCATCGCGCAGTTCAATACGTAGCTTTGCAGCTTCAAGTTCGCTGGAGAGGTAGTCCTTGCGATTGCGGACCACCGATTCGTGAAAACTCTTCACGTCTTCATAGCGGCGCTTCACCAGGCCGGGCAGCACAATGCCCGCTTCTTGATAGACGGCCTGCAGGTCTTCAGGATCAGGAGGAACCTCTGACGCTAGTGCGCTTTCCAGATCTCGGATCGCTGAAAAGTCGATGGTGTTGGCGTTGGCCAATTCATTGAGCTGGCGGGTCAGTGCGGCGCTTTCGACTTCCAACTCACGGTATTCAGGCAGGACATGAAACGTCTCGACTTCTGCGTGCAGCTTCTTGAGACGGGCCTCTCGTAGCGTGAGCTCAGTGCGCAAGTCGGCTGCCTTGCCGATGATCGAGCCGAACACGCCATTCCCTGCCGCTTTCTTCAGCTCTTCCAGAGTCTTCTCCCGATCGCGAACAGCCTGCCAATCGCGCGCAATCTGCCAGTCCAATCCGAGCAGGAACATGAGCGTCATTTGCATGTCGCCGGTGCCCTGCATCGTGGCTTGCTTTTCCGGCGTCATGAAAGCGCCACTCGCTTGCCGACGCACGAAGTAGGCGAACAGCGAACGGAACGACGGCGGCTTGCTGCCGGCAGCTTCCAGGCTGCTCAAACCAAACATCTGCTCGCCGAGGAATGCGCACCACTCGGTAGCCGAAAACTTGACCTTCGCCGCAGGCGGGGCAGTCACAAAGATTTTTGCTTTGGTGCCACCGCTGCGCTCAACAACGGTGCGCTCCGACTTCAGATCGAAGTCCATGCCGAAGGAGTGCTCAACCAGTTCCTGGGTCCGGAAGATTGATTCAGGACCAGCGTCGGCGCCGAGCAGGAAATGCACAAGCTCTACGAAGCTGGTTTTTCCCGCACGATTGCGTGTCTGCTTGCTGCTTGCACCCTCGATTTTCTGAGCAAGCAAGACATTCAGACCTGGTTTCAGGTCTTTAAGGCTCTTGAAGCTGGGTAGCGTGCTGAAAATGTGATGAATCAAGGCACTCTCCGTGCCACGAGGCCGCTTTCGAGTTCAATGGTCCCCATGGCGTACAGAAGGTCGAGCGCGAGCAAGAACCAGTCATAGTTAATTTTCCGAGGCATTGTGGCTACGCCTGCTTCATGCTTGTTCAGTTCCTCCCACAACGCAGAGACGGTCTTTGGCCGCACAAGGTAGGTCAAGACATGGGCGCCGACGGTCAACAGTGCTCGATCCTGCTGCAGATGCTTGGAAGGCAAAATCATGCAGCCCCCACCGCTTGAGCATCTTCAAAAATCTCGCATTTGTCGAACAGATACGCCATGACGGCCAGCACTGCCGCCTTGTGTGTCGGCGTGGTGTTAGCTGTGCCCCCGGCCCACGCTTCGAGCCGACCGAATATCTCATCGGGGTGCAGTGCGGGAACTTGGTCTCGCAGCGTCACGTATTCACTTTTGAACGCCTGCGCTATCTGCTCGCCGTAGGTCGGGTTCCTCCAGTTATTGAAGAACTGCGCCACGAGCGCTGACTTCTGCATACCAATCTTCAAAAAGTCGGCGACGGCCTGAGACAGCAGGTTTGCCTCGATCTTGCCGCGCGATACATCTTTCACTTCGCTGGCCGTGGGCACGGGAGTGATGCTGATGTGGGTGAGGACGGCCAGCAGGTCGCCAAACCCCAAATTGACATTCGCTTCCATCGTCAGCGATGGGCCGAACCAGGATTCGAGATCCTGCAAGCTCAACTGGCGAAACTTAGCCAGCATCTCCTCATAGCCGCAGTGGCCGATTTTGATCTTTGGGTTGTCCTGCCCGAGTTTCGCCAGCGCTTCGATGATGTGAGGGCCCAAACGGCCATCCTGCGCATTGTGGACAAAGGTCCACTCATCGAAATATTTCTCCCAGTGCTCTTTGGCGCCGTTGAAATCCTCGTTGATCTTCTTGATCGCTTCGGCGGCGGTCAATTCATTGGGAGCGTAACTCTGGTAGAGGATGCGCGCCGAGGGCAGATACCCATCATTCTTCCGATCGCCAACATTGCCCCACGGGCGGCATGCCATGAAATTATTGGGATGGGCTTTCGACATCAGCTTCTCGAACAGACGTTGAAAAACGTCCCCTTTGGATTCCAAGAAGGCGATGCGGAAATCCTTTTCGTAATTAAGCTGCTGTAAGCGATCCATGGGTTCAAGCCCGTGATTTAGTGTTTTTAGTTATTTTCAGGCGATGCCTCATGGCTTCATGGTATTCGTCTGCTGCTGTCCCCGGTTCACATCAAACGGAAGCGCCTTATCAGCCGCAATTCGCGTCAGCAGTATCCGGATGGCATCCGACACGGACAAGCCCATCCCAGCCAGCACGTTTGTGGCTTCCTCTTTGATATGCCCGTCAATCCGGGCGCGAACAACATCACTGGTTGCCATAAGTGCCTCAAGCATTTTGTAGCTACATTGTGCCTCATTTGCGCCTCAATGTCATTTACATATTGATAAGAGAGGTTGAACGTCCGTAAGCGTCCGCCAACCTCACCTACCCCGAAACCTCACTCCGTGCGCAACGGCAGCAATTGATCGATGTCCCGATCCAAGGTCGTCGGCAG
>NZ_MDED01000077.1 GCF_002939885.1 Xanthomonas cucurbitae
CAACCGACCCAGAAAACGATTGAGCTATCTCACTCCAGCCGAGGTCTTTTTCAACTACGATACCCTTGCACTTCGTGAGTGAATCCACCCCCCTCCACTTTCAAGCATATCAAGTCGCAACGTCAGTAATTCACCGTGCCAATAAAATGTCCACTGTGTTTGATTACGGATTTCAGGCTCACTCCCGCCGCCATGCGCCACGTTTCGCAAATAGATTTCACGCTCACGATCAATGACCCAATCTCTGGCGCTGGTTGCTCCAATCAGAAACTTACGGTCAATCGATAAAATATCGTATCTAGCAACATCATTTTGGGAAATAAACTCACTTACGAATGCCATGGTGACACCCCCACCCTATGACTGAATCATATTTTATAATATAAATTACCATCGACTTCAAGAACGATGTGGTAGTCCGTATTTCTGGAATGGACGCCAAAATCCTTGTATGCGAGCAAGGCATCTTGGAGGTCAGCCATGAATTGGCCCTTGTCAGCCTTAAGATGCGCGGGCAGTCCTTTCCCGTCATTGATCCACATCAGTCTCCAGTGGGACCATCCGGACTGATCTCGCGCACCTCCACCGCCGACCAAATCCAGTCTCAGCGTTAAAATCTCGCCATGCCAGTGGAATGAGAATTTCGTCTGATTTCTGACTTCAAATTCAGTACCTGCCCCATTTGCAACATTGCGAAGATACATATTGCGGTCACGGTCGATTGTCCAGTCTCTTGCATTGGTGCCACCGACCACGAAGCCCCTGTCGATCGCTTCCAGGTTATATTTAACAACATCCGACTCAGGAATAAACTCATTCAAAAATGGCATTTTTACTTCCCGACAATGGCTTGGAATTTTTCGTCAACAGCTAATTTCACTAGCTCTGAAGGGCGAAAGCAGCGTCTTAGTTTCGACTCTCGGCAGCAGCCGTTTAGTAAAGCAATTATCTTCGAAAGAATGATCTTCTCGCAGAGAACCGGGCTTGAGATCCTTCATAGAGAAAAACTTCCTTGTCAAAACACATCACTTTCCGCTCCTGCGGCAGCATCGATGCGCGGCGCTTGTCTGTCTCAGAGTGCGACACGTCGCTTTTTTGCAACTCGTGTGCGACCGTGCCGTGGTGTGGCCGAGCATATCTGAGTATTCATTTGCGTCTTTCTGCTCGCGATGGTCATAGAATGCTTGTAAGGCATGGCCGTTCGAAGAGTCAAGTGCAACTGCTGATTTGAATACTGCGATTTCTGCCTCCATCGCTTCCGCTGCGCTGACGCGCTGCGCTGACGCGGTGCGCTGATCGTAGGTGACGTTGATAACCACCGGCGTCTTGATCCGTTCGTTGATGCCCAGCTGGATCAAACTGGCCTGCAGCGCCTGCACTTCGGCGCCACGGTCGCCGGGTTGCAGGTGTCCCTGATCGCTGGGCGCCAAACTGGCAGCTACTCCTGCGGTGATGGGCAAACCGTTGTCAGTGCCTAGCGCTGGCGGTGCAACCGAAGGTCCGACAGCCGGGATGGCTGGCACAGGCACGTTGTCGATTTCGGGTGCACGCACGTTGACGGTGGCGAGCGTGGCGATCTCGGGCGCTGCGTGCGGCGCTACCTGCTGGGCGTTAGGCTGCAAGGGCTGCGCGGCCACCTGCGGCAGCGCGCGTTCAGCGTCAGTCGCCAGGCCCTGCCCGCGCATTTGTACCTCGCGCAACGCCTGGCGAATGTCCTCACTGCTGGTCACTGCGGCAACACGGTCTACGCCATCGGCATCGCGTTGCAGATGCGCAATCGGACTATCGGCGCCAAACGTGCCGCCTGTGCCGCGTTGGAGTTTCATGGCGCCATCGCCGGTGAGTCCATGCGCCGCGCGCGTGCGCTGTGTCGCCAATTCGATGGCTTGCTGCCAATCCGGTTTGAGCTCGGTGCCCGTGATGCGATAGCGGTACAGCGTTTCCTCGCGCTGTTGATCCTGCGGCGAGGGCGGCGACTGCGCGATGGCCGCAACGACCTGTGCATGCTCGGCCAGGGCCGGCTGTAGCAGGCGGCGCGTGGTCTCCAGTTCCAGCGCCACATTGCCGGCGGCAATGCCGCCCTCACCAGACCAGTGGCCCTGCGCATCGCGGCGATAGGCGTGGCCATCCGACGCGGTCAACGCATCTGGATTCGGCAGGGCCTGGCGGAGTGTGTCCGACAATGGCAAACCGGCGGGGGCCCAGCCGCTGCGCTGATAAGCCAGTTCATAACGCGCCGCAATCGCACCGGGGCTGTTGGCGATGTTGCCGGCGATCACCTGCTGCGCTTGTGCGTCCAGTTCCGCTGCACGCGCTGGCGCGGCGATATCGGTACGGTACACGGCGCTATCGGCGTCTGCGACCACACCGCTTTGCAGCGTGCGCCGCCATTGTCCGTCGGTGGGATCGCGCGCCCAGTCGGCCGTGCTCAGGCTGGGCGGATCGGTGGCGTTGGCCGGCAACCGTTACGGATCCTGCGGTGCTGGCGCATCCTTCAACGCCAGCGCGGCAGCGGCGTTGGTGGCCTGGTAATTGAGTTCGCGTGCTTTGGCGTAACTGGCCACGATCTGCGTGGACGTGGGATTGTCCACGCCATCATCGGTGGTATCGGCCTTGCCCTCGCGCGCCCACGCGGTGCCATTGAACGACCACTGCGTCCCCTGGCGATCGGTCTGGGTGTAGATGGCACGGTTGTCGAGCAACTCGGCAGCCTTCCCCCCCGCTTTGCTCATGAAATACGCATCGGCGGCGATCAAAGCCATCGGCCCGATTGCGGCGCTACTCAAAACTGGCGGGACGTCGGCGCACCCAATCGCAGGGCGCCGTCGCCATCGCCGGCCAATCGATCGTCCGGATTGCTCAACCGGCAACGCCGCAGCGAGAGACAACCGCAGCCGATGCAATCGGTGAGCTGGTCGCGCAAGGCCTGTAGCTCGCCGATGCGTGCATCCAGCTGCTCGCGCCAGCGTGCGGACATGCGCGCCCACTCCGCGCGGGTGGGCGTGCGCTGATCCGGCAAGACCGAGAAGGCGTCCAGCACCTGCTGCAACGGCACACCTAACCGTTGCGCCACGCGGATCACTGCAATCCGCCGCAGCACATCGCGCGCATAACGCCGCTGATTGCCCGCGGTGCGCAGGCTGCGGATCAGCCCCTTGCGCTCGTAGAAATGCAGCGCCGATACCGCCACGCCGCTGCGCTTGGCCACTTCGCCCACCGACAACTCCCGCTGCATTGCCTTGACCTCAACCTTGGTTGAGGCAGGATGCTGCGCGGCCATGACCGATGCAAGCAGCACGGTTCTGCTCATGCCCACCCGCCCTGGATGTTCGATGCCCACCAATACCGCACCGCCCGCCGCACCGCTGCACGACACGCACCCCACTTCGATCCTGGCAGCGCCGTATCGCGCCGCCACGCTCGGCATGGTGGCGCTGGTTTCGCTCAATGCCTTCGAATCGCTGGCGGTGGCCGCCGCCATGCCGACCGTGGCGCGCGAATTGAACGGCTTGCCGCTGTACGCGCTGGCGTTCGGCGGCACGCTGGCCACCAGCGTGGTGGGCATGACTGCGGCCAGGCGCTGGAGCGACCGTCGCGGCCCCGGTGGTGCGCTGGGCGCCGGGTTGCTGTGCTTCGTGGTCGGCCTGTTGATCGCCGGCCTGGCGCCGAACATGCCGCTGTTGATCGCCGGCCGGCTGCTGCAGGGGTTGGGCGCCGGTGCCTATTCGGTGGCGCTGTATGTCCTGGTCGGGCGGCTGTATCCGGAACACCTGCGGCCGCGGGTGTTCTCGGCGTTCTCTGCAGGCTGGGTGGTGCCGTCGTTGATCGGGCCGAGCATCAGCGGCTTGATCGTGCAGCACGCCGGCTGGCGCTGGGTGTTCCTGTCGGTTCCGCTGCTGGCGATTCCGGCAGGGCTGATGCTGTGGCCGGCCTTGCGCGGGCGCACCTGGTCGAACACCACCGCCACCGAATCGCATGCGGTCCTGGGCTGGGCGATCGGCGCGGCCACCGGCGTGCTCGGCGTGTACCTAGGGATTGTCTGATCAACGCAGCCAGGAGACGGAAAAAGCCGTCCTGGGTCGCGTAAAACTCGTTCAAACCTTCGATTTTCGCCGTTTTCA
>NZ_MDED01000078.1 GCF_002939885.1 Xanthomonas cucurbitae
TGAAAACGGCGAAAATCGAGGGTCTGAACGAGTTTTACGCGACCCAGGACGGCTTTTTCCGTCTCCTGGCTGCGTTGATCAGACAATCCTTAATGCGAGCGTGCTATGAGCAGGCGTTCACTGCCGCGTAGGCAGCTCAGAAAAATCGGCGAAGCGCTGTTTCTGCTGCGGCTGCGTTCACTGCCGCGTAGGCAGCTCAGAAAGAATTTGAGGCGTGCGCAAAACAGGCGGGAATGTTCACTGCCGCGTAGGCAGCTCAGAAAACCACGCAGCACTGCGCAGGCGCTACGCCAACGTTCACTGCCGCGTAGGCAGCTCAGAAAAACCAGCCGGTGACGATGTTGGATGCGCTGAAGTTCACTGCCGCGTAGGCAGCTCAGAAAGGCCGGTTTCTTGGCCGGCTTGGCGGGTTTGCGTTCACTGCCGCGTAGGCAGCTCAGAAACGGTGAGATAGTGCCGCAGTGGGAGATTTATTGTTCACTGCCGCGTAGGCAGCTCAGAAAAACCGCACTAGGAGTACGAAATGAAATACGCAGTTCACTGCCGCGTAGGCAGCTCAGAAAAGCGGATGGGATGTGGTGAGCTCATCCAGCCAGTTCACTGCCGCGTAGGCAGCTCAGAAACTGGTCGTCCACTCAGGCGACGACTTGTTAGGGTTCACTGCCGCGTAGGCAGCTCAGAAAATCCGGTGTGTGCGGCTAGAGCCAGAACCCCCGTTCACTGCCGCGTAGGCAGCTCAGAAATGATACGGCGCCAGGCGACGGCCTTCGAAACCGTTCACTGCCGCGTAGGCAGCTCAGAAAACATTGAGGCTGGGAAGACCTACCAGGACTGTGTTCACTGCCGCGTAGGCAGCTCAGAAAATGACCGTTGCGCGCAAGCGGTCGGCGACGCCGTTCACTGCCGCGTAGGCAGCTCAGAAATGAAGAATCTGTTCCGAAAAAACTTTGTGAGCGTTCACTGCCGCGTAGGCAGCTCAGAAATGGTGGACCCGCGCTCACTGAAGGTGGATTCCGTTCACTGCCGCGTAGGCAGCTCAGAAAAGCAGCTTGAGTCGCGTTTCGATCTGCAACTTGTTCACTGCCGCGTAGGCAGCTCAGAAACGAAGCACTTCCCACGACTGGTAGTTTCCGAGGTTCACTGCCGCGTAGGCAGCTCAGAAATCTTGAAACCAGTCCTTCGTCACCTCATCGCAGTTCACTGCCGCGTAGGCAGCTCAGAAAAGAGCGGGAGGCTGCATGAGCTGGGGCGCACGGTTCACTGCCGCGTAGGCAGCTCAGAAAATTGCCCAAGCGACTCGCGTATGCCGCGTTGCGTTCACTGCCGCGTAGGCAGCTCAGAAATGGAAAGGCAGCCCGAGATGCTCGAGCAGCCAGTTCACTGCCGCGTAGGCAGCTCAGAAATATCAGAAGTTGGTGGGATCGTTCGGGATCACGTTCACTGCCGCGTAGGCAGCTCAGAAAACCGCAAGTTGCAGATCGACACCCGCCTCAAGGTTCACTGCCGCGTAGGCAGCTCAGAAATACAAGGGCTGCAGCTTTAGCGCCGCTTACTCGTTCACTGCCGCGTAGGCAGCTCAGAAAAACGCGACGGCCAACAATGCCTACCAGGGCGCGTTCACTGCCGCGTAGGCAGCTCAGAAAACGACCTCCGCCCGGACGTCTTCGGCCCGGCCGTTCACTGCCGCGTAGGCAGCTCAGAAAGTGCACGTCCAGATTGAGATCTCCGCGCTCAAGTTCACTGCCGCGTAGGCCGCTCAGAAACCCAAGAAGCGGAAGAGGGGCGCGTGATGAGCGTTCACTGCCGCGTAGGCAGCTCAGAAAATCACAACATCCGTTGCTATCTTCCCAAGATGGTTCACTGCCGCGTAGGCAGCTCAGAAAATGATCGGCGCAAGCTCAGCCTGGTCATAGGAGTTCACTGCCGCGTAGGCAGCTCAGAAATTATGAGCGTGACATCCCGTGCCCGGATCTCGGTTCACTGCCGCGTAGGCAGCTCAGAAAACCGCGCCCGCAGTGACGTCCTGCTGCTGCCGGTTCACTGCCGCGTAGGCAGCTCAGAAACAATAGCCGCCGCGATTACGGCAGTTGCCACCGTTCACTGCCGCGTAGGCAGCTCAGAAAAAGCCCACCAACGGCGGCCGCGTCACCACCAGGTTCACTGCCGCGTAGGCAGCTCAGAAAACCAGCGAAGGAGACGGCTGGCGCTGCGGAGTGTTCACTGCCGCGTAGGCAGCTCAGAAACCAAACCCGTGGGCTGTCCGGCAACGAGGCAAGTTCACTGCCGCGTAGGCAGCTCAGAAAACCATGCAAACCCGCTTTTTACGGGTCGTTCTGTTCACTGCCGCGTAGGCAGCTCAGAAACGGCCAACGCTGCGTAGGCCGCCAGGTCCACATGTTCACTGCCGCGTAGGCAGCTCAGAAAAACACGCAACGTTGGGCTATGGCTCAGGGATACGTTCACTGCCGCGTAGGCAGCTCAGAAAAGTTCAGCCAGCTGCATGAACACGCCCGTGCGGTTCACTGCCGCGTAGGCAGCTCAGAAAACTACGGCGGCTGGCGCCGACATCGAAGACCTGTTCACTGCCGCGTAGGCAGCTCAGAAAAGACGGCCAAATGACATCGACGGCGCCGGACGGTTCACTGCCGCGTAGGCAGCTCAGAAAAACCAGGGCGCCGACGAACTTCAGCGCGGCGTGTTCACTGCCGCGTAGGCAGCTCAGAAACAATCGGCGACCTCGGCTTCCACGCCCTCGACGTTCACTGCCGCGTAGGCAGCTCAGAAATGATCGGCGGCTCACGCCTGGCACACCAGTTTGTTCACTGCCGCGTAGGCAGCTCAGAAAATCACCGAGCGCGTCAATGGCGCGCAGATCGGTGTTCACTGCCGCGTAGGCAGCTCAGAAAATTCGGGGAAAGCGTCTGTAATTCTGGAAACTGTTCACTGCCGCGTAGGCAGCTCAGAAATCGTCGCCATTACCCAAGCGACTCGCGTATGCGTTCACTGCCGCGTAGGCAGCTCAGAAAAGCACCTCAATGAAGGTAGACCGCTCGTAGTTGTTCACTGCCGCGTAGGCAGCTCAGAAACGGTTGAACAGGCGGACCAGCGTGGAGTTGGCGTTCACTGCCGCGTAGGCAGCTCAGAAATTCGTCCAGCGGCTCACCGCTGATGCGCTCGAGTTCACTGCCGCGTAGGCAGCTCAGAAACTCTTCCAGACCTGGCGAGTCCAGCGATTTGATGTTCACTGCCGCGTAGGCAGCTCAGAAATGGAAATCACGGGCATCGGTGCCGGGGGTGTAGTTCACTGCCGCGTAGGCAGCTCAGAAATCAGTGATTGCAGCTTGGGGCACGGGTAGAATGTTCACTGCCGCGTAGGCAGCTCAGAAACTTGGCAACGCGGCATACGCGAGTCGTTTGGGGTTCACTGCCGCGTAGGCAGCTCAGAAAACAACACATATGCCGTCCAGTTAATGCGAGCCGTTCACTGCCGCGTAGGCAGCTCAGAAATGGACGCGCTCTGGCACCAGGCCGGTGCGGCGGTTCACTGCCGCGTAGGCAGCTCAGAAATTGGCCGTAGCTCAGACGGCCACCATGGCCATGTTCACTGCCGCGTAAGCAGCTCAGAAAATGCCAGCCTGTTCTGCAGCCAGCCAGGTCACGTTCACTGCCGCGTAGGCAGCTCAGAAATGGTCGGAATCGGCATCCGCCTGTGGCTCCCCGTTCACTGCCGCGTAGGCAGCTCAGAAAGGCAGCGTCGCGGGTATGTTCAATGACCGGTAGTTCACTGCCGCGTAGGCAGCTCAGAAACCAAGGCTCGTTAACCGCCTTGATCGCCTCAAGTTCACTGCCGCGTAGGCAGCTCAGAAAGCCCACGTCGTGCCGAGTGTCGCGGCGGCAGGGGGTGGATTCACTCACGAAGTGCAAGGGTATCGTAGTTGAAAAAGACCTCGGCTGGAGTGAGATAGCTCAATCGTTTTCTGGGTCGGTTG
>NZ_MDED01000079.1 GCF_002939885.1 Xanthomonas cucurbitae
GTCGCCGGCTTCCAAGGCAGCATAGAACTGCTCGACCAAGGGGTCCATGCGGCGCGGTGCCGTCTGTTCCGATAGCGGCGTGTCGGTGAGGCTGCCAGGATGCGCGGACGTGTCGGCCACCGGGTCCGGCGCCACCTTCTCCTGCGCCGGTTCGGCTTCCTGCTCCTTCCTGTGGCCTGACGCTGACACGGAGACTGCGCCCAGCGTCGGCGCGTGCGCCATTGCGGGCTGGTCCAGCTCGGCCTTGGCATGGCGTAGCTCTTCGGAAGTGGTCACCGCGACCTGGTGGGCTACGCCATCGGGTCCGGTCTGGTAGTGGGCAATGGGACTGTCGTAGCCGTATTGCCCCTGCTCGCTCGGCTTCAGCTGCTGCATCGTCGGGCCAGTGAGGCCTTCGGCCTGCTTGGTCCGCTGGGTGGCCAGTTCCACCGCCTGAAGGTTGTTCTCCTGGGCGTTGAGGTCGACGCCCGCGGCCCGGTAGCGATGCAGGAGCTCGTTGTGCTCCATTTGCGCGGGCGTGGGCGCTGGCCGCGATTGGATGGCCGCCAAGTTCTCCTGGGCGCGCTCCAGGGACGGCTGGCGGATCTGGTTGGTGAGCTCCAGTTCCACGGCCAGGTTGCCGGTGGCCACCCCGTCCTTGCCGGCCCATTGCCCAGCCTCATTGCGCTGGTAGGTCTGACCATCGTGGCCTTGCACCCGGTCCTGCTGTGCACGAGCACTTTCGACGGCGGCAGGAGTGCCCACACCGTAGTCCTGCCCGCGCTGGGCGGCATGGTTCTCTAGATAGGACTGTGCAATGGCCTCGCCGCCAGTGGCAATGTTGTTCTCGATCCGAGCCAGGGATTCCTGGTTTAGGCGCTGCGCCTGCGCAGGGGTAGCGGCCTGAGGCTCGTAAACACCCTGGTCGTTGCCCCCCGCCACGCCCGTCTTGACCTGGCGTTCCCAGGACTCGGTAGTCGGATTGCGCTGCCAGTTTGGGTTATCCAGTCCCGTCTGATCGCTAGGCTTGGCCGGGAGATTGAACGGATCCTGTGGCGGTGGTGCTTTGCCCAGCGCGAACTCAGCGGCCTTGGCGTTCGCCATGGCGCCCAACTCTTGGGACTTGGCGTAGCTGGCTCCCACCGGAGCCTGACTGGGAGTGTCTCGCCCATCGGCCCCGCGCTCGAAAGCGCCCTGGCGCTGCCAATCTCGTCCGTTGAACTGCCACTCCACCCCAGTCTTGTCGGTCTGGTTGTAAATGGCGCGGTTGTCCAACAAGTCAGCGCCTTTGTCGAAGGCCTTGCTCATCAGGACGGCGTCGCCGACCACCAAGGCAGCGGGCACAAAGCCTCCGCTGCTACTGAGTGCTGCGGCTGTGGACGCACCACCCGCCCAGCCGCCCGCGTTGCGTGCAATGGCGTGCTGAACCTCCGACTGCGCAGCCGTGGTGTTGCCCTGTTCCATCAACGCCGAGGCAGTGCGCGCGGTCATGACGGCATCCGCGCCGGTGGTCAAAAGTCCGCCCGCACGCGTCAGTCCCCGCGCTGAAGCCTCGCCCATCAATAGCTGCATGGCCACATCACCGCGCTGCCCGAGCGGCACACGGAGGTTTTGTGCGGCTTCCTCTCCCAGGGTTTGCTCAACCTTGAGGATGCCCTGCTCTGACAGCACCACGCGCCCGTCGTGATGGGCATTGGCAATAGCGAGCGATAGTCCACTTCGTTGCAACGTTGGATTCCCGCCGCGCGCAATAGCCGTATTGCTGACCTGGATCTGATCAAGCGCGGTGACAATGCGGGACTCGGAGTTCGCCACACCTCCCCAGCCGTGATCCACTCCCGTGAAACTTTTCAGGGCGTCGATTTGCTGAGCGTGGGTTTGGTGGTAGCCCGGGGTGTCACGGAAAAAGTTCTGAACTTTCACGCCCGCCTGCGAAGGCGTAAGGCCCACGGGCGTATTGGTGTTCAAGTCGCCATTGATCAAGCCGACCTTGATAGTGTCGCGCAATTGCTCCACACGCTGCGCGACGCGGTCCAATGCTTCGGGGTCGCCACGCAAGGCGGCGCGACCATCCCGGGTCGCCTGTAGGTCGTCCAAGCGCTCAATCACACCGTCCTGATAAGCCCCAAGAGGTCCGCCGCTGTGAGGCGTAATGTCTAACGCCTCCGCGAACTGCGGATCGGACGGCAGGAACAGGCGATTCTCCGGGGCATGGATGTTGAACCGGCCCGTTTCTTGAAGCTTCGCAAGCAACTCGCTGTTCTTGAGCGTCTGCTGTTCGATGTTGTGGTGATCTTGAAAAAGCGTCCGATAGTTCGGCATGACTCAGGCTCCTTCCTGTTTGCTTGCGGCTCGCGTCAACGGTTCACTACGTCGTAGAACCAGAGGCCGTCCGACTGGCCTTCAGCACCAATCCCCGCTGCCTCAACAGCGTCCTTGAACACTCGATCGCAAAAAACCCCTCCATGGAAGGGAAGCCTGAAAACGTGGGCCTCTCCAAGCACGTCACGTTTGAAAGCCAAACGACTCCCGCCGGCCAAGCTGTAATACTTTCCGTCCTCATAGTCATCGCTGATCTTGATGTCGAGTTCGGACGCGTCCTCGTCCAAGGCATCCAACGTGCGAACGACATCGCAGAGGAAGACCATCGGCCCCTTGGAGCCATCGGCCAAGCGATAGTCGGCGTCAGCGAAAACGAAGGCATCCGAGTCCACGGACTCGATCACTTGGCGGAGCCGTTGGGAGACCAACCAGTAGCCACTGAAACCGCCCTCCAGGTCCTGCGGAAGCTCCCCTTCGCTGGGGATGTAGACCAAGCGCGGAGTCTCGCGCAACGGAGGAAACCCACCCTCGTCTGGCTTCAAGATGAGCCGCGGAGGCGACAGCAATGCCTTCTCGTTCTCAAAGACCACGCCATGGCCTTTTCCGCCTCGGCGGGCATCGGGACGCAACTGGAAGAACTCACCGACCTTAGGTTCGTTGATCGTCTTCGTTTCCATGTATCCGGTCTCCTCCATGCGGGTGTCAACTCATTGCTCTGCCCATGAGTCTACCGCCCTACCCTTCGCCATGGACAGCTGAGCGCGGCCGTTTCCAGCTGTATGGATAGCGATACAATGCAGCAACCTCAGACAAGGATAGGACGCATGCGGAAATACGAACTTGTATCGCAGGAAGACGAATGGGGCTGTGCAGCTGCCTGCGTGGCATCGATCCTGGACATCCCATATCAGCGGGCAAAGCGTCTACTGGAAAAGGAAAAGTCAGGCGAAATAGATGACCACCCTGAAGGCTTTGAGATTGACGAGATCGCCAATGCTCTCTACAAGAAAAATGTGAAGGTTGTTGCGGATTGGAACCCTCCAGCGAAGCTGCCCAGCGGCACCCTCGTGTGCATCCACAGCCGGGTCAGATATAAGAGCTATCACTACCTGCTCAAAGTTCCAGGCGGCTACATGGACCCTTGGTTCGACTTGAAAGATGGAGTCATGGAAGCGCAACTGCGCGCGGAACTACCCAAGGGGACCAAGCTTGTTGTGGCCCTTATTCCGAGTAAGAAATAAGGCTCTTACTCATAAGTCAGTAAATTAGGCTCATCGCGGATTCGTGTGGGTGCCTTGAGGCCCCTGAATCTGCGTTGAGCCTTGGAAACAGGCCCTTTCCACCGTCCCAGAAGGTGGT
>NZ_MDED01000080.1 GCF_002939885.1 Xanthomonas cucurbitae
ACTCCGCGTCGCCAAAGCTCAGTTGCATCGAAATCGTCCGCTTGGGTCGTCGGTTAATTGTCGCAGATCAGGCTGCTTTGTTCAGAGCGTCCCTTGATCGCCACGCCGCTTTCAGCCTCGCGCAGAAAGCCGATGACCTGCTCGTCAGTAAAACGTTTCTTCACTTCCAATCTCCGGGTAGGGAATTGGACTCCAAACTGCGGCGCTACTCAAAATTAGAGGGACGTCACATTCACTGCCCCCCCCCCCTTGGTTGTGACTCTGGTTGTGACCCTGGTTGTGACCCTGGGCCGCCATTGACTACACTCTTGACCCCCTCCTTGACTATGCTCTTAGCGAATCTCTTGGCTAGCACCTTCGCTGTAAGCCTGGCGGATGGCCCACCGACTACGCCAGCCACTGCTCCCGCCATGTTGATACCAACGCGCTCCCACGCGAGCTTCACGTCGTCGCCTTGCACTACAGCGTCGAGAACCTGTAACGCTTGCGCTTCGGCTTCCAATGCAATCGCTGCTGCATCGGCAATCTCGCCGATAACAGGGATAAAACTCAGCGCACTCAGGGCTACCGAGATCCCATCCAGAATCTTGCTACCCCATTTAAGGATGGTATGGAGCACCTTGTTGATAGTACCCTTGTCCTTCTTTGGCGTCTTGATGTCGGGTTGATCGGCTTTGCCCATCACCATGTCCACGAAAGCCTTCTTCTGCTCAGGCGCTGTGGCGGCATGTGTAGGTGCCTTTTCCGCGGTCCTGTTAGCCGCACTCATCCGCTCGTAGAAATTCTTGAAATCGTAGTTACTAATATTCCCGGAGTCGATGGTAGGGCCATCGCCGAAGAAAGTATGCTCCACCTTGTAGCCCGTGATAGAGTTGTTCAAAAACCCAAACAGCAACGGGTCGCCCAATAGCTGCTTTGCGGCATCGCGAACCGCAGGGTCGGCTTTATCGTCTTTGACGATTGCGGCGAGCTTGTCGCGGGTCATCACCTTCTTGGGAAGTAACCCGGTGTGCTTGACCTTGTCGAAGAACGCATCCTGATGCCCATTGATCGTATCCAGCGTTTTCAGCTCGGATTCTGTCAGATGTATCTGCGAGACGGATTTCTGCAGGAAATCCGGCGTACTTATCGAGCCCGAGTCTCCTGCCAGCTCCTTCCACTGATCGGGGTGGTCTCGAAAGTACTGTGCTGCGGCGATGACCTGCGGCGGGCACTTCTGGGTATTGCTGTCGCCTTCGACCAGTTGCTTGAACGCATCCTGGTTCAGACATCCCGGCAGATAGTCAGAGTAGCGATAGAACTCGCGCATCGCATCGTTTTCGGTCATGACTGTCGGCTGGGTGTTGTCCGGGCTGTCAGAGGCCACGTAGTTCTGCGTGTAGTTTTTGGCTTGCTGGGTGGCATACACCGCCACTTGCCAGTGACTGGCCGAGAACTTGCTGAGGTCGTCAGCCTTGATGTCGCCGTCGCACTTGCCATCGCCTTGCGAGCCGATCGCAAAGAACAGCCGTGGATCGTTCTGTAGCTCCGTCAAAGCCTTCTTGAGATCCGGCGGCGTCGCGGGATCGTCGATCTTTGCATCGAGATCGGCCCACGCCATCGGCAACTTGTCCTTGTGACGATCAAGCGTGGTGACGATCTCCAGTTCGTTCTGGTTTAGCATCCCGCGATCCCACCTGACCGAAGAGCCTTCGACCGGCGGCGGCAGGTCGGACCCCTTCATTTTTTCGGGGTTGTAGGTTGCGTTCTTCCCCCCCATGGCGGTGACCTGTGGATGACGGTCGGCAAAATCGTATAGATTCGCCGCGATCAACGTGCCATCGCACTTGCCCTGATCGTCAAGATGGTTGTTGCCGCGCCCCTGGGAAGCTATGGCGAAGAACAGGCCAGGATCCCGCTGCAGGCCTTTCAGTGCCTCTTTCAGGTCGGGCGGTGTGGCTGGATCGTTGATCTTTTCATCGAGCTTGGCGAACTCGATCGGCATCATGTCGCGGTGTTGATTGAGTATGTTGACGATCTCCAACTGAGATTCCGTCAGCATGCCGCCGTCCCATGTGACCGTTGAGCCCTCCGCCGACGGTGGCGGCGTGTCTCCTATGATCTTTCTGGGATTGAACTCAGCGTTTTTCCCGCCCAGATCGGTCACTTGCTTATGACTGTCCGCGAAATCCCACAGATCTTGAGCATCGATCCTGCAGAAGAGCTGCGCGAGGCCCTTCTTCCCACGCGAGCCGATGGCAAAGAAAAGATGTCGATCTTTCTGCAGGCCTTCCAACGCGAGCTTCAAGTCCGGAGGCGTGGACGGGTCGTTGATCTTCTCGTTGATATTGGAAACATCAATTGGCATCTTGTCCTTGTGCTGATTGAGCGTCGAGACAATCTGAAGCTCGGATTCAGTGAGCGTTCCGCCATCTCGCGTCAACGGCGACCCATTGACCGCCGGAGGAGGCGTGGCTCCCTTGTTGTCGTTGGCCTCGAACCGGGTCGAAGACGTCGGTAAGAACTCGCGCTGGAAATCTGGAAACGGAGTTGCGAACGACACGGGCAAGTCATCGTTTGGCGCATTGCCGTAGCCAGCGGCGATCATGCGGCAGATCTGCTGCAAGAAGAGATTGTCCATTCGCAACAATAGATCGGAGTCGGTCATGCCAGGTCCGGGCCCCGGTAGTTCCGAAAATGAAGATTCATCCGTTGGGGGCAGAAGCGGATCTGCGTTTCTCCCTGTCGAAAGCATGTTGAGCGACATGTAGGCGACCTCGCATTGATAAAGTATTGGGCGACGCCGCTGCATCTGAGGAAATGCACATGCCGTTGAGGGGACATGTCATGCGGCGATTACAAATGTTCTCCACTACCGGGGCGAGATGCATGCCCAGACAGACTATTTTGGCGAAAAAAGCGCAACCGACCGTGTATTGACGTCAGATCGTATCTGGATCCGATCAGGGCTTTGAAGGCTTCCTACGCAACTCTCGTAGCTGCCGCCAATTCGTAATAGCACAGCAAGTCACCGACGCGGGCGCCCTGAACAGGTGCCAGCAACCTGCGGTAAATTTTCAGAAACTTCCAGTGAGAACGGCGCTCTCACCAGAGCCCCTGACATCGAAGACACTTGCTGAAGTGAGGATAAAAAGGCCTCATCACCACGAGCAGTCAGTTTTGGGAGAGCATTACACAGCAGTGAAACGCTGGCAACGAGTAGGAACCTGGTCTCGTGATCCGCTTGATGCGCCGGGCATTTTCCACGCCCGAGACGCCGCAGCCCTGATAATTTTCTGGGTCTTCGCGGATCACTGTGGGTGCAATCGAGCATTTTCGGGTAGCGCGGGCAGGAAGCTGGCGATGATCTTGAGCCTCAGGAACTCC
>NZ_MDED01000081.1 GCF_002939885.1 Xanthomonas cucurbitae
CCTGAGGCTCAAGATCATCGCCAGCTTCCTGCCCGCGCTACCCGAAAATGCTCGATTGCACCCACAGTGATCCGCGAAGACCCTTTTTTCTGCATGCATGCTTGAGCGCCCCCGCGATGGTGGCAAGCTTCACTGGATAGCGACGAGACGGGTGACTGGAGCGCCTTAGCGAAAACGCGCGATCGGCGGGCCTCCATGTCACGATAGTCGTCCGCTCCCCTGAACCCCCAGATGGAGACACCGAAGCGAGGATCCCGGCGTGAAGGCGCTGTTGGACAATCGTGGGCTGACCCGGTGAGATATCGGCACGCATACCCCCGATACCGGCAACGAGCGGAAGGGGATGCCTGGTGGGCATCCCCTTTCATACAGCATCTCCCGGGTTGCCGCCGCATTACGCCAGCGGCGGCGTCTGATCGTCCCGATGTGCACGATCACTGCCTGCGATGCCGGCGCGGAATACCGCAGCCGGTCGCAGGTTTTTCATGGTCTGCGGCAGCGCTCCCTGCGCTGCGCATGAGGTTGCCCGAACTATTGGATGAGCGCCTTGGCGTGACACAATAATTCTTCCACATCGCTGCCCTGCAAACATGTGTTGATCGCTTGACTCGCCTTGGTCGCCCGACGCTGCGATAGCGCTTCGTTGACACCACCCATCACGCCGCGCAGGACTTGCTGCTTCAAGCCGATGTCGATGTCGCCCTCGCGGCGATTGTTCTTGACGGTGATGGCGGTGTGCTGATTCAGCGCGCCGACCGCAGCCATGGCTCCCGACAATGTTGCGATTCCCAGTGTCTGCGCGGTCGAAACATTTTGCGTTCCGCCTTGTGCCGCAGAGGTGACCTTGCCGATCACCGACGACGCTGCGCTGCCCAGTACGCCGAGATGGAACATTTGGCCAAAGCGTTGGGCAGTCTGTGCGGAGAACTCGCGAGATGTGTACTTACTGAGGATATCGCGGATCAGTTGAGGCGACATCACCGACTTCTCGGCGCCTAGCAGCAATGCCGCAGCGACCCCGTTGGGGTCGAGTTCGTCCAACCTGCCTTCACGCATGGCTTGCAGGTCCTGGCTCAGCAAGTTCAATTTCTTCGTCAGGCCGCCACCGTGGCCCGCCTCCAGATCAAGGTCGTCCGCGTTTGCCAATCCCTGCGGCGAGGGCGACGCGGCAATTTCCTCCTTGAGCACTTCTTCCATCGACGCCAATCCGTTGATGACACGTTTCACCAAAGCCTGAGTGGGCGATTGAATCAGTTTCTTGAGTTTGCTCTGGTCGATCTCCTCTGCCGCAATCGGCTCACCACGTGCAAGTTTCGACTTGCCTGTTTCTGTCACTACATCCGCGTACAGCAGGTTGAGCTTGTTGTTGTAATCCTGCTTGGCCTGTTCGTCGAAGCCGGCAGCCACATGCTGCGCCGCTGTCATCAGCAGGGCACCGACGGTCTGCGCGGTTGGCGACAATGCCCGCATTGCACCGGTTTTGATGAGCAGGCCCAGCGTGCTCGCCAATGGCGAACGCAGGATGCGAGGGACGGCCTGCCAGCGATTGCCCATCCATTGCCGTTCGTGCGCACCCTGGGTCATCACAAAGTCGTGCTGGGCTTGATGCAGGCGCCTTTCTGACTCAAGCAATTGTTGGGCTGTGGCGGGGTCCTTGGCTTCGCGGAACCTGTCGCAGCATGCACCGAATTCTTTGAGGTGGCTTTCCAGCGCTTTCGCCAGATCCGGAAGCCAGTGCTTGTCGTTGATCTCATTCTTGTCCGGCACGATGACGTGACCGCCATGCTCGCGGATGGACTCGCACAGGCTGACCACCGCCGACTGCTGTGCGGCGTTCATCGGTGCGGCGATGAACATCGTTCCTATTCCGAATCCAGTGCCTGCCCAAGGCCGACCGGTTGCGTTGTTGATCCAGGGCGAGACGATGTACTGCATCGCATTGTTGAGGAAACTGCCGGTGGGATTGGGCATACCGGACAGCAATGCAGTGCGCCTCATCCTGAATACTTCGCGTTCGCTTAATCCTTGCGCCTCATACCATGCCATTGCATCTGCTTCGTGAATACGATTCAGCAGATCTGCATGGGTTGCTGCGCGTTCACGGGTTCCGTTAGCGGCCGGTGATTCCATCGGCCTGATCTTGTTGATGAGTTCGGCGGCCAGTTCCGCCCTGACTTGGCGCAGGTTATCGGAAATCAATGTTTCCTTGAGTCGAACCAGCGATGCTGTGCAGCTGGACGAGGAAGTTGCAGGCTGCGAAACCCGCAGATCTGACGCACCCACGGGGCTAGCAGCCTGAGCTATCTGTCCCGTGTCAGGCGGCGAGGACAGAACAGACTGTGCAACTTGCGGGCCAGTCGCACCAGGGGGGCGAGCAGCTTGCTTGCTGCCCTTACTCGGACGCGGCGATAGCTTGGTCAATGCGCCCTCGGGCCGTTGATCCGGACGGCTGGGCGAGGCTTTCGGGGACGTGAGTTCAGTCTCGTGGAGATGCAGACTTGCGGCTGATGCACTGGGGTTGAGTGGATTGGATGAAATTGCGCTCTTCATCAGATATTCCTTGGTTCTCTTTGGAGTGGCGGCATCGATCGATATCTGGTGCCGAAGAATGCGATCGCTACGCAATCCCGGAACCGGGCCCAGTGTCGATGAGCAGCGCGTTGACCATGGTTCCGAAAAAATATCAAGATAAATAACGCGATGCAGGCGTTTGTGAGAAGAGATATTCAATGGCGAATCGCATCGCGCGTAGGCTAAATGACTCCGCTGGCAGCATCCTGACCGGTCAGCGAATCGGTGTTGCCATACCGGAATCCCCTCGTGGCTGGGATGCTGATGTTGGAACAACAGCTCAAGAATCGGTCGACCTGGCCGCGCTGTATTGCGATTTCTGCGGCAGGGACCCCAGCGAAGTCCCTGCTGGAAATCCGTGGCTTGACCGAGTAGTCAGTAGTCAGTAGTCGATCGGCGGGATTGAAATGGGATGGCAGTGCCATCCCATTTCGTTTTTCACATCGCAAATCCGTACTCGCCGACTGCGACGAATTCATCTCCCGGATAATGGGAAGCCGCCCCCTACGTCAGCCTAGTTGTCGCCCGGATAGGAATCAGACATGGGGCGATAACGCGAGGTGGATGTGGCCAGATACGGACAGCAGTTCAAGAACAAACCTGATTAGCCCCATTCCTCAGCCGGTAGTTGCAGGATTTGCGACGGGTCGGCTGGACAATGGCCCCACTTGAAGGCAACGGAGGTGGGG
>NZ_MDED01000082.1 GCF_002939885.1 Xanthomonas cucurbitae
TGTGGCTGAACCCGGATAACGACGATAGAAAAGCACCCGATGAAATGAAGTTCGCAGCATGAAATAGCGGACAACTATGTTGACAATCACCGGACGCGTGACACCATACTCTGAGGAAGTCCGGCAATCAGCGCAACGGGCATATTAACCCCTAGAAGACATTAACTTCATAACTATATCCATGGGAACATTAATACGACGCAAGTCATCATCATCTAGCAGAGAGTGCAAACTAGCAAAAAAGCTTGATAACTGGCTAGACTTTACTGCTGATCGCTTCGGATCACTTGCCATTAAAACACCTGCACCTGAAGAACCCTCAATCCATGAATTCCCCCACGGTATTTTATTTGAGTCCGCCCACTCTTTAAGCTGATCAATAAGCTGGCGTAAACGAAACTCGTGCCAATCACGCCCCAGGCCTTTATCACGAACAATTTTAGAAAAAATAGCCTCATTTGCAACAGCATCAGAAAGCTCGATGCGATACTCGCTTTGATTTGCGTAGACTCGACGAAAATCCTCAGACGGAACCGGCGAAGGAAATTCAATCTGACCGGATACGGCCTCAGCAGGGTGAAACCAATTAACCGAATCTCGACCTACATCATAAAAAGGCTTTTCTTTAGAAAGCCTCTCCTTGGTTAAAGCTTGATATAAGTCAGAACGCAACTGGGGTGATTTCCCACGTTTTGTTGGCATAGAAGCCAAGAGCTCCGGCCTGTCTGCCGGCGCGATTAGGAAATCTTGATGAAGTCGCTTTCTGAGCGAAATAATACTTGGGAAATTTTCGAGGTAATCATAAAACTTCTTTCCTGCCATCTCTGCTGGCGGAAAACTCAGACCTTTCTCTTGAGCAATTCGCTCAATAGCAACTCGTGCCTTAGCACCTGGTATCGGTTTATCCCCCGAAAGGCCAATCATTTCGGAGATTACTTGCGTCCAGTCATTAGTTTGATTCACGAAGCCTCCAAAAGCCTCCAAATGCGAAAACGGGGCCATTGGCCCCGTTTTCTATATCCACTTTGCTCTGGCGGGCTTAGAATTGCGACAAATCAACATAGGATGCTGTGGGACAACCTACGGCTCGCCGCACCGGCCTTCGCTCCTTCCGGACCGTAGGGCTGAAACGCACCAACGAGACGGAATCAGAGCAACTATAACCCCGATCTCCCAACTGCGCAAGCCAACCGATGTCCTAACTCTCTCGTGCCTGCCACCCCCACCAATAGCCATACTGGCAAAGGAATCGCCAAAATGACGGCGATCAGGACTTGAAGCCCGCAGGGCGGGCACCGCAGCATCCAGGCGTTCGAGGTGAAGGCGCAGCTCTGATCTGTCCATGGGCCTGAGTATCGGCAGTGCGGTCGCACTGCTTGAGACGCCGCGGCCAACGCAAGACAGCTAGCCCCTTCAGGTGCCGAGATGGCGCTGCTCAAGCGCCCCGTAGGGTGAGCGACCATTGGCTCCCACGTCCGGCAAGGTCAGACTGCGCTCCCGACATTCGTCGCACCATCGGTGTCGCGCCTATTGGATGTCAGAAAGTTCCGAACCAGGCAGATCGCTGCTTTGAATATAAATAACCCTAACAATTAATAGGCTAACATTTAACTTAAATTCATCTTTAAAATCGAATATCAAACTCATCTAGTTAGCTTATTTACTGCAAACAGTACGCAATTGACTGCGATAAATCGACCTCGATTCGCTGCAAACCCTTGGCGTATAAGGCTTCTCGCCAGATAACAGATTGGCGAGTCTGGGGATCACCGTAGAGGGGAAACCCCAACACCTAAGGACTTCGCCGTCGCCGCAAGTTTTTGTATCGCCCCCGTTGACGAATTTTCGTCCTGTCATATCCCTACTTCCATCTCTCGATGGAAGTGACCCATGACCGCTCTACCCTCCGCCGCACTCAACGATTACATCGCTTCGCCCTTCGGCCTCCTGCATTTAGAAGGCATCCACATCGGCCGGTTTCGCATCGACCGCGCCATCATCCGAGGCCGGGAAGCGGCCATCAATCTCCAAGAGTGCATCCTCGCCGCGCTCGACGAAACCGGGCGGAAGAGCGGCCTGAAAAACACCACGCGCTACCCTGCGCAACTACCCATGGGCACGCCTTCGCGCTCCTTGGCCAAGGAGATCGAGGATCACCTCGAAGACATGCGACGCCGACAGCTGGACCCAAAGACCGTCCAGTCCACCGAGCGCACCTTGAAGCTGCTCCTTTTGACCTGCGGCAACATCTCTGCGGCTCGAGTCGACTACTACCACATCCAAGCGCTCTGGAAGCTCCTGCGCTGGGCCCCCCCCCATGTCACGATAGTTGTCCGCTCCCCTGAATCCTCAGATGGAGAGCCCGATGGCCCGCTACAGCCCCGAACTCAAAGACCAGATCGTCCGGCGGATGATGCCCCCCAACAATCAGAGCGTTGCTGACCTGAGCCGTCACACTGGCATCAGCGCCCCCACGTTGTACGCGTGGAAGAAACAGATCCGCAGCCAAGGATATATCGTGCCCGACACCGCTACTTCGCCGGACAAATGGGACGTGAAAGCCAAACTGAGAGCCGTCGCCCAGACGATGCCGATGAACGAGACCGAGTGCTCGGCGTGGTGCCGTGAAAACGGCATCTACCCCGAGCAGATCGCTGCCTGGCGGCAGGCCTTTGAGACCATGCAGTCGAGCGCCTCGGCAGCGGAGCGGGCGGTTTCCACGGTGATGCGCAAGCGCGTCAAGCAGCTTGAGAAGGAGCTTTTGCGCAAGGATCGCGCCCTGGCGGAGGCGGCAGCGCTGCTGACGCTGTCAAAAAAAGCCCAGGCTCTCTGGGGCACCGACGAGGACGTCTGATCCCCGCGTCGTTGAAACAGAGAGCCGTCACGTTGATCGCCGAGGCAGTGGCCGCCGGCGCCCGCGAGATCAAGGCATGCCAGGTGCTGGGCATCAGCTGCCGCACGCTGCGCCGTTGGCGCGGTGCCAGCACGCTGATAGATGCTCGAAAAGGCGCGGCCAAGCACTGCCCGCATGCGCTGAGCTGCGTCGATAAGGAACGCATCATGGCCGTCGCCAACCAGCCCGCTTACCAGAGCCTGCCCCCCTCGCAGATCGTGCCCCGGCTGGCAGATCAAGGGATTTACATCGCATC
>NZ_MDED01000083.1 GCF_002939885.1 Xanthomonas cucurbitae
ACGATGTTCTCGCTGTCGGTACTGACTTTCACGGTAAGCTTGGCGACCAAGGTGGTAGGTGCGGTGGGCGTGGCATTCCTGGCGAAGTGGGCACTGAACGGCGGCAACGGCGAAGGCATCAGCAGCATGGCGCTGCAGCAGGGAGGAGTGGGGTTGGTATTGACGACGCTTATTATCACCGCACCACCAATGGCCGCTGCCTTCTTCCAGGGCACGCTGGGCCAGTTCACGGCGTACTCGGCGCTGGGCGGCGGCGCTGCGGCCGCTGCGGTACCAGCCGGTCCAGGAGGATCATACGTGCCTCGTCAAATCGCTGCGGACACTACTAATTCTGACGCTTCTGCAAACACTGCCGGACGAGTTGCAGGATCCCAAATGAATTCAGTTCAGCAGCAAGATGTGGGGCGCATGGCAAAGGCCCCTATTAACGGCAATTCTTGATCCTAGTCGTCATGAGGCCCCCTAGCCATTAATTGCTAATGACTATGGGGTATCGGCTTAAGCGTGCTAGCATTTTTAATAAGTTTATCAGTACTCAGTGCTGATGGTTGACGAGGTGATGTATGAAGACGCTATTGACAGCTTTTCTTTTGGGTGTCTTGCCTTGCATGGTCTATGCCCAAACGGCATGTCCAGTGGGAGTTCCAGTCGGCTCTCCGCAATGTGGGCCTTCATCTTTAGTGGGCGGTGGGGAAATATCCCCTCCCCCCCCGAGACCTAGCGGTAAGTGGTTAAAAACCTGGGGTGCAATTGCGAGCGCCCCTAATGGAGACACCGGAGTGAGTTCCGGGCGGCTCTCCAGAGATGATGCAGAAAAAGTTGCTCTTGAAAATTGTCTGAGTTTAAAGTCGTCCGGCTGCAGTATAAAATTTGTTTACAAAAATCAATGTGTTGCCGCAGCCAACCCTGTCTCAGGCGGTGAGGGGGGGGTAATATCCAGCGCGGAAACTCTTGATGCGGCCTCAATTAGGGCGTTATCGAGGTGCGGGAAAGCGTCCGGCAATGATTGTAAGATATCAGTTGCGGAGTGTTCTGAGCCGTTTTTCCAAAAATATTAATCATTGTGGTGCAATGAAGATATGAAATTTTTTCCAGGAAAATTGGCGTTTGATAGGGTTTGTTGGTTATTGAAGAGTTTTTCCAGAGCATGGATTTTTTGCGTATTAGTATCATCTTTTTCAGCATGTTCTTTTCAGGATAGCTCGTCTCAAGGGCGCGCTGATTTATCTGTAACTAGCTTGCGTGAAGCTGTAAGTGCTCCAGTTGGTGCAAATAATAATCCAGCTTCGGATTTTCCGAGGGGTGAGGTGCTCATCAAGGAGTTGATGGATTTTGCTTACGGAGCTGGTAATTTCGATCAGTCGCGGAATTGTTGGAAGTATGAGTTTAAGGCCGGAGGGGGTTCGCTGGATTACTGCATGCTTGGTGTGGTTTCCAAGGTTTCCACTGAGGCCGATGGTACAAAAGTCTATATTCAATCACATAGCGATCCCCAAGCCGAAATCTATTCGCAAGTCGATCCTGGTATCGAAGGGCTGTTCGTTGTTGGTTTGGATGCCGATAAAAAGATCAAAGTCCTAGCTGCAAAGCCCGCCACCGATATGGGACAGGCTGGTGATTGTGGTTGTCTAAATTCCAAGGTCATTCAAGTTGGGCCTGCGCGCTATGGCTGGCTTTCCACTGCTGGTGGTATCTGGCAAGGGGTCCAAGTGACGCGTTATTCTTTGCAGGTACCTGTGGGTTCCGAAATTCGTGATGTGTCTGGAATCCCGCGCGTGAGCGAAAAATCTCCTGACGAAACTAACGAGCTGGCCGTCAAGACAGATGGAAAACCGATTGCTGGCATGTATCCGCTGGAGATTACGCGTAAGCGTGGCGATACTGTGCTGGAAACGCGGTTGGTTTCTTATGACGAAACGAAAGGAGTCTACCCCTGGAGTCCTTGAGTTCATTCACGATTCCGATTAAGGAGAACGCTACATGGCACGGATTGATGATAGATGGGCTGAGCATCGGCGAGAGCTTGTAGATGCTGCGCACGCTGCGGGCATCGACCCGGGTGTGATGGTCAAAATCGCTGGATTTGAATCTGGGTTCAATCCAGCTGCGCGGCCGGTTGCCGTCAGTCGCCCTGAGAACAACACGGTCAGGCAGTTCGATGGCACGATGGCAATCTCGTCTGCTTACGGATACGGCCAGTTCTTGAATAGTACCTGGCAGCAGATGGTCAATACCTATGGTGAAAAATATGGTGTTGAAAATGCTTCCGAGCTTACTCGCGCTCAGGCAAATGCACCGGAGCTTCGCCAAGATACACGTCTCCAAGCTGCAATGTTGGCGGAATTTACACGCGAGAATATTGATCGTGCTGCAAAGTTTGGTGGTAAGGATGTAGCTGCGAATGTCTATGCGATGCATAACCTCGGTACAGGTGACGGCCCCAAATTCTTACAGGCAGTGCATAACAATCCAAATGGGAAAGTCAGTAGTGTCCTGAGTGCAGCGGTCATCAACGGTAACTCATCTCTTTATGGAGATGGCAATATCACCAACGCGGAAGCGTACGCCGCCATGGGACGCAAGATGGACCAGTACTCCGTCTATGCGAACAGTGTGAGTAATAGCTTGTCGGGTCATACGCCGTCCGAAGCTCCTCCGAGAGTTGCCACTAGTCATCCGATTGAAGGTGTGCCAATCAAGCATCATGTCGGCCCCTCCTACCACGACGGCAAACTGGAACAAGGCGAACGCGGCGAGTCAATAAAGCAGCTGCAAGGCCAGCTCGCACAACTGGGTGTAACCGGTCGCGATGGCAAGCCGTTACAGGCCGATGGAGACTTTGGTGGCAACACCAAGTTCGCTGTGGAGCAGTTCCAACGCGCGTATGGCTTGCAGGTCGATGGCGTGGTGGGGCAACAGACGCGGGCTGCTTTGGGTCAGGCGGTGTCGCAGCATGCGACCAA
>NZ_MDED01000084.1 GCF_002939885.1 Xanthomonas cucurbitae
TTGGTCGCATGCTGCGACACCGCCTGACCCAAAGCAGCCCGCGTCTGTTGCCCCACCACGCCATCGACCTGCAAGCCATACGCGCGTTGGAATTGCTCCACCGCAAATTTGGTGTTACCACCGAAGTCGCCATCAGCCTGTAACGGCTTGCCATCGCGACCCGTGGCACCCAGTTGGGCGAGCTGGCTTTGCAGTTGCCTTACTGACTCGCCGCGTTCACCTTGTTCCAGTTTGCCGTCTTGCGTCTTTGCGGTGTGGTGATGAGAGCTTCCGGTCGCCGCCACACTCGCTTTTAGATCAACGCCATCTCGCTTGACGCTTTCGATCAGACTCGGAACACGACGTTCCCATGCCTCTGCATGCTCTTCACAGTCTTTTGCTGCCTTGACGCTCCACGGTTTACTGGGCGTCACGCCATTGACGACACGCCGAGCATTATAAACGTCATGACTATCGTTATCGATGTAGCGATCAAGGGGCTTGCCTGTAAACAGCCCGTCCCGCATACCGACAACCAAAACCTTTGCCGCAATCTCCGGATCCTTTGCTATATCGGGGTTGCGAACCATCTCACCGTTGAGGCCAAGCAACTTGTCAAATTTGGCATAGTTGTAATCGTGCGTGAGGTGCACGTAGCCACGACCATAGAATTCTTCGCCACCGCTATACCCTAGCTTACGCGCTTGACTGCGCCCGAAATCCTCCTCCGGCGCTTCAAAATTGCGCGTCTCATGTTGAGCGGTCGCCAACATGTACGAAATCTGCTTTGGATCGGTTACGCCATTCGCCAAGGCTGTCTTGACGATCAGCCTGACAGAAGACTCACGATCCACCCCAAAACCTTCGGTGCTACGGCCACGACCATCGCTCATAACATTCTCCGTACGTGCATGTCATTAGAATTTGTTGTTGAATCTTCGGCAGCTGAAACTCTCCAAAGATGCGTTGCATGTACTTGCTATCGGATAACCAGCCCGCTATTTTCTCAGTTGACCACCTCCTTCATTTCACCGCCATCAAGCCGCTCAGTACGCTTCTTTGGATTAGCTGGGTCATTCGTATCTTCGGTCACTCGCTCAACAAGCACTGCTTCGTTATTCTTAATCTCGTATCTATCGAAGACGTGAGTGCAACAGCCGTCACCTGACGTGGAAGTCAGTACATCACCCTTCACCGAAAACAAGCCATTCGCCATTACCGTAATATCTGACAATGATTGATTGAACACAAGGCGCTGCTGACCGGGATCAAAAAGGTAGATGCTGTAGGATGGGCCACCATAATTACCCTCTTTCCCAGTCCAGACCACCAAGTCTTCGTGACCATCGCCATTCAGATCCGTCAAGATGATGGAGTGACGATTCTTTTTATACGTTTCATCCAGCGGGCCGTGATAGAGCGTGGAGTTACTATCCAAATAGAGAGCCTCAGGCTCTAGAGCAATGGCTTTGCCGCCCGGAAATGTTATACTTACAACCGGCGAGCGATTGCACAACATGACCCCCGGACTATCTTCGCTACAATCTTGCGCTTTGATCGAGACAGCTATGCCGGCGATAGTTGCGTCCATCTCGCCCTGCCCGTTGAGTTTCTCATTGACAGAAGACGGCATCTTTAAATCCTCTCGCAGCCCATGCCCCCCTTTTTTTTCCACCCCAATTTTACCAGACAATTTTACCTCACCTTCTACCGAGGGCACATTACTAGGAGTGCAAGCCCCGACCAAGAGCGTGGAAATAAATGAAACTAAAACCATTTGGGGAAATTTCAATGCTCGCAAGCCAGTCATGAGTCACCCTAAAATCAGAACACATAAATTTTCTTAAAAAACATTAAAGTAAATCCACGCCTCATTACCGGAAATCCTGCAATCACCAGATGAGCGAAACGACGAAGAAGAGAGGAATAATTAACAAAAATAACACTCAAATAATCCAAGCCATCACTAACCCACCGAATCTTGGAAACTAGCGCAATAAGAATTCACCAGATCCCCAAAGCATCAATATCTCTTAAATATCGGCTCAGAGCATTCCGAATACACCACCCTACAGCCCCCAACCTTGCTTTTTTTACACGCATCAAGGCCTGATGAAATTGACTCTTCCTCACTCGCAGATGATTCGAAAAAACTCTGAGATTTTGAGGCAACTAGGGCAGCACATTGATTTTTGTAAACAAGCTTTACACTACAATCATTCGCGCCACCTATAGCACACTGCCTGATCGCCACATCTTTGGCCTCACTTTCAGACAATTTACCTACGGCGCTTCCAGCTTCACCGGTAGAATTTGAGTGCGCAATTGCACCCCAAGTCTTTATCCATTCACCAGTCGGCCTTGGCGCGGGAGTTGGAATATCACCTCTAGATGTACCAGAGTCTGGTCCACACTGCGGACTACCGGGCGCCACACCACTTGGACAAGCAGTTTGACCAAAAACGACGTTAATCGACAAGGTATTTATAAAAACTAACAGAAATAGTCGATTCATAATTTCCTCACCAATATAATAAATTATTTACTCGCAAGTCCTCGGCTACCGCTACTCGCATCCTGATATGGAGTAGATTCACTACGCATGACTGTAGTGGTTGAGCTTGTCTCCTGATTGTGTCTAGGAGTACGCTCTTTTTCAGGCGCCCCAGGCTCATACGGCCGGCCAGCTCCGGGCGATTGTCCCGCCCTATCCAACTGCCCCAGCGCAGAGTACGCCGTGAACTGGCCCAGCGTGCCCTGGAAGAAGGCGGCGGCCATTGGTGGTGCGGTGATGATGAGCGTCGTCAACACCAACCCCACTCCTCCCTGCTGCAGCGCCATGCTGCTGATGCCTTCGCCGTTGCCGCCGTTCAAGGCCCACTTCGCCAGGAATGCCACGCCCACCGCACCTACCACCTTGGTCGCCAAGCTTACCGTGAAAGTCAGTACCGACAGCGAGAACATCGT
>NZ_MDED01000085.1 GCF_002939885.1 Xanthomonas cucurbitae
ACGCTTCGCTGGACAATCGCCGTAGAAATCGCAGTGACACTACTTGGAACGATGTCTCCGCACCTTCGCATTTAATGACACAGTAGGATTAGCTTGCTTTCGTCAAAAATAACGCCCTTCTTCCGCGCGCGCGCCTGCACAAGCATTGCCTGCTCTTCTTGAGCTAATCTCTTGGTGGCCTGGAGACTTTTTTCGGACTTTAATCGAAGTGAAATCCGCTGTGACTGGCTTGGCTCCTGTTCGATTCGAAGACTTGCTTCAGCGTTGATCACAGCGCATCACTCTTCAGCAGCAGAAAGCTCAGAATAAATGTCTGCATAGGACACCCCATTCCGCACGACCGGCCCAGACTTTTTCCACCTCGGTGCCTCGCCATCTCTGTGCACCAACACTTCAATTTGCCAGCGTTCAAACCAATAATCATAGGACGGACGAGCTGCGATAATCATTCCTACCCCCTTCCTTGCGCAATCGCCAGAGTAGATTAGTGCTACTTCCTGGGCTCGTCCAAGTGGTTTTTTATCAGGTCAAGCACACCCTGCTGACGCTCCGCGGGCAAACGAGCAACCAGCAGGATGACCTCGGCGAGCACGTCCGAACTTGCATGGAAGTAAGCCGGCGGCACGCCCAGCGCGTTGCTCAAAGCAGCCAACGTATCGTGGTCGGGCTCCCGCTCCCCCCGCTCGTAGCGGGAGAGTCGTGACGAGGCAGATTTCTCGTTCATCCCCAGCAGCGCTCCCAGTTCGACTTGCGACAGGCCCGCCACGCGCCTGGCCGCACGCAGGCGACGACCAAAGACGGAACTTGTGGGCAGAGATGCGGGCATGGAGATCTAACTGATGGCTGATCTCCAAGTCTGCACCGAGTAGCATCCTAGCGCACTTATCTGCCAATATGGCAGATAGAACCACACTCCATCAGAGGCCATATGGAACTTTCAGGACAGGGAGCGTTCGCTGCGCTCTTGGCGTTGACGCTCGTCTCTCCACTCAGTGCCCAAGCCCAAGAGGTGCCGGAGCAGAAGTCCGGCTTTTTCCGTCAACTTGGAAAGGGATTGGCGGACACGGGCAAGCAGATGGTTGGCATCAAGCCGAATTCGGGCAGCAAGGCCGGTAGTCAAGGGACGGGCTCGATCTACACGCCTGTTAGTGGCACCGGGAAGCTGCCCAACCTGTTCAAGGGCGACAACCACCAGCAAGCCCAGTTCGGGAAGCTGGACTGGCCGCGAGTCGCGCTGACCTTCACCGAGTGGGGCGCTGCCCTGCCCTGCTGGACGGCGGAGGCCCGCATCTGGACCAGCCCGACCGCCTCGACCACGGAGACCTTCCGCACCTGCTTCGATGCTGCCGTGACGGAAACGGACGACCTGGGCGAGACGGCGGAGCTCAACAGCGCGGCCCTGTGGAAAGGCCGCGACTCACTCAGCGGTATCCGGGTGCCGCCCAGTAAGCCGAACACCGGCGCTCAGCGGTCCACAGGCCCCACCCCGCCGGCTCAGCCGTTCGTGGTCAACGTGAGCCGCCCTGGCGTCGCTGACAGGGCCCTGGACGTGTCGCTGCGCATCGCGTGGGTGAGCGGCTTTGTTCAGACCGCCGACCTGCACCCAGGGGCCAGCGGCCTGCTGACGCCCCTCAAAGACACCCGGATGTGGATCGCCGGGTTCAACCCCGACGGGAACCGCGACAAGTAAGCCCGTCGCCCTCTCTATCACTCATCAGCAAAGGAACGACATGAAAAACGCACGGATCGCCTTGGTCGTCCTGACCATGGCCCTGGGCCTGACCGCCTGCGGCGGCAAGCCCTCATCTAACAACGCCAAGGAAGCCTTTGTCCGGCTGCTGCAAGACAGCGGCGCCGGCCAAGTCACCGACGTTCAGAATTTCGAGCTCACCGGCTGCGTGGAAGCGGAGGGCGCGGACGGCTACCGCTGCGATACCCGCGGCCAAGCCGTGCTCAACATTGAGGGGCGGCAGGTGCCGATTCCGGTGAGCAAAAACCTGCGCTACGCCAAGAACGACGGCGCCTGGAGGGCCTACGCCAAATGAAGACCCCATCGAATCCGACGGTTGGAACGTCCACTGGCGCCATGGGCGGGCTTATTGGGGACGGCGCAATGCGCGCTGCTCCCAAGAAAGTCATGACTCCGCACAGCCGCTTCTTCTGGTGGTTCTCGCTCTGCCTGCTCTTCCTGGGCCCGCTTGGCTTCGTCGTCGGACCACTGATGGCTAGGCGAGGTTTGCGAAAAGCAGAGCGCCTCTACCCAGGAGCTGCCTACATGGCTCGGCAGCGCGATCAGAGCTTCAGCTGGGCCCAGTGGTGGGTGATGACCCCGCTGGCCCTGCTCGGAGCGCTCGGCGCCGTCTCGATCTTGAGTGGTCTGCTGATGTTCCTGTTCGTCATGTATGCGAAATTGACCAGCTGAGCCCATCCAACGGCCGTATCCGAGAAGCCTGGGCAATCCGGGCTTCTGCGACCTGAGCCGGTCGCGCGCCAGCTTCGCAACGCGTTTCTTCGAAAGCCCTGGGTCACCCCTGGGCTGTCTCTTTGCTGGCATCGGTTAGCTAAGACGAGAGTCCCGCTCAATCGGGAGCATCCGCTCAACTGGTCGCATCGCCCTTCATCACGAGCAGTGGCTGATTTCCGGCCGACCCGATCGTGAGGCGGGATTCGGCGCCAGGTGTGACGACGATAACGGTGATGACCTCGTCCTTGAGCGAGTTGATTTGAACGAACTTGAGGCCTGCTTTTTCGAACACGTAGGCCTTGAACAGCGGCGACAGGCTGACGTTCTCTTTCCCGGCGGGAATGCGTTCCCACATGCCCTCGATGACGTCGCCCCCCCCCATGTCACGATAGTTGTCCGCTCCCCTGAATCCTCAGATGGAGACCGCGATGGCCCGCTACAGCCCCGAACTCAAAGACCAGATCG
>NZ_MDED01000086.1 GCF_002939885.1 Xanthomonas cucurbitae
ACGTTGGGCAATGCGGAAGGATTGTCGAGCCAGGCGCTGCAGCAGGGCGGTATCGGGCTGTTCATGACGGTGCTAATCATCACCGTGCCAACATTGGCGGCCGCAATTTGGCAGGGGAATATGGGGACGTTCATGGCATATTCGGCATTTGGTGGCGGTGGTGCTGCGAGTCCGGGGCCGCAGGGGCAACCTGCTGGGTCGTATATGCCGCAGCGAACCGCTCCCAGCTCTGACAGGGCGGACGATAGTATTCAGAGGACAACTAGCGCAGTAACCAAAACGATTGCTGGCGCAGATTCTACTGAGACAGCGGTTATCGGCTCACGCGGATTGGCTGGACAAAATCCTCGGGATCAAGTTTAGTTATCTAAAACGATTTTCTTGAAAGTGGCTTGAATAAGTATATGAAAAATAATTTCTTGGTGGTTTTTGCGCTTTTGATGGGCGCTGCCAGTCATAATGCTCATGCCGAGCAAGGGTGTCCACCAGGGCAATATCCAATTGGTGGGCAGGGTGTCGTTGCCTGTGCGCCTATTCCCCAAGACAACCCTATCCAGCAAGCGCCTCGCCCGAGTGGAAAATGGCTAAAAACTTGGGGGGCTATAGCAAGCGACGGTGGTGACAATTTGGGGGTTTCGAAGGGAAAGCTTAAGAAGAAAGAGGCTCAAGAGGAGGCATTAGAAAAGTGTAGATCCGTAAGCGGAAAAGAATGTGCAATCGATTTTATATATGAAAATCAATGTGCATCTATTGCTGAGCCATATCTTGGTGAGAGAGCTGTCACAGGAATGCTTGCATATGCCAGAGGGCCATCTAAAGAAAGTGCAACTAGTGATGTGATATCGCGCTGCCTAAAAGACAATGAAGGGTCTGAGTGCAGGGTTATATATAATGCGTGCTCTGAGCCTATTTTTCAGCCATATTGAGTAATTCAATTCCTACGAAAAAGGATATCTCATAGGGAAGCGCGCGCTATTAGCAGGTTTCCTATTGTATCTCATGGCAAACCAGTCGTAGACTTGGAGCGGCGTCATCTATGAATTCACCCATCATTGCAATAATGACTCATTCATATTTTTACACCGCTGGCTTTCCAGTGGATTGCTGGCTGTCGCTAAATCCTGCAACGGGCACTTAAGTTGTGAAATATCCCAGATGCTTTAACCCCGTCTAGGCACAGATGTTTGCACGAGGTTGCCAAAAAGCGTTTTCTACAGGGAACCATCAAAGCTCGTCCCGTGCCCCTGACCAAGTTCGCCGTTGGGTAAATAGAGTTCGCAGGAGCGAAGTAATGGATATCGTGTTCTCCTCCCACAACGCAGATTGGCACCGCTCACCCAAGGGCGTTCGGCGCATATTGACTATCCTGCTGATGTCAAACTTAATGACCGCGAGCTTTGTCGTCCTGGCCTATCGAACATCGTTCACGTTCCTGATGGATCTTGCACAGTATGCCGCCACCATCTGTGCTGTATTGCATTTCGCTGTAGTGTCGATGCTGCTGGGGCTCGTTGCAGGCGCCATGACTATTTGGAGAAAGCTGCAAACAGCGGAAAAACATACCGAAGAGGCGAGACAGCTTCGCCAGGCGATTGTCAGCGCGACTGCAATGACACTTCTGATGTTCATGCTTGCGGTAGCTGCGGCTTGCGTTCCCTTTGTGATGAGTGTGGTCAGCGAGGTTCCCGAGTTCGATTTGGTCTTCGCGGTCATGCTCATTGCCTTGTTGATACATCGCGTCAACATCAATCGCGTTTGTTCACGACTCACCGATTCCATAACAGCTGCGCAGCGTGCCGCACAACGCACGATGACAGCATGAACGGGAAGCTGGGAATCAGAATTGCTGGCTCTCTGGTCTTGGTTCTCTTGGCAGGATGCAACCCCATGAATACTGGCTCTGAAAGACACGGCACCGGCGCAACCACCACCGACGGCGATCCGGTTTATCGCAAGAACCCACATCCAACCCAGGCGTACCGGATCACGATGACCATCGAGGATGCGCCGGGGCCGTTCGAGTGGGTGTCGGGAACTGCGTTCTACCAAATGGCCAATCACAAGCAATGCACGCCGATTGAACCCATTGCAGGGGTATGGAGCAAGTCTGACGAAGACGGAATTCCTATCCACTTCCAGAAGCTCGATGAATCTACCTACGCCGCGACGATCTACGCCGATGGCATGGTCGATGCGGATTACTACGGAAAAGGCATCTGCCTTTTTGAGCTAGATGGAGTTGGAATTTCACTCAGGGCAACTGGAAAGAAAGAGGAGACTCGATTCCAACCCGCACTATTCAAAAGCGAGATCTATAGCTCAACCCCAAAGATCACCTATTTTTGGAAAGATAGGTATCCAAGATCGGAGATGGGCGACTTCCCTGATGGCGGTGAAACCAGTCTCGATAAATTTAGCGATATCGCACAAAAAGATATTTTCATAGTGGCCCTGACTGTTAAGCAGGTGAGCCCATGAGTATCACGAGCCAACAATACGCGGCGCTCTCCGACGATGCTTATAAGGCCCCCAGAGAGACAGGGCCTAACAGCAGGCCCGAAGATATCGGTGGAAATATTTACAAGCGCCTCAAATACGTGGATAGCCCCTCTGGCTATCAAGGCATCGTCTATCAGCGGGTCGATACGCGTGAGATCATCGTCGCTCACCGCGGCACCGAGACCGACCGGCAGCTCAAGGAAGATGGTTTTTACACCGACGGCGGCATGGTTGCAGCCCGCCACAACAGGCAGGCTGCCGAGGCGCTTGAGCTGACGCGATATGCGTTGAACTATGCGCACGAACTCGGCAAAGGCGGCAAAGCCCCCGACGTCACCGTCAC
>NZ_MDED01000087.1 GCF_002939885.1 Xanthomonas cucurbitae
GGCATCCTCGGCGTGCGCGATGGCCATGCGAAATTCCTCGCGGCCGGCGATCTCGCGGATGACGGCATCGCGTTCATCCGGGACAGCGACCAGATTTTTGGCGGTCGTGCGCGCGGCGTCGATCACCTGTGTGATCCGTTGTTCGGAGTGCGTGATCGCGGCCCATTCGGATTCGACATTGCTCATCGAACGCAGCGTTTTCAACTGGTCGGCGTGGGTGGTGCGGTATTGCTCATACTCGGAGAGCGTGCTGCGGTTTTGCGCGTTGGTCTCGGCCTTGGTCAAGTGATCCGGGGTAGTTGCGAACATATCGCCATTGATCAGGGCGACTTTGAGGGTGTCTTGCAGGTCGTGCACCTGGGCGGCGACACGCTTCAATGCTGCAGCGTCGTTGCGCATGGCGGCGTCGCCATCTGGGAAGTCAATGATTTCGTCGAGATAACCGAATATTGCTTTCGTGTAGGAGCTGCGTGTGCGTCCACGGTGAGGAGATGTTTCGATTTCGTAAGCCAGCGTGCCATCTACCGGCAGATACAGGCGATTGGTCGATACGTCCTTGTCGATCAAGCCATGCTCAAGCAATTTCTGGAGCAACCTATGATCTCGAAAGATGCTGTTTTCAATGACATGATGACTTTCAAGGATGACGTTACTGGAGGGCATCTGCTCTTACTCCATCAAACGGTCAGAAGGTTCATCGCTCAGCAACCGAAAGCGTCTATCAACCAAACGCCACGGGTTCTGGGCGACTTACCAAATCCCTGCGCGATCAAGCTGTCGCGCAAGAACCGATCGCAAAAGGCATCTGATGTATAAGGTGTTCTGAAGATATGCGCGGTCCCGACTATGTCTTTCCTGAATGCAAGATCGGCACCGCCAGCCACTCGGTAGTATTTCCCATTTCGATGCCCGGTCAACACCTTGACGGTGGATGCCTCCTCGTCGATGGCATCGATAATCCGCACCACCTCGCAAAGATAGTGCGGCGCCCCGGGCGTACCGTCTTCCAATCGGAAGTCGCATGGCGCGAAGGCAAAGCCTTCCGGGTCCGCAGCTTCAAGGACCTGCTTTAGCGGCTCTGAGACCAGCCAGTAGCTCTTGAATCCACTGTGCATGTCATTGGGCATATCGCCGATGCGGCTGTCGTAGCGCAGGCGCGGGGTTTCCTTCAGTGCGGCCAAGCCCGCGTCTTCCCCTGGTAGGCTGTCAGCAATGGAAAACGGCACCGCATCTTCGTTCTCGAACTCCACGCCATGCCCGCGACCGCCGCCACGGACGTCGGACCTGAGGAGGTAGAATTCGCCTTTTCTGGGCGCATTCGGATGTATTGCTTGCGCTTGATTTGACTGGTTCATGGGTTTTCTCCGATCAACCCTGCATATAACCGGAATGCGATATCCGCTTTCATCAAGCGGGCGCTGCCAGGATACGCGATTTATATGTTCTGACATCGCGTTGCAGATGGGCGACCAGGCTGTTGGCGCCGTACTGACCGCCCGGCCCACGCTGCAGCTGCATGGCGCCATCGCCTGCGAGTCCTTGCGCTTCGCGGGTGCGCTGGTTCGCCAGCCCGATCGCTTCGCGCCATTGCGGCTGCAGTTCCGTGCCCACGATGCGGTACTGGTACAGCGTCTGCTCGCGCTGCACGTCCTGCGGCGATGGCGGGGCCTGCTGGATGGCGGCAATCGCCTGGGCCTGCTCGGCGAGCGCCGGCTGCAGCATCGCGCGCGTGGTCTCCAGCTCCAGCAGCCGGTTGGCATCGGGTGGAGCGCCGTGCCCGGTCCACTGGCCGTCCATGTTGCGGTAGTAGCGTTGCCCGTTCGAGGCGGTCAACGCGTCCGGATCCGGCAACGCCTGCTGGACGGCCGGCGACATCGGCAAGCCCTCGGCGGCCCAGCCGCTGCGGTGGTAGGCCAGTTCATAGCGCGCGGCGATCGCAGCGGGACTGTTGGCGATGTTGTGGGCGATGGTGGCCTGCGCCTGTGCCTCCAGTTCTGCCGCGCGCGGCGGCAAGGCGGTCTCCTGCACGTAGCTGCCGCGATCGTTGGCACCGGAGACCTCGGTCTTGACCAGGCGATGCCATTGGCCGTCTGCCGGATCGCGCTTCCAGTCGGCAGGACTCAGGCTGGGGCGATCGGTGGCGTTGGCCGGCTGTCGATAGGGATCGACCGGATCGGGTGCGTTTTTCAGCGCCAATGCTGCAGCGACATTGGTCGCCTGGTAGTTGAGTTCTCGGGCCTTGGCGTAGCTGGCGACGATCGGCGTGGCGGTGGGGTTGTCCACGCCATCGGCGGTGGTGTCGGCTCTGCCCTCGCGCGCCCAGGCGCGGCCATCGAAGGACCAGTGCGTGCCATCGCCATCGGTCTGCCGGTAGATCGCGCGGTTATCGAGCAGCGCGGCGGCCCTCTCGCCGGCCACGCTCATGAAATAGGCATCGGCGGCAATCAGCACCATCGGCCCGGCGCCGGAACTGCCCAGCGCGTAGGCCGCCGTCGTGCCGCCGGCCCAGCCACCGACATTGCGCCCGGTGAAGTGCGCCAGCTCTGATTGCGCGGCGAGCGGGTTGTCCTGGCCGAGCAA
>NZ_MDED01000088.1 GCF_002939885.1 Xanthomonas cucurbitae
GAGCTGGCGGCGCAGTACCTGACCAAAACCCTGTATGGCGACGACCCGCAAGCCTACGGCCCGGATGGCAAGTTCGATCCGAATCGGTTGTCGGAACAGGACAAGCAGCTGGTGGTAGCGCTGTCGCAGGCTGTTGGTGCGATTGCGGGTGGGATGACGGGTGGTAGCTTAAGTGAAGCAGCTGTGGGCGCGCAGATCGCCGGCAACGCAGTAGTCAATAACCGCATGCTTCGCAGTAGCGAAATTGATAGGATTAAGGAGCTTAGTGGCGGCGACCCGGAAAAAGAACTTAGATTGACGCTAGCTGCATGCGCAGAGGTCGAATGCTCGTCTCAGCATCCAGTAGGCAGTGATGCATTCAATTTCTATGCAATATTGGAATTGGAAGGTAGTAAGGATGAGTATGCGCAGGAGCGCGCCTTGCTCGCTGCTCAATTGGGAGAGAAGGCTGGTCACGATGAATTTGGGGTTGCCTATCAGACTAGCGAAAAACTATTCGATTACACCTTGACTGATCGAATGATCGATGGGACGACCGTTTGGAACTCCATCAACGGAAATCCTCTGGGACGAACACTTGGTGTTCTTCAAGCAGCTGGTGGCGGTGCAGCTGTTGTGACCGGTGTATCCACTTGTGCAGAAACATTTGGCTTAGGCTGCTTGATGGTAGGTTGGGGTACTGACCAACTACAGGCTGGTACGCTCTATGCTTGGACTGGAGATGCCGCGAGTACGTTAGGTGGAACCCTGCTGACGCGACTGGGCTTATCTTCAGGCGCGGCGGAAGCTTTGTATGGTTTGGCCGGAGCCGGGCTAAGTGCGGGTAATGCACGCCTTTTGGCGGGCAATGCGGCTGGAAAGGCTGATGAGATTCTTCAGGGCGCCAGAGCAGGTAGTGCATCTGACGAAGTTGCTGGCTCGATTAGAAATATCAATCCGGGCTATCCTGAAGTCGGCAGAACTCATAATTGCGTTAACTGTGCTATTGCTACAGACTCTACGTTGGCAGGCAATCCGGCATCTGCCTTGCCCATAGATCATACTAGAGGCGTTCCTATTTCTGTGCTTGAATCCCAATACGGCGCTAGATTTTCCGTGAAGCCTTCTGCGGGAAGCATCGTTGCAGAAATTGCGGACTCTGGTGATGGCGCGAGAGGTATAGTTTATGGTTCTTATGGGCCAGGTCAGCCAGGTCATGTTTTTAACGTGGTCAACCAAAATGGTGTTGTTAGATTCTTGGATGGTCAAACAGGAAAGGCCGCGGACATAACTGGATTCAAGTCATTTAGCTTACTGAGGACAAAATAATTATGAATTATTCGGAGGCTGTTAAATTGGCGTTAAATTATATTGAGGAGTCTGAGATATCTTTAAAGATAACTTGCGAGGGGGAATGTGCCGCAGGGTGGTATTTTTGTTACGATTCGGAGGATTACATAAGAACGGGTAATCCATCGTCTCAGCTTGCGGGGAATGGTCCCATCCTTATTGATAAGAGATCCGGGGAGCTTCATGTATTTGGAACGGATAAGCCTTTGCAAAATTATTTGGATGAATACATAAGTTCACGGGGTGGGTAGAAAATCGGAGGGACGATGCGCGCAAGTCCGACGTCCGCCTGGGTGCAATGCAGGGCATGGCAGCGGCGGCCAACGCGTACCAGACGGCGAGGGCGGTGCAGAGCGGCTCGCTGCTCAGCGTGGAAGCCGGCGTCGGCTTTGCCACCAGCGAGAGTAGCTTCAACAGCAGTAGTCAGATCTCACAAGGCTCCACCATCACCGGCGGCGGCAATGTCAGCCTGAAAACTACCGAAGGCGACCTGCGCATCGTGCAGGGCAACCTCAAGGCGGGCGACACGCTGAGCCTGGAGTCGGCACGCGATCTGGTGCTGGAAGCGGGCAACTCCAGCAGTACCGAACAGAGCAAGGGTAGCAATGCCGGCTTCGAAGTCGGCGTAGGTGCCTCGGTGGGTGCGCAGACGGGCGTGTATGCGTATGTGCAAGCCAGCGTCGGCAGCCACAAGTCGAACGTGGATGGCAGCAGCTGGCAGAACACCCAGTTGGCCGGGCAGAACATCGTGCTCACCTCTGAGGGCGACACCACACTGCGTGGCGCAGTGGTCAAGGGCGACCGGATCGACGTNCGATCGAATCGCTGCAGGACAAGCTGGATGTCCAGTCCAAGGAAAGCAGTGTCGGTGGCCGCTTGCAGGTGTCGTTCGGCTCTGCGTGGGACGTCAGTGGGTACGCAAGCGCCGCCAGGGCCAACGGCAATTATCTGGGTGTGGTCGAGCAATCGGGCCTGTTCGCGGGCAATGGTGGCTACCACGTCACTGCCGGCAATGTGAACCTGATCGGCGGCGCCATCGCCAGTACCAATGCCGGTGCCAGCGAGTTGACGGCCGATTCGTTGACGTTCACCGATCTGAGAAACCGGATGGACTACAGCGCCTCGTCCGGCAGCATCAGCGGTGGCTTCGGCAGTAGCGGCAACCAGACCGATGCCAACGGCAACCCGGTGCAGCCGAGCGCTGGCGAGCAGTCGCGCGACATCGGCAACACCAT
>NZ_MDED01000089.1 GCF_002939885.1 Xanthomonas cucurbitae
ACAACCGACCCAGAAAACGATTGAGCTATCTCACTCCAGCCGAGGTCTTTTTCAACTACGATACCCTTGCACTTCGTGAGTGAATCCACCGGGTTCAAGGGGCGAAGCCCTTTGCGCACGTGTCACCATGTGACACCTAGGTGCGCTCTTGCTTCTTTCTTTCAAGTCTTGTCTTTCAGATCTTTTAGATTTTCGCACCGGGCAAAATTCGAGACCGACCGAAACTTGACGCAAGCCATTTTCCTGCTTGACTCATTTCTACGAGACAGGAGAAAAGCATGACCACCACCCATCACTATCAAGGCCAAATTCAACGTGCGACGGAACGACTGGCTCAGCTTCAAGCGAAGCGGCTTTTAGTTACCCAAAGGCAAGAATCGAAGAAGAAGGAAGCTGAAATGCGCGAACAAGCCAAGCGACGCGTTCGAATCGCAGAGCTCGTGTTCCTTGTAGGGGCTGAATCGCTGGATGACTCCGAAATAACAGCCGCTCTGCGCAGCCACATGAGCAGGCGTGCGATGACATCTACAATCACGACGGGGAATGCTGATCACCCCATAAACCCGCACATCTAAAGGATATCGTCATCGTCTATATCTTCATCATCACTAACCCATTGATTGAAGCGACCGTCTTCTGAGCGCGGTAGAGGATTCGCCGTTGGTGCCTTAATCAGCGTCGCCATCTGCAAGCTGCCACCGAAGGCCAAGGCATTTTGTCGGGCGAGACCAGCAATTCGTCGAACTTCCCGCTTGTCCGCCCATTCACTCGCAGACTGGATGGCAGAAAGGTCCTTCTCCGAAGACAGCCGGAAAGACACCCACGTATTGCACTGGGAAAGAACGGTCGGAGATATTTCCGACGGTCGTTGGGTGCTAAGCCAGAGCGCCAGTCCGAACTTCCGCCCTTCCTTGGCAAGACGCTCATAAGCCAGAGCATTGTTTACGGCCTCATCGCCTATCCCCATCTGCCGCAGATAGTGGTGCGCCTCCTCCAATACCAACAGCGTTTCCCGCTTGTTCTCCTGTCCGCGCCTGAAGAGCTCAAACGCGTAAAGCTCCAAGACGGCTCCTAGGACAAATGGCGTCAGGTCGTGCGATACGCGACGGAGGTCAACGATGTGCACACGCCAATCCACTTCGTCGCCGCCGAACAATCGTTCGACAACTGCACTGGCCTCGTTGTGCCAGCTAAGCGGGCCACCACAGCCTGCCCCACCGTCTACCTTGACCACATCCTTGAACATGTCATCGTCAACAAAGCGAGCGATACGCGTGATAAGCGGAGCGATGTTGCCGTAGTTCCACGCGTTGCGCTCCGGGCCCCTGTTGCTTGGAGCAATGGCGTGGCTGTCAGCAATCAGGGGGCCGAGCGCTTGCATGGGAGGCCATGAGGCAGCTAAGGGCGGCGTTCCGGCACGCAGGTCACCGATGATCGCCTGTGCCTGGACTACGCGGTCGCTCCGACAGTCATCGAACAGCGAAGCTTGCGTATCTGCCGCCAGGCCCGCACCCCCACCAGTAGGGAACCACCTGACCTTATTCAAATGATCCAAGGCAAACGTCAACGCGGGCCGCTGGGTCTTGTCGCTGGGCAACAGTAAGCGTTGCAGGCCCAAGCGACCTAACGCGTAATAAGGGATACGGTAGCTATTCGGATCTGACCCGCCAATGCGGGTGACTTTGATGGCTCCCGGCGGATAGTTGGCAGCAGGGAAAGCGTCTTCGTATTCGCCATTGATATCGAAGATGACCACCCGCGCCTTGGGCATCTTGGCGACCTGCTGGAGCACCGCAGCCGTAAAGCAGCTCTTGCCTTGCCCTGAACTGCCAAGCACCGCGACATGCCTGGAAACCAAACTCTCCAGGTCCACCATCAGACGGCCGCCCCCCCGGAGGTCATCCCCCAAGTGAATGTCTGCCGGCGAGGCTACAGAGCTACGCAGGATCGAAGACAGCTCTTCGTCAGTGAGCGGATAGGCCTCAGCGCCTAGCGAAGGCGAGGAAAGCGAGTCCGACACGAAAGCCAGCTTTCCCATGTCACGCCGCAGCCGACCCACCACCAAACCGGTGAGATGACGCAATGGCTCGGAAGCAACCGATGTTCCCGAGAGCCCAAACCGATGAACCTCTTTGGGCTCAGCAAACGACAAGGACTGAACTTTCATCACCAATAGTCGGCCGCCGGATTCAATCCCGAGAAGACTTCCCACTTCAGTGACAACCGAGACCCCGTGCGCATGGGCTGCCAACTGGCCGCGATGGACATCCATGAGGTTCAGCGTGATGTCCACGCCGTCGATTTGGACAACGTAGCCGATGGCCTGCCGGCTCCTCATAGCTCATCGTCCTCCACGTCGGGCTTCTCGGGCATCAACTTTCTGGCTCATCGCGGATTCGTGTGGGTGCCTTGAGGCCCCTGAATCTGCGTTGAGCCTTGGAAACAGGCCCTTTCCACCGTCCCAGAAGG
>NZ_MDED01000090.1 GCF_002939885.1 Xanthomonas cucurbitae
GTGGCTGAACCCGGATAACGACGATAGAAAAGCACCCGATGACATGAAGTTGGCAGCATGAAATAGCGGACAACTATGTTGACAATCACCGGAGCAGCATGGCGCCCATCGCCCGTGGGCTGGGACTGCTGGAAGCCGAGGATGCCAAGCCGCATCGCGAGCCGCGTTCGGTCTCCGAGCTCGCGGAGGAGGCCAGCGACGAATGGGGAGTCGCTGTTCAAGCGGATTCCCGCTTGGCGAAAACACTCCACGCAACACTGGACCTGCTGCAGTGGATCAGGGAACGCGTGGCAGCCTTCGCCGAAGAGGCCCGACTACGCCCGGACCTCAACGAGTTGCTCCGGCGACTGCGGCGCTTCAGGGCTGCGACCGTGAAGTTCGCCCGGAGGCTATTGGCGGTGCGGCGAGCGGAGAAGCTGCACCACATGGCCGAGAACGCGTGGAACGACTTCGTTGCGAACAATCCCGAGCCCGGTCCGTCGTGGATGCAGGGGGACTGGAAGCAGCGGCGCGGGCGTCGGTTGAGCACCCTCGAAGCCCGAGCCGCAGAGCTGGCCGATGCAAAGGCTCGGGTGACCCCGCAGGGACAAGCCCTCTGCGAGAAAGAGGCGTTGGCCAGCGCAGCGCATCTGGAGGTGTGGAGCCGAGACATGCTCCAGCGCTATCCCTTGGCACTCGACATGGCGAATGAACCCGATGAGCAGCGTCCAAGCCCTGTCATCGTCGCACCTCCTGCGGCGGCCTACGTTCCCCGGCCGCCGCGCTTCCACTGAAACCAAAGAGCCCCGCACTGCGGGGCTCAATGTTTATATGCTCTCGGTAGACTCAATGAAGGGTCGGCCGTTTTTTGGCACGCACAGGATCCAACTGTGCGTCTTTGTTCTTCCGGCCCGCGCGCCATTCGTCTATCGATGGGAGCTCTCGAACAATGACAGCCTCGCGGGTGCGCACGGCCGGCGAGGGCCGGGGAGGAGCATGGTCCAACGATGGAGCGGCGTTGCTTCCGCCCGGGACGTTCTTCTGGCTGTAGACGATCAGTTCGCCAGCGGAGGCCCAGGCATTGCAAACATTTCGCTGGCGCGTAAGGGGCTCGTCCGAAAGGGTTTGGCTCATCAGCCCTGCGAGCAGTTGGCCAGCGATTTCGAGTTGTTTGGGATGGGTGGTCATGAAAACTCCTACGTGTGGGGGAACCCTCATCCAACCAAGAATTGACTCTTGCGCAAGAGCTCGCTTCGGGCTGCATTTCACAAATTTGAATACGAGCCAAAATTCGATAGCTGCTATGTCATTTGACGACTAGAGGTGTTGCGAATGCGACCTGGCTTCTCGTTTTTGTGCAGACGCAGGCGAACAACTTGGGCCGAGGTAAGGAAAGCAGTCAAGGCGGGTCGGTGAGCTCTGGCTTGTGCGCGATGCTGACAGACCAGCCGCCGGTGTCCTCCCGTTGCGTGGTCAGCAGGGTCACAGCTTCGACCAAGAATCTTGGACGCCGTTTGGGCAGTGGCATGTGGGCTTCTGTTTTGCTCGGCGCGTCTTCGGGGCTGGGACTTCCTCTATGCCGCATCCGGCTCCGTAAGTTACCCCTCAAGAGAACCCAGGGGTGCCTTTTAAGGGCGCCCCTTCTTCATCCCTGGTGGCACGCTATCGAACACATGGATCGGCTCCCTCGTTGGTGGCCGGACAATCTGGGTCTGCTGTGTAGCCGGGCGCTGCTGAGGCGCAGGTTGCGGTTTCTCGCCGCTGGGTTTATCACTCATAGGTCATCGACTCCCCGAACATCGTTTTTTTTCGTGAAAATTTTCATTGCTGACCACTGGCTCACGAACCGGTGGACGTTCGACGCCCTTTGGTTTGGTGGTGGGTAACGATGCGGGGCTATTAACGGCTTTCTCAGGCTTGCTGGGGATAGTCACTGTCTTACCGTCCTTCGGCGATCTTGGTGCGGCGTCATCCGCCGACTTTGTAGGGGACAGGCTGAAGAAGACTCCAGCCAGAATGAGGGAGCCCAGGCTAGCAATAAGAAACCTGTGTCCACGCGCAATCCACTCGGCTTTCCTGTTATTTTGGATGCTGTTGTTTCGGGCAGATATCGCGTAGGTCTCATCCAGATGATAGTAAAAATCGCGCCGTGCGCTTTGTTTAGCTTCTGCTTCTGTGATGTCAAGCGTCTGCCACTTCTCACTATACTCTCGTTCCAAATCCTCGCGATCGCGTAGCCAGACAACCATGTCAGGGGCATGGGAGTATTTATAGGCAATTAGGGATTTGGCAAGGCAGCAGAGATTGCAGATGAGTAGCGCTGTAGTAATCCTACTGTGTCATTAAATGCGAAGGTGCGGAGACATCGTTCCAAGTAGTGTCACTGCGATTTCTACGGCGATTGTCCAGCGAAGCGTC
>NZ_MDED01000091.1 GCF_002939885.1 Xanthomonas cucurbitae
TGTGCAACTCCACTTGGTCGTGTAGGGGCTCAGGCTACGACACCTGGCCCGCTACGTTATAGGACTGTTGCACTTCGCGGGCGAATCCACCCTGGCCATAGTGCTTGCTGGCAGCACTGACCGCATCGCCAGCCATCACATGATTGATGACAGCGGTGCCGCCCTCGGGAATGCGACGATCCAGGCTGACTGCACCATAGGCGTTGAAGGTCTCACCCTTGAGGCCGAAGTGGTGCGCAGTGACCTGTGCCAGGTTGCCGCCGAGCGAGTGGCCGGTGACGGTGACGTCGGGGGCTTTGCCGCCTTTGCCGAGTTCGTGCGCATAGTTCAACGCATATCGCGTCAGCTCAAGCGCCTCGGCAGCCTGGTTGTTGTGGCGGGCTGCAACCATGCCACCGTCGGTGTAGATGCCATCTTCTTTCAGCTGTCGGTCGGTCTCGGTGCCGCGGTGAGCGACGATGATCTCACGCGTATCGACGCGCTGATAGACGATGCCTTGATAGCCAGAAGGGCTATCCACATATTTGAGGCGCTTGTAAATATTTCCACCGATATTTACAGGGTCGCTGTCCTCTCCGGTTTTGATTGGCTTGTCGTATGAATCTCTCGAAAGTGCGGCGTATTGCTGGCTCGTAAGACTCATGGGATCACCTTTTTGGTGGACAGGGTGACTTTAAAGAGGTTATTGCGAGCAATATCATTGAAATCATCAACCTTGGATTCGCCACCGTCAGGAAAGTCATCCATACCTGCCTTTGGATAGCGCTCTTTCCAAAAATATGTGATCTTTGGCGTCGATCTATAAATTTCATTTTTGAATAAGATGGGCTGAAATCGAGTCTCCTCTTTCTTGCCAGTAGCTCTCAAAGAGATGCCAACTCCATTCAGCTCGAAGAGGCAAACGCCCTTGCCATAATAGTCAGCATCGATCATGCCGTCAGCATAAATCGTCGCCACATATGTTGTGTCACCAGCCTTCTCGAAGTTGATGGGAATCCCATCTTCCTTCTGCTTTGTCGACATGGCCAATGAGCGATCGAAGGGCGTGCACGCATCGCGATTGGTCATTTCATAGAACGCAGTTCCCGACACCCACTCGAACGGCCCCGGCGCATCCTCGATGGTCATCGTGATCCGGTACGCCTGGGTCGGATGCGGGTTCTTGCGATAAACCGGATCGCCGTCGGTAGTGGTTGCGCCGGTGTCGTGTCTTTCAGAGCCAGTGTTCATAGGGTTGCATCCTGTCAAGAAAACCAAGACCAGAGAGCCAGCAATTTTGATTCCTAGCGTCCCGTTCATGCCGCCATCGTGCGTTGTGCAGCACGCTGCGCAGCTGTCATGGAATTGGTGAGTCGTGAACAAATGCGGTTAATGTTGACACGATATATCAACAAAGTGATGAGCATGAGCGCGAAGACCAAACCGAACTCGGGAACCTTCCTGATTACATTCATCACAAGAAGCATACTCAGAATCTTTGGAAAAAAGGTTCAGTACAGGCGGTGTATATTACCTTGCACTGGCGCCCCTTATTCTCTTGGCTACAAAACGAAACTGCATTTCGACTAGCCACATCTATAGAAGGCCCTGCCGCAAAACCTCTAGTGATATTTCCAGTATATCCAGGCTCAGAGATCGCCACGCACCTGTTCTCGTAAACATAAAGAACACTACATTTTTTTTGACTTTCCGCCTCGCATCTTTCTATCGCATCTTGCTGTGCATCAGCTTTCTTTAACTTACCCGTGGATACGCCAAGATTTTCATTTCCATCACCCGCGATTGCCCCCCATGTTTTTATCCATTTACCAAGAGGACGTGGTGAGGGCACAGGCTGCTCTTGGTAGTATCCAGACGGGATCGGCCCACATGAGCTCATGCTTCCGTTAGATTGAGCAGGAATTTGCCCTGGAGGACAGCCTTGCTCTGCTCTTACGCCAGTCGATATCAGAAAAATCGAGAGGGCCAGAATAATTAAATACTTCATACATGTCCAGCCTGCAGGGGAAAATAATTAACTAAATGTGCATTAAAGTAATTAAATATCTTGGGTGCCAGCTTGCCCGCGTGAGCCGACAGGCTGAGTCGCTTGCGTTGGTGCCGCCCCGGCGATCCTAGTCGTTGTATTATGGGTGGCTGGCGATCCACTAGCGGGTTGCTCACCTCCCTTCGCTGCTTGTTGCGGCATATAAGACCCCACCGGCTGCCCCTGCGGCCCAGGGCTCGATGCAGCCCCTCCGCCAAACGCGGAGAAGTGCATGAAGTTGCTCATGTTGCCTTGCCAGACCGCCGCTGCCAGCGTTGGCACGGTGATGATTAGCACCGTCATGAACAGCCCGATACCGCCCTGCTGCAGCGCCTGGCTCGACAATCCTTCCGCATTGCCCAACGT
>NZ_MDED01000092.1 GCF_002939885.1 Xanthomonas cucurbitae
ATGTTCGACTTGAATCTTCAGTGGGCGGCCCATTTCGATGACTGTCTGTGATGAGATGGCACTATTATATCATTATGTAAACACCCTCTAAGCGCGGCTGGCACAACGACTGCCCAGCCGCCAGGCAAGCGCGGCCGGACGTTCTGTTAAGCAGGTTAATCCCCGCTGACGCTGCGAAAAGTTCGATTCGTTTAGTGAAGTAATGTCTTCGCCTCGTCGCAGCATCCGTCCCCGCGCATGAATAACCTGCATATCACGAGGTCATGCAGGCCTGCTGCATTATCAGGAGACAGCTCCATGTTTAATGTGAACCGTCTACTACGCTCACGTCAGCGACCCGAAACCGCAGAGCAACCAGCGAATGAAACCGCGCGGCCAAGCGAACCACCTCGTCCGATGGAGGGCGTACTCGGACCGCTACTGACCAATCCGCAGCGACGCACGAGTGCCAATACATCGGCCTCCGCCACCAGGACGCCGGGGAGCCCACGATTGGCACGTCCGCCTCGGTCATCTGCGCGCTCGCCGATTCAGCAACCTGCAATGGCAGGTGCGCCGACGTCGCCGCCGAGCCTGGAAGACGACGTTAGCTCCTGGCTTTCCGAGAGCCTGCCGCATGCAGAGAGAATACGTACCGGCTACAACATGCACGACCACACGGGGGATACCTCCCGGCAGGCCCTGCAGGATGTGGCAAACTCGATTCTGCGTGTAGCCGCCGCCGGCGAAACCCGCCTTGAACTGCACTACGGTTTACCTGCCACAACACTGCCCGATGGGATCTGCGAGCTCCAAACGCTACGGGAACTCTCGTTGGCCAATACGGGACTGACGTCGCTCCCGGACAACCTGGGACAACTTCGTGGGCTCCGCCGCCTTACGGTGGCTGCCACGCTGGGTCTGAAAAAACTGCCGGCGTCGATAACACGCTTGCCTGTCTTGGAAATCCTTCAGCTGACTACAACCCCGTTGGCCGAGCTGCCAGAAGACCTGGGGCGCATGCAAAGTCTGCGCGAGCTTATCCTGGGTGGCGGGAGCTATGAACGATTGCCGGCCAGCGTGACTGACCTGGCAAGTTTGACTCGCTTAGCGGTGTCGAGTTCGCGCCATTTAAAGGGATTGCCCGAAAACATCGGAAAAATGCGGCAGCTCAGGTTGCTGAAACTTGAGTCAAATGACAGCCTAGAGCAATTACCGCACGGTCTGACTCGGTTGGGCCGGTTGAAAGAACTCAGCCTTTCTTACAACCCTAGGTTGGCACAACTTCCAGAGGATATTGGGCGGCTAAGTAGACTCGAAGTACTGTCGCTGAAAAACTGCGCCGCGCTCCGGACGCTGCCTGACAGTGTAGGGGACCTTTCTCGCCTACAAAAGCTGGATCTACGCGGCACTGGACTGCATGAGCTGCCACCATCCCTGGCTCGACTTCCCGCTGACTGTCAGATCGAGGTGCCGGAGCACCTGAGTGGCCAACTTGCTCTGATACGCATGCCGCACGCCGCTCCGGCTGCACCACAACGGCTGGCCGGCAGAGGGTTGCCACCAGGAGGGGGGGCTCTACGAGTCTGGCCGGACCGTCGTGGAACCGAGGCACCGAATTCGTACGCGCACTGAGCGGCATCGATGCTGACTTGGGTGGCCGTTTTGAAAAGTGGATGCATGGGCTTACCCAAAATGCCGGGCTCTTCAGGCAACCCCTCAGCCCGGCTGACATGACCCTATTGGACCAGGTAGTGGCCGAGGCCATCACGTCTACCGAATTCAGAAGCAGCTTCAGCGAGTTCTTGGCCGAGCATACCGTCAAGACGCTCAACATGGATGGCACGACCCAGGTCGGTGGTCTGGGGCCTGCAGTCCGTGGGGATGTCAGAACAGCGTTCTCGGAAATGCTGAAGCACAAGCTCATGCACACGCAGGATCAAGGGGTTGCGCTGAGCCAGTTGTTGGAGGCCATTCGAAACCGGGACTTGGGACTGACCAGAGGCAGCCTGCTCCACGGCAGGAACGCGCTGACGGGAAAAGAGGAGATATGGCCGCCATTACGGGCTTACGTATCCATGCACGATGTCGAGGGAAAGACCGCACAGGAGGCTGCAACAACCTGGGCCATGGCGCAGTTTGACGAAGCACAGGAAGGTGTCATTGGTGAAGCAGAAGCCAAGAAAGAGTCTGAATGGGCGGAAGTCCAGGCGAACCGCTCAATAGAGCAGCGCGCTCGTGCACTGTTGAGGGAGTGGAGCATCAATTAGTATTCTGTGCCGCTCTGGCAACGGTGCAGGCGCCCTCCTGAGAAATTAGGTGGGGGGTGGATTCGCCCGCGAAGTGCAACAGTCCTATAACGTAGCGGGCCAGGTGTCGTAGCCTGAGCCCCTACACGACCAAGTGGAGTTG
>NZ_MDED01000093.1 GCF_002939885.1 Xanthomonas cucurbitae
CTTCTGGGACGGTGGAAAGGGCCTGTTTCCAAGGCTCAACGCAGATTCAGGGGCCTCAAGGCACCCACACGAATCCGCGATGAGCCGTAAAACGTTTCTTCACGTCCAATCTCCTCGGGGTAGGGAATTGGACTCCAAACTGGGGCGCTACTCAAAATCGGGGGGACGTCGCTAGCCGCACCAGGCTATACAGCCTTCGCGATGTCGGGTAAGGATTGAGGTTGTCCTGCGCATTGATCGCTTCGGCGGCCGTTCCCGCCAGCCATGAGACGAACATCGCCAGTGCGTGCAGTAGCAACAGCATCTCGATGCGCTCTCGCTTGCGGGTCAGGTTGTCCTCGAAGGCATGGCCGATCCACGCCATCATCCAGAAAGCACGGCAAGCGATTGTTGCGGCGCTGCACGATGTGCTGCGGAATGCCGGGAAGATCGATGCGTGTGAGTCTGGCTATATCGTAAGACTCGTCGCCAGGTATTGCTGCTGATATCGAGAAAGCCTCCCGAACTCTGAAGGCGTAGTCTGAAATTTCTGTAGGAAGTGAATCTGATACCGCTTGCGCCGGTCATCCGTCAAAGACTGATCGGTGGGCCCTGCGGAGCGCCTTGCTGTTGTCCTTGCGCCGCTTCTTGCTGACTTGATTGGGCCTGGGCCTGGGCCTGTTCCTGAGCAATCATGTGGTTGGCGGCGTGTAACTTTGCATCCGACTGTTCCAAAGGTATGTGAATTGCCTGGTCGATCGAGACAGATACGCGCTTATGCACTGGATCGTCGATGCGTCCTTCGATCGCGAAGAGGTTGCCGGTCTTGCCCAGCAATACATGATCCACGCGTTGCAGTGCGTTTGCTGCAAGCGAGGTGTCGTGCGCATCAGGATTGCGTTCGCGATTGTCCTTGCAGGCCGCCAGCAGGCAGCGGCTGACGCGCTCGCTCATGTCGTCATACGGCTTGCCGACGCTCTCATCGATCTTGGCCACGCCCTCGCGGATCTGCTTCAACATGGCGTGATCGGGATGATCCGGATCTTGCGGGCCGGAAGCGTGCGCTCGTGCGGGTCCGCTATTGTCCCGTGCCCCGATGTTTTGCTCAACTTTCTCCCGTGAGGCATCTGCGTTGCCGTGGTGTTGCACACGCGGTGCAGTGACATGGATCGTGTCTAGCGTAGTGATCGGTACGGCGGCAGCTTGGGACGGTGGCTGTGCCGTCACACGCTGACCGGCAGAGACCTGGGCGGCATAGGTTCCTTCAAGCTCCAGCTTCAGATTTCCTTTGGCCTGGCTGTCCCAGAGCATTCCGTCGTGCGTCCATTGACCGTCTTTGTTGCGCTCATAGAGATCACCGTCTGAAGCGACAATGCGCCCAGGATGCGTCAGGGCATCCTGCACTGCGGCAGGGAATACCGCGTGACGCGTCCAGCCATTCTGGTCGTAAGCCTCTTTGTACTGCGCAGCCATCGCCGCTGACATCTGCATCGCGTTCTGTTGAATGATCTGCTGCGATGCTTCATCGAGTTGTGCTGCACGTTGAGGGCTTGCTGTCTCGGTGTGGGTGCTCATTGTCCGATCGACCAATCCGTCGGCTATCTGGCGCGTCCATTGCTGCGTGCCCGGCTCGTGTACCCAAGGGGCCTCGCGCAGGCTGCGAGTATCACTTGCGTTGGCAGGCAGGGTATAGGGATCTCTATTCTGCGGCGGCGCCCCCAGAGCCAGCTCGATGGACGTACGGGATGCTTTGAAGGTCAGCACATCCGCGACTTCCGGCGTGGCAACTTCCGCCCGCGTCTTGTAGAGCGGTACACCGGCCTCGCCAAAGGCGATGGCGGCTGGATCGACTTCGCCGGTACTGACGTCACGCGCCCACCGCGCTCCAGTTTGATGATTCTCAAGACGCCAGGTGTTGCCTTGCGCGTCCTGTTGATGGGAAATGCGATGGTCGTTGATGGCATCGGCCAGCTTGTCGCCGCCCACCGCGCCAACGATGCCGCCGATCGCTCCCGTGACCAGCAAGCCCGGGCCAGACTCCACGCCTAGCGCCGCACCTACACTTCCGCCAAGCGCGGCCCCGCCGATGGCGCCCAGATTGCGTGTGGCGTAGCGTGTGACCTCTGCTTCGGCTGCCGTGCTGTTGCCCTGCCCGTCCAGCCGCTCGGTGTCTCTAGCCGTAGCGCCCAAGTCGTACACGGCGGCCGCTGCACCCACAACGCCCAGTCCACGTACGGTGCCGGGAGAGAGCCTGCGTGACGCGGCTGCTTCGTAAGCGTCCGCCAACCTCACCTACCCCGAAACCTCACTCCGTGCGCAACGGCAGCAATTGATCGATGTCCCGATCCAAGGTCGTCGGCAG
>NZ_MDED01000094.1 GCF_002939885.1 Xanthomonas cucurbitae
CCGCGTCGCCAAAGCTCAGTTGCATCGAAATCGTCCGCTTGGGTCGTCGGTCAATTGTCGCAGATCAGGCTGCTTTGTTCAGAGCGTCCTTAACGAAACTGCGGGTAATCCTGCACCAGGCGTGCTTCCACCGCCGCTGCCAACGGATGCGGTGCCACTGGCGGCATGTCCCGGACGAACGCCCAGGGCATATCGATCAACAGATGATCGGTCTTGAACTCCGGCAGGCCCTGGCGGCGGCGTAGTGCCTGCACGGCCAGTAGCTCGGCGGGAAAAACCTGATCGAGCGTTGCGTCGAATTCGTATCTGGTGTGATCGGTGTTTTGCTTGCTGCGTGAAATGTGGAAGTCGGCCGCTTTCTGCATCACCGCCGCAAACATTGCTTCATCATGGCTATGCCAGTGATCCAGTAGCGCCTGATACTCGGGGATGAGTTCCACCGGTGCAACGAAGTCGGTCTGCATGCCAAATGCCTGGGAAAACAGCCCGATCAAGAATGCATCGCTGCTGCCATGCTTGATGCGGCGCATTTCATGCAGGATGTTGAGGCGCTGGTCTTTTTCGGCCATCTCGATGAACAGCTGGGCGCAGGTTTCGGCACTATCCCACCACGACAGCATGGCGGGACCTGCTGCTCTCATGCTGTCAGCAAACTCGGTCGGCCAGTTGCCGAGATCCTGGCGCATGTCGCTGTACATCCCATCCCAACGAAATACCAATGCACGCAGCTGGACGGCATGTTGAAGCACTCGAGTCAGTGTTTCCGCATCCGAGCGCAGGAACGCATCGCAGCTGGCAACGTCGTAGTACAGCGCAAGGCGACCGAGATGTATTCCTGCTCGCTGATCCAGTGGTCCTGGAAGATCAAGAAAATTCTGCGTTGTGGTTAAGTAGCGCTCATACTCTTTTTGTTGCTGAGAGTACTCCAGCCACTCTCTACACTCCAATGGCAGCTTTTTCTTCAACGATGGATGAGCTGTGATCTGCATGTGGCGCGTTGGTCCTTGAATGCGAGTTGACGATGCTAGTCAGGATGTTTTCCGTTGGCCACATTACCCATCCGGTGTCGGCTCACTGTGTACCGCTTCGGTCGGCGATGGTCAATTGCCTGCGGATTGCTTAACGAAACTGCGGGTAATCCTGCACCAGGCGTGCTTCCACTGCCGCTGCCAACGGATGCGGTGCCACTGGCGGCATGTCCCGGACGAACGCCCAGGGCGTATCGATCAACAGATGATCGGTCTTGAACTCGGGCAGGCCCTGGCGGCGGCGTAGCGCCTGCACGGCCAGTAGCTCGGCGGGAAAGATCCGATCCAGCGTTGCTTCAAACTCATAGATGGTCTGGTCTGTGCCGTCTTTGCTGCGGGTGACGTGGAAGTCGGCCGCCTTCTGCATCACCGCCGCAAACATCCCTTCATCGTGGCTATGCCAGTGATCCAGCAGCGTCTGATATTCGGGGATGAGTTCGACCGGGGCAACGAAGTTGGTCTGCATGCCAAATGCCTGGGAAAACAGCCCGATCAAGAACGCATCGCTGCTGCCATGCTTGATGCGGCGCATTTCGTGCAATGTATTGACGCGCTGGTCCTTCTCGGCCATCTCGATGAACAGCTGGGCACAGGTTTCGGCGCTCTGCCACCAGGACAACATGGCTGGGTCTGCCGCCGCCATGCCGTCCGTAAATTCGGTCGGCCAATTGCCGAGGTCCTGGCGCATGTCGCTGTACATGCCATCCCAACGAAATACCAATGCACGTAGCTGTACTGCATGTTGAAGCACGCGATTCAGTGTTTCCACATCCGAGCGCAGAAACGCATCGCAGCTGGCAACGTCGTAGTACAACGCAAGGCGACCGAGATGTATTCCTGCTCGCTGATCCAGCGGACCTGGAGTATCAAGGAAATTCTGCGTGGCACTGGAATAGCGCCCGTAGTTTCCTCTTTGCTGAAAACGCTCCAGCCACTCATGACAGCCTAGCGTGAGATTCTTCAGTGATGGGTAGGGTGTGATCTGCATATGCTGCGTTGGTCCTTGGATGCAGGTTATCGATGCCTGCGAAGATTCTTTCCTCTGGGTGGCATTACCCATCTGGTCTCGGCCAACTGTGTACCGCTTCGGCCTGCCATGGTCAATTGCCTGCGCATTGCTTAATCCTACTGTGTCATAAAAATGTTATTCTGCAGGCAATCCACACCGTGCTGAGATGAACATGGCCGCAGTCAGTCACCAAGCGCGTT
>NZ_MDED01000095.1 GCF_002939885.1 Xanthomonas cucurbitae
TCCACGAACTCTGTCATCGACAATCCAGGCTGAAACTGCACGATGTTGATACCCATGCCCCACCTCCGTTGCCTTCAAGTGGGGCCATTGTCTAGCCGACCCGTCGCAAATCCTGCAACTACCGGCTGAGGAATGGGGCTAATCAGGAAATTCTTTGCCAGGTCTGGACTGATCCCGCTCTAAAAACCCATCTTGCAAAAGAAGTGCCTAAGCAACGAGTTGTTTCACTGGCAGGCTTTCTTTTCGCATTGTGGTGCGTCTGGCAGTTCTACACAGTATTCAGAGAGCTTCTCTCAGCGAACATGCTCAAAGCCATCCTTGACGAACGCCAGATAAGCGCAAATGCGTAGTATCACAACTTAAACTCACACAGAAATGAGGAGGCGAAACCTCCTCATTTCTGTTTATTCGTTAAACCATTTACTCAACAGGCCTTGGAGACGGACGTTGATATTTTGAGAATGTTTTATAAAGCGAAGCTGCACGCTCATCAGCAGCCACACTTTCGACGCTACTCAACCCTCTCAGAGCAATGTCAGCAGACGCTTTGCCATCGCCCAACAGATAGGCCAGGCGTAGATACGCGGCACTATCGATCAGGTTTTTATCTTTTGTCTCGCTGGCATAGATATCCGATAGACCATAATACGAATACAAGTTTCCAGAGGATGCTGCATTCCTCAAAATGCCAAGCCCCTCCTGGAAGTGGCCACTCGTTGCCGTTTTCTTTCCATAGATGACAGTTGCGGCCTTGTTGCCTGCCTGCGACTCTGCTTTCAGCTGATCCAAAGACAGTTTGTCCAGTCGTGCAAGTTCGGCCTCAGTCGGATAGCCGTTAGACAAAAGCCACTTTGCCTCGGCATCCGAGTTAGCCACCAGCGGGCCACTTGCCTTGCAGGCACTCCCGCCACCTTGACACAAATACTGCTTAGCATCTTGCACGCCGCTAGGCTGTTCTAGCTTTGCCGTCTGCTGCGCTCCATTCACAGCTGCGCTGTGGTCGGGATTTGCCGTCGCAGACGTTTCAGCCTGCGAAGCCGCTGTATTGGTGTCTTCCGCTGGCTTGTCGGCTTTTCCACACGCAGCAAGCGCGCCGGAAAGCAGTGCCATGGACAAGATCATTTTGGCTTTCATAGTTCTATCCATTATAGACTGCACTGATTCTGCTGGAAGTTGGTCCACCATGCTGAGCATGCACCGTCAGCAGATGTGACTTTCCATTTGACGCCAATAGAGTTATCCAAGCTCCCTGAGCTTATCACTGCTCCTGGCACATAGCTTTCAAGATTAACTGCATAGCGCTTGGACCAATCGATGAAAAACTGCACGAAATTCATCTGGTCGTCTGCTTCAATATCAAGCGCCTTCATAATCTCGAAGCAATAATACTCAGGGACGGTCAGTTGGCCAGGAATTCGATACTTGCTAGACTCAATACTCTCCAACTCGCAGACTTGCTTTATGTCGTCTCGAAAAATCTTGGTCGCGTCCTTAAAAGACATGCCGGGATTTGCATAATTTTCCGTCTGTTTTTTTAAAACAAAGTCCATCAGCCATGCTGCCGTAACATTGGGTGCAGCGGTCGTTCCATTGGGGCCAAATGCTCTACCTTGCGAATAGCCAATAGCCATCAGCACAGTAGATTTTCCATTAATGCTAGCCCCGGGCAATTTGTCTTGGGCGTAGGTCGCGCCAGATGGAAGCGGTATTGGGTTGGGGCACATCGCAGGCTTCGTTGCCCTCAGGTTTGCGCAAACCACTTCCGGATCCTCCCCACTACCGCCACCACCACCACCATTGTCACCGCCGCCGTCGCCCGGATCTGGATAGTAAGGTGGTGTCGGATTTTCAATCGGCGGCGGGATGTAGGGAGGCGGAACTTCGACGGGCGGCATTGTCGTGGTCCCCTCAGTATCGGAGGCTGTTGCCAATGGCGATAAGACGCTGGCAACCCCTGCTAGCACCAAGGTCAGATAAATGGTTCGCCTGATCGCAGCTTTGAGCTGCTTGGACTTGCCGTCTTGCGACTCATTCAATTTCATAACTATCCTTATTAATCCTACTGTGTCATTAAATGCGAAGGTGCGGAGACATCGTTCCAAGTAATGTCACTGCAATTTCTACGGCGATTGTCCAGCGCAGCGTCGCG
>NZ_MDED01000096.1 GCF_002939885.1 Xanthomonas cucurbitae
CCCCACCTCCGTTGCCTTCAAGTGGGGCCATTGTCCAGCCGACCCGTCGCAAATCCTGCAACTACCGGCTGAGGAATGGGGCTAATCAGGATAGTTGTTAGGCAGTGGTGGAGCAAATGCGTTGGTGGTTGCCGTTTCGGTGAGTTCGCAGGCGTGCATGCGGTTGGCTCCGGGCAACAGTCATCACTTTTGTGGGGTGCGGTAAGTTCAGTGCTTCGCCCTTGTCCGTCGTTGCCGCGCCGCGCTCATTGCGCTTGGCTTCGGTGGTACCACGCGCCGCTGCACTGCTGGGCAAGCTCCGCCCCACAACCTGTGGCACACTTGGCTCAGGCGGCAGTGCTGGGGAGCATGGTTGCAACAGCCAACTTATGCGGCCACTCACTGCCTAACAACTCATTCAAGCCGAAGTTGCTTCGCAACTCGGCTTAATTCAAGCGTTAGGCTACTTTTCTAAGATCTTGGCGCTTCATTTTTACAACTGGGGAGTTGCGCGTGAAAAAGGTACTTTTGCTTCTGTCAGTGGGGGTCGTAGCTGGTTGCGGCGTCCAGCCTGTCAAGATGGCCACACCTGATGGCTCGCAGCGCTACTTCATGGACTGCGGCGACGACAAGGGACAATGCATCACCAAAGCCAACGAGCTATGCCCAAATGGCTACTCAATGTCCAATGAGTCGGACACCAATCAAGTGTCTTTCAATGCTTGGCGGGGCGGCAGTTCTAGGCAAGTGACCGTTGAGGTTCAGTGCAAGTAGCCTAACAATTCATTCAAGCCGAACCCGCTTCGCGGGTCGGCTTAATTCAGGCGTTAGCTGCCACGTGGAGATCGGCGCAATGCGTTGCTTACTATGCGGGGAAAATCCCCCAATTGAGAACTCTCACGTAATACCTAAGTTTATCTTTACGTGGCTAAAAGACACATCTCCGACCGGTTATCTCAGGACTACGGAAAATCCGAGGATGCGGACCCAGGACGGACACAAGGGTCCATATCTCTGCAGGGATTGCGAGCAACGATTTAGCAAGCTTGAGAATCACTTTAGCAAAAACTTTTTTCGGCAAGCAGTTCGCGATCCAACAGAAAATACGCCAGAGCCCGTACTTGATGACGGCTCAATGAGGTGCGTTTTATCAATAATGTGGAGGTCTACGGTTCACCTTCTTGCCAGGCACAGCAATAAGGAAAACGACCTGCAGCCGCACGATTTCGTAGCTCTAGACCAAGCAAGGTCTAACTTAATGGCTGCGCTAGACGGAAAGGTCAGATTTAAACTCAACTTCATGCATTTAACGCCTGCAAACGTCGGCGCTCATGGGTTGCCGGACTACTACAAGAATGCATACTTTTATGATCGGGCCATAGCTGAAGATGTGCGCTGCGATAATAGCGGAGCCACGGCATGGCTAAAGATGCCGCGCGTTATTTTGTGGATTCATACTGCGAGAGAGATTGGCAACCACAAGTTAGGCGCCGTGCAGCAAGACCTCAATGATCTTGAAAAGCTAGCCGCATTTGTGGCGCAGCTAACTGGTCTTCTTCACACCAGCAGAGTTGCGATGCCCGAAGGGCAACTACAGAAAATATTTAGCTCTTTAAAGCCTGAAAAGGCAGGCAGCGACTGGAGCGCCAGCGCTAGAAGAGAATTGGGTGACAGCTAACAGTTCATTCAAGCCGAAGCCGCTTCGCGGCTCGGCTTAATTCAGGCGTTAGGCCTTACAGACAATGGATCACATCCCACCGTTCAAAGCATCTGAGCTTGAGGCCGCATGTAAGGTCTTGGCCGAAACAACGACCGGCCTCAAAGGCGATGAGATCGGGTACATCCTTGCGGACATGAGGGTGGACGACTAAGAGAAGGGCATTACGAAGTGGAAAAGGCTGTTTAACGCCTTGGTCCACGTTCAGAACAAACACCAAGTGGGCAACCACTTGAACATGTTCATCAATCGAGCAATGAACCCGGTGCGGTACGTCTCGGCCGCGGACCTGTTTGCCATTCGAAGGGATGGCCTGAACATCGTCCTGTCGCTCTGCGGATATCACGTTAGTCCTACTGTGTCATTAAATGCGAAGGTGCGGAGACATCGTTCCAAGTAATGTCACTGCAATTTCTACGGCGATTGTCCAGCGCAGCGTCGCG
>NZ_MDED01000097.1 GCF_002939885.1 Xanthomonas cucurbitae
AGGAGTTCCTGAGGCTCAAGATCATCGCCAGCTTCCTGCCCGCGCTACCCGAAAATGCTCGATTGCACCCACAGTGATCCGCGAAGACCCAACTTTCTACGCAACTCCGCCAGTTCCTGGTCATAGATAGTGGGGTCAGGAAGGTCGGCCGCCAAAGCACTGGTGAAGGCCCTGCTGCCGCCACCCACGATAGTCAAGCGCGGGGTTTGCAGGGCAAGCAATCTCCGCACGGTTAGCGGGAGGTCTGAATCAGCTGGGTCACCCTTGAACTCAGGCAAGTAGACGACCACTTGGAGCGTGGGGTTGAGCAAGGCGGAACGAATGAGCCGATTGATGTGCTCGTCGCCGAATCCATAGCCACTGATGATGAGAGCCGTCTGCGGGCGAGCCATAAACTCCGCGAATCGTCGCAGAAGTTCGCCCATGACATAACCCACGGTCTGGAGATATTTCGCGGCACGTGGCAGGACCAAGTAACTCAACGTGTCATCGACGCGTTCCAAAAATTTGTAGATGTCGCGCCAAGCCTCGGAGGCCGATACCTCATACAAACTGTGGTCAACTTCCTTCCAGGTCAATGACCCGTGGAGCTTGGCCAAGTAGATGTTGTAAACGCCGAAACGGGCCTCTCCCTTGGCTTGGGCATTGCGGAACCCGAGGTCGAAGCTTTGGGGCGAGAAGCGGCGGCTATGCACACCTAAGAAGCCGTTGATGACTTGAAGGTCTACCGATTCCGCTGCCCACTCGATGGCCAAGTCATAGTTGGTCGTGAAGACCCATGGCGCCGGCTGGCCAGGCTGGCGCGCGGCGACTAGCTTCTGAAGAATCGAGCGATGGGCTCCCAACTCATTGGCCAAGTCGGCACCCAGAGGCGATTTCCACCAATCTTCCTTTAGCTTCGCAGCGCTTACGACAGCTCTAAAAAGCGCTGCTCTCGTCTTTTCAGCCTGCGTAAGTTCAGGACTTGACTGTCTTCTCCACTCAAGGATGGCAATCTCAAGCTTATCCAGAAGGACTTCGAAGTTTGGCAGGCTTGTGACTGGGACCGCATTGGACAGTGCGGGTGGATCTGGAGTAACTCCAGGTGGCAGGGGCGGAGGTGGCAGGGGCAGCAACCTCCTTTCGTCGTCATTGATGAACTTCTGGGACAGAAGCCAATCAGCCTCGGCCTTATTGCCGAGCAAAAAGCTGGTCCACAGCATCCTCATCGTCTGACCACCGGCAGAGCATGAGGCTCCGGCTCCGAGCAATAAACCGACGTTTTCTAACCTCAACAGAGAAGCGAGATAAGCCTGAAGTTCTATCTCGTCAGTGATCTGCTTCCCGCCGCGATACGCAACTATGCTCATGCCGCCCCCTGTTCGTTGAGTCTTCGCCAACCGACAACTTCAATCGAAATTCTTGCATATCGTTCCATCCAGCTTTCCCGCTAAATCGTCATGCGCGGTCCTTGCTCCTGCTGCGTTGTCTGCTGTTGGGTCTGCTCCATCTGCTGCTGACGCACTTGGTCTTGCTTGATGACCTCGGCCTGCTGAAGGTTCTGCTGGGCCGGCTGCTGGGAGGCATCGCGTCCATCGACATGGGCATGGAAGATTGGCGCGACTCCCATCCCATGCGGGGCGTAGACCGCGAAGACGTTGTGGGCCCCGTCCTTCCCCAGCCCCCCAGTGACCTGGTCCACACGCTTCAGCAAGGGGTCTTCGGTCTGCTGCTTGTAGAGCGACGCCGACACGTTGCGGCTCTCCTCGTCGTTCCAGTTCCCAGTTCCTTTGACCCAGTCATGGATGCGGGCATAAGTCTGATGGTCGGGATGAGCGGCGTTGTCGGCCAAAATCTGCTGCGGCTGGATATCATTTTCTGCCTTCAACTCAGAGGGTGTTTACATAATTAACCAGTCAGCCGCGCCAGCAGCAATCGCGCTTGAGCCAGCCATACCCACGCCTCGGCCACCTTGGGCA
>NZ_MDED01000098.1 GCF_002939885.1 Xanthomonas cucurbitae
GAGGAGTTCCTGAGGCTCAAGATCATCGCCAGCTTCCTGCCCGCGCTACCCGAAAATGCTCGATTGCACCCACAGTGATCCGCGAAGACCCATAAAAAATTTGGGGGACGCGATCTACTCATTCAAGTACAGAGTGTCGTTGCCTGACTCCATCGTCGAGACGGCTCCTGAGGGGTACGAGTGGGGTATCTTCGGAGTGGGGCGCGCTAAGTACGAGTTCCGGTTGGTAGCTCCGTTGGATATTACTCCGCGGCCTAACAGGCTTGTGATAAAAATACCAGATGCTACCCCCGAGATAATCGGAGCATATGCTCTCGGCGACGAGCAAGCGCTGCTGGCGAAGGTCAGATATAACCGCCTAATCGATGTATTCCTGGGAGTCACGGCATCTTCGCTCCAAAATCATCTGCGTACAACAGTGAAAGGGATTGGGCAAATTGAAATCGACGAGTTCTACGTGGGTGTTGATCGCTACGGCTCTCAATATGTCATTCCGGTTCAGGCGAAAGGTGGGAAGGATCGGCATGGTAGGCAACAAACCGAACAAGATATCGCTTGTTGCATAGAGAAATTTCCGAATCTAAGATGTAGAGCGGTTTCTGCGCAGTTTATGCAGAATGGGCGAATCGCGATGTTCGAGTTGGCAATGCAGGACGATGATATTAAAGTGGTTGCTGAGGAACAATATGAGTTGGTTCCTGCCGCATCTATTACGTCGGAGGACCTGGACGTATACCGAAGAGGTCGTGGATAAATAATTGATATTTGTAACTTGGGGGCATGGGGTTTTAGCGAGCAAAGGGGACGGAGAAAATTAAGCGAACGGTTCGTACAGGCCGACCAATAACGGGGTCAGGTTAGCTTATCAGTCGGGGGTGTTCGGTTTGCTTGGCCGATGAGCTGGCCTGACGCCTGCAAAGCGGTTGGTCTTGGCTTCGACCATTGCGCGGAAGGCGTCGTGGCCCAGGGCTCGCTGCTGCTGCAGATGAAGACGAATGCTGGTAAGCAGTTCGTCGGAGAGGGCTTCATCGAGCAGAGCACGGTAGGCGTTGGATCGCTCGATCGGGTCGCTGCCAAGCGCAAGCCAACAGGGATGTGGTGTCAGTGCGGAGTGCTTGCGCTGGCCTAGGTTCGCTGGGCAGCTGGACCAACGATACGCTGCCGGGTTGTCTGTCAGGCGAGCACGCACCGGATTGAGCTCAACGTAGCGATAGCAGCGAAGGACGTAGTCCGCACTGTCCACAAGACACGCTTTGTACCGCCCCTCCCATAGCGTACCAGTGCGCCCGTGGCGGCCATTGAACAATGCGACGTAGTTTCGTCCAAGCCGCTGCATCAATTGCCCGATCCGTCCCGCATCAGGTGGCGTGACTAGCAAGTGCACATGGTTGTCCATCAATACGAAAGCATGCAGCTGACAGCCTGTGGCGTGCAGGGCCTCATGCAGCAGGTGCAGATAGCGCAATCGATCGCCATCATCCAGAAAGCAGGGCAACCGGTTGTTCCCGCGCTGCACGATGTGCTGCGGGATGCCGGGAAGGTCGATGCGTGGAAGTCTGGCCATGGCACAAGACTCGCAGCCACGCGTTGGTGCTGATAGCGAGGAAACTTCTCGAAAGCTGACAAGCTAGCCTGAAATTTGTGTAGGAAGTGAACCTGACCCCGTTAGCTGTAGCTGGAAGTGAACCTGACCCCGTTAGCTGAAGGCGATGCAGACAAGCGGCAGGCCTGCCTGCGCCTGTGGGAAGACATGGTGCAGCGGCAGCTGTACGTCACCGGCGCCATCGGCGCGCA
>NZ_MDED01000099.1 GCF_002939885.1 Xanthomonas cucurbitae
GTGGCTGAACCCGGATAACGACGATAGAAAAGCACCCGATGACATGAAGTTGGCAGCATGAAATAGCGGACAACTATGTTGACAATCACCGGCCCCAAGGAACCTATTGTCGGATCCGCTGCTTAAGGATCTCTCCTTTGATGAAGCGATCGCGCTGGGGAAGGAGCAGGATGTGCCGCCGCTGGCGCCTGCCACTGAGGAGCGTCATCGCCGGTTCCTCGTCGCTTTCTTCAACCACCTGGTCAACGGACAGACCATCGACGTGTCACCGATGAAGGCATTCCGAAAGCCCAAGAAGGACGACACCATCGATCCCGACAAGGCGATCCGCCTGTTCGAGGACGCAGACCTGCAAGCCATTTTTGACCCCGCGACATTCATTCCTTGGGCTAAGAAACCGCAGTATTGGTGGGCACCGATGATCGGCCTATATACCGGCGCCAGGGTCAACGAAGTCTGCCAGCTGAAGCTGGCCGACATCATCGAGGAACGCGGGGTGTGGTGCATTGCTTTCCAGAAGACGTTGGACCAAGACTTGGCCGCGGACCCGAAACGCCGACGGCGCAGCCGGCAAAGCATGAAGGGCGCGGGATGCATGCGCATCATCCCCATCGCCAAGCCGCTCTTGGAGGCAGGATTTCTGGAGTTCGTGGAAGACATGAAAGCGATCGGCCACCCTCGCCTGTTCCCGCTGCTCTCCGCGGGCGTAAACCGCACCACCGGGGAAACGAATGCACGTTACAGCCAGCAGTTCGTCGTGGACTTCGGGCGCTACCTGAAGAGCCTGGGCTTCGCGAAAGGAATCGGCTTCCACGCCTTCCGCCACACCCTGGCTACCGAACTCGACGTCAACGACGTGCCGGAGAAGGAGATTGCCCTGGTCACGGGCCACAGCACCGATCCCCGCGACCGGGTCCAGGTCTTGCGCCAGCACTACCTGCACAAGAAACCACAGGTGACGCGAAGCAAGCAAATCAGTGCCTTGGAGCTGTATCAGCCCAATGTGGAACTGCCTCGCTATGAGCGAGGGCAGTTTGCTACGTGCTTAGCTGATCCGAGCAAGTTTTACCCGTAACGCACGGCAACTAACCAATGAACCACTCGACCAATCCGGGCGCATGTATGCCCTGCCAAAAATTCTCAGGCTTTTCCACCATGAGTCTCACCACATGCCTACCACTGACCTACCGTTCTCCCAGTCGAAACCAACCTAGCAAAGCAGCAATACTCTAGTGGAGCGATCTAAATGGTGTCTATGTATGGCGGTTGCACGATTCCGGCGCGCGTGTAGTTCAATACTACTCATAAAAAAGCTCACCATCCAGGCCAATCATCAGATCACCATCGATTTCGGCGAAAGGAATCTCAACAATGTCGTCGGGGTGCCGAGGAAGGGCACGACCCTCATGCGGGGCATTTTTGGTGTGCCCCTTTACTTTTACCCCATCTTCTTTGATGTAGGGGAGAACAACAATTCGTCCGTGATTCTGCGAAATAATCGTTCCTTCTCGCCACAAAGCTTCTCCGTCTGAGCTTCCCTTCGCTGACCCAAGCTCCTTCACTAGCCAGCCAACGTTCTTATGAGTTTCATACCAGAAAACATAACATCCGTAGACAAGGACCTTTTCACCTTTAGCTAGCGCTTCTGCAAGAAGGCGCCTTATTCCGGCCAGCTTAATCCTACTGTGTCATAAAAATGTTATTCTGCAGGCAATCCACACCGTGCTGAGATGAACATGGCCGCAGTCAGTCACCAAGCGCGTT
>NZ_MDED01000100.1 GCF_002939885.1 Xanthomonas cucurbitae
GAAGGCGATGCAGACAAGCGGCAGGCCTGCCTGCGCCTGTGGGAAGACATGGTGCAGCGGCAGCTGTACGTCACCGGCGCCATCGGCGCGCAGAGCTGGGGCGAATCGTTCACCAGCGCCTACGACCTGCCCAACGACACCGCCTACGCCGAGAGCTGCGCCTCGGTCGGGCTGATGCTGTTCGCCAAGCGCATGTTGCAGATGGAAGGCGATGCGCGCTTTGCCGATGTCATGGAACGCGCCTTGTACAACACCGTGCTGGCTGGCATCTCGCTGGACGGCAAGGCGTTCTTCTACGTCAATCCGCTGGAAACGGTGCCGCGTACGATGGCTGCCAGCCATGCCCATGACCATGTCAAACCGGTTCGCCAGCCCTGGTTTGGATGTGCCTGTTGCCCGCCCAACATCGCCCGCCTGCTGGCTTCGCTGGGGCAGTATCTGTACACCCAGCGCGAGGATGCGCTGTCTCTGGACATGTATGCCGGCGGGCAGGTCGAGCTGGTACGCGACGGGGTGCACATCACCTTGTCGCAGCGCACCGACTATCCGTGGGATGGGCGGGTGGAGATCGGGATCGCGGCCGAACGTGCGTTCACCACCACGCTGGCCCTGCGCATCCCGGACTGGTGCCCGGCGCCCACGCTCGCGCTGGACGATGTGCCGCTGGCGTTCGAGCTGCGCAAGGGCTATGCGGTGATTACGCGTCAATGGCAACCGGGCCAACGTCTGGTCCTGGAACTACCGATGCCGATACGACGCGTGAGTGGTCATGCGCTGCTGCGGCAGGCTGCCGGCAAGCTGGCCCTGCAACGCGGCCCGCTGGTGTACTGCCTGGAGCAGGTGGACAACGGCAGCGAACTTTATCAAGTGGCCCTGCCGCGCTCGGCAGAGTTCACCCTGGTGCCCGGGGAGGGCGCATTGGCCGGCATGACCTTGATCCAGACCGATGGCCTGCGCCGCGTCGATCAATCCGAGACGGACACCTTGTACCGTTACGACGCTGCCGCACCCGGCTGGCAGACGCAGCGGCTGTGCTTCGTGCCGTATTTTGCCTGGGGAAATCGCGGCGAAGGCGAGATGCGGGTATGGGTGGAAAGCGCGGAGGCGTGAGTCCAGACGCGTGGACTCAGCGCCGCCAGAGGAAGCATCCGCACGGCGATCGAACCCGCCGTGGGGTGCTTCCACACCTGGCCGACTCCGGCGCTGCGGCGTGTGAGCGCAGCCCAGGTCCGGTGGCAGCGATCAGCGATCAGCGTTCCGCACGCTGCCGCTCGCTGTCACTGCGACATCGATCCGAACAGTACTTCACCTCGTCCCATACCTTTTCCCACTTCTTGCGCCAGCAAAATGGTCGCCCGCAGTGAACGCAGACCTTGTCTGGCAGGTGCTGCTTCTTGTGGGGTGCCATGGCAGAAGGGTTCCGGAACTGTGCGGTGTAGTGCCAGCATGTCATAGCGAGGTAACAGGCAGACGGCCCGCCGCCGCATCAGACGCATTTCTTCCAGCGCCGCCCGCGATACCAAGCGTCCGTCTCTCTTCATCATGGATGCTTGGATAGCAGGCGCTGACAGTTGTTCCTTAATTTACGGGTCTTCGCGGATCACTGTGGGTGCAATCGAGCATTTTCGGGTAGCGCGGGCAGGAAGCTGGCGATGATCTTGAGCCTCAGGAACTCCT
>NZ_MDED01000101.1 GCF_002939885.1 Xanthomonas cucurbitae
AACAACCGACCCAGAAAACGATTGAGCTATCTCACTCCAGCCGAGGTCTTTTTCAACTACGATACCCTTGCACTTCGTGAGTGAATCCACCACTCTTCATAGTCATCACGTCATTGAGAAAAGCATCTTCCGAGACCACATTCTTCTCAAGAAGTTGGTCGAGCACGGACTGATAAATCAAGATATTTCAGCCAATCGGATCTACCTTCCGGTGGAGGGCGATCTAGCCAATGAACTTGCAATCTCGCCTCACAGAGGACGAACGCTGAGCTCATATACGACAGGCGTTAATCGCAGTCTCAAGGAAATCCTTGACTCTGCCGTGGGCCGCGCCGCCATGCGCGATGACACGGCGGCCTTGAAGCGCGTGGCGGCGGAAGTTCGTGACCTGCAAGACACCCTCAAAATCGCGCTCGACAATGGTGATCTTTACGCGACAAGACCAGATAGCCTGACCAAAAAGGAGACCAAGGCCCAGAACAACAAGATTTTTTCCGAGTACGACCAGTATCGCATCGATCATTCGCAGCAGTTGAAGATCTTGCGTGCCACGAATGACATCGAGTCCGAATGGCTCGCTATCATCCGCTCTGAGCAACGCATCGCTGCGGTGATCCTCGCCAAACAGCGCACCTCGACCAATCTGGTCGCTGTTCCCGGTGATCCAGATCCCGTCGCCCGCGAAATCGCCGGCCGCGAGGAATTTCGCATGGCCATCGCGCAGGCCGAGGATGCCGGGCGCGTGACGTTATCCGAGTCCAACGCGGCCTTGGTACAGCAGGTCTTGGATGACACGCCGACAACCATCGGCGGTGCTGCGCGCAGCATCCGCCAAGGCGCAGGCGCCACATCGCATCCGTCGTACACACCAGTATCGCAGCGCGGCTTCGCCACAGCAGAGCTACTAGCCGGCGATCTGTCCGCAGGCCAGGCGCTCCGCACGGCCGGCCTGTTCGCGACCGTCGCCGACACCATTGTCTCCGGCCAGCGCGCCACGCAGCTGCTGGGCCAGGACAACCCGCTCGCCTCGCGCTCGGAGCTGGCGCATTTCGCCGGGCGCAATGTCGGTGGCTGGGCCGGCGGTAGCGCGGCGGCCTACGCGCTGGGCAGCTCCGGCGCCGGGCCGATGGTGCTGATCGCCGCCGATGCCTATTTTATGAGCGTGGCCGGCGAGAAGGCCGCCGCGCTGCTCGACAACCGCGCGATCTACCGGCAGACCGATGGCGATGGCACCAAGTGGGCGTTCAACGGCACTGCCTGGGCACGCGAGGGCAAGGCAGACACCACCGCCGATGGCGTTGACAACCCCACCGCCACGCCGATCGTCGCCAGCTTCGCCAAGGCCCGAGAACTCAACTACCAGGCGACCAATGTCGCTGCAGCACTGGCGCTGAAAGACGCACCCGATCCGGTCGATCCTTATCGACAGTCGGCCAACGCCACCGATCGCCCCAGCCTGAGTCCTGCCGACTGGAAG
>NZ_MDED01000102.1 GCF_002939885.1 Xanthomonas cucurbitae
GTTGAAGAAGGTGCCCGACGACTTCGGGGTGAGCGGGTGCGCCTCCTCCACCTCGGGCACGCCGGTGTCTGGCGTGCAGAAGCAGGTGTGCGAGCTGACGCAGCGCACGCGCAATGCGCAGTACAACTACATGGTGGCGATGAACGAGATCACCGCCGAGCGCTTGAAGCGTCTGCGCAAACTGGAAAAGGACCGTGCCGGGATCAAGGATGGCCAGGTAGGCATGTTGGAGAGCAACACCAACAAGCTGCTGGCGCTGAAGGCGATGATGGACATCGACCGTCAGCAGATGGAGTCGGCGATGTTTGCCTACGACCGGCGGCTGGCGTACCTGACCGATACGCAGACCGGCGCGGCGTTGGCGGCGATGAGTGGCACCAAGCCGCCGGACCCGGATGCCGATCCGTCGTTTCTGTCGCAGCTGACCGGGACGCTGTTGAGCCTTGGCAAGACGCTGGTGGCCGGGGCGGCGATGAAGGAAGCGTTCAATCAGATCGAGAGCAAGCGTCCGGATGGATATCGGGAGTTGGCGATTGACAGCGATTGATGTGCGGTGGCGGTGGTGGACGCGCAATTGCAATGGATTCAACTTCGGGCAGCGTGCGCTGTCCACGGCGCAGCGGTTTCATGATGTGGTGACCTATGAATGACTTCTTTACGAATATCGCCAACTACGAATTTTTTCGTCTTATCAACAACTACCTGCGCGACGAGATCGCGATTTTCCAATGGGAGTTGTTGCAGCGGACGACGGCGTGGGTGGGGATGGTGGCGCTGACGGTGCTGACGCTGTGGATTTTCATCCAGGGCTATCGCATCGTGACCGGTCAATCGCGCGAGGCGGCGATGGGCCTGGTGGTGACGGCGCTGCGGGCGGCGCTCATCATTGGCTTGGCCACCAGCATGGCCAAGGGCTCGCCGCAGCTGTACTGGACGCTGACCGACGGGATCAGCTCGGCGATCACCAAGACGGTGACCGGTGACTCGGACAGCCCCTACGAGGCGATCGACAAGAACCTGATGCTGATGCAGGCGGCGCTGACGGGTCTGGACCAGATCAAGACCGGCGGCGACGAGGAGAGCAAGGATGCCAAGGACCGAGCGCGCTGGTTCACGGGCATCGGCATGGCAGGCCCGGGCGTGGTGGCCGGCTCGATGCTGTTGTTGAACAAGCTGGCGATGGCCCTGGTGGTGGGGTTTGGCCCGCTGTTTATCCTGTGCCTGTTGTTCCAGGCCACGAAGTCGCTGTTCAGCAAGTGGCTGTTATACGGACTGGGAACGATGTTCTCGCTGTCGGTACTGACTTTCACGGTAAGCTTGGCGACCAAGGTGGTAGGTGCGGTGGGCGTGGCATTCCTGGCGAAGTGGGC
>NZ_MDED01000103.1 GCF_002939885.1 Xanthomonas cucurbitae
AAAACGCGCTTGGTGACTGACTGCGGCCATGTTCATCTCAGCACGGTGTGGATTGCCTGCAGAATAACATTTTTATGACACAGTAGGATTAGTTGATGGAGATTGCACCCTGACAACTCCATCGGGAAGGGTATTACGCCCATATTCTATGACATGTGGTGTTGGAACCCCAGCATGCGCGCTTCCGGTAACATCAACCCTCTTCAATATCATACCTTCTCCATCATATGTTGCATAGCTTGTTATATTACCCTGATTATCTGCACGATATAAAACACCATTGTGGGGCCCACCTTCCAACTTGAACCGCCCGCTTACTTGACTGGCGTTCTCGAGAGGCCCTCCGGCTAAGCTACTAGCGTTACGAGGAACGGGAAGAGGCACGAGGGTAACAGGCAATCCCGCTTCGCTATCTGCATCTGCGGAGGCGGCCGATGGTCTAGTCGAGGGTTTGGCCTTTGATAGAATTGCGTTATCTATCTGACTCTCAATTTCTGTAATAACCGGCCTAGCCTTACTAGCTCCAGCCAATCCAAAAGTCAATATATCAGCAAGACTCAAAACGCGCGCATCGAGCGCATCAAGTCCAACAACAGACTCGCCAGTAAAATAGTTAACTGAGGTATCACTACTCAGCAAGTCCTTCCAGCCGGCCACTGTTTGACCAAGACCTGCTAACAATCCACGCGTCACCAGCAGGCTAACGGCAGTTCCGGGTTGCGCATATTTGAGATCACCTGCCGTTTCACCCATCTTGTTATAGATCAGCTCGCCGTACGTCGGGAAGGTACGGCTTAACGCATCCCCGGAATACACTACATCTCTTTCTCTGACGAAGAAGCCCTGATCCTTCCAATAAGGCTCCATTGCCTCGTCGTAGTTTTCCAACGTAAGCTTGCCCGCCGCCCTCAGTTCATCGGTGACCTTGTCAGAGTAAAGGTTCTTTTCCTCATCACGGATTTTGTCGAGCGCGATTAGCTTCTTCTCAGCATCGCAGCCATCCTCGCTTCCGCCCCGGCACAAAGAGCTGAGAATCTTAAGAACCTCAGCTTCAGGTTTAGTAAGCCAGTTATTCTCAACCGAATTCTTCGCAATCTCTGCGGTGGTCGCAGCATCCGCCAAGCTCCCGCCAGTCATCCCACCCGCAATGGCACCAACCGCCTGCGACAACGAGACGATCATCTGCTTGTCCGCTTCGGACAACCGATTCGGATCGAACTTGCCATCCGGGCCGTAGGCTTGCGGGTCGTCGCCATACAGGGTTTTGGTCAGGTACTGCGCCGCCAGCTC
>NZ_MDED01000104.1 GCF_002939885.1 Xanthomonas cucurbitae
ACATCGCGCTTGACGTAGAACTCCAGCGGCTTGCAGGCCAGACGCTCGCTGACATGCTCGCCGATGGCCACCAGCGCGCTGTTGCACTGCGGGCAGTTGCAGTTGGCCGGCTCGTGCCGAGTTTCTACACGCTCAAGATGCTCGGGTAACGGCTTGCGCCCGGCGTTTGCTGCACGCCGACGCTTCTGGGTCACCGCTGCGGTCTCGCCCTCGGCCTGGAGCGCGGCCAACTGCGCTTCCACTGCGGCGATATCGGCGGCCATGGTGTCTTCGAACAGCTGGCGCTGGTCCGGGTCCATGCGCTCGGTCTTGGCCGAGAATTGCAGCCGGCGCAGGCGGGCGATCTCGGCGGTGAGCGCGGCGATCTGCGCATCGCGCAGGGTGATGGTGCGTTCGCGCGTATCGATCAACGCCTGCTGGCGTTCAATGGTGGTCTGCGCGGTCGCAAGCAAGGCGCGTGCAGCCTGGCGCAGCGCATGTGGATCATCAATCGTATCGAGGGCGGACAGGTCCATGTCCGCCACGATGCCATGGGTTACAGCTGCCGCACACCTGCCATTGGTGCAATGGACAATCGCTGCCAGTCCACGCCTGCACACAGCCAGGCCCACTGCTCAGCGCTCAAGGTCCACGCGGTATCGCCCACACGCGGCCAGATGAAGTGTCCCTGATGCAGCCGGCGCGCGCACAGCCAGACACCATGACGATCAACGCACAGCACCTTGAGGCGGCTACGCGCGCGATTGACGACGACGTAGGCCTCGCCCTCGGCCACGGGGCGATCCAGCAGTGACTGCATCTGCAGCAAGAGCCGGTCCATGCCACAGCGCAGATCCACCGGGGCGGTGACAAGATGCCACGCCGACACGCTCAGCATGCACCAAGCTCGCGCAGCAGACGCGCAAGCCAGCCCGGATCACCGGCCGCCACGCTGAGGCTGATGCCACCGGCGAGACGGATCTCCACGCTGGTCGTGGGAACGGCGGGGGTGATGTGCAGCGGTAGTGTGGCTGGAAGTGCTGCAGGCGCTGCGGACGCTGCAAGTTTGCCGCGCCAGTAGGTGAAGCTGCTCAACGAGACACTGTGCTCGCGGCACCACGCCGATGGCGTGGCGCCGCTGGCGGACCAGGCAGCAATGCGGTGGGACCAATCATCGTGCTTTGAAGACATCGGGGAGATCCGTTGGGAAGAACGCGATATCCCAACGGGCTGCTGGCTGCTTGTATAGGTGAGGTTGGCGGACGCTTAC
>NZ_MDED01000105.1 GCF_002939885.1 Xanthomonas cucurbitae
AGAGGGTGTTTACATAATGATATAATAGTGCCATCTCATCACAGACAGTCATCGAAATGGGCCGCCCACTGAAGATTCAAGTCGAACATGAAGCTGTGTTGATGGACATCGTCGCGTCGGATCCGACGGCGACGTTGGAGGAAATCAGGCTTGAGCTTCTCCGCCGCTGCAACGTGCATGTTCATGAGCAAACGGTGGTCTCGACGTTGAAAAGGCTTGGTATCGAGCGCCGCCCTAGCCATGAGGTGGTAACGATCGAGAAAGTCCAGATCGATAAGTCGCGTTATGGCTATACCGATGCGCACGCTCGCCAGGAGCCGGAACAGACCTACCCGAGTTGCCTGACCAACGCCGAATGGGCACTGGTCAGGGATATTTTCGAGAAGGAAGGCGGGCGCGGTTTGCCGCCGCGCATCAGCCGCAGAACGCTGGTGGATGCGTGTTGTTATGTGGTGCGCAGCGGTGGGTCGTGGCGGATGCTGCCAGTACATTTTCCACGTTGGCAAAACGTGTATCGCACCTTCCGCCGCTGGAGCGAGCAAGGCAAGTTCGAGCAGATGCACGACCGCCTGCGCGGGCAATGGCGCGAGCGCGAAGGAAGGAACGAAGAACCCACCGCCGCAGTGATCGATGCACAATCCACGCGCGGTTCTGCGCAAGGTGGCGACACTGGCTATGACGCCGGCAAGAAGGTCAAAGGGCGCAAACGGCATCTGGTGGTGGATACGCTCGGATTGCTGCTTGCCGTGAGCGTCACCGCCGCCAGCATGCAGGACCGCGATGGCGCTTATCCGGTGGTGGAACGGGCGATGGAAAAATATCCGAGCATCCAGACGCTGTACACCGACAGCGGTTACGCAGGGCAGTGTGCGCAGCTGCTGTCGCAGTGTCACAACATCCGGGTACAGGTCGTGCGGCATCCGGCCAACAAGAACGTGGGGCGTTGGATGGGTCCAGAGCAGCCGGACCTATTCACGGTGAAAGCCAGTGCTCAGGGATTTGTGGTGCTGGCCAAGCGTTGGGTGGTCGAACGCACGCATGCCTGGAACGACCGTGCACGCCGACTCGTCATGCACCACGATCGGCTGCCCAAGGTGGCCGAGGCGTGGGT
>NZ_MDED01000106.1 GCF_002939885.1 Xanthomonas cucurbitae
CAGCGCACCGTACTTGAGCAACTGCGGACTAGCAGCGATCCAATAGCCCGGCAGCATGCCGAAGAATTGCAACCGCTCTATCACGACCGTGAGATGGCCGGGCTAGCCGACGATGTGTACGACTCGGCCAGAGGCGAGGGACAGCCGGGTGCCGGATGGATTCGCGCCAGCGAGCATCTGGACAAGCTGCGCGAGTACGCGCCGCAGCTGAACATGACTGACGATCAGATAAGAGACTTGCTGAAGCCTGACAGTTCAGGCTTCCGCGCCGAAATCTACCTCCCCGACCCTGCCATCCTCGGCCCGGGCTACAAGCCCACCGTGGCATACAAAGGCTCGGCCGGTGAAGTCCTGACACCCGACCGTCTCCGCCCCACTGGCAGCGAAGACTTTGTCGCCAACAACTTCCCCCAGTCGGTAGGGTTGAGGACCTATTGTTACGACCGTGCGATGAACCATGCTACATCGCAAGGTGTGCAGGTGGGGCGCAGCCTGGGTGGGCGGGGTAGCGCACGCCGTGCAGCGCGCTTTGCACAGGCCGCTTGCCAGGTCTAGGCTAAGGGCATCTTCGGCCGGCAGACAAGCGCTGGCCGCCTTCACCGCTTCATAAAGGGATGCGCCGTGTCCAGGCTGGTACGAATCCTCGTTCTGTCGTTGTCTTTGGTCTGCGCCAGCTGCGGCGGCGTGTCGTTGCCTGCGCCTGCGCAGCAGTCGGCGTATCCGCTGCGCTCGTATTTCCCCGATCCCAAGGCACAAGCGCTGGCGCTGGCCGCCGAACATGGCAACGTCGAGGAAGTGCGGCGGTTGATGAAAGAAAAGCATGTCGATCCTGATGTGATCTTCTCCAAGGACGGCTACCCGCTGCTGATGTGGCCCATCCTCACGCAGAACCCGGAGGGATTGCGGGCGATGCTGGAAAATGGGGCAGATCCCAATGCACGCAAGCTGCATCCGCAGCAGAATACGACACGATTCAAAGGGCGGTGGATTCGCCCGCGAAGTGCAACAGTCCTATAACGTAGCGGGCCAGGTGTCGTAGCCTGAGCCCCTACACGACCAAGTGGAGTTGCA
>NZ_MDED01000107.1 GCF_002939885.1 Xanthomonas cucurbitae
GCGACGGCGCTGATGCGCTGCAAGCCTTGCCCAGAGCGAGTTTTGCGCATGGCAAGCAACTTTCTTGGCTGAGGGATGGGGCTAATCAGGTTCGTCTATCGCAGCGGCCGCCTATCGTGCCGGTCTGCTGCTGGAGGACGCGCTCACCGGCTTGCGCCACGACTACCGCCGGCGGGACGGCGTCGTCGAAACACGCTGCATCGCTCCCGAGGACGCGCCCGATTGGGCCCTGGTCCCCGCTGAGCTCTGGCGGGCGGCGGAGGCTGCCGAGCGTCGCAAAGATTCGACGGTCGCCCGGGAGTTCGAGTTTGCATTGCCCCACGAACTTGATGATCTCCAGCGGTCAGACCTGGCCGTGGAAGTCACCCGTGCGCTCGTCGCGCGCTATGGCTTCGCGGCGCAGGCCAGCATCCACAGCCCCGGCAGCAAGGACGGCTTGAACTGGCACGTCCATGTCTTGGCCACGACGCGGCGTATGGGGCCGGACGGTCTCACGGACAAGACAAAGGAACTGGACGGCGGGCCGTCGGGACGTGTCGAGGTGCAGTGGGTGCGCGAACTCATCGCCTCCACCATCAACGCGCACCTTGAGAAGGCGGCGCTTGAGATTCGGGTGGACCACCGCCGACTTGAGGTCCAAGCCGAAGATGCACTGGCTCGTGGAGACTTGGCTACCGCCGTCGTCCTGTCCCGGGAGCCCACCAAGCACGTCGGCAAAAACGGCACCGCGCTGGCTCGACGGGGCCAGCCGTCGGAGCGTTCGGACGCAAACCGTCGAATCGAAGAATCCAATGAGGAGACATTCCAAAAAATCATCGCTGTGTTCGAGCAAGAAGGGCGCGCCATGCCGGTGCCCGATGGTCATAGCCGGGCCCAAGCCGAGCGCGAGGCTCGCCGCCCTTCCGACGCTATTTCTCTGCCATTGGGGCGCGGGGCGGGGCGCATCGAGATGTCGAGCCCCCCCATGTCACGATAGTTGTCCGCTCCCCTGAATCCTCAGATGGAGAGCCCGATGGCCCGCTACAGCCCCGAACTCAAAGACCAGATC
>NZ_MDED01000108.1 GCF_002939885.1 Xanthomonas cucurbitae
ACCACCTTCTGGGACGGTGGAAAGGGCCTGTTTCCAAGGCTCAACGCAGATTCAGGGGCCTCAAGGCACCCACACGAATCCGCGATGAGCCATCTTGACGATGTGACCCATAGCGAGATCGAACTGCTGGACCCGCAGCTTGCTGCGGATGTCAAAGCATTCGAGCAATTGCTGATTGCTCGTCAGGAAGCCATCAAGGCGGCGGTGATCTCGCACCAGTGGGACGGTATCGATCAACCCTTGTACAGTCCGGCCGTGCGGCTCCAGACTTTGGCCGACCGGCTAAACACCGAGGCCGAGACCTTGGAAAAGGCCTCGGACGAAAAGGCTCGCGCGGCGCTGCAAAAGCAGTTTGGCGAACTTGATGCGCGTGTACGGCTGAGCCAGGTCAAGGACGCTGTGGTCACAGCTGTCGCGAAGCTCGGCCACCAGGCGAAGCTCGTGAAGTGCCTATCGGCCGTCAAGACCAACGCCATCTCTCTGAAGGCCTCGGAGTTGGCCGAGAAAGTAGTTTCCAAGGAACTGGCCGAAGCGTTGAACCGCGAATTCAAGGAGCTGGGTGTCGGCACGCTGCATGTTTCGCTCCAGAGTCGTGCCGACAGAGGCAAGGCTCTGCACAAGCTCAAACTGGAACTGCCGCAGAGCCGTAGCCCCGGTGACATTTTGAGTGAGGGCGAGCAGCGCGCGGTTGCGATCGGTGCCTTCCTGGCAGAAATCGGATTGAACGGTGGCAAGGGCGGCATCGTGTTCGACGATCCGGTGTCTTCGCTCGATCATCGTCGGCGCGAGCGCGTAGCAAAGCGTTTGGCCATCGAAGCTGCGCAGCGTCAGGTGATAGTGTTCACCCATGACATCTATTTTCGGCTCATCGCGGATTCGTGTGGGTGCCTTGAGGCCCCTGAATCTGCGTTGAGCCTTGGAAACAGGCCCTTTCCACCGTCCCAGAAGGTGGT
>NZ_MDED01000109.1 GCF_002939885.1 Xanthomonas cucurbitae
ACGATCTGGTCTTTGAGTTCGGGGCTGTAGCGGGCCATCGGGCTCTCCATCTGAGGATTCAGGGGAGCGGACAACTATCGTGACATGGGGGGCCTGCGCGTGCTGCTGCTCGCGTTGGTCGTGCTGCGCAAGCGTGACCTGCGCTTGCGTCGTCACGCCGGCACCGACGTCTTGCACATCCGCAGCGACCTGCTGCTGGATGCGCGCGCGCACCTGCGCGTGGTGGTGCTGCTGTGCGAGATGCTCCTGCTGCACGCGCTCCTGGCGCTCCTGCGCAATGCTGGCTGCTTGCATCCGTGCCTGCACGTCCAGCATCAGCTGCGGGCTGGAAGTACCAGCGCCGCCGGAACTTGCACCGTCGCTCGCGCCATCGGCAGTGGACGTTGCAAGGCGCGGATCTGCCAGCGACTCGGGAATCGATCCACGCGATAAAGGCGCCTGCCGCGCCTGCACATCCCGCAGCGCCTGGCGGATCTCTTCGGTGTGGGTGACCGCGACGATGCGGTCTACGCCGTCGGGGCCGCGTTGCAGGTGCGCAACCGGGCTGTCGGCGCCGAAGGTTTCGCCTGGACCACGCTGCAGCTGCAGTGCGCCATCGCCGGTGAGTCCGGCTGTTTCACGCGTGCGCTGAATCGCCAGCTCGATCGCTTCACGCCAGTGCGGCTGTAACTCGGTACCTATCATGCGGTAGCGATACAGCGTCTGCTCGCGCTGCACGTCCTGCGGCGATGGCGGGGTCTGCTGGATGGCGGCAATCGACTGGGCCTGCTCGGCAAGCGCCTGCTGCAGCATCGCGCGCGTGGTCTCCAGCTCCAGCACCCGGTTGGCATCGGGCGAAGTGCCGGGGCTGGTCCACCGGCCTTCGATGTCGCGGTAGTAGCGCTGGCCGTTCGAGGCAGTCAACGCATCCGGATCCGGCAACGCCTGCTGGACGGCC
>NZ_MDED01000110.1 GCF_002939885.1 Xanthomonas cucurbitae
GACAACCGATTCGGATCGAACTTGCCATCCGGGCCGTAGGCTTGCGGGTCGTCGCCATACAGGGTTTTGGTCAGGTACTGCGCCGCCAGCTCACCGCCGGCGCCGGCCAGCGCGCCGCCCGTCATGGACGTGCCATTCACCTGGGCCAGCACTGCACCCAGCACCGCGTGCGACAAGCCCTGCAGCACGGCGTTCGGATCGCTGCCGTGGTTCTGGTCGAAGGTCTTGCCGACCAGCTGTGCGGCATACGGCGCCAAGGCATTGCCTGCCACCTGCACAGTACCTTGACCGGCGACACTGCCAACCAGCACGGTGGTAACCGCCTGCAACGCACGGCTATAGTCGCCGCCCGTGCCCCATTGTTGCTTCGAGTCGTAGGCGGAGCGATAGTCCGGAACGTTTTGTAGCAGTTCGCTTTCCCGTTGGGCGGGTGTCAACGCTGCGAAGCGATTTCTTTCATCCTCGGTCTTCAGGCCGTCCCTGTACTGGTCCTCGATGGCGCGCGCCTTGTTCTCGGCGGATGCGGCAATGTCCTGGCCGATCTGCCTGCCCGTTGCGATCACCGTGCCGGCCGCCGCCGCCATTGCCTGCTGTTCGCCCAGGATCTTGCGCACGTCCGGCAGGGTGGCAACAGCGTCATGCGCGGCACTGGCATCGGTGTTGATGCCCGTCGCCGCGGCCGTGGTGGTCTTGCCGCCGATCTTGATGGTGCCTTCGGTCAACGTGGCGCGGGTCTGGCCGGTGTCGCTGCCGCTCTCGCTCATCGGCACGCCGGGCATAAAGCTGCCGGTGTTGGCCTTGCCATAATTGCCATTGGCAATGGTGTTGCCGATGTCGCGCGACTGCTCGCCAGCGCTCGGCTGCACCGGGTTGCCGTTGGCATCGGTCTGGTTGCCGCTACTGCCGAAGCC
>NZ_MDED01000111.1 GCF_002939885.1 Xanthomonas cucurbitae
AAGGGCGGGCTGAAGGAATTTGCCAAGAACAAGCAGAAGACCATCCGTAAGCAGAACGGCCTGGGGATCTTCGCCACGCAGAGCCCGGAAGACGCGCTGGCCAGCGACATCGCCGCAGCGCTGATCGAGCAGACCGCCACGATGGTGTTGTTGCCCAACCCCAATGCCAGCCGCGACGACTACATCGAAGGTCTCAAGCTGACCGATGCCGAGTACCAGGTGGTGGTGTCGCTGGACGAGCGCTCGCGCTGCTTCCTGGTCAAGCAAGGCCACGCCTCGGCGGTGTGCCAGCTCAACCTGCGCGGCATGGACGATGCGTTGGCGGTGATCTCCTCCTCGACCGACAACATCGAGATCCTGCACCAGGTGCTGGCGGGCAAGGCGAGCAAGCTGGGCGTGAGCATGGACCAACTGACGCCGGAGCAGTGGCTGGCCGAGTTCTATGCCAACCGCAAGGGCTCGGGCAAGCGCAGCTCGGTCAAGGACAAGGAGGTGGAAGATGCGTAGTCCATCGAGGCCATCAACACCATCCACACCATCGCAGCTGATGCATGTGGCACCACATTCGATTATGTCGCAGGAGGCAAAGAACATCATGACAACCAACTTCAGGCAGGTTTCCCGGCTCTTGATGGGACTGGCGCTGCTGTGCATGGCGGGCACGGCCAGCGCGCAGTGGGAGGTGGTGGACAAGGAGCTCAACAAGACAGCCGAGAAGATGCTGGATAACCAGAAGGTCGGCAAGGGCGATGGCGAGGAATCCAGCGGCAAGGAAGTGGAAAAGCCCAAGGAGGCGTTGAAGAAGGTGCCCGACGACTTCGGGGTGAGCGGGTGCGCCTCCTCCACCTCGGGCACGCCGGTGTCTGGCGTGCAGAAGCAGGTGTGCG
>NZ_MDED01000112.1 GCF_002939885.1 Xanthomonas cucurbitae
CGCACACCTGCTTCTGCACGCCAGACACCGGCGTGCCCGAGGTGGAGGAGGCGCACCCGCTCACCCCGAAGTCGTCGGGCACCTTCTTCAACTCCTCCTTGGGCTTTTCCACTTCCTTGCCGCTGGACTCCTCGCCATCGCCCTTGCCGACCTTCTGGTTATCCAGCATCTGGTCGGCTGTCTTGTTGAGCTCCTTGTCCACCACCTCCCACTGCGCGCTGGCCGTGCCCGCCATGCACAGCAGCGCCAGTCCCATCAAGAGCCGGGAAACCTGCCTGAAGTTGGTTGTCATGATGTTCTTTGCCTCCTGCGACATAATCGAATGTGGTGCCACATGCATCAGCTGCGATGGTGTGGATGGTGTTGATGGCCTCGATGAACTACGCATCCTCCACCTCCTTGTCCTTGACCGAGCTGCGCTTGCCCGAGCCCTTGCGGTTGGCATAGAACTCGGCCAGCCACTGCTCCGGCGTCAGTTGGTCCATGCTCACGCCCAGCTTGCTCGCCTTGCCCGCCAGCACCTGGTGCAGGATCTCGATGTTGTCGGTCGAGGAGGAGATCACCGCCAACGCATCGTCCATGCCGCGCAGGTTGAGCTGGCACACCGCCGAGGCGTGGCCTTGCTTGACCAGGAAGCAGCGCGAGCGCTCGTCCAGCGACACCACCACCTGGTACTCGGCATCGGTCAGCTTGAGCCCGTCGATGTAGTCGTCGCGGCTGGCATTGGGGTTGGGCAGCAACACCATCGTGGCGGTCTGCTCGATCAGCGCTGCGGCAATGTCGCTGGCCAGCGCATCTTCCGGGCTCTGCGTGGCGAAGATCCCCAGGCCGTTCTGCTTACGGATGGTCTTCTGCTTGTTCTTGGCAAATTCCTTCAGCCCGCCCTT
>NZ_MDED01000113.1 GCF_002939885.1 Xanthomonas cucurbitae
CTTTGAAGACATCGGGGAGATCCGTTGGGAAGAACGCGATATCCCAACGGGCTGCTGGCTGCTTGTATAGGTGAGGTTGGCGGACGCTTACGTACCAAGCTCATTTTCCGGCTAACTTTATCCCACAATTCACCTTTCGACTCTGGTCGCGCGAGCGAAATTAGATGGCTAAGAATTCCTGCTATTGCAGGGAATGTTGACGGGGATACAACTGCAATATCTGTTGCAATAGCAATTTGGACCTCTAAATCATCAGGATGAGTTTTCTGCTCAATAACCTTTGTATGTAGTTCACCAATAAGCTTTCTTAGTGAACCACTGTTGGGATAGCGTCTCCCAAACGTATGAAGACGCAAAAGCTGTTTTTGCAGCGTCTGCGCATTGGTCGTCCCTAAATCTTGTAAATCTATACCAGCCAATTTATCAGGCTTTATAGACCCCTCAACCACATTTGTATTTATAAAGGTTTTCGCCGCACCAAGACGCATTCCTACTATCCTGAGCTTATCACTTATTACTTTCAATATTTTCTCTGCGCCTACGTCGCTATTGGAAAATATTCTATAATCATCTCTATATCGAAGTATTCGAAAATCAGTACTCTCGCCAAGCTCCACCGAAATCAATTCATCAACATAGCCAAGCACAAGCTCAGCTATAAAATCCATCAGAACAGAACCCTGCGAAATTCCATTAGTCTGCCCATATCGCCCCGCTCGGATTGCGACATCGATCTTATCTCCAAGTAAACCTCCCTTACCCTTCGCAGCCTTCGAGGCGGTGGATTCACTCACGAAGTGCAAGGGTATCGTAGTTGAAAAAGACCTCGGCTGGAGTGAGATAGCTCAATCGTTTTCTGGGTCGGTTGTT
>NZ_MDED01000114.1 GCF_002939885.1 Xanthomonas cucurbitae
GCGGTGCCAGCACGCTGGTGGATGCTCGAAAAGGCGCGGCCAAGCACTGCCCGCATGCGCTGAGCTGCGTCGATAAGGAACGAATCATGGCCATCGCCAACCAGCCCGCTTACCAGAGCCTGCCCCCCTCGCAGATCGTGCCCCGGCTGGCAGATCAGGGGATTTACATCGCATCGGAATCAAGCATGTATCGCGTGCTGCGTGCGCGTGGGCAAGTCAATCGCCGTGGTCGCGCCGCCGCCCCGCGAACTGTGGCTAAACCGATGGCGGTGCGTGCCGATGCCCCTCGCCAAGTCTATGGGATATCACGTATCTGCCCTCGACGGTGAAAGGCCAGTTCTTCAAGCTGTATATGATCCTGGACGTCTACAGTCGCAAGATTGTCGGTTGGGAGGTCCACCACGAGGAGCTGGGCATCCACGCATCGGTGCTGATCGGGAAAGCCTGCATGCGAGAGCAGGTGGCGCGCGACACGCTGGTACTGCACGCTGACAATGGCGGCCCGATGAAAGCGGCAACGATGCTGGCCACCTTGCAGAGCCTTCATGTGACCCCGTCCTTCAGCCGTCCACGGGTGAGTGACGACAACCCTTATTCAGAGGCGCTGTTCCGCACGCTGAAGTACGCGCCGTCGTATGCGAGCAGGCCGTTTACCGACATCACCTGCGCGCGCAGTTGGGTGGCGGGCTTCGTGGACTGGTACAACAGCGAGCACCGCCACAGTGGCATCCGATTCGTGACACCGCACGAGCGCCATGAGCGTAAGCGTCCGCCAACCTCACCTATACAAGCAGCCAGCAGCCCGTTGGGATATCGCGTTCTTCCCAACGGATCTCCCCGATGTCTTCAA
>NZ_MDED01000115.1 GCF_002939885.1 Xanthomonas cucurbitae
CAATGCCAGTCAGTTAAGCCCCGAGGGGAGCTGATCCAGTAAAAAGGGAACGTGTTCAACACGTTCCCTTTTTTGCTTGATGAGCCTGTTTGCGAGCGCCCTGCGCGAGACATTACCGCGAGTCCCTGATCGACTCGACCAACTCAGCACATTGATAGAGCCGGCCTGGATCGAGCAGGCGCTGGCGACCAGCGGCAAGGCGTCGATCCGGCGGCGCAAGCTGCCGGCCGAGCATGCCGTGTGGCTGGTGATCGGACTGGCGCTGTTTCGTGACCGACCACTGTGGCAGGTGGTGCAGCAGCTTGATCTGAGCCTGGACGCACAAGCGCTGCCCGCGCCGAGTGCCGGCGTGCAGGCCCGCCAGCGTCTTGGAGAAGAACCCCTGGCCGAATTGTTCGGTCTATTGACCCGGGCCTGGAGCCGCACAGCGGTGGATACGCAGCGGCCACTGCGCGTGCTGGCGGTGGACGGCGTGGTCTGGGCAGCACAGGACACTGCGGAGAATCGAGCCGACCTCGGCAGCTGCAGCAACCAGCATGGTCCCTTGTCCTGGCCGCAGATTCGCGCCACCTGCCTGATGGATACCCACAGCCACGAGCTGCTCGACGCCAAGCTCGGCGGCATGGACTGCGGTGAACTGAGCCTGGCGGCGCAGCTGCAGGGCCAGGACCACTCGGTGACGCTATTTGACCGAGCGTACTTCTCGGCCGCGTTCCTGCTGGACTGGCAGTCTGCGGGCACGCAGCGTCACTGGCTGATGCGGGCCCGG
>NZ_MDED01000116.1 GCF_002939885.1 Xanthomonas cucurbitae
CTGTACTCCGCCTTGCCCCCCAGCACCTTGACCAACTCCGCCAGAAATTGCGTATTGGCTTCGTTGCGCTCGCACTGGAACGGGTTGAAGCCCGTCGGTACGCCGTTTTCCAGCGCCAGGTAGTTGCCCCCGCAGGCGCGCACGAAAATCTCCGCGCCGCGGTCCTTGTCGAAGAAGAAGATCGTCGGTACCGGATCGAACTTCTGCACCTGGCTCAGCAGAAAGTTGATCAGCGCCGTCTTGCCGGTACCGGACTTGCCGATCACCATCGTGTTGCCGATCGCCTTCTCGCCCAGCGAATTCTCCGCCGGGTGCGTGGCGTGGAAGTTGAAATAATACGGCTGGCCGTTGGTGGTCTGCAGCGTCGTCACGCAGTCGCCCCACGGGTTGTTGTGCTGCTTGCCCTGGGCGAAGTTGTGCAACGGCGACAAGCCCAGGAAATTGAGCGAGCTCAGGTTGGCGATGCGCGTGCGGAAGCGCCAGTTGCCCGGCAGCTGCGCGTAGAACGAGGAGGCGATCGCCAGGTCTTCCTTGGCCGACACGAAGCCCGCGTTGGACAACTCCGCGCGCGTGGTCGCGATCTGCCGCGCCAGCTTCTCCTGGCTGTCGGCATACACCGCCAACGTGAAGTGGTACTCGCCCAGCACGAAGTTGCCCGAGGCCACGTCATCCATCGCCAGGTCCAGGTCGCGGATCTGGCTGGAGGACTTGTCCCCGGAGGAAATCATCATGCC
>NZ_MDED01000117.1 GCF_002939885.1 Xanthomonas cucurbitae
CCGCAGTGCAACAGCGCGCTGGTGGCCATCGGCGAGCATGTCAGCGAGCGTCTGGCCTGCAAGCCGCTGGAGTTCTACGTCAAGCGCGATGTGTACCCGCAGTATTGCTGCCGTCGCTGTGAGCTGATCGTCGCCGAGCCGGTGGCGGCGGCGATCATCGAGCGCGGCCAGGCCGATGCCAGCCTGCTGGCCCAGGTCGCTGTCGCAAAGTATGTCGATCACTTGCCGCTGTATCGGCAGGAAGCCATTTATGCACGCAGCGGCGTTGCCTTGTCGCGTAGCACGATGGCCGAGTGGATCGGCGCCATCGGCGTGGCGCTGCAACCGTTGGCCGACCGCCTGGCGGTGCGGATGCAGCAGCAATCGGTGCTGCATGCCGATGAAACCCCGGTGCAGCTGCTGGATCCAACAGCAGGCTCCTCCAAGCGTGCGTATCTGTTTGCGTATGCCACCGCCCACCACCCGGGCGCCGATCCACCGATGGTGGTATTCCAGTTCCAGACCAGCCGCAGCGGCCAGCACGCACGCGATTTCCTTGGGAAGTGGCGCGGCGCACTGATGGTGGACGACTACAGCGGCTATAAAGCCAGCTTTGCGCAGGGTGTCACGGAGCTGGGGTGTTGGGCCCACGCCCGGCGCAAGTGGCATGAGCAGCATGCGGCCAGCGGCAGCGCGATTGCGGCTGAAGCGATCGCGCGCATCGGCGTGCTTTACACCATCGAAGCGGC
>NZ_MDED01000118.1 GCF_002939885.1 Xanthomonas cucurbitae
ACCACCTTCTGGGATGGCGGGAAGGGACTGTTTCCAAGGCTCAACGCAGCTTCAGGGGCCTCAAGGCACCCACACGAATCCGCGATGAGCCTGAATTTTTATACTGAGTCTTTAAGCTGCGTTTCCGTTATGAGCTGGATTGTTTCATTGCGAATTCTTTCGCACATATTTACGAGATTGATATCCAAATCAATAGATTTATTTCGACTTCTCCGCGCCTCATCAATGGCAGTTTTTAAGCATGTCAGTAGAGCCTCGATATTTGGATCTTTCAGATCTGTCTTCGAAATTCCCCATGCAAGTGACATGGCAATAATTGTTAAGTGGTTTGCTTTGATGCCCTTGGATTGGCGGAATGTTTCTTTATTGTGATTCCAGCAGTTATCAACAATGTATTGAGCGAAGATGTAAGGGTTTCCATGAAATCGGCCAACCGCCTGTTGGAATTCCAATAGCGTTGCAATCGACCCTGCCGCATTTTTTCTAGCGAAGAAGTTGGAAATAAAATCGATCACTATCTCAGTCCATTAAGTTTAATTTTGCCAGCCCGTTGAATTGGGCATCTTCTTGGATTTTTGGGCTGCGACCTTTCTCCTTGTTTCCATTCTCTTTACTCTTTTGGCTCATCGCGGATTCGTGTGGGTGCCTTGAGGCCCCTGAATCTGCGTTGAGCCTTGGAAACAGGCCCTTTCCACCGTCCCAGAAGGTG
>NZ_MDED01000119.1 GCF_002939885.1 Xanthomonas cucurbitae
CGCAAGCGCTCAGCAACCAGAAACCCGTAAGCAGCAATGCATAGCGTGGCGTGATGATGAAACCCCCGCCAACCGCGCCCTTCGTAGTGATCCAGACCAAACTCCTGCTTCAGGTCCTGATAATCGCGTTCAACCCGCCAGCGCGCTTTGACCGTATTCACCAGATCCTTGCGGAGCGTGCTTGCCGGCAAGTTGGAGAGGAAGTAGCGCGTTGGCTTGTCTTCGTTTTCGGGCCATTCGATCAACAACCACTCCTCCTGACGCAAACGATCTCCCTGCGCGGCACGCACGCGCAGGGCCGCAAAGCGTCCGGACAACGGTGCGTTGCTGCCTTCCCGCCATGACACCGTCCGGAAGGCACGCCGAGGCAGGGACTGCGCCAGTGCCTCCACCGACTGTGGCTGGCGATCCGCCGTGCGGCGATGGCGAATCGCAGGACGGCCCTGCCCCTTCCAAGGCGCGGGCGGCTCGGGCGTTTGCCCCGGCGGCCAGACCTTGACGCTCGAAACAATCCCCACTGCATAAGTCAGTTCCAAGGCAGTCAGCGCATCACGCCAAGCCGTATTGCTGCCATAAGCTGCATCGGCCAACACGGTGCCGCGGACGACACCTGCAGCACACGCGGCCTGCATCTGCGCCAGCGCTATCTCTGGCTTGGTGGCGAACGCGATCTCTTCCGGAACACC
>NZ_MDED01000120.1 GCF_002939885.1 Xanthomonas cucurbitae
ACAACCTGCGCCATGAGATCGTCGAACAACTCGCGCCCGGCGATGCACGCATCCGTATGCCGGTATCGCCACAAGCGCGCAAGGCACGCCCGGAATTGCCCAGCCACTGGCAGGCGCGCCTGATCGAGGTCAGCGTAGGTGGGCGGCTACGGCGCTTCATCACCTCGTTGCCGTGTCCCCACACGCATCCAGCGCATGCCTTGGCCGAGCTCTATCGCCAGCGCTGGGAGATCGAGTTGGGATTCCGCGAGATCAAGCAGTCACTGCAGGAGGGCGAACCGGTGCTGCGCAGCAAGCAGCCCGCGCTGGTGCGCCAGGAACTGTGGGGCGTGCTGATCGCCTACACACTGCTGCGGCGCTGGATGCGAGAGATGGCCGCTCACGCCAAGGTGGAGCCCCAGCGCATCAGCTTCCACACAGCCAGCTATGCCATCGTCAACCTGCTGGCGGTCCCGAGCCTGGATTCGGCGGGCACCCTGCCCAGGCAACTGGCGGCCTTGTTGGCACAGTCCAGGCACTTCGTGCTGCCACCACGCCGCACCGAACGAAGCTTCCCCAGAGTCGTCAAGAACCGCGCTTCGAAGTTCCCAACGAAAAATGCCAATCAGCGTTAACTGACTGGCATTG
>NZ_MDED01000121.1 GCF_002939885.1 Xanthomonas cucurbitae
ACCACCTTCTGGGACGGTGGAAAGGGCCTGTTTCCAAGGCTCAACGCAGATTCAGGGGCCTCAAGGCACCCACACGAATCCGCGATGAGCCTTTTTTGAAAGCACCAGCAACGCGGCGGTTTCTGCCAATGCCGTATTGTTGCGAAGCAACTCCCGCTCAAGCATCGCGGGTGCGACGCCGATCCTGCCGGTCCTGCCGCGTGTCGGTCCCACGCTCACCCGGCCCGGCAAGGCTCTGCTGCGCAAGATCATGCTACTGCGCCAACCCATGTGGATACACGCCTTGACTGCAGCACCGCGCATTGCGCGTGGCTTGGTCCAGCAACGCTGTCGTCAGCACCGCGTCGAACCGCGACGCTGCCGTCCACACCCGTCCCCGCGCCGGGTCACCCAGCGACTGGCTCAGCCACCGCTCCAGCGTCGCCTCGCTGATGCCACTCGCGCGCGACACTTCCCACATCGCCGCGCTCTCCGGCGGCAGCAAGCACGCCACCCTTTTGTTCTCCTGATTAGCCCCATCCCTCAGCCAAGAAAGTTGCTTGCCATGCGCAAAACTCGCTCTGGGCAAGGCTTGCAGCGCATCAGCGCCGTCGC
>NZ_MDED01000122.1 GCF_002939885.1 Xanthomonas cucurbitae
CGCAGCGTGCGGCAGCTGATGCCCAGCACCTGGCATGCCTTGATCTCGCGGGCACCGGCGGCCACTGCCTCGGCGATCAACGTGACGGCTCTCTGTTTCAACGACGCGGGGATCAGACGTCCTCGTCGGTGCCCCAGAGAGCCTGGGCTTTTTTTGACAGCGTCAGCAGCGCTGCCGCCTCCGCCAGGGCGCGATCCTTGCGCAAAAGCTCCTTCTCAAGCTGCTTGACGCGCTTGCGCATCACCGTGGAAACCGCCCGCTCCGCTGCCGAGGCGCTCGACTGCATGGTCTCAAAGGCCTGCCGCCAGGCAGCGATCTGCTCGGGGTAGATGCCGTTCTCACGGCACCACGCCGAGCACTCGGCCTCGTTCATCGGCATCGTCTGGGCGACGGCTCTCAGTTTGGCTTTCACGTCCCAGTTGTCCGGCGAAGTAGCGGTGTCGGGCACGATATATCCTTGGCTGCGGATCTGTTTCTTCCACGCGTACAACGTGGGGGCGCTGATGCCAGTGTGACGGCTCAGGTCAGCAACGCTCTGATTGTTGGGGGGCATCATCCGCCGGACGATCTGGTCTTTGAGTTCGGGGCTG
>NZ_MDED01000123.1 GCF_002939885.1 Xanthomonas cucurbitae
CGCAAGTGGCATGAGCAGCATGCGGCCAGCGGCAGCGCGATTGCGGCTGAAGCGATCGCGCGCATCGGCGTGCTTTACACCATCGAAGCGGCAGCCAGCGCGCTGAAGCCCGATGAGCGTCTGGCTTACCGACAAGAACACGCCGTGCCGGTGCTATCGCGGCTGAACTGCTGGTTGTTGGAGTTGCAGCAGACGGTGATGGGCAACAGCGGCACCGCGCGTGCACTGGCCTATACGCTCAAGCGATGGGACGCGCTGACGCGTTATGTCCAGGACGGACGTTACCCGATCGACAACAACCTGATCGAAAACGCGATTCGTCCGGTGGCGCTGGGACGCAAGAATTGGCTGTTTGCCGGCTCAGCGCAGGCGGGCAGGCGCGCGGCGGCGATCATGAGCCTACTGGCCACCGCCAAGGCCAACGGTATCGAACCGCATGCCTGGCTGCATGACACCCTGGCGCGGCTGCCGACGACCTTGGATCGGGACATCGATCAATTGCTGCCGTTGCGCACGGAGTGAGGTTTCGGGGTAGGTGAGGTTGGCGGACGCTTAC
>NZ_MDED01000124.1 GCF_002939885.1 Xanthomonas cucurbitae
CTCAATCGTGCCGAAGCCAAGTCCGACGCCGCCTTCGAATTCTTCACCAAGCTCGGCGTGCCGTACTACTGTTTCCACGATATCGATCTGGCACCGGATGCCGATGACATCGGCGAGTACGAAAAGAATCTCAAGCACATGGTGGGCATCGCCAAGCAGCGCCAGGCCGATACCGGCATCAAGCTGCTGTGGGGCACCGCCAACCTGTTCTCGCATGCGCGCTACATGAATGGCGCATCGACCAACCCGGACTTCAACGTGGTAGCGCGCGCCGCGGTGCAGGTCAAGGCTGCCATCGATGCCACGGTGGAGCTGGGCGGCGAAAACTACGTGTTCTGGGGTGGCCGCGAAGGCTATGCCTGCCTGCACAACACCCAGATGAAGCGCGAGCAGGACAACATGGCGCGCTTCCTCACGCTGGCACGCGACTACGGCCGCAGCATCGGCTTCAAGGGCAATTTCCTGATCGAGCCCAAGCCAATGGAGCCGATGAAGCACCAGTACGACTTCGACAGCGCCACGGTCATCGGCTTCCTGCGCCAGCACGGCCTGGA
>NZ_MDED01000125.1 GCF_002939885.1 Xanthomonas cucurbitae
CCCCACCTCCGTTGCCTTCAAGTGGGGCCATTGTCCAGCCGACCCGTCGCAAATCCTGCAACTACCGGCTGAGGAATGGGGCTAATCAGGTATACGGATGCAATCGTTGATCATCTTGACAATCTCAGTAAATCCCAAAACGGCCGCGCTGCCATACGCAACGACGCTGCTGCATTGAAGCTCGTCGCCGCGCAAGTCCACGACCTGCAGGACACCCTTAAGGTCGCCCTGATCAATGGCGACATGTTCGCAACGACTCCGGATCGCTTGACCAAGGCCGAGACCAACGCGCAAAACCGCAGCATCCTCTCCGAGTACGAGCAATACCGCACAGCCCACGCCGACCAGCTGAAGACGCTGCGCGCCATGAGCAACGTCGAATGCGAATGGGCCGCGATAACACACTCCGAGCAGCGGATCGCAAAGGTGATCGGTGACGCACGCACGACGGGCAAGAATTTGGTCGCTGTCCCGGATGAACGCGATGCCGTCATCCGCGAGATCGCCGGCCGCGAGGAATTTCGCATGGCCATCGCGCACGCCGAGGATGCC
>NZ_MDED01000126.1 GCF_002939885.1 Xanthomonas cucurbitae
GCCGCATCGGCCGCCCAAGCCTCAGGAAGATACAGCCCAAAGGCCATCGGCACGCTCGCCGCAGGCGTCGCCAGCGAGACGCTCACCGCCACCTGGCAGTTGTCCTGTTTGCCGATCTCCCCGCAGTACTGTCGGGTCACACCGACCGAATGCTTGCCCTTCTTGCGAAAACCCGTGTCGTCCACGATCCAGTACACCTCGCCCTTCAAATCCATATGCGATGAGACGTACTGACGGACGCGCTCCAGCACCGCCGCATCGGACCAGTCCGACTTGGCCACGAAATGGTGCAACGCCTGATGCCGAGCCCGTGTCCGCAGCGGATCCACATGCGCCGCCAGCGGCTCTACGCTTTTGCGCTCCAACGGCAGCATCAATCCTCGGCAATAACCGTGTAAGCTCGCCGCGCGATCAGCATGACCAAGCGCAGCGGATAGGTCATCCAAATAGGCGGAAAAACGCGCTTGGTGACTGACTGCGGCCATGTTCATCTCAGCACGGTGTGGATTGCCTGCAGAATAACATTTTTATGACACAGTAGGA
>NZ_MDED01000127.1 GCF_002939885.1 Xanthomonas cucurbitae
ATGCCGCAGACCCGCGAGCACATCCTGCTCTCGCGTCAGGTCGGTGTGCCGCACATCGTCGTGTTCCTGAACAAGGCCGACATGGTCGACGATGCCGAGCTGCTGGAGCTGGTCGAAATGGAAGTGCGCGAGCTGCTGAGCAAGTACGACTTCCCGGGCGATGACACTCCGATCATCCACGGTTCGGCGCGTCTGGCGCTGGACGGCGATCAGAGCGAAATCGGCGTGCCGGCGATCCTGAAGCTGGTCGACGCGCTCGACACCTTCATCCCGGAGCCGACCCGTGACGTCGATCGTCCGTTCCTGATGCCGGTGGAAGACGTGTTCTCGATCTCCGGCCGCGGCACCGTGGTGACCGGTCGTATCGAGCGCGGCATCATCAAGGTGGGCGACGAAATCGAAATCGTCGGTATCCGCGACACCCAGAAGACTACCGTCACTGGCGTGGAAATGTTCCGCAAGTTGCTGGACCAGGGCCAGGCAGGCGACAACGCCGGTCTGCTGCTGCGCGGCACCAAGCGTGACGACGTCGA
>NZ_MDED01000128.1 GCF_002939885.1 Xanthomonas cucurbitae
ATGCCGCAGACCCGCGAGCACATCCTGCTCTCGCGTCAGGTCGGTGTGCCGCACATCGTCGTGTTCCTGAACAAGGCCGACATGGTCGACGACGCCGAGCTGCTGGAGCTGGTCGAAATGGAAGTGCGTGAGCTGCTGAGCAAGTACGACTTCCCGGGCGATGACACTCCGATCATCCACGGTTCGGCGCGTCTGGCGCTGGACGGCGATCAGAGCGAAATCGGCGTGCCGGCGATCCTGAAGCTGGTCGAGGCGCTCGACACCTTCATCCCGGAGCCGACCCGCGACGTCGATCGTCCGTTCCTGATGCCGGTGGAAGACGTGTTCTCGATCTCCGGCCGCGGCACCGTGGTGACCGGTCGTATCGAGCGCGGCATCATCAAGGTCGGCGACGAAATCGAAATCGTCGGTATCCGCGACACCCAGAAGACCACCGTCACAGGCGTGGAAATGTTCCGCAAGTTGCTGGACCAGGGCCAGGCAGGCGACAACGCCGGTCTGCTGCTGCGCGGCACCAAGCGTGACGACGTCGA
>NZ_MDED01000129.1 GCF_002939885.1 Xanthomonas cucurbitae
GCCTCACCGACACGCCGCTATCGGAACAGACGGCACCGCGCCGCATGGACCCCTTGGTCGAGCAGTTCTATGCTGCCTTGGAAGCCGGCGACGACCAGGGTGCACGGGCAGCGTCGATGGCGTATGCGACGCCCGAGCGCTGGCAGCAGACACTGGCGGCGGCGCAGGAGCGGATGTTGGCCAAGCAGCAGCAATTGCCTGGCCGGCACAACCCGCTCTTCGCGCAGGCGATGACGCATTTGGAACAGCTCGGGCCGCAGGCGGGCGGGTATCTGGATCGCGTGCAGATGGAACAGGTCGCTGGTGCCGTTGCTTGTCAGGCCAAGCTGCACCAACTGCCGCGCATTGATGCACTGACGCCAGTCCAGGACGGTCGGGCATTGCTGGCTACCTCGACCGACCAGAATCCCTGGTTGATCGACCGCGTGCTGATCGACAAGCTGCAGGCCGCCACGCAACCCCTGGAGCAAAGCCTGCAGCAGCTGACGGCGGAAACGCAGCGGCAGCAGGATCAGGCGCTG
>NZ_MDED01000130.1 GCF_002939885.1 Xanthomonas cucurbitae
AAATGGGAGAGCGTGAAGCTGCTGGTGGAGCGGGGGGCGGATGTAAATGCCAAGAGTCAGGGTGTTCCTATCCTTTTCAATTATGCTGCTCGTGGTGGTTTTGAGCAGGCCTACTGGCTACTTGAACATGGTGCAGATCCAGGAGAAGGAAGCCCCCCTCCGCTTCCAAAAAATCTTTCTATCGTAGAAAGTATTTTTTGGCACCCTGGCAATCCAAATGATCCAACCTGGCAGCGCAAGTGCCAGCAATGGTTGTTGCAGCGGGGCTACCAACGCCCCCCTTTACCTGAAAATTTCCGAAGTATGCGTAAATCCTTCGGCTTCCCATCCGAAGAAAAAGACATTCCGTTACTTTGATCGATCACTGAAGAAGGATTTTTCAAATGTCGACTCTCGCAGACCACCAGCATCAGCGCACCGTACTTGAGCAACTGCGGACTAGCAGCGATCCAATAGCCCGGCAGCATGCCGAAGAATTGCAACCGCTCTATCACGACCGTGA
>NZ_MDED01000131.1 GCF_002939885.1 Xanthomonas cucurbitae
TGTTCGACTTGAATCTTCAGTGGGCGGCCCATTTCGATGACTGTCTGTGATGAGATGGCACTATTATATCATTATGTAAACACCCTCTAAGGACGCTCTGAACAAAGCAGCCTGATCTGCGACAATTAACCGACGACCCAAGCGGACGATTTCGATGCAACTGAGCTTTGGCGACGCGGAGTACAACGGCAAGCGCAAGCGAACACGGCGGGAGGTGTTCCTGGCCGAGATGGATCAGGTGGTGCCTTGGAAGGCCTTGCTGGCGCTGATCGAACCGCACTATCCCAAGTCGGGCCAGCCTGGTCGACAGCCGTATCGACTGGAGACGATGCTGCGGATTCACTTTCTGCAGCAGTGGTATGCGCTGAGCGACCCTGGGGCAGAAGAGGCGTTGTACGACACGTTGTCGATGCGGCGTTTTGCGAAGATCGGCGGCCTGGATGGGGTGCCCGATGAGACCACGATTCTCAACTTTCGGCATCTGCTGGAACAGCAC
>NZ_MDED01000132.1 GCF_002939885.1 Xanthomonas cucurbitae
AAAACGCGCTTGGTGACTGACTGCGGCCATGTTCATCTCAGCACGGTGTGGATTGCCTGCAGAATAACATTTTTATGACACAGTAGGATTAATAGAGCGATCAATTCCGATGTTCAGGATTTCAAGCTCGGCTGAGTAAAATATCCCCTGTTCCTGTTCTAATAGCGCCGGTAGGCGCCTCATAATTTTTGCAGCAAGTGCCGGACTGCATGCATTTTTGCCAGCACAAAGCGTGTCTTCGGATACATATCCGTATGAAAGAAGCGACCACAACACTCTTGGATCCAAGCCAGCCGTGGCGAGATCGGATATTTTTTGCAAGATCAAATTGATTTGATCTAACCACAAATTTGAATTACTGAGATCTGTGCTTATGGCTGTCGAAGATGCCTGCATCCAGGTTCCTGATTAGCCCCATTCCTCAGCCGGTAGTTGCAGGATTTGCGACGGGTCGGCTGGACAATGGCCCCACTTGAAGGCAACGGAGGTGG
>NZ_MDED01000133.1 GCF_002939885.1 Xanthomonas cucurbitae
CTTCCAGTCGGCAGGACTCAGGCTGGGGCGATCGGTGGCGTTGGCCGACTGTCGATAAGGATCGACCGGATCGGGTGCGTCTTTCAGCGCCAATGCTGCAGCGACATTGGTCGCCTGGTAGTTCAGCTCGCGGGCCTTGGCGTAGCTGGCGACGATCGGCGTGGCGTTGGGGTTGTCCACGCCATCGGCGGTGGTGTCTGCCTTGCCCTCGCGCGCCCAGGCGCGGCCATCGAAGGACCAGTGCGTGTCATCGCCATCGGTCTGCCGGTAGATCGCGCGGTTGTCGAGCAGCGCGGCGGCCTTCTCGCCGGCCACGCTCATGAAATAGGCATCGGCGGCGATCAGCACCATCGGCCCGGCGCCGGAGCTGCCCAGCGCGTAGGCGGCCGTCGTGCCGCCGGCCCAGCCACCGACATTGCGCCCGGTGAAGTGCGCCAGCTCTGATTGCGCGGCGAGCGGGTTGTCCTGGCCGAGCAA
>NZ_MDED01000134.1 GCF_002939885.1 Xanthomonas cucurbitae
ACCACCTTCTGGGATGGCGGGAAGGGACTGTTTCCAAGGCTCAACGCAGCTTCAGGGGCCTCAAGGCACCCACACGAATCCGCGATGAGCCTCAAGTTAGATGCACCACAATTTGTTGAAGACTTAGGCGTGGCGCTGACGGCACATAAAGGATTTGGAGGGGTTCACTCAAAGTATACCGACTACAACGCCAGGATTGAGATATCGGAAGGCTGTGTGATATGAAAAATGCATTGAGTGCGGAAGAGGCCATTACTTTACTGAGAGAGCGACCGGATGCGTATCGTTCAGGCGAAGATCTGCGCGCACTCGCATCACAGATAGATGCAAATGCACCAGGCCGTGTGACTGTTCTTTATAGCGGTCCGGCAGCGAAGGGGATTCCTGATTAGCCCCATTCCTCAGCCGGTAGTTGCAGGATTTGCGACGGGTCGGCTGGACAATGGCCCCACTTGAAGGCAACGGAGGTG
>NZ_MDED01000135.1 GCF_002939885.1 Xanthomonas cucurbitae
GACCATGTTATACCCAGCAGGAGCGGCGATGGCTTCTTTGCGGTCCAGGGCGAGATGACCGACCCAACAATGCAGCGGGTGTTCGTGGATCGTTCCCAGGCGCAAGGGCAGTCGCTGGAACACAGCAGCCGGCAGGTTGCCGAGGAGAGCCAGCGTCAGACGCAGCAAACTGCGCAGCAGACCCCGCAGCCTCCCGACACACGCGGCCCGACGTTGTAAGGAGTACGGCAGCGCGCAATCAATGGCCCCGGCATTGCCGGGGCCATTGTTTTTGGGGCGGCGGAATGGGCATGGATCCTTGCATTAAGCCCTAGTTCACTCGGATTGATAAGACGTCACGACGCGCTGAAGGTACTGGAACGCAACAAGGGCATGATGATTTCCTCCGGGGACAAGTCCTCCAGCCAGATCCGCGACCTGGACCTGGCGATGGATGACGTGGCCTCGGGCAACTTCGTGCT
>NZ_MDED01000136.1 GCF_002939885.1 Xanthomonas cucurbitae
GACCATGTTATACCCAGCAGGAGCGGCGATGGCTTCTTTGCGGTCCAGGGCGAGATGACCGACCCAACAATGCAGCGGGTGTTCGTGGATCGCTCCCAGGCGCAAGGGCAGTCGCTGGAACACAGCAGCCGTCAGGTTGCAGAGGAAAGCCAGCGTCAGACGCAGCAAACTGCCCAGCAGACCCCGCAGCCTCCCGACACACGCGGCCCGACGTTGTAAGGAGTACGGCAGCGCGCAATCGATGGCCCCGGCATTGCCGGGGCCATTGTTTTTGGGGCGGCGGAATGGGCATGGATCCTTGCATTAAGCCCTAGTTCACTCGGATTGATAAGACGTCACGACGCGCTGAAGGTGCTGGAACGCACCAAAGGCATGATGATTTCCTCCGGGGACAAGTCCTCCAGCCAGATCCGCGACCTGGACCTGGCGATGGATGACGTGGCCTCGGGCAACTTCGTGCT
>NZ_MDED01000137.1 GCF_002939885.1 Xanthomonas cucurbitae
GGCAAGCAGGCGCTGGAGACGGTGCAGCGGCTGTTGCCGGTGCTGTGCCAGGCCCATGGCCTGACCCCGGACCAGGTGGTGGCCATCGCCAGACACGATGGCGGCAAGCAGGCGCTGGAGACGGTGCAGCGGCTGTTGCCGGTGCTGTGCCAGGCCCATGGCCTGACCCCGGACCAGGTGGTGGCCATCGCCAGCCACGATGGCGGCAAGCAAGCGCTGGAGACGGTGCAGCGGCTGTTGCCGGTGCTGTGCCAGGCCCATGGCCTGCCCCCGGACCAGGTGGTGGCCATCGCCAGCCACGATGGCGGCAAGCAGGCGCTGGAGACGGTGCAGCGGCTGTTGCCGGCGCTGTGCCAGGCCCATGACCTGACCCGGGACCAGGTGGTGGCCATCGCCAGCAATGGCGGCGGCAAGCAGGCGCTGGAGACGGTGCAGCGGCTGTTGCCGGTGCTGTGCC
>NZ_MDED01000138.1 GCF_002939885.1 Xanthomonas cucurbitae
TGGTCGCTGTCCCGGATGAACGCGATGCCGTCATCCGCGAGATCGCCGGCCGCGAGGAATTTCGCATGGCCATCGCGCACGCCGAGGATGCCGGGCGCGTGAGGTTATCCGAGTCCAACGCGGCCTTGGTACAGCAGGTCTTGGATGACACGCCGACAACCATCGGCGGTGCTGCGCCCAGCATCCGCCAAGGCGCAGGCGCCACACCGCATCCGTCGTACACACCAGTATCGCAACGCGGCTTCACAACCGCCGAACTGTTGGCAGGCGAGCTATCTGCAGGCCAAGCGCTACGCACCGCCGGCCTGCTCGCCACCGCCGCCGACACCGTGATGACCGGCCAACGCGCCACGCACTTGCTCGGCCAGGACAACCCGCTCGCCGCGCAATCAGAGCTGGCGCACTTCACCGGGCGCAATGTCGGTGGCTGGGCCGGCGGCACGACGGC
>NZ_MDED01000139.1 GCF_002939885.1 Xanthomonas cucurbitae
CATGGCAAAAGTAAAATTTGCGCGTACCAAGCCACATGTGAACGTCGGCACCATCGGTCACGTTGACCATGGCAAGACCACGTTGACCGCCGCGCTGACCAAGATCGGTGCAGAGCGTTTCGGTGGTGAGTTCAAGGCGTACGACGCGATCGACGCAGCGCCGGAAGAAAAGGCGCGTGGCATCACGATCTCGACCGCGCACGTCGAGTACGAATCCGAAAAGCGTCACTACGCACACGTCGATTGCCCCGGCCACGCCGACTACGTCAAGAACATGATTACCGGTGCAGCGCAGATGGACGGCGCGATCCTGGTGTGTTCGGCCGCCGACGGCCCGATGCCGCAGACCCGCGAGCACATCCTGCTCTCGCGTCAGGTCGGTGTGCCGCACATCGTCGTGTTCCTGAACAAGGCCGACATGGTCGACGA
>NZ_MDED01000140.1 GCF_002939885.1 Xanthomonas cucurbitae
AAGACCTCGGCTGGAGTGAGATAGCTCAATCGTTTTCTGGGTCGGTTGTTGAGTGAATGTTCAACCTGCTGCAGCTCTTGCGCCGTGATGGTGCTGAAGTCACGACTGCGCGGAAAATACTGCCGGAGCAGTCCGTTGAGATTCTCATTGCAGCCGCGTTGCCAAGGGGCATGTGGGTCGGCAAAGTACACCTTGGTCGATAGCCGGTCCTCGATGCGGGCATCCTGGGCGAACTCGCTACCGCGATCGCAGGTCAGCGTCAGCACCTTATCGCGCACACGCCATAGGCGCGCGCAAATGACCTCGGCAACAGCATCGGCGGTGCCGTCAGGACTCCAGCCCAGACGCACATAGCCACTGCTGCGTTCGACATGCGTCACCAGCACGCCAGTGCCGCGCGATGGGCGGACCGTATCCAATTCCCA
>NZ_MDED01000141.1 GCF_002939885.1 Xanthomonas cucurbitae
TGGCGCTGAAAGACGCACCCGATCCGGTCGATCCTTATCGACAGTCGGCCAACGCCACCGATCGCCCCAGCCTGAGTCCTGCCGACTGGAAGCGCGATCCGGCAGACGGCCAATGGCATCGTCTGGTCAAGACTGCGGTCTCCGGTGCCAACGATCGCGGCAGCTACGTGCAGGAAACCGCCTTGCCACCCCGTGCAGCGGAATTGGACGCACAAGCGCAAACAGTCATCGCCCGCAATATTGCCAACAGTCCCGGTGCGATCGCCGCGCGCTATGAACTGGCCTACCACCGCAGCGGCTGGGCCGCCGAGGGCTTGCCGATGTCGCCGGCCGTCCAGCAGGCGTTGCCGGATCCGGATGCGTTGACTGCCTCGAACGGCCAGCGCTACTACCGCGACATCGAAGGCCGGTGGACCAGCC
>NZ_MDED01000142.1 GCF_002939885.1 Xanthomonas cucurbitae
CGATCCACGAACACCCGCTGCATTGTTGGGTCGGTCATCTCGCCCTGGACCGCAAAGAAGCCATCGCCGCTCCTGCTGGGTATAACATGGTCGATGCGTTGCAAGCCGCCGACCTTGGCCTCAAACACGAGCTGCCCGGCCGCCTGTTCAACCTCCGTGCGATTTGAGAACCCACCGCGCTCGCCCAGTGCGTCCAGCTTGCCCACCGTACTAAGGAACAGGCCGTTGTCGGGGTGACGAGGGTCGGTGAGCAATGGAGGAGCGGAGGATGCGGCTGGTGCCGAAGTCGCTTGGGCCTGGGCGATGGTCTGCTCGGCAGCTTTGGTCGCATGCTGCGACACCGCCTGACCCAAAGCAGCCCGCGTCTGTTGCCCCACCACGCCATCGACCTGCAAGCCATACGCGCGTTGGAA
>NZ_MDED01000143.1 GCF_002939885.1 Xanthomonas cucurbitae
CATGCGCCAGGCCGCCTTGTAGTTCACTCCAAGATGCCGCTTCAACTCCAGCGCCGCCAGGTTGGTCTTGCTGGATGTCAGCAGGTAGATCGCCTGCATCCACAAGCGCAAGGGCAGCTTGCTGGACTGAAACAGCGTGCCAGCACGCAAGGTGGTCTGATGCCGGCACGCACGGCACTGGTAGTACACCTGCCCATCGCGTCGAAAGCGCGAGCGCGCGCGGCCTTCGCATTGCGGGCAGCGAAATCCATTCGGCCAGCGCCACCGATACAAGGCCCGATAACACTTGGCTTCGGTTCCGTAACGATCCACGAACTCTGTCATCGACAATCCAGGCTGAAACTGCACGATGTTGATACCCATGCCCCACCTCCGTTGCCTTCAAGTGGGGCCATTGTC
>NZ_MDED01000144.1 GCF_002939885.1 Xanthomonas cucurbitae
CACATTCAACCAACGTGCTCCCTGGACTTCGGTTGCGGCACGACCACCGCCGGTATCGAGGGTGGTGTGGGCATGCCCAGCCTCCTCCAAACGGCGAAAGCAAGCCAATCCGTCGCTGTAAACTTCGCATTCCGGCTCCAGACGCCGTTCGATCCAGTCCTTCAGCGAGGCGTTGTCAAAAGCCTTCACCGGCTCGATCACCGCAAAGGTAGGATGTTCATTGTTCTGGTCCACTTGCACTGCGATCACGAACGGCTGTTTGTTCTCCGAGCCTCGTCCGCGCTTGCCTCCGGTGCGTTCGCCGCCAAGGTACGCGTCATCGATTTGCACAAATCCGCTGAGTTTTCGCGGTTCTTCGCGCTCGACCATCGCCTGCATGATCTTGTGCTTCATGCG
>NZ_MDED01000145.1 GCF_002939885.1 Xanthomonas cucurbitae
CGCGCACGGCCGTGGATCTGCGCAGGGCTACATTTTTCGGCCAGCCCGGCCAGCAATGCAGCCTGCATCGGCGCGTCCATCTGCGCGTGGCTACTGCCTTGACTGCGACGCTGGCGGGCGGTGCGGTGCGCCTGCTGGGCACGGTACGTTCCACTACTGGCATTACGATTGCGCGCGCGCTCGCGGCCAATCGTACTGGCATGACGGCCGAGCTGGCGGGCGATGTCCGCATTGGAGACAGAGAGATCACACCCCCAGGCAATCTGGTACCGTTCGTCCTGGGTCAGGTGTCGATAGCGCATGTGCAACTCCACTTGGTCGTGTAGGGGCTCAGGCTACGACACCTGGCCCGCTACGTTATAGGACTGTTGCACTTCGCGGGCGAATCCACC
>NZ_MDED01000146.1 GCF_002939885.1 Xanthomonas cucurbitae
GGCTTCAACCCGTTCCAGTGCGAGCGCAACGAAGCCAATACGCAATTTCTGGCGGAGTTGGTCAAGGTGCTGGGGGGCAAGGCGGAGTACAGCGCCCGCGAGGAAGAAGACATCTACCGCGCGGTGGAAGGGATGCTGGACACGCCGATGCACCTGCGCAGCATGAGCAACTTCCGCAAGAGCCTGCCGAACATGGGCGATGACGGGCTGTATGCGCGCCTGCGCCGGTGGACGGCCGGCAACTCGCTGGGCTGGGTGTTCGACAACCCGGTGGACACGATCGACCTGACGCGTGCCTCGATCATCGGCTTCGACTACACCGACGTGATCGACAACGCCGAGGTGCGCGTGCCGGTCATCAACTACCTGCTGCATCGGCTGGAAGCGCT
>NZ_MDED01000147.1 GCF_002939885.1 Xanthomonas cucurbitae
GGCGTGGAAATGTTCCGCAAGTTGCTGGACCAGGGCCAGGCAGGCGACAACGCCGGTCTGCTGCTGCGCGGCACCAAGCGTGACGACGTCGAGCGTGGTCAGGTGCTGTGCAAGCCGGGTTCGATCAAGCCGCACACCGAGTTCGAAGCCGAAGTCTACGTGCTGTCCAAGGACGAGGGTGGCCGTCATACCCCGTTCTTCAAGGGCTACCGTCCGCAGTTCTACTTCCGCACCACCGATATCACTGGCGCCTGCCAGCTGCCGGAAGGCGTGGAAATGGTGATGCCGGGCGACAACGTGAAGATGGTCGTGACCCTGATCAACCCGGTCGCGATGGACGAAGGTCTGCGTTTCGCCATCCGCGAAGG
>NZ_MDED01000148.1 GCF_002939885.1 Xanthomonas cucurbitae
GGCGAGCAAGCGCAAGCTGCGCTACCTGATCGCAGAAAAGCGCTCGAAGTTGAAGCAGATCAAGAACAAACGCGCGTTGAAGCGGGCAAAGCATTGGGAGCACACCAAGGCCAGCTTGCGGGCGAAGGTGGAGCATCCGTTCCGCGTGATCAAACGCCAGTTCGGCTACGTCAAGGTGCGCTATCGCGGTTTGGCGAAGAACACCGCGCAGGTGTTGACGCTGTTTGCGCTGTCGAACCTGTGGCAGAAGCGAAAGCACTTATTGCCTGCTGTGGCCGAGTTGCGTCTGTAATCCGGGGAAACCCTCGGAAATGAGCTGAAAACGGCGAAAATCGAAGGTTTGAACGAGTTTTACGCGACCCAG
>NZ_MDED01000149.1 GCF_002939885.1 Xanthomonas cucurbitae
GGCCGGCCGCCGCAGGAGGTGATCTCGACATGCCTGGCCGCTTCCTGCACGTCCGCTCGCACGTCCGCCGCCGCCGCGCGGGCCCGTGCGGCGTGCAGCTGGTCGTTGGCCTGATTCAGCAGCAAGAAAAACCCCATCAACAGCAGAACGAAACACATCGCCAGCGTCGCGATGATCTTCCAGGCCCAAGCAATCCTGGGCAGCAAGGCGCTTTCCATCCGCTGCTGCTGCGCCTGGAACAAGGCCACCATCGCCTGCTTGAACTTGGCCTCCTCCTGCTCCCTGGTGGCCTGCATCTGCGCCTGCGCGTCTTGCGTCTGTTGCTGCAAGCTGACGATCACCGTTTCCAAGCGGCCTGCGG
>NZ_MDED01000150.1 GCF_002939885.1 Xanthomonas cucurbitae
TTCAACGATGGATGAGCTGTGATCTGCATGTGGCGCGTTGGTCCTTGAATGCGAGTTGACGATGCTAGTCAGGATGTTTTCCGTTGGCCACATTACCCATCCGGTGTCGGCTCACTGTGTACCGCTTCGGTCGGCGATGGTCAATTGCCTGCGGATTGCTTAACGAAACTGCGGGTAATCCTGCACCAGGCGTGCTTCCACTGCCGCTGCCAACGGATGCGGTGCCACTGGCGGCATGTCCCGGACGAACGCCCAGGGCGTATCGATCAACAGATGATCGGTCTTGAACTCGGGCAGGCCCTGGCGGCGGCGTAGCGCCTGCACGGCCAGTAGCTCGGCGGGAAAGA
>NZ_MDED01000151.1 GCF_002939885.1 Xanthomonas cucurbitae
GAGTTCCTGAGGCTCAAGATCATCGCCAGCTTCCTGCCCGCGCTACCCGAAAATGCTCGATTGCACCCACAGTGATCCGCGAAGACCCAAAAGAAACACATACCAGGATCTTCATCTCTGAAGCAGAGGCAAGAACACAAGGACTTTTCTCTGTTGGAAGCGACACATTGACACTTGAACAGTGCAAAAGCCCTGTTCAAAAACAGACCATCCCTCAAACATTCGACCCACGAGACCTTAAAATTCTTCCTGATTAGCCCCATCCCTCAGCCAAGAAAGTTGCTTGCCATGCGCAAAACTCGCTCTGGGCAAGGCTTGCAGCGCATCAGCGCCGTCGC
>NZ_MDED01000152.1 GCF_002939885.1 Xanthomonas cucurbitae
TTCCGGCATCGCCGAGCTGTGGTGATTGATAATCAGCCACTTGCCGTCGCGCTTTTCGTAGACGAAGGTGTAGCGCGCCTGCACGTCGCTCTTCTTGCCGTCCTTGTCGGTCAGCGTGAAGGTGTATACGCCGGCGTCCACTGCACTGTCGTCATCGAGCAGGCGCACGGTGCGGTAGTTGACCACGCCCTTCGGCTTCTTGGTCAGAAACAGCTCGAAGTACTTCTCGATCTGCTCGCGCGAGGCGCGCACTTCGTTGGACACGGTCGGCAACAGCACGCCATCGGGCGCATACAGGTCGGCCACCTTGTGCGGGTTGCCGGTCGCCAGGGC
>NZ_MDED01000153.1 GCF_002939885.1 Xanthomonas cucurbitae
ACAACCGACCCAGAAAACGATTGAGCTATCTCACTCCAGCCGAGGTCTTCTTCAACTACGATACCCTTGCACTTCGTGAGTGAATCCACCGGCGTTATGAAGACAATGCGATGGTCTGGGCTGCCAAGCAGGAAGATCCGGTCTATCTGAAACTACTTCTCGATCATGGCGTTGATCCGAACGTTCGTAACTCCAATGGTGAAACCTTGCTTTTGCAAGCATTCCTTACTCAGAATAAATGGGAGAGCGTGAAGCTGCTGGTGGAGCGGGGGGCGGATGTAAATGCCAAGAGTCAGGGTGTTCCTATCCTTTTCAATTATGCTGCTCG
>NZ_MDED01000154.1 GCF_002939885.1 Xanthomonas cucurbitae
CGTGCGCGTGGGCAAGTCAATCGCCGTGGTCGCGCCGCCGCCCCGCGAACTGTGGCTAAACCGATGGCGGTGCGTGCCGATGCCCCTCGCCAAGTCTGGTCATGGGATATCACTTATCTGCCCTCGACGGTGAAAGGCCAGTTCTTCAAGCTGTATATGATCCTGGACGTCTACAGTCGCAAGATCGTGGGCTGGGAGGTCCACCACGAGGAGCTGGCCATCCACGCATCGGTGCTGATCGGGAAAGCCTGCATGCGAGAGCAGGTGGCGCGCGACACGCTGGTACTGCACGCTGACAATGGCGGCCCGATGAAAGCGGCAACG
>NZ_MDED01000155.1 GCF_002939885.1 Xanthomonas cucurbitae
CGTTGCCGCTTTCATCGGGCCGCCATTGTCAGCGTGCAGTACCAGCGTGTCGCGCGCCACCTGCTCTCGCATGCAGGCTTTCCCGATCAGCATCGATGCGTGGATGGCCAGCTCCTCGTGGTGGACCTCCCAGCCGACAATCTTGCGACTGTAGACGTCCAGGATCATATACAGCTTGAAGAACTGGCCTTTCACCGTCGAAGGCAGATAAGTGATATCCCATGACCAGACCTGGCGAGGGGCATCGGCACGCACCGCCATCGGTTTAGCCACAGTTCGCGGGGCGGCGGCGCGACCACGGCGATTGACTTGCCCACGCGCACG
>NZ_MDED01000156.1 GCF_002939885.1 Xanthomonas cucurbitae
GTTTGGAGGAGGCTGGGCATGCCCACACCACCCTCGATACCGGCGGTGGTCGTGCCGCAACCGAAGTCCAGGGAGCACGTTGGTTGAATGTGGTGCTGGCCAACGTCAAACGTGCCATCAGCGGCACCTACCATGCGGTGCGCCAAGCCAAGTATGCGCGGCGCTACCTGGCCGAAGCAGCTTATCGATTCAACCGCAGATTTCGTCTGGAACAGATGCTGCCGCGACTGGCGACGGCGCTGATGCGCTGCAAGCCTTGCCCAGAGCGAGTTTTGCGCATGGCAAGCAACTTTCTTGGCTGAGGGATGGGGCTAATCAGG
>NZ_MDED01000157.1 GCF_002939885.1 Xanthomonas cucurbitae
CAACTCCACTTGGTCGTGTAGGGGCTCAGGCTACGACACCTGGCCCGCTACGTTATAGGACTGTTGCACTTCGCGGGCGAATCCACCCCCCAAGCGCCGAGGGCGCTTGCGAAAATCCAAAGCCGAGGCATAAACCAAGCAACCCCACTGCTTCGGAGCAACGCCTGATGGCCATCTACCACGCCAACGTCAAAACCTTCAGCCGTGCCAAAGGACATTCGTCTACCTGATTAGCCCCATTCCTCAGCCGGTAGTTGCAGGATTTGCGACGGGTCGGCTGGACAATGGCCCCACTTGAAGGCAACGGAGGTGGGG
>NZ_MDED01000158.1 GCF_002939885.1 Xanthomonas cucurbitae
TGCTGATCGGGAAAGCCTGCATGCGAGAGCAGGTGGCGCGCGACACGCTGGTACTGCACGCTGACAATGGCGGCCCGATGAAAGCGGCAACGATGCTGGCCACCTTGCAGAGCCTTCATGTGACCCCGTCCTTCAGCCGTCCACGGGTGAGTGACGACAACCCTTACTCAGAGGCGCTGTTCCGCACGCTGAAGTACGCGCCGGCATATCCGAGCAGGCCGTTTACCGACATCACCTGCGCGCGCAGTTGGGTGGCGGGCTTCGTGGACTGGTACAACAACGAGCACCGCCACAGTGGCATCCGATT
>NZ_MDED01000159.1 GCF_002939885.1 Xanthomonas cucurbitae
GTCCGCCGCGTTGGCTGCCGTGCATTCCACGTGGTGCACCAACCCGGACTCATCATCCACGCCAATGTGCGCTTTCATCCCGAAGTAGTACTGGTTGCCCTTCTTGGTCTGGTGCATTTCCGGATCGCGTTCGCCCTGCTTGTTCTTGGTCGAACTGGGCGCAGCAATGATCGTGGCATCCACGATCGTGCCACCACGCAAGCTCTGGCCCTTGCGTGACAGATGCGCGTTCACTCGATCAAACAGCTTGCGTGCCAAGTCGTGCTGTTCCAGCAGATGCCGAAAGTTGAGAATCGTGGTCTCATC
>NZ_MDED01000160.1 GCF_002939885.1 Xanthomonas cucurbitae
TCCACCTCCTTGTCCTTGACCGAGCTGCGCTTGCCCGAGCCCTTGCGGTTGGCATAGAACTCGGCCAGCCACTGCTCCGGCGTCAGTTGGTCCATGCTCACGCCCAGCTTGCTCGCCTTGCCCGCCAGCACCTGGTGCAGGATCTCGATGTTGTCGGTCGAGGAGGAGATCACCGCCAACGCATCGTCCATGCCGCGCAGGTTGAGCTGGCACACCGCCGAGGCGTGGCCTTGCTTGACCAGGAAGCAGCGCGAGCGCTCGTCCAGCGACACCACCACCTGGTACTCGGCATCGGTCAGCTTGAG
>NZ_MDED01000161.1 GCF_002939885.1 Xanthomonas cucurbitae
CTCCTCCTGCTCCCTGGTGGCCTGCATCTGCGCCTGCGCGTCTTGCGTCTGTTGCTGCAAGCTGACGATCACCGTTTCCAAGCGGCCTGCGGTCACCGCTATTTGTCCAAGCGCGTCTTGCGCGTCGTCGTTCATGTCAATGCCCCAAACGATGGCATCAGCGTGAGAACCCTGGTTGCTGCGTCGCCACCTGCCGCTGCTGGTCCTGGATCAGCGCCTGATCCTGCTGCCGCTGCGTTTCCGCCGTCAGCTGCTGCAGGCTTTGCTCCAGGGGTTGCGTGGCGGCCTGCAGCTTGTCGATCA
>NZ_MDED01000162.1 GCF_002939885.1 Xanthomonas cucurbitae
CTCCTCCTGCTCCCTGGTGGCCTGCATCTGCGCCTGCGCGTCTTGCGTCTGTTGCTGCAAGCTGACGATCACCGTTTCCAAGCGGCCTGCGGCCACCGCTATTTGTCCAAGCGCGTCTTGCGCTTCGTCGTTCATGTCAATGCCCCAAGCGATGGCATCAGCGTGAGAACCCTGGTTGCTGCGTCGCCACCTGCCGCTGCTGGTCCTGGACCAGCGCCTGATCCTGCTGCCGCTGCGTTTCCGCCGTCAGCTGCTGCAGGCTTTGCTCCAGGGGTTGCGTGGCGGCCTGCAGCTTGTCGATCA
>NZ_MDED01000163.1 GCF_002939885.1 Xanthomonas cucurbitae
GATCACTACGAAGGGCGCGGTTGGCGGGGGTTTCATCATCACGCCACGCTATGCATTGCTGCTTACGGGTTTCTGGTTGCTGAGCGCTTGCGTGGAGCGCATCAAAAAAAACCGTCACAACGCCCGCAACCTGCCCTACCCGAAGATTACCGCCCGCGCGGGGCGACCGATGCGGGCTCAGCGCCATGTAGTGGACTCGATCGCGACGCTGCGCTGGACAATCGCCGTAGAAATTGCAGTGACATTACTTGGAACGATGTCTCCGCACCTTCGCATTTAATGACACAGTAGGA
>NZ_MDED01000164.1 GCF_002939885.1 Xanthomonas cucurbitae
CCAGTTGCGGCCATTGAACTGCCACTCCACGCCCTGCTTGTCGGTCTGGTGATAGATGGCGCGGTTGTCCAGCAGATCGGCGCCCTTGTCGAAGGCCTTGCTCATCAATAGCGCATCGCCCACCACCAAGGCGGCGGGCACGAAACCGCTGCCGCCCAGCGCTGCAGCGGTGGACGCACCACCAGCCCAGCCGCCGACATTGCGGGCCAGCGCATGAGTGACCTCCGATTGCGCGGCGGTGGCATTACCTTGTTCCAGCAACTCGGCCGAGCGGCGCGCGGTCAGCACCGCA
>NZ_MDED01000165.1 GCF_002939885.1 Xanthomonas cucurbitae
CGACGGCGCTGATGCGCTGCAAGCCTTGCCCAGAGCGAGTTTTGCGCATGGCAAGCAACTTTCTTGGCTGAGGGATGGGGCTAATCAGGTAGAGAAATTTCCGAATCTAAGATGTAGAGCGGTTTCTGCGCAGTTTATGCAGAATGGGCGAATCGCGATGTTCGAGTTGGCAATGCAGGACGATGATATTAAAGTGGGGTCTTCGCGGATCACTGTGGGTGCAATCGAGCATTTTCGGGTAGCGCGGGCAGGAAGCTGGCGATGATCTTGAGCCTCAGGAACTCCTC
>NZ_MDED01000166.1 GCF_002939885.1 Xanthomonas cucurbitae
GCGACGGCGCTGATGCGCTGCAAGCCTTGCCCAGAGCGAGTTTTGCGCATGGCAAGCAACTTTCTTGGCTGAGGGATGGGGCTAATCAGGAGGGGATTTGGTCAACAGATGTCATCGCCGCGATGGTTGAGATGGGCGAAGACGTTAGAGTCATTAATGGAAGTGAGGCAGCGAAATTCTTGGAGTCAAAAGATTTCTGGCTCATCGCGGATTCGTGTGGGTGCCTTGAGGCCCCTGAATCTGCGTTGAGCCTTGGAAACAGGCCCTTTCCACCGTCCCAGAAGG
>NZ_MDED01000167.1 GCF_002939885.1 Xanthomonas cucurbitae
CTGCCGACGACCTTGGATCGGGACATCGATCAATTGCTGCCGTTGCGCACGGAGTGAGGTTTCGGGGTAGGTGAGGTTGGCGGACGCTTACGTTGTACTGGCGGATGTAGCACATGAGCTTCTTGTCCAGGTCTTTGATAGAGGTGAAGACACCGCGCGTGATGACGTCTCGCTGGATTCGGGAGAACCAGTTTCCTGATTAGCCCCATTCCTCAGCCGGTAGTTGCAGGATTTGCGACGGGTCGGCTGGACAATGGCCCCACTTGAAGGCAACGGAGGTGGGG
>NZ_MDED01000168.1 GCF_002939885.1 Xanthomonas cucurbitae
GCCTTCCTGATCGGGATCGGGCCGATTTTCATCCTGGCGCTGATCTTCGACCAGACCAAGGACCTGTTCAAGAAATGGCTGTTCTATTTACTCGGCACGTTGTTCTCGATGGCCATGCTGTCGGTGGTGACGGCGATGGTGCTGAAATTCACGGCAAAAGTGGCTGCGGCCTACTGGGCTGCACAACTGTTCACGTTGGGCAATGCGGAAGGATTGTCGAGCCAGGCGCTGCAGCAGGGCGGTATCGGGCTGTTCATGACGGTGCTAATCATCACCGTGCCAAC
>NZ_MDED01000169.1 GCF_002939885.1 Xanthomonas cucurbitae
CGCTGGAAGCAGAGTCTGCGCTGGCAGCGGCTTGCGCCCTACCAGACGTTCGTGGGGATGATCGAGCGGCACTGGGACGGCATCGCGGCGTACTGCAGGCCGGAGAACAAGGTCAGCCTCGGCCTGGTGGAAGGGCTCAACAACAAGATCCGGGTCATCCAGCGCAGCGCCTACGGCTATCGCGACGAGGAGTTCCTGAGGCTCAAGATCATCGCCAGCTTCCTGCCCGCGCTACCCGAAAATGCTCGATTGCACCCACAGTGATCCGCGAAGACCC
>NZ_MDED01000170.1 GCF_002939885.1 Xanthomonas cucurbitae
TCATCGGGTGCTTTTCTATCGTCGTTATCCGGGTTCAGCCACACCGCGCCGACAGGCGTCCAGTTACGCGTGGCGCGTCCGCGCCAGCGGCTTGGATGACGCATGGCGGCCTCCCGGTACACGTCCGCGCGTGCGGCCAGGATGGCCTGGTCGCGTCGCTCATGGCGCTCGTGCGGCGTCACAAATCGGATGCCACTGTGGCGGTGCTCGTTGTTGTACCAGTCCACGAAGCCCGCCACCCAACTGCGCGCGCAGGTGATGTCGGTAAACGGCCT
>NZ_MDED01000171.1 GCF_002939885.1 Xanthomonas cucurbitae
AGTACTACTTCGGGATGAAAGCGCACATTGGCGTGGATGATGAGTCCGGGTTGGTGCACCACGTGGAATGCACGGCAGCCAACGCGGCGGACATCACGCAGGCGCACAAACTGCTGCACGGCAAGGAAGACACGGTGAGCGGGGACAGCGGCTACACCGGACTGGACAAGCGCGAAGAGATGGCGAGCAAGCGCAAGCTGCGCTACCTGATCGCAGAAAAGCGCTCGAAGTTGAAGCAGATCAAGAACAAACGCGCGTTGAAGCGGGCAAAGC
>NZ_MDED01000172.1 GCF_002939885.1 Xanthomonas cucurbitae
GCCGTAGGCGTCGAAGGTCTGCCCCTTGAGCTTGAAGTGATGTGCAGTCACTTGCGCCAAATTACCACCAAGCGAGTGGCCTGCAACCGTCACATCGGGTGTTGGCAAGCCGGTACTGACATGCTTCTGCTCTGCATATTCCAAGGCGCCCCGGGTAAATGCAATGGCGTCCGCTACCTGTGCATTGTGACGGGTTGCGACCATTCCACCGTCGGCCAGTGCGCCGTCCAGGATGGGCTGACGATCGAACTCGCTTCCTCGGTGGACAACCAC
>NZ_MDED01000173.1 GCF_002939885.1 Xanthomonas cucurbitae
AACGCGCTTGGTGACTGACTGCGGCCATGTTCATCTCAGCACGGTGTGGATTGCCTGCAGAATAACATTTTTATGACACAGTAGGATTAGGGGGTTGCGCTGCACAAGACGGTTTCAGAGTGAACCATTCCGTGCCAGTCCTACTTGCGTTCGTAGCCACCATCAAATCCGTTGCGCTCCGCGTAGGAGCGCACCTGGGCGCGACAAGGCTCTACCGGCAAAGCTCCATCGCGCCCGGGTGCGCTCCTACGTGCGAGGCATTGATCCGACGT
>NZ_MDED01000174.1 GCF_002939885.1 Xanthomonas cucurbitae
GCATCGATTTTTTTGAAGACTGCAGGAACACTATCTTCTTTTTGCTTGGACCAGACCCCGGCTATCGGCTCAATCGGGGTGCACAGCGTATGATTAGTCATCTGATAAAAAGCCGCGCCATCCACGAAACCAAACGGCCCCGGCGCATCTTCGATGGTCATGGTGATCCGATAGGCCTGCATAGGCTGCGGATTCTTCCGATAGATCGGATCACCGTCGGCGTCATGGGCCTGTACGTCCTTGGATTGCATAGTGGTCTCCTTTGC
>NZ_MDED01000175.1 GCF_002939885.1 Xanthomonas cucurbitae
CCTGAGGCTCAAGATCATCGCCAGCTTCCTGCCCGCGCTACCCGAAAATGCTCGATTGCACCCACAGTGATCCGCGAAGACCCTTTTTTCTGAGCTGCCTACGCGGCAGTGAACGCCTTGTCGCCCCAGCGTCGCGGATTGAACTTTTTCTGAGCTGCCTACGCGGCAGTGAACCCGGTGGATTCGCCCGCGAAGTGCAACAGTCCTATAACGTAGCGGGCCAGGTGTCGTAGCCTGAGCCCCTACACGACCAAGTGGAGTTGCA
>NZ_MDED01000176.1 GCF_002939885.1 Xanthomonas cucurbitae
GAGGAGTTCCTGAGGCTCAAGATCATCGCCAGCTTCCTGCCCGCGCTACCCGAAAATGCTCGATTGCACCCACAGTGATCCGCGAAGACCCTAACTTGAGATGAGCCGGAAGACCTTTCCCACCATTGATCCAAATTAACATCCAACGAGACCAGCCGGCCCCTTTTCTTTCCCGGTGGATTCGCCCGCGAAGTGCAACAGTCCTATAACGTAGCGGGCCAGGTGTCGTAGCCTGAGCCCCTACACGACCAAGTGGAGTTGCA
>NZ_MDED01000177.1 GCF_002939885.1 Xanthomonas cucurbitae
CGCAGCCGTCATCCACGCCGTGGCGCAAACCGGTCGCACCTGCCGTATCCGCCACCCGTAGGAGCGCACCTGGGCGCGACGAAGCGTTATCGGTAAAGCCCATCGCGCCCGGGTGCGCTCCTACGGAGAAGCCGACCGGTGAGCCGGCTGTGGTAGGTCATCACCATCGCGCAGCCGTCATCCACGCCGTGGCGCAAACCGGTCGCACCTGCCGTATCCGCCACCCGTAGGAGCGCACCTGGGCGCGACGAAGCGTTATCG
>NZ_MDED01000178.1 GCF_002939885.1 Xanthomonas cucurbitae
CCTTGATCTGCCAGCCGGGGCACGATCTGCGAGGGGGGCAGGCTCTGGTAAGCGGGCTGGTTGGCGACGGCCATGATTCGCTCCTTATCGACGCAGCTCAGCGCATGCGGGCAGTGCTTGGCCGCGCCTTTTCGAGCATCCACCAGCGTGCTGGCACCGCGCCAACGACGCAGCGTGCGGCAGCTGATGCCCAGCACCTGGCATGCCTTGATCTCGCGGGCACCGGCGGCCACTGCCTCGGCGATCAACGTGACGGCTCT
>NZ_MDED01000179.1 GCF_002939885.1 Xanthomonas cucurbitae
AACAGATAGGCGTCGGCCATGACCAGCCCCACCGGCCCGGCTCCCGTGGTGCCCACCACCGCAGCAGCGGCCGTTCCGCCGACCCAGCCACCCATTCCACGCGCACTGAAGTGCAGCGCTTGCGAACGGGCAGCGGCAAGATTGTCCTGCGCCAGCAAGCTGCCGATGCGATCGCCGGTCTGCACGGCATCGTAGGCGCTTGCGGCAACTCCTACACCCGCCAGCCCCGCTGTCATGCCTGCACGACGCAGGCCGGGGA
>NZ_MDED01000180.1 GCF_002939885.1 Xanthomonas cucurbitae
TGGCGCGGTGCCAGCACGCTGGTGGATGCTCGAAAAGGCGCGGCCAAGCACTGCCCGCATGCGCTGAGCTGCGTCGATAAGGAACGAATCATCGCCGTCGCCAACCAGCCCGCTTACCAGAGCCTGCCCCCCTCGCAGATCGTGCCCCGGCTGGCAGATCAAGGGATTTACATCGCATCGGAATCAAGCATGTATCGCGTGCTGCGTGCGCGTGGGCAAGTCAATCGCCGTGGTCGCGCCGCCGCCCCGCGAAC
>NZ_MDED01000181.1 GCF_002939885.1 Xanthomonas cucurbitae
TTCCTGGCGCATATCGGTGGCATGGACGCGTTCGCGCGCGGGCTGGAAGTGGCCAATGCACTGCTGACGGCTTCGCCGCTGGAAACCTGGCGCAAAGAGCGCTACGCCAGCTTCGACAGCGGCGCCGGTGCGGCGTTTGCCAACGGCAGCAGCACGCTGGCCGACCTGGCCAAGCACGCTGCCGGCAATGCGCCCACGCAGATCAGCGGCCGCCAGGAAGCCTACGAGAACCTCATCAATCAGTATCTGACGCG